>CAYYQW010000057.1:0-25623 GCA_964472505.1 uncultured Bacteroidaceae bacterium | reverse complement strand
CCGTGTTTTTAGATATAAGTATTTAGATATAAGATATAAGACAATTTTGCCGGCGAGCTGCAAGACAGAATACATGCAGTTTTTTTTGCAAAACCGTAAAACAAAAGTGCATAATAGTTTTTTATCTGTGCTGACAAAAGCCGCGTAGCGGCGCACTTTATATAGCCCCGTGCGGAAGCGCGGGCTTGTTTATTGCCGTAAGGCAAGCCGCTTATTTTTAGCAATTTGACTGCTGCGAAACTTCAGTTATCATAATAATCTTAATAAATCAGTGTCCTATTTGATGCTGAGAGTACACTGATTCTTATGATGTTTATGATTTATTATGATTTTTGAAACTACACAATTCCCGACATCATGTAAATAAAACTATCGCACTTTTCAAATTTTTCAAAATACAAATTCTTACCCCACCGTAAACGAATGTATAAAACACTATAAATCCATTGAATTAGGCACTTTACTAATACAAGTAACTTATTGATATGCAGATGTTACAAAAGCTGCAATAATTAGAAATATCAAAATGTAAGCTGCAAAATATGAATTTTATTATATTTTTTTATCAATCAATCCCCCTAACCCCCTTCGCCAAGGGGGAATTCGAAAATCGCCGGTCTGCTGTACTTTTAAAGTTTGTCGAATTAAGACTTACCTTGCTTCCGTTTCTTTTTCAATAACCGAGCAAGCTCCGAAAAAGCCCAGAGCGCCTTCCGAGAGGTTTGACTCAATATTTCCGTGTTCGGAATCAAAAAAACCTCCGCGCCATTGAGTTTCTATAAGCATGGAGCGAATAAAAGTTGCATGTTCGGGTGTAAGGGAATATTTCCGATGCCGAATTAAAGCGCCCGCAGGGAATTGAATTTCAGCTGCTTGGGGTGCAAAAAACTCCGACACATCCAAGGATGACAAGGTATAATAATACGTTAGGATTTTAGTTTTATCTGCCGAAGAATCAGCATAGTCCGGAAGATGCGACCAATCAATCAGAATTTCATGCATGGCATTTTCGACGGGAGAAAATGCGGGCGGAATATTGTCTATCCTGCAAGTATCTTCTGTTTTCTTAATATAAGAAACCGGTTGAAAATCTGCAACAGGCACCATAGAACTCCGAGCCGAATAAGTCGCTCCGGAGTATTCTATCTGCAAATAATAGATACGGTTTACCACGGCGATAAAACTTTCGTCGGAAACATAACGCCCGGTCGCATCCGGACTTTCAGAAAAAGTAAAAACCTGCGTTCCGTCAGACACTTTTACCACAGCGCCCGAAACCGGCTCCGGCTTTTCATTAAGTGCCTCTGCCGAGAAATGCAGCAAAACTTCCTGCTGTTTATTTTCATTAGTAATAACGGACTCAACAATCAAATACCGATTGCCGGAAGCTTGCAACTGCCATTCCACAGGTTCTTCACAGGCTGTCAGAGCAATCATTATTAAAGCGGCTGCAAATATTTGGAGTTTTTTCACGGCTATCGAAATTTGAATTCATAAACTACGGAAGGCACCATGCCAAACAATGAAATTGACACCGGAATAAGCTCGTTTTCTCTCATAAAGTCAGACGGTATTACATAATTACCGTCGGAATCTTCCGTTTTATTAAAATTGACGGCTATTACATTATTGCGAGCATATAGATTGTAAACCGTAAATTTCACATAATGCTGAAAAGATTTTTCTCCGCTGCGATTCAAACGGCGTTTGATTGCAAAATCCATTCGGTGATAATCCGGCAAACGGTCATTATTTTTTTCTTCATACACAGGCACCATCCGGTTTTGGTAATAATAAACCGCCGTTGGTGAACTAAAACGATTTCCGGAAGCATACTGAAAATTCAAATTCAATGCAGTTCTTTCATTGAGCTCAAAAGTAAAGTCAGAATAAAAATTATGCGGTTTATCCCAAACGGCCGGATAGGCTTGTCCGCCGTTAATTTCGGGTGTAACTTTAAATGCTCGCGAATAGCTGTAATTAACTGTAAACCGAAAACGTCCTTTGGGTTTCTTTAAAGAAAATTCAGCTCCGTAGGCCTTTGTTTTTCCAAACAATAAATCTCCTTCCACTAAGGGATTAAGAAAAACAGCCGGCCGGTTTGAATAATCAATGCCGTTGTTCATGCTTTTATAATACAGTTCAGAAAGAAATTGCAACTCCGTAAAACTCACTAAAGTACTAAAAACTGTCTGGTTTGACGACTGCGGTTTTATGTTGGTACTTGCCGGCAGCCATACATCCGGGCTTGTAAAAGGGCTTATCGAATTTGAAATTAAATGCAAAAATTGAATATTTCGGCTATAAGCCAATGAAACGGAAAATTTATCGGAAAAAGCATACAAAGCCGACAAACGAGGCGGCAGTTTTACAAATGAATTATACATGCCGATATAGCGGCTTGTGTCGTTTACCGCATTATTCTCATCAAAGCTGTAAACCACTGCAGGCCCTAAATTATTCCAATTCATCAATCGTAAACCATATTTTAAAGACAATCTATTGCCAATTTTATATATTCCTCCAAAATAACTTGTATTATCCATTACATTAGACGCTTGAACCGTATTTAAGAACAGGTTTTCATAATTCAAATTGCCCGGATTAAATGACCTGACAGAACCTTCAAAGCCAAAGTAAACGGTATGTTCTTCAGTCGGATAAAATGAAAAATCATATTTCAAAGAAAACCGATTTATATCCGAGGTCCAATAAACATTATCCGAATAGGAAAAAAATAAAAAATATTTGTAGGAACCTCCATACAGTGTGGTGTTTAGAAATAATTTATCCGAAAATAAGTGATTCCAACGAAACGTAAGGGTATTATTTTTCCAGCTCATAGCCGAATTACCATATATCAGCTCATCGGCACCGGAATACAAAGCCGTATAAAATCTATTCTCACGACTGAATTTATGATTGTATTTGAGGTGAAAATCATAAAACTCAATATTCAAATTCGGAACATTCGCTTTGTACAAATAATTAATATGAGAGCTTCGAATACTTGTAAAAAAAGCTGATTTTTCTTTCATAATCGGGCCGTCAAGACTCAGCGAACTAAGTAAAGGACTCAGATTACCGCTAAACCCAAATTTTTTCATGTCGCCGTCCTTGGTTCGTATATCAATAATTGATGATAAACTACCGCCGTAACGCACCGGATAATCGTTTTTATACACCCGAAGCGAATTCACGGCATCCGGAGCTATGGCCGAATAAAAGCCAAGCAAATGCGACGGATTATAAACCGGAGCTTCATCAATGAAAACGGCATTTTGGCCTTTGCCGCCTCCGCGCACGTTAAACTGTACCGAAGCTTCCCCGTTGAAACTGATACCGGGAACCGATTGCAAACTCTTTACGGCATCTCCGGCACCGCCTGCCGTAGGGGTTATTTGCATCTGAGCATTACTTAATTTTTGGCCTCTCAGAGGATGGTTTTTCCCGAGCGGATTCAGATTGTCATCGCTTACAAGAACAATCTCCAACTCTCTGAAATTCATCTTTAAAGCTGCGGATTTCTGTATGTCTTTATTTAAGAAAAGTGTTTCGCTGAATTTTTCATAACCCAACAAAGAATACCTGAGTTGGTATTGTCCGGGCGGCACACTTATGGAGTAAAATCCATAGGCATTCGTTGATGTTGCTCTCGTATAGGAGGCATTCCGTAAAAGCACAATTGCTCCGATGAGCAGCTCGCCGTTTTCGGCATCTTTAAGGTAGCCGCTCAAAGTAACTTTTCTTTCTGCGGGCTCCCCCTTTTTCTCGGGCGGTTTTTCTGTAGGCTGAGCTTTTTTCTTTAAGATTATTTGTTTCTCAAGCACCGTGTAAGTCAAACTCAAATCATTAGCCAAAACAGCAACAATACTTTCCACAGTCCGATTACGAGCTACCAAAGAAAGTTTTTTACGGTTGTCAATTTCACGAGGATTGTAGGAAAAATTTACATTTCCTTTTTTTGAAATCTCATCCAAAACCTCTTTCAAGCTTTTGTCTTTAGCAACCACTGTAATTGTTTCCTGCAAATTGCTTTGCGAATAAACCGGGTGAAGCGCAAAGAACACAGAAGCCATAAAACAGATTGCGCTTATTGTTCTTATCATATACTAAAAAATAATATATTTATCATCCGTTTTGGTAATGCTCACATCCAAGGTAGCCTCAATTACCGTCATTACTGACTCAATACTCTGATTATCAATAGAAACAGTCATGTACAATTGGCCTTTTTCGGGTTTTGAGATTTCTATTCTTACATTATACGTGCGCTCTAAAACAGCAACTATCTCCGAAAGTTGGTCATTATCAAAAACCAGTTTTCCGGTTTTCCAAGCCAAGAAATTTTGACTTTCATTGGGGGCTTTTGTCAATGCTTGCTCCTTATTGGGCATTGCTCTTTCATTGGATTTCAAAATCAATGTATCGGCCGCCTGTTTTCGGGATTGAATCTTGACACTTCCCTCATTTACAATCACTTCAAACGCTCCGACGGTACTTACAAAAAATTCGGTTCCCGTAACCACTACATCATAATCCGGAGTTCTGACCGTGAAAGGATTATCGACATCGTATTCCGCAATGAAATAGGCTTCTCCCGAAAGCTCTACCGTTCGGTTCTTTATGAAATTTTCGGGATACTCAATTTTTGACCCTACATTCACCATGACTTTAGAATTATCGGGCAATGCAGCTTCTTTTACTTCCGATTCGGCCAATACCGTTACCTTTGTATCTTTGAAGAAAAATATCAAAGCCCAAACAATTAGGATACTTGCGGCAGCAGTCAAAGCCGTTCTTAGGATTTTCTTTCCGGCATCGGATTTACGCTTGCCGGGTTTAAGCACTTTGCGTTCAAACGCTCTCCACTCCGCATCCGTATCAATACTTTGTATTTCGACGGGCATTTGATTTTCGGCCTTTTGCCACAACTTACGATAATCATCCGACAGCGCCAGGTTCTTGTCCGAAGCCTGCAACCACCGTTCCAGCTCATCGGTTTCGGAAGGGCTCAGTTCATCAGTCAAATGCTTGATGATAAGGTTCGTATAGTTTTCTTCTTTTGGCATTTTAATTATCGTAAATATTTCTTCAAATACAAGTGTTTTTGTTCTTAATTTTAAGTTTATACGCTTCCGTCAAGACTGTTCTAAAGACTTCTGTAAACATTTGATTATTAATTATTAAAAACAAGTCAATCCCCCTGACCCTTCCGATAAATCGGAACAGGCATTGTCTCTAAATCTGTTTAGAACACTATTGATTGTCTATATTTATTACACATCAAATTCGATTTACCCTTGTTTTTTTTAAACAAAACTTATGTTACCAATTAAAAAGTATTAACAAAAAGACCGTCAGATACGCTTTTAAATTTTTCCTAAGCACTTTTAATGCTTTTGACATGTGTGTTTCCACGGTTTTCTCCGAAATATTTAAACCTTCGGCTATTTCACGGTATTTAAGGCCTTCGTTTCGGCTCATTTCAAATACTTTTCGTGTTTTAGGCGGCAGGCTTTCCAAGCTGTAATTTATAATGCGTTGAATTTCGGCTTCGGCAAATTGATCATTTTGCTCTACCGTATGTTCGTTCAACAAAAGCATATCATTATTCACAAACTTTTTGTGATCTCGTATATAATTTAAACTGCGATTATTGACCGATGTATATAAATAGGATTTTATGGATTTTTCGGGATCAATGCGGTGTCTTTTTTCCCAAAGATTCACAAATACATCATGTACAATTTCTTTGGAAGCATCCGGATCATTAAGAAATTTATTGGCAAAGTTTACCAAAGCTTTGAAATACGCTTTAAAAAGCTTTTCAAACTCAGCCTTTTCTTTTATGCCTTTACCGGTCATTTTCATTGCAAAAATTCTGTATCCGTATTGCAAATATAATTAAAGTATTGAGATATAAGTATTGAGATGTAAGTATTAAGATGTAAGTATTAAGATGTAAGACAAGCTTCAGACCCGGATGATTACATTACATAGGGCGTTGCCCTATGTTGATATATTACGCTCTTTCAGAGCCTTTTTAAATTCGCAAAGTAGAATTAAACCTATGTAAATTTAAAAAAATAAAAATTTTTGTCAGGGTAAAATGAATCGGTCGTGTATTAAAGGCAAAGAGCAAATTATTTTTTTAAACCCTTAAATTTTTAAATTATGAAATACTTACGTTTAGTTTTTGCAAGTTTTTTATTAACAGCTTTTCTTTTGACAAGCTGCGATAAAAAAGAAGACGAATTGGTTCAGGATACATTACCGGAAACCTTTAAAGTAGATGTTCCTTCATCTTTAACATCAAAAACCCAACAGAAATCAGCCAAAGTAACCGAACTCCGCGGTGATGCGATTTATGCGCATCTCAGACTCTTTATCGGAGTGGGCGAAGAAGCGGCAGAATTGGTTCAGGAAATCATACAAAGCATTCGCCAACACAATTTGGGACAAGCCATGAGTTTCTCCTATGTGAGCGATGAAGACGGCCGCACAAAAAATGTGGTAATTATCGAAAACAGTGAATTCGACGGCCAAACTTGGCAGTATGAACTTACGGTAACCGATGCGGAATCGGAAGCTGATGAAGACGGCGGCTATGCCATGCAGGTTTTCTGGAATAACAATCCCGTGCAAGGTATTGCCATTTTGAAACCGGAAAACATTAACCGCAACGACGATGATGAAGGTTGGTCAAAAGCTATGTTCCGCATTGATTATTCCGAAGCGGGAGAATACGGTTACGAAAAATCCATGATTGTATCTATTTCCGACTTACTGACTCCCGAAGCCATGGTATTTGCCATTTCATCCATGAAAATGTTTGTCGGCAAAAACGGCGATGTTGTAGATGTTTACGGAAACTCGGCGCACCCCAACGCAGTATTCTTTGAAAGCGAAGCCGGTTTTGACTGGGCCTTTGTCGCAGCCGGAAACGACAAAAGCAGACTGGGAACTGCCGAAGTAGGCCTCCCGCCCTATTTGTTGGATGAAAGCAGCCGAGAAGTCCTTTTGGGTGATTATTCAATTCATAATGTATATACAAACTTGATAGAAACTTGGTTTTTTGAAGAACACGGAACTGAAATTGATGATATTGCTCTGGCCACTTATCTGGAGAATACCGAAGCACCCGGATTTTTTAATCAACATGGTTTTGTAGGTTCGGGAACGGCTCCTTCCGATGATTATAGCGAGCTGACTGAAAGCATCCAAAGTCTTACACCTTACAATCCGCTTTCCATAGCAAATTTAAAAGTAACATTTAAAAGAACCGAAGAAACGGTTAAATAGTAATTACCGGAAAACGTCAATTTCAAAGTTTTTAAAATTTAAAAACAATTCAGAAATTGGCGTTTTCTGTTTGACACTAAATAAGTAACGGTAAGCAAAAACCCGAAAGTGCATGAAACAAATAATCAAATATTTATTTTTCACCTTAATCGTTTTCTCATCCTGTGAGAAAGAAAATGGACCTGATCCGGACAATCTATCTAATGGTTGGATTAGATTTGAAAATAATCCTGTCTTTCGTGATACTGTGTTAAATGTACCGTACGACTATGAAGTAGCAAGTGATGCTCATGTGTTTTTTGATGAGAACTCATCGCTTAAAATGATTTATACGGGAGATGTTAATGAAATCGTTTCTGTTAAACTCGCAACCGGAAATTCACGGACTAATTGGGAAAAAGTAAAACCACTGCTTTATGAACCCAATTCTGCCGGAACGGATGTATGCAAAGAGACGGCATTTTACAGGAAATCATCAACAGGTAAACACCAAATCTACTACATTGGTTATGAAAGCGAAGAGACCTACGAGTCTCAGATTTTTCTGGCAGAAGCAGACGCTTTAACAGGAGAATACTATCAGCATCCACAACCCGTAATACCCAAAGGAACAATTGCCGGAAAAGATGTTTATTGTATCACATCGCCAAGTATAGTGGAACATGAAGGTGAATTATATATCGTTTTTATCGGGTGGAATGCTCATCCTAACGAAGTAACGGAAGTATGGATGATTGGAGCCAAATCAACAGATGAAGGACATAGCTGGACAGATTTTCAATTGGTTGATACCCCAATAGGAATGGAAGGCCAAGTAACAAAAACTCCCGACGGAAGTTTTATTGCAGTAAGCACCGGCGATTATGAAAACAAGGAAGCCATTTTTTACGCTACGGCAAATCATCCGTTTGGGCCATGGAATACTGACAGCGAGCCAATTTTGAAACAAGCCGGAGCCCCTTATGAGAAAGATGAAATCATTGCAGCTCAGATAACAATTGATGAAAGCACGGGAGAACAATATTTGTGTTATACAGGAGCCGATTATCAAAAAGGATATTGGATTATGTTGGCAACAAAGGAATAACTGTTCCTAAACGTTGTGCTTCATGCTAAGACAGAAACATTAACTAACGGACAATGATATGGAAAAAATGAAATTTAGTTTTATACTAATAGTTTTTTTATTGTTTATCGGGGCGTGTGAGAAAGATACAAATCTCCAAATCGACAGCATTGCAGGAAAGCTACCCCTTTTAAACAGCGATAACAAAATTGGTACAATTCAAGGATTTAATCCTTCAAACCCTCCTGCAACAACTGATTCCATGGCTGCAAGATGGGATGAAGCGATAAATGCAGGCATGTCGGTGGGGCGACTGCAAATTGACTGGCCGGAATTAGAACCGTCTCCAAATACCTATGACAAAGTCAACTTTGAGCAAAAATTGACGGAAATGAAAGCAGAAGGACTTCAAATATTTCTTCTGATTTCAGCTTATGACAGTGGAGAACCCGTAGTCCCTGATGATTTAAAAGACAAAGATTTTGATGATCCGATATTTATTCAAAGATTTAAAAACTTAATGGATTGGGTTATACCATTGTTGGCGGAGTATGATGGTTTTCTTATCTCGATTAGTAATGAAGCAGAAAATTCGTTTGGAGAAGTACCCGGCCTTGATAATCAAATACTGATATTTTTACAAGAAATAAAAGAACATATCCGCCAAATAAATGAAAATATGGCGGTTACGGTTACTTTTTCTGAAGGTAGTTTGGATGAAGATAAACCGGGAATCTATGATATTCTTGCTGAATGCGATGTTGCTTGCTTCAATTTTTATGGTGCAAAATCTCAGTTTACACCTCCGCTTTATTATGTTGCTCAAACTGAAAGTGAAATTAAATCGGACATTCAGAGAATGCTGGATGTTTCCGGTGAGAAGAATATTGTTATTCAAGAGTTAGGTATGTATTCGGGAAATACCACTTTAAACAGTTCTCAGGAAATACAGCGGAAATTTTTCGAAGTATTCTTTACCGAAATGAAAAAAGAAGAAAGAATCAAAGCGGCATTTAATTTCCAATTAGTGGATTGGTCGCCGGAAGTAACAGAAATATTTAATGAAATGCTTGAAGATGAAGGCTTGTCACAAGAATTTATCGACCAGTTTGCAGAGTCATTAGAAACAATAGGTCTGATAAACTATACTAATGGTGCGAGAAAGCAAGCATGGGATGAATTTATATTTTGGTTGACAGAATTTGATTAATAAAGCACGAAGGCCCAATCGAGTAGCCCGCCCTGCCCACTTTGGGCAGGGTAAGGCTCTCACATCACCGGACGTACGGGTCTCGTATCCGGCGGTTCATTAAAATAAAGTGAAATTTCTTTCACTGCTCAAAAATTAATCCGTACGACCCTGGCGTTTTCACGCTGTATCGCACATTGAGCATTAAATGTTCAGTCCTTCATCATCTTGTGAGACCTCCAAACTTATCGTTTTCGTTCGTTTGGCTCGTATCCGATAACTACTATGCCCCCGGTACACTTCGTTACGGGGTAAACTTCTGCTGAGTTACGCCCTCCGGTTGTGGTCTCCGCTGCGCTCCGGCTCTCGATTTATAGGAATACCGAACCTAATTCGAGACCTCCCTCAACCTGCCCCGAAAACTTTCGGGGCTAATATAGTAAGGCTGTTATCTTTCCTCCTATCCCCGCCGCATCTACTCAAAATTGATAATACTCCTTTGGACTTCGTATTGATGTGGATACTTATCCTCAATCCTGAGCCTCGCATGCGGTTTACTCACATTTTTTACAATAATTTTAAAGGTGTTCGTGAGTTGCTTCGCAGGTTCTGTTTGTCGGTACAGGAATTTGCAGTCTTGGTCCTTGCTCATCCGCAAGGAATTTCAGACCATGCCTCACGGCAAACGCCCTTGCGACTTGCTAATGCTTTCCCGATCGTCATCGGGACGCATTCGGGATTTACACCCTATAGATAATTTCAGACACAAATAATTTCGCTTTCGCAAAATTCTATGTACCTTAGCCATTCGAGGCATACACAATGTATATAAAAAACAGGCGAATTAGTAGTAAAATCAAGGCTTTTGGCTCGCATCAAACTTTGTGCTTAACCGAAAGTTTGGTGCTTCGAAGTCGCCTACTTTTCATATACGTAACCGTTACGTGCAAAACAAAGGCTTCAAATGAAGAACATTACATATAAGACAAAAGATTTTCTCATTCTTACGGAGAATTTCAAACTTGATAAGAATATAGTGAAAGAAGTCAGCCTTGCAAAAGAAATGATAGGTTTTGTCTTTTATGCTTCAGGTAGTATATCCATAAATGTGTCAATAGATAAGAAGGAAAAAAAATATCTAAAACAAGCGGGAATAGCTTCATCATTCTATTATTCGCCAGGTAGCAATACTACTATTCAGCACGAAATAGCCTCCGAAAAACCTATAAATAAGTTGAGCCTGTTTATTGAACCCAATAAACTTAAACAACTTGTTGGAGAAGAGCAAACGCTTGAGAACATATTAAATCCCAGGGCACCCTTTGTCGGAGGAAATTCTGTCTCTTTGAATCCGGATATGTATTTCGCAATCCGTAAAATTATGAGTTATGAATTTAGCGGAACATCTCACACTCTATTTCTCGAAAGCCAAGCGTATGAATTGTTAGCCAATTATTTGCATGAAATAGATAATCATAAGGTTACACAACAAAAATTTAAAGCGGCGGATATCGATAAACTCCATTTTACGAAAGAACTCATACATTCTAAAATCGAATCCCCGCCCTCGTTAAATGAATTAGCTAAACTTTCCGGTCTAAATACATTTAAACTTAAAAATGGATTTAAAGAACTTTTTGGGCTACCTGTTTATCAATACATTAAAAACGAAAAATTGCAATTAGCCTTTAAAGCTATTCAAGAAAAGAACCATACTGTTCAAGAGGCAGCATGGTTAGTCGGATATGACAGCTTAGGGTCTTTTTCTAATGCCTTCTATAAGAAATTTGGAATAAGACCGAGTAGCCTACACAAAGAATCCTTATCGAATAAATCATAATCCATATTGAATAAATTCAAGGTAGAAGTATCATCTAATTTTGTCGCATTAATTCAAAATGTTTAATTTAACAAAATAGAGATGAAAACGAATCAATTAAATTTCCAAATCCGTAGTGTTTATTTTTACGCTGTTTTATTAGTATCTTTGTGGTCTGTCGAAGTTACATTTGCTCAGGATATTGAACGTCCTAATACAGTTCAAACACGCCTTTTCCCAACTTACAACAGTGATTTTAGTTATTTCTTTATGAGGCGTGACATGAAAATGTATGAACAAATGACAAGCGCCGAAACCATTATTCATGAAGATGGGGCTGCTGACATCAGAACTAAACTCTTCATCCCGATTCACAAAAGTGATAAATGGTCATACAGTATCCCGATTTATTTTGATCGCTATCAATTTATTGGAGAATCCGAGAATCAAAAATTAAATGTTAACAATTTGTTTGGACAATCATTATTAACTTACCATCCGAATAGTAATTGGGATTTCTCACATATAATTGAATTTAGATTTAAGGGAGCAGATAATTATTTTATTGAAAATGAGGGAAATTGGATGGCTCAATTTATTACTGCACAATATAATTTGAATAATGAATTTTCCTTTATTGGTGGCAGCTTAATGGGAATCGGGTGGAATAATGAAAATGACACATACTTCGGCATCAAACCTGCCTTTATGTTAAAATGGAAGCCAAATAAATATTTAAATTTAATGGTGGGTATGCCGGCGAGCGCTATAGAATGGAGTGCACCGGGAGGAATAGATATCATGGCACATACCTTATTAGATGGAGGTGAATGGAATACTTCAGCTGCAATAAGGAAAAACTTAGGAAATCACTTCGATATTACTTTCAGATATTTACATGAAGGATTTGATGAATTATACACTCCTTCTCAAGCAATTGGTTTTGAGATTCCTTCTGTCAGTTTCGAGCAAATTAGCCAATACCAAGATAAATATCAAGTTGAGCTGACACTTCGAACGGAAGCAAATACCATAGTACAATTAATAGGAGGATATGCTCAAAATAGAGATTTAAATCTAATGGATAATGGTGATAATGAAGTTTCAATAACTTCATTAAATGGTTATTATTTTGGTATTAACTTAGCCAAAACAATCTTATTGAAAAAGTAATTTGGTTTAATTTTTGTAGAGTTGGCAAGTATAGGATTTAGCACATAACACATGGTATGGTGCATGCGGGTTTCAGCGGTTTTCGAGGGTTTGTGGCTCGTAAAAAAAGTCGGTGTAAACTGATAGGAAATCGCTTCGTAATCCCGCACGACACCATACCGCCAACCGTTACGAACAAGGCTAAAATAAAAAACGTGAAACCAATAAATCTCTACAAGAAAATGGTTCGAAGAAAATACATTTTAATTTTCTTGATTTTACTTTTGTTTTCAAATAGGATAAAGTCACAAATTGTTATTCAAGATAGTGTTTTTACAACAACATTAGATTTAGTTGGATCGTCATGGAATAATGCCACCATTAAAAACTGTACATTTAGAAATACCATTTTGAGCGACGGATTAAGAATTGCGAATGCAAATAATATTACAATTGACAGTTGCACTTTTTATAATATTCAAGGAAATGGCATTTGGTTACATTCATCAGGAATTTCAGACGGTATAATTATAAAAAATTGCACTTTTGATTCAATATACGGCAATGGTATTTTATCAGCAGAACAACATATTAACTCACAAATACTTAATAACCAATTTAATTGGATAGGTCTTGATACAGTGAGTGCATCGCAAGGAGCGCCACATCATGGTATTTATTTTTGCGGTAATGATTTTTTGATTTCCGGAAACTATATCCGTAATATTTATAATAATAATGGGAACTGTGTGAGCGTTCGTTCAAATGGAGTTGTTCGTAATAATATATTGTCAGATGCTACAAAAAATGGTATTAGTTATTTCTCTGATCATCCCAATGTAGGAAATTCTCTATTGATTGAAAACAACATTGTGTACAATTGTCAAAGGGGGGTTACGGTTGTGGACGGAGGAGATTCTTATGTCGATTCAGCCATTATTCGCTTTAATACCCTTATAACTAATAATTTTATGAATATATCCATTGGGGCCGGATTGATAATGACTAATGAAATTTATGGAAATATACTAATCCGTAAAGATGGTAGTACAATCTACATATGGGCAGAAAGTTCTTATGATTCTACAAAAAATGTATTATCAAACGATGATATTGGCTTTATTGATTTTTTGAACCATGACTATCATATTACAAATCTAAGTTCTGCGTTTTCATTTGCAACCGGACTTACAGAATATCCTTCTCATGATTTTGAAAACGATATTAGAGAATTTACAAGACTTGATGCCGGAGCTGACCAAATAGAAATTAATACAGGTTTAAATTCTTATGATTCTTATGATGTTTTGCTCTATCCTAATCCGGCTAATAATGAGATAAATATTGTTTTACCATCAACTGAAAAAGTTAAAATTGAGATTTATAATTCAATTGATAGAATAATAAGAATTGAAAATAATCCGTATAATATTGACATTACAAGTATGACAAAAGGGATATATTTTATTTATATAAAGCAGGGTCAGAGCACTTATTTTGAAAAATTAATAAAGAACTAATGACAAGCAACAGGACGCCCGGTTGGTAACAAAGGCTAAAATCAAACGGACGAAAAGTATTAATTTAAAGGGCATTGCAACTAATTATTAAAAAAAAAACGAAAATAATAATATGAAACCCAAATATAAAAACAAAACATTTTAACTCCATTTCCGTTAAAAAAAATAAACCAGAAAAATTATGGCAAAAAATATTTTTATAGTAATCAGCTTACTAAGTTTGGTATTTATGTCATCTTGCGAAAAAGAAAATCTGACTAAAACAGATTGGGATAAAATAAAAGCAAATGCGACTTTTACAGTCTATGACAATAGCTATGACGAGCCGGTTATATTGCCTCTCCATGTCGGAGGTTGGGAAGACGGACTTTATGTAACCCGCGACGGGCTTAATCTTTACTCTACCTACATGCCGCTGGACGTATTTTCGTTGCTTGACGCATTTGTCAAAGACCCGGAATGTTTTGATTATACGCCGTATTACAGGCCGCCTTTGCTTGATGTGGATATGGTAACAAACCCGTGGGGTTGTGAAAACTTTTTTCAATCGGATGTTATCATCTCCCAACGAAGCAGCGACTCAGACCTCTTTCTGACATGGAATCCATCAAATATAAAAAAATCGGTCAGCAACGAAGGAGCAGCCTGTGGCGTGCTAAAAAACAAAGACAGCTTTGATGTTTTTGTCTTCACACAAAATCCCGATAATGATGAAAATATGGAAATCATGTTTATGAAGAATACTTCGGTAAATCCGGACATATTCGATGCCGTTCCCATTGTAAGCAGCTCCGGAGCCGAGGATAATCCTCATATAGAAAGGCTTGAAGATAATTCATTACTTCTTTTTTTCGACAGAGAACGGTTTGTATATTATTCGTTTAGCTATGACGAAGGGAATACATGGACAAATCCGGTAAAAGTTACTAACATCATAAACGACCATGCACCTTACGATATTCAACCGCATTTGTGGAACGACGGTACAAATTGGTGGCTGTATTTCTGTAAAGATAACGAAAACGGAGTAAGGTCAATATACAGAACTAAGCAGCAAACCCCTGATGATTGGAACAGTTGGGGAACCCCTGAAATTGTCATAGAGCCGCGGGAAATTACGGGTGATTACGGAACAATAATCGGAATCGGCGAACCTTCATTAACAGATAATGGTGATATGTATTTTGTTGTAATCTACGGAAATTTAAATTCAGATGATGAAACGGATGTGTTTGATTGCGACCCTTGGCTATTGCCCAAAAAATAAGTTTTAAGTGTACTTATGACGGCTGTCTGCAATAGTCTTGTTTCGCAAGGCAATGCTTTGCAAAGTCTCCGCAGTCAGCTGTCATAACTGCATTTCCATTGGGCTTTGCCTCTTTTTTTTACATCATACCTCCTCCAAAAGCAAAAAGGTTATCAAAATCAATATTCGGATTGCTGTGCTTGCCGAAATGTTCTTTAAGCTTCATACCTTTGAGCATATAAGTGGATTTTTCGCCGCATTTTACCGAAAATAATACCGAGTACAACTCATCGTCTTCAATCATTTCAATGCGTGCCAAATTTTTCTCGGGAACGGCAAGCAAATCCGTGTGGCACAGGGGACAAAAAACACCAATTCGATCGCCCGGTTCGATATTTAATAAGTCTTGCTTACTTACGGTATAATTTCCCAACTCGGGGCTTAAAAAAATAAGCCCTTTTTGTTTCTGCTTATCTTCCGCAAGAAAGACAATTCGATTATCAAGAGTCAAAATTCCCCGGCAGTTCGGACATCTAAAATCGTTCATGGCTGTATTTTTTAGTTTACATCAAGTTACAAAGAAATATGCTAAAAATCAAGTTGAATTTCAGCCTTCATAAAGCGAAATTATTGTATCTTTAAAGTTCAGATACAAAAACAGAAACATGGACTTTTTAATCAGGAAAATTTCGGCATTGCTTATACCGTGGCTCATCATGCAAAGTTTCAAATTATTCAGTAAAGCATCCGGCGGAGCAGCCATAGCCGATGTGCTTGAGGACTTGGGCGGTCCTTGGGGCATGTCGGGCGGAATCGGTGCGCTTATTCTTATTGCACTCACCGTTGATGCCGTTGTGGGACGTCTGTATTTTCTGAAATTCAAAAAACGCGTTCAAAAGCTGAAAGAACAAAACAAAAGCCACGATGAGATTGTGAAACACATCAGCAGCCGCGGCTTATATTCTCGCAGTTTGCGCCACCGCGTTATGATGGCTTATGCCGTGCCGGAAAAATCGAGAGAAGAATAAACTATACCCGCAAAAGTTTTCCTTTTCTTGTACTAAACAATAATAAGCCAATAAATGTAATGGCGCCGTTTACAATAAGCAGCTCAAAACCAAACTTATAGCCCCACAGCAAAGCCTCCGAATGCAGATTCAACAGATAAGCCAATACGGGCGAAATAACTGCTATGTATGGAATGGCATTATCTTTCGCTTTCAGTTTGGTAAAAATACCAAAAGCAAACAAACCCAACAAAGACCCGTAGGTATAGGAAGCTACGCGGAAAACAGAATTCACAACGCTCTCATCGCTGAGGCTGTTGAAAATCATTATTACAGCAAACAATAAAACGGAAAATCCCAAATGTACATAACGTTTCTTTCGCTTGACCTCCTCGCCTTCGCTGTTAATGTCTAACTTCAAAAAATCAACGGAAAAGGCTGTTGTCAAGGATGTTAAAGCAGAATCGGCACTGGAAAAAGCTGCGGCCGTAATTCCCAAAAGAAATGCAATGCCGGCAAAAACCGAAAAGTGGTTCAAAGCCAATATCGGATAGAGTTCATCGGAAGATTCGGGCAAAGCTATTCCGCTTTGAGCAGCATATACATATAATAAAGCTCCTAAAGACAAAAACAAAAGATTAACCGGTATCAGGGTAAGCGTAAACCAAAACATATTTTTTTGCGAATCACGCAAAGTCTTACAGGTAAGATTTTTTTGCATCATATCTTGGTCAAGCCCGGTCATAACAATGGCTATAAAAGCCCCGGCAAAAAATTGTTTAAAGAAATTGGTTTCGGAACGCCAGCGCCAATCAAATACTTTTGAATGTTCGCTTTGCCTGACGGTTTCAATAATTTCGGAAGCTTGAATATTTAACTCCTTTCCCACAATAATAATAGTAATAATAACGGCCGAAACCATAAATAAGGTTTGAAGCGTATCGGTAAACACTATGGTTTTTATGCCGGCTCTGTAGGTATAAACCCAAATTAGCGCAATGGTTACGGGCACGGTTACATAAAAAGGAATATCAAAGGCATCAAAAAAGCCGATTTGAAGCACCCCGGCCACTAAAAACAATCGAAACGAAGCACCTAAAACTCTGGATAACAGAAAAAATGCCGAACCGGTTATATAAGCCCGCCCGCCGAAACGATTATCCAAATAGGTATAAATGGAAACTAAATTCAATTTATAATAAATAGGAAGCAAAACCAAAGCAATTACCATATAGCCCGGCAAATACCCAAGCACAAATTGGAAGTAATAAAAATAACTGTTACCCACCTCGCCCGGCACCGATATAAAAGTAACGCCCGACAGAGTAGCGCCTATCATACCGAAAGCCACCAAATACCAAGGCGATTTACGATTAGCCGTAAAAAAACTGGCCGTATTGCTTTTTCTGCCCGTAAGGTAAGATATAAAAATCAGCAAAAGGAAATATCCGGCTATTACGCTAAAAACTAAAACTGAACTCATGGCTTATCTTTTTATGCGCCGGCTAAATTATTTCTAATTTCCGAAATACAAAAAGAGAGTTGCCGGGTAGTTGTTGATTTTTCGCTAATTCCCAAATGTACTTTCCAAGGCTGTACGTGCAAACGGGTTGTCAAATATTTCACGGAGATTTGCTGTCGTTACTCTTTCTTTTTCAATTGTTTATTAATAAGTTTATCAAAATCCGATTCGTAATTTCTGTCCTGAATGACCCTGTATTTGTCATATTCTGCTTCGGCTTTTACTTTTGCTTCCAATGCACTTACTTTTCCTTTGTCTTTTAATATAGGATATTCGGATAATTCCAAAAATTTGTCCAAATAATTTACCCAGTCTTTCATGTTCATCACTATGCCTCGTTCTGCCCTGTTCTCGGCCAAATCAAGATAAGCCGTTACTAAGCGTTCCAATTGTTTCAGATGCTGTTCTTCGAGATAATTTTTCGCAACGCTGACATCGGATTTTAAAATTTTACCCTTGGGGGCATGTTTCCATGTTTTCAGGCCCATATATAACTTTTTGGCATCTGCCTCGGAATAGATTATCTCGGCTGCTGTTTTGCCGTGTATAGCCCAATGTAATTTATTTTGTACGGCAGCAAAAAAGTCTCGGGTTCTTTCATCGTTCCTGTCGTAATCTGCCGAAAGGGCGTAAATATCCGTTATTTTCTGATAAAAACGGCGCTCACTCAATCGTATTTCACGAATACGCTCCAGCATCTCGTCAAAATAATCTTTCCCGAAATGCTTTATTTGTTTCAGCCGCTCATCATCCATGGCAAAGCCTTTAATAATGTATTCGTGAAGGATTTCCGTAGCCCATTTTCTAAACTCCGTTGCCCGGTGTGAATTTACTCGGTAGCCGACAGCCGTAACTGCTCGCAGATTGTAAAATTTCACTTCCCGTTGCTGCTCTTTCCCTTTTATTGCGCCATGTTGCGTGGTGTGTCGGAAATTCCGACATACCAGTTCTTCAACCAATTCTCCGTCACTAAAAATCTTTAACAGATGTTCAGTAATCGTACTTCGGCCTTTTTCAAACAATAACGCTATGGCTTTTTGTGTCAGCCAAAGCGTATCGTTTTGAAAATACACTTCCACATTCACTTTTCCGGTGGCTGTTTGGAAAATGACGAAATTCTCTATTTTTTGTATTTCATTCTTGCCGGACATTACTTATTTGGGTTTAGATGGTAAAAATCTTTGCTTACATTCTTTTGCTTCTTCTGTCCCAAGTGCCGCATATATTTAGTGATGACGGTCTCGGCAATCGGAGTCGCACTCGGTTTTGATATATCGGCTTCGACAGGCTCAGCCTACGGAGGCATTCGGAGGCTGAGCCTGTCGAAGCCGGGGATAAATGCTTGGATGTAAAATAATAGTTTGTAGTACTCATGTGCCTAATTTTAATCATCAAATATAGTTATTCATTTTGTATCTTCAACCGTACATGGGCTAAAAAACATAAGTTTTCAATTATTTAACGGATGCGGCATATTTTGTAATTCCCAATGAATCTATATACTCAGAACTCCTGATTCCTCGTAAACAAAGCTGTCGCATTTTTTTATAAAATCAGAATTCCTACCCCACCGTAATAAATTATGTAAGGTCTGAAATCCGCAAGATAAAAGCGTGCCCGTGCTACTGCTCCCAGCAAAAGACATCAAAAACAAAACAAAGCAAGCCGTTTGCAAAGCCAAATCCGGCAAAACCAACACCCCGTAAAGCATGACCAATTGCGATTTTCAAAGCATAATTTGGAAAAACTTTAATAAATAACTTGCATAATTGCTTTTTGTTTTTTTATTTAGCGAATAATTTGAAACCAAATACTCAAAAGTGTATTTCCATATTATGAAACTTATAGACATTAGCCCGGAAGCTCCCATTTTTGTAGAGAGAGAGAGAGAGAGAGAGAGAGAGAGAGAGAGCTATAATCTTTATCAATATACCACAACCAAATATATTTTCATTTTAGGCAAGAATAATACACCGATATAAAAAAAATAATTAAGGATTATGCCGAAGGATTAGCATGTTGCGAAAATTCGTTTTCGCTTACATGATAACCATTCGGTATAAATTTATTCGGATAATGCCGTTTGGGGATTTTTTATGGAAATTCTCGGCGGCTTAGAGTCAAATCCTTTAATTAATTACAAATTTATTCATTATTTTAAATTCAAAACAAAATGAAAAATATAATATTTCCCGCAGTTATAACTATCTTTTTTTTAGTTTCCTGCACAGACAATGAATTAGCTTTAAATGAATCAGAAATTTTAGAACCAAATAACGAGCTTAAAGACAGCCCTCCTGATGATTGGGAAATACACCGAGTTTTTACCGGAGAGATATGTGAACCACCGGCAGTAAACTGCTTTGATGATATTATCATAACCCCCGATGATGATGTGAGAAAATCCGCAAACGTACTTGACACGTATCTGACTGACAATCCGGCAGATGTTAAAGCATTCTTTTTATCAAACAAGTATATGTCTGTATTTCCAAATCTGACGAATAAACCTAAGTATTTAAATAAATTACGTTCCGGCAAATACTCAGCAATGAAAATTGAGCATGGCCTGAATCAGTATTATTTATTTGGTAAAAAAGGAGAATTTACTCAAAAAAATCCTGAATTTGTTATACCGGTAAAATATGAATAAAAATATGTATAAGCGTGAGGCTTTGACCTCACGCTTTTTAAATATTCAACCACTAAAAAATACAATAATAATTCTAATCGTTTTATTATCGTTCACATGCAAATCTCCAAAACATAATATTGAATTCAAACAGTCAGATTTTGCTGTAGATACAATTTTATTGGATGCCGGTAGTTACAATTATAGTAAAAGTATAAAGAAAATTTTTAGTCAAAATGGCAAAGACTTCTTATCAGTGTTAGATGTGGAAAAAGGCAGTTTTCAGATATATGAGACAGACTCACTCCAGTTAATCTTTCATACAAATAATCTTTACAATCCGGAAAGAATAATTGATTATGACATTCATAATTTTGATACAATATATTACTTGTACAAAGAAAATCATGTGATTTTAACTGATACAAGTGCAGTACCCATAAAAAAATATATTGTGAATGCATATTCCGAAGAATTTTTTGATGATTACTATCTGTATAGCTCCCAAAAATATCCTGTTACTGTTAAAGATTCTTTTCTGTATGTATTCCACTTTCCGTATCACCTTATTGACACAAATAAAAAGTTAGAACAATATTATTCTAAACGTTTAGAATTAAAGATTTGCCTTAAAGATACCCCTGCTGTTTGCGAATATAAAGGAAAATACCCGAAGATTTATTTCCGAAATTTTTACAATTCATTTAACCCATACAGAACTTTCACCAATTCTGCCGAAATATTTTCTTATGAAATTTCTGACAGCATTTATGTTTACCGGAACGACTCACTCATAGAGAAAAGCATTCGAAGTAATTATTACAACAAACGCAAAGCATTTGATTTTTCAAAAATTCATGATTTTAATTATATAAAAAAATATCGTGTAGAAAATCCCAATTACGAACAATTAATTTTTGACCGATACACAAATCGGTTATATAGAATTTGCAAGCATGCAACGAATTATAAAAAAAATGACGGAACATTGAACATACCCGGCGACGAGAATTGGTCAATAGTAGTTACAGATGAAGCTTTTAATGAAATAAAAGAAATAGTTTTTGAATCTGAATACTCAAGGAGCAGTATATTAGTAACACAGTCCGGAGTTTTAATACAAAAAAAAACAAATACAGATGAAAATAAAATTAATTTTATTCGCTATATTTTCTAATGTTTTAATTTTTTCGTGCTCAAGTAAGTACGAGCGAGAAACTATTATTTTTAAGCAGTATTTAACTGAAAATTTTAATTTAAAACTAAATTCAAATCAAGAAGTTTTTTTCATTATTCCCGGCATCCGATGCGGAGGCTGCAGCGATTTTTTACAACAAAAAATCAGCAAACTTAGTTTTAATGCTAAATTAATTACTACAACCAAACCTCAAGTTTCATTTCCTGCGAACATAGATGTCTTTATAGATAAAAAAAGAAATATAGACCGGATTGACTTAGGCGTAAGTAATACTTTTATAATAGTTTGTGAAAATGGAAAAATAGAACAGATAACTGAAATATCTCCTGAAAATTTTCAGATGATAATTAAACAATTTAAATCTTCAGACATCATAAGAATACAATAATGGATATACGATAGATTTCCCAAGGCAGCTGAGTACCTCTTCCCAAATCCGGGCTATAACCTGATAATGCCGTAGGGTTTCTATTTGTCCGACTGCTTAAATCAGCCGGACGGTTTAAATCAAAAAAGTCGGGTAAAACTCGAAATTTTTCATATCTTTAAACTTCAGAACTCCTGATCCCACGTAAACAAAGCTGTCGCAATATATTTATTTTTTGATAAAATCAAGATTCCTACCCCACCGTAATAAATTATGTAAGGTCTGAAATCCGCAAGATGAAAGCGTGCCCGTGCTACTGCTCCCAGCAGCCCACACGTTTTGAAGTCCTCCGGACGTTCAAAAGTGTTTCAATCTTCGTCAGCCACAAGCCAAAACCTGCGACCTGACTTTCGGCCAAGTCCCCCCGCGGGGGATTTAGGGGGCATTCCGGCAGATAAAAAAACGAGCCGGTTATTAGCTTGTAGGCAATTGCAGAAAAAAAACGACAATTTTAGTTTACTAATATATGCTCATAAATTGCTGATAATCAATTTATGGATCAGTAATTCTGATACTACTCCCCCACCCTCGCGCATTTAGCCGGAAAATTTTCAATATCTTAAAAACCAAAAAAAAATCTTATCCGATTAAGTTTGTCGTATTTTATTTTTTGTTGTTCATCATTGCTTATGATAAATTCTCGCAGACTTCTCAATGAGTTAAAAGTCAGGCATCAAGAAGATTTTTATGTAAATTATTGTTTACACCGGTAAACATACAAAAGTAATATATACTTTACATTTGTATCTTGTTCAAACTCACAAGGACTTATCGGGATTTGAAAAAAGTAAAGTTTGTTTTACAAACGTATCGTTGTCCAAACAAGCATAAACTTCATGTTTACAGAAAATTCAACAAATTTGGGCGATAATTAAGATTCATTTATCTTTGTTGGAAAGCAAAAACACTCAAAATGAAAAACTATTTCATAATTTTCGCATTGACAGTCCTTACAGCAGCTTTCGGCTGCCAAACAGAAAACAAAATCCAAAGCATTTCAAGTCCGAATAATCGGCTTACGCTTGATTTGCAGATTAATGAAGCAGGTATTCCCTACTACACGCTTATGCGCGACCATAAATTAGTGATTTTACAATCAAACTTAGGTTTTGAGTTGAAAAATGAAGATAATTTTACGGATAATTGGGAAATTACGCATATAGAAATTTCTGATTTTTCCGAAAATTGGGAAATGCCGTGGGGCGAAAAACGAACCGTTAAGAACGAATACCGCGAATTATTTGCCGAACTCAGCAAAAAGAATAATCCCGCACGTAAATTAAATCTGCGGTTCAGAATTTATAATGACGGTTTGGGCTTTCGATACGAATTTCCGGAGCAAGTCGGCCTTGATTCCGTTTTTATTTCGAAAGAAAAAACTCAATTCAAACTGCGCGGCGACCACACTTGCTTTTGGCAGCCCGGCGATTGGGACATATACGAGCATCTGTATAACACAAGTAAATTTTCGAAAATTGATGCCAAAAAATTCCAATCGCACAAGGACTTGGCTCAAACGCACATTCCGCATAATGCCGTAAATACACCAATAACAATGAAAAGCTCGGAAGGGCATTACCTCAGCTTCCACGAAGCCGCACTTACCGATTATGCCGGCATGACGCTGAAAATTGATACTTCAGAGCTGAGCATGGAAAGTTGCTTGGTCGGCTCCGAAAACACCGATTATAAAGTAGCCAGAAAATTACCGTTCCACACCCCTTGGCGGACTATCCAAGTATCCGACAATGCCGGCGGCCTCATTGAGTCCGACCTTATTGTAAACCTGAACGAGCCGAACAAAATCGGCGATGTATCGTGGTTTAAGCCGATGAAATACGCGGGCATCTGGTGGGAAATGCACGTGGGCAAATCCACTTGGGATTATTCGGCCACCCAAGACATGAATTCCTACCAAGGTGTAAAACCGCACGGCAAGCACGGTGCCACCACCGAAAATGCCAAACGCTACATCGACTTTGCAGCCGAAAACAACATTGGCGGCGTATTAGTGGAAGGCTGGAACACCGGCTGGGAAAATTGGATAGGCACCGATGAGCGCGAAGGCATTTTTGATTTTGTTACTTCATACCCCGATTATGATTTGGAAGAAGTGGCAAAATATGCCAAAGGAAAAGGCGTGGAACTCATTATGCACCACGAAACATCCGCAGCGATAAACACTTACGAACAGCAATTGGATACGGCTTTCAAACTTATGCAAAGTCTCGGCATTCATTCCGTAAAAACCGGCTATGTGGGAAAAATAATTCCGAAGGGCGAATATCATCACGGGCAATACATGGTGCGGCATTACCGCAAAGTATTGGAAAAAGCGGCCGAATACCAAATAGCCGTCAATGCGCACGAGCCTATAAAAGCCACCGGCATTCGCCGCACATACCCCAACGCCATTACACGCGAAGGCTTGCGCGGACAGGAGTTTAACGCTTGGGCAAGCGACGGCGGCAATCCGCCCGAACATATTTCAATCGTAGCTTTTACGCGCATGTTGGCCGGCCCGATTGATTATACACCCGGCATTTTTAATATAAAACTGAATCCCTATAAACCCGAACATCTGGTGAATACTACCTTGGCTCAACAGCTTGCCTTGTACGTGGTTTTAAACAGCCCGCTGCAAATGGCAGCCGACCTGCCGGAACATTATGAAAATCATCCGGCTTTTCAATTCATAAAAGACCTGCCCGCCAATTGGGAAGAGACTCTGGTAATCGACGGTGAAATCGGTGATTTTGTTTGCATTGCCCGCTTGGAACGCGACAGCCAAAATTGGTTTTTGGGTGCCCTTACGGATGAAAATGAGCGGGAATTGAGCGTAAATCTCAACTTCCTTAAGCCGGACACAAAATACAGCGTCACCATATATCGCGATTCGGAGAATGCGCATTGGAATGAAAATCCTACGGCTTATAAAATTGAAGAAAAGAGCTTTGAAGCCAATGATACGCTAAAGCTGATACTGAAACCGGGCGGCGGAGCAGCCGTGAGTTTTAGGGCTGAAAGCGGAAATTAAAAAATAGATATGATTCCCGAAGGCTTCGCTTGAAGCGAAGCCTTCGGAGAAATTCTATTTTTCATAATGATAACGGCAAGCGTATATCCGAATCTCGTATTCATCTGCCTGACAGACCAATCGGTGCTCTCTGTCAATTCGTCGAGACCAAAAACCGGCCAAATCATATTTCAAAGGCTCCGGTTTTCCTTTTCCTTCAAAGGGGTTCGATTGAATGGCTTTTATTAAAGCATTAATTTTTTTCAACATCCGCCTATCTTCTTGGAGCCATGAAGTATAATCTTCCCAAGCATTTTTCGTGAAAATAATTCTCATTATTCTTCAATTAGCTTTTCATTGACGGTTTTGCCGTCATTCATTTGTCTGACAGACTCATATAACCTGTCTGCATTGGGCTTGGAGCTTAATAAGTGAACGGTTTCCATTATTGAATTATATTCTTCCAAAGAAATCATAACTGCTCCTTTTCCTGAACCGCGCTTAATTATTAAAGTTTCATTATC
>CAYYQW010000056.1:0-27182 GCA_964472505.1 uncultured Bacteroidaceae bacterium | reverse complement strand
AATCAGAGGGGGGTCAATATCACCGGAAGAGGGGTCAGTATCACCGGAATATCCAGATGTTTCCAATTGGTACCGAAGAGATTTTAAGGTACTTCAAAGAGAAATTACCAGAGGAACAGTTAATTGATATTTGTATTTCTGATGAACTTTATCAAGAGTTTGCTTTCTATAGTGATTACAAACGACTTGGAAATTACATTATTAAGTCTGTTGCTGTACCAATTTTTGTAGGTGTTATGTACACTTATGTTTATGATAAGTTTATTAAGGAAGATAACACTAAACCCCAAATTGAGATAATTGATAATTCAACCCATAATACAGTAAATAATCATATTAGTACTCTGACGGATAAGAAATTTTTAGAGCCAACGCATATAAAGTTTTCTGTTACAATAGTTGACACAACTGGAACTTCTAAAAATATTAGCTATGAAGGTCCAGCTTCGGATATTGATACTGTTTTAAAATCCTTAAATGAATATGAAGAATAACGAAATAGAAAAAAAACTTAACGAGCTTCATACGCAAAAATATTCTTTAGAGCAATTTGATTCAGAATTACAAGAGATTAAAGAAGCGTATGTAAAAGATGGTAATCAAGAAGCGGCAAAAAAAATCTGGATTTATCAAACTATCATTGAAATACACAAGCTATTCATTAATGCATTCAGTCTTTTAAAGTCCAAAGAACATTTTAAAGGGTGGTGTCAATTAGAAAGAATAGAAATAACAATTGGTAGCTTAAAAAAACATTTTCTTTATGATAAAGAACAATATGGACTTTGGCATATTGAAAAATCAGTAAAGAATCTACAAGTTATATTTCCTTATAGACTCTTTGGTAGCTCTGAGTTGTTAAAAAAGAAGAAAAAATGTAGTGTCTGCGATAAGGAAATTTCGATTAGAAATAATTGTGGTCATATTGTCGGAGAGATATATAATGGCGAAATGTGTCATAGGATTGTTACTGACGTTGAAGTTTTAGGGATATCTCTGGTCGAAAATCCTGGAAACAAGTTTTCAGTAATGTTTATGACTGATGAAAAAACAGGTGAGCAGATTGACCAATACAATTATGATACGATAGATTATTTATTCGAGCATATTGAAAATCCTTATGAGTTCTGGGATTTAGAGGTTTCTCAGCGAATTGGGGCTAAAGACGATTATGGAAATGTAGGTAGAAATGAACCTTGTATTTGTGGTTCAGGAAAGAAATTCAAGAAATGTTGTGGACTAAACATAGGGAAAAAATATCCTCATTATGAATTTATTGTTCGTAATCCAAGTAGTAAGACAATGATTACAAATACATTGAAAACCAAATAATGCCAGCAGCTAACACACAATATAAAACAGCTGGGGTTCAGTGGCTTATGAAGGTTTGATTCCCGCTTGAGCGTTCTTGTCGGCGGATAGAAACGTAGCCCGCAAACTCAATCGTTTCATATTGTAAGACGTTAGTGCGAATATGAACGCTTATAATCCCGCCCGTCCGCTTAAAGCAACCGAACGAATATCAAAACCACCTTTCTATTCAAAAAAAAATGATTTTCCGAACAAATCCGAAAAATCATTTTAAACTTTATTGTAGCAATAATTTACTTTATCAGCACGGCTTCACCTTTTTCAATATCCGGTATAAACTTTTTGTATTTACCTTCTTTGGTAGTGCCGTCATTGTATTGGACTTTTACCATATCGTTTCGGTTGATTTTTTCTTCCTTGCGAATAGGTTGTGCTTTTTGTTGCTGATTTTGTCCGGCTTGTCCCTGTTGTCTTTGGTATTCTTGTTTTTCGGTGTTGAACTTATTCATATCTAAGCTTTTCAGCTCGGCTGATTGAACTTCGTTCGGGTCGCGCATTACAAGCTGGCCTTTCATAAGTGCCGCTACAATGTTTTTATTGTTGGCATCAATCATGTTGCTGAACAATTCGTATGATTCAAACTTATAAATCAGCAAAGGATCTTTTTGCTCGTAAGAGGCATTTTGAACGGATTGCTTAAGGTCATCCATTTCGCGTAAATGCTCTTTCCAAGATTCATCTATGGTGCGTAAAAGAATTTGTTTCTCAAAAGCTTTTCCAACCTCACGGCCTTCGGTATTGTATGCGTCTTCAAGATTTACAATAATTCGGAAGACTTTTATGCCGTCGCTTATGAGCAGCTCAATATTTTTGTATTGACCGGCCAATTTTTCATACACATCTTTTATGAGCGGATACGACTGTTTGATAAGCGTATCTTTTCGGCGATTGTAATTTTTAAGAACCTCCTCATAGAGCGGTTGAACAAATATGTCGGGTGTTTTCTTTAAATAGTCTTCTTCCGTAAAGGGAAGGCGCACGGACAGAATTTTGGCAACGTCCATTTTTAGTTCTTCAAAACTGCCGCCGTGGTGCATATTCAGCAATGACTCAACGGTATCGTACATCATATTGGAGATGTCTAATTCCGTACGGTCGCCGTGCAGTGAGTTTCGGCGCAATTTATATACGACTTCGCGTTGCGAATTCATTACATCGTCATATTCCAACAGCCGCTTACGAATACCAAAGTTGTTTTCTTCAACTTTTTTCTGAGCGCGCTCTATGGATTTTGAAATCATATTATGTTGAATGACTTCACCTTCTTTCAAACCCATACGGTCCATTAGCTTGGATATTCTGTCCGAGCCAAACATGCGCATTAGGTCATCTTCCAATGATACGAAAAACTGTGAAGAACCCGGATCGCCTTGTCGTCCGGCACGGCCTCTGAGCTGTCTGTCCACGCGGCGGGAATCGTGTCGCTCGGTACCCACAATAGCCAAACCGCCGGCTTGTTTTACTTCATCGTTAATTTTGATGTCGGTACCGCGGCCTGCCATATTGGTGGCTATGGTTACCGCACCGGCTTGTCCGGCTTTGGCTACAATGTCTGCCTCTTTTTTGTGTAATTTGGCGTTGAGTACATCGTGGTCAATTTTTCGGCGGTTTAATATTCGGCTGAGTGTTTCCGAAATTTCAACAGAAGTGGTACCAACCAGAACGGGTCGCCCGGCTTTTACCAAATCGGCAATTTCTTCTACAACGGCATTGTATTTTTCTCGTGCTGTTTTATAGACTAAGTCTTGCCGGTCGTCTCGTACAATTGGCTTGTTGGTAGGTATTACCACTACATCCAATTCATAAATATCCCAAAACTCTTTGGCTTCTGTTTCAGCCGTACCGGTCATACCGGCCAGTTTGTGATACATTCGGAAGTAGTTTTGCAGGGTAATGGTTGCAAAAGTTTGTGTGGAAGCTTCTACTTTTACATTTTCCTTCGCTTCAATGGCTTGATGCAGTCCGTCGGAATATCTTCGGCCTTCCATAATACGGCCGGTTTGCTCATCCACAATTTTAACTTTTCCGTCAATCAGAACATATTCTACATCGCGCTCAAACATGGCATAAGCCTTGAGTAACTGATTTATGGAGTGCAGGCGTTCGGATTTTATCGAAAAATCAGTCATGAGTTTATCTTTCTCTTCTAATTTTTCTTCTTCGGACATTTCGCTGTTTTCGATATCGGCCATTTCAGAGCCAATATCGGGCATAATATAGAACGAGCTGTCTTGTGCCGAGCCGGAAAGTAAATCAATACCTTTGTCTGAAAGTTCTACGGAATTATTTTTTTCATCAATAATAAAATACAGTTCATCGGTAATCTCATGCATGCGCTTGGCATTTTCAGCCAAATAGATGTTTTCGGTTTGGTGCATCATGGTTTTGATGCCTTCTTCACTCAGAAATTTAATCAGCGGTTTGTATTTCGGCAAACCTTTGTGAGCACGCAATAATTGTCGAGCTGCGTGTTCTCGTGTTTTTTTGTCGTCTGAAACTATTTTTTTCTTGGCTTCGGCCAGAAAGTCGGTAACGAGTTGTTTTTGTTTTTTGTACAGCTCAACAACTTTGGGTTTGTACTCATTGAAAAGCTCCATGTCTTTTTCGCCTTTGTCAACGGCACCGGAGATAATAAGGGGTGTTCTGGCGTCATCAATCAGTACCGAGTCCACCTCATCCACAATGGCGTAGTTATGGCGTCGTTGTACCAAATCGGAGGGCTTAATGGTCATGTTATCACGCAGATAATCAAAGCCAAACTCGTTATTGGTACCAAAAGCAATGTCGCATAGGTAAGCATTTCGGCGTTCAGGCGAATTGGCTTGGTATTTATCAATGCAATCAACACTCATGCCGTGAAATTCATAGAGCGGCCCCATCCATTCGGCATCACGCTTAGCGAGATAGTCGTTGACTGTTACTAAGTGAACGCCTCGCCCGGTGAGGGCATTGAGAAAAACGGGCAAAGTAGCAACCAGAGTTTTTCCTTCTCCCGTGGCCATTTCGGCAATTTTTCCTTGGTGCAAAATGATACCGCCAATGAGCTGAACATCGTAGTGTATCATATCCCAGCGTTTTTTTGTTCCGCCGGATTCCCAAGTACTGCTGTATATGGCTTTATCGCCTTTTACTGAAATGTGTTCGTTTTTTGCTGCCAATTTTCTGTCGTAATCATTGGCTTTAACTTCTAATTGCTCATTATGAAAAAACCTCCTTGCGGTTTCTTTCATAACGGCAAAAGCTTGGGGGAGTATTTGATTCAATATATCTTCGATTTTGTCATCAATCTCGGCTTCGATTTTGTCTATTTCATCAAATATTTCTTCTCGCCTGTTAATATCTACATCGTCTTCAGCAGCTTGTGTTTTAAGCTCTTTTACACGGTCTTGTTCCGGCTTAATAAAATCGCTGATTTCTTTGCGCAATTCTTGAGCTTTTGCACGTAGTTGGTCATTGCTAATGTCGGGCAACTTGTCGTATTCCGCAAGAATTTCATCAACAATGGGGCGAATTTTCTTAATATCTTTCTCTGATTTATCACCGAGAAAAACGGAAAGTATTTTATTTAAGAGTGGCATTATGCTTGTGTTTTGTTATCTGCAAATAGTTTCGCAATATTAATAATGACTTCTGAAGCTTTTTCCATGGAACGAACCGGAATGTATTCATAACGTCCGTGGAAATTGTGCCCGCCCGTGAAAATATTAGGGCAGGGTAGTCCCATAAATGATAAGCGTGAGCCGTCAGTACCGCCGCGTATGGGTTTTATTTTAGGCTCTACACCGGCATCCTTTAAAGCTTGTTCGGCAATATCTACAATATGCATTACGGGTTTTATTTTTTCCTTCATATTATAATATTGGTCTTTGATTTCAATCACAACCGTTTCTTCCGGATATTTGTTGTTGAGTTCTTTTGCAATCTTTTTTGCCAACAGCTTCTTTTCTTCGAAAAGATTCATATCGTGGTCTCGAATAATGTATTGCATTTCTGCTGTCTCAACGGTTCCTTTGAATTTTATAAGGTGAAAAAATCCTTCATAGCCATCGGTATGTTCCGGTTTTTCATTTTGGGGAAGGCTGTTGTTGAGCTCAATACCAACTTCTAATGCATTAATCATTTGGTTTTTAGCTGTTCCCGGATGTACGTTTCGTCCTTGAATTTTAATATTCATTTCAGCTGCATTGAAGTTTTCGTACTCTAATTCTCCAATTTCACCGCCATCCAATGTGTATGCAAAATCAGCACCGAATTTTTTTACGTCAAAATGATCGGCTCCGCGGCCAATTTCTTCATCCGGGGTAAAAGCAATTTTGATGTCGCCGTGTTCAATTTCGGGATGTTCGGTCAGATATTCAATTGCTGTCATAATTGCTGCAATTCCGGCTTTATCATCAGCTCCGAGTAGGGTAGTGCCGTCGGTCGTTATTAGTTTTTGTCCGATATAGTTTTTGAGTTCCGGAAAATCTTTAGGTGAAAGATAAATGTTTTTTTCTTCGTTAAGAACAATGGGTGTGCCGTCATAATTTTCAATTATTTTCGGCTTTATATTAGCTCCGCTTATATCCGGTGCGGTATCCATATGAGCGATAAATCCTATTTTGGGTATTCCTTCTTTTGAGGAATTTCCCGGCAAAGTGGCTGTTAAATAGCACTTATCGGAAAGATTGATGTTTGAAAGGTCTAAATCTTCCAATTCTCGCTTCAACTTGGCCGCTAAATCAAATTGCTTATTGGTGCTGGGTGAAGTTTTAGAGTCCGGGTTGGATTGGGTATCGATTTTTATGTACCTTAAAAACTTTTCTGTTATATTTTTCATCATAATTGTTTACTTAATGGTTCCCTTTTGTGATACGGATAAATAATTAGTTTGCTTGTTCTTCATTAGTATTTTCCGCATCAGGGCTTTCGGGGTTTTCGCTTGTATTTTTATTAATACGTATAGCTATTTCTTTATCTTCATTTAAATCCGCATAAATTTCGTCGCCTTGGGTTACGGATGTTTCAATAATGGCCTCTGCCATATTATCTTCAAGGTACTTTTGTATGGCTCGTTTGAGCGGCCTTGCTCCATACTTGGTATCCAAACCTTTATCGGCAAGAAAATCTTTAGCTTCTTTTGATATTACAAGCTTGTAACCTAAATCGGAAATGCGTTTGTAAAGCGCTTGCAATTCAATTTCAATAATGGCGCGAATGTGCTCTTTTAAAAGATTATTAAAAATAACTACATCATCAATACGATTAAGAAATTCGGGCGCAAAGGTTCGTTTTAAAGCTTTTGCAATGATGCTTTTGTTTTCTTTATCGGAATCTGTTCCGGTAGCAAAACCTACGCCTTTCCCAAAATCGGAAATTTTACGGGCTCCTATATTAGAAGTCATAATAATAACCGTATTTCTAAAATCTACTTTTCTTCCGAGGCTGTCGGTGAGTTGGCCTTCGTCCAACACTTGCAGAAGCAGGTGGAATACATCCGGGTGAGCCTTTTCAATTTCATCCAGCAGAACTACGGAGTAAGGTTTTCTTCTTACGCGCTCGGTGAGCTGTCCGCCTTCTTCGTATCCTACATAGCCGGGAGGCGCTCCAATAAGGCGTGATACAGAGAATTTTTCCATATATTCGCTCATATCAACCCGCACAATGGCGTCATCTTTATCAAAAAGGTATTGTGATAAAATTTTAGCAAGATGTGTTTTTCCTACGCCCGTGGGGCCTAAAAATATAAATGTGCCAATGGGTTTATTCGGGTCTTTAAGACCGGCTCTGTTGCGCTGAATGGCTTTTACCACTTTCGTTACGGCTTCATCTTGACCAATGACTTTCTCGGTCATATCGCTCTTCATTTTCATGAGTCTTGCCGATTCGGCTTGGGCGATTTTAACGGCCGGTATGCCGGTCATCATTGCAATGACTTTCTCAATATCAGCTACATCAACCGGTTCTTTATTTTCCGAAAGGCTGTTGTTCCAGCGTTCTTTAGCTTTTATCAGTTCTTTATGCTTGTTGCGTTCCACATCTCTGAATGACGCGGCTTGTTCGTATTCCTGATTGCGTGCGGCTTCATTCTTCTTTTCTTTAATCTCTTCTAACTCTTTCTCAATCTTTGTTATTGATTCCGGTACGGTCAGCTTGGAGATATGCACTCGTGAACCGGATTCATCCATAACATCAATAGCTTTATCAGGCAATTGACGGTCGCTTATGTATCGGTTCGATAAATTAACGCATTCTTGCAATGCGTCATCGGTATATACTACATTATGGTGTTCCTGATACCGGTCTTTTATGTTTTGAAGAATGGTTAAAGTTTCTTCCGGGCTGGTAGCTTCTACAAGAATTTTTTGGAAACGGCGTTCAAGCGCACCGTCTTTTTCAATGTGCTGTCTGTACTCGTCCAGAGTTGTGGCACCGATACATTGAATATCGCCCCGGGCAAGTGCCGGTTTCAGCATATTGGATGCATCCAAAGAGCCGGTTGCGCCTCCTGCACCGATTATGGTATGAATTTCATCAATAAAAAGAATAATATTCTCATTGGCTTGCAGCTCGTTTATTATGGATTTCATGCGTTCCTCAAATTGACCGCGATATTTTGTACCTGCAACAATGGATGCCATGTCGAGTGTTACAATACGTTTGTTGAACAAAACGCGTGAAACTTGGTTGCTTACAATACGCAGCGCAAGTCCTTCCACAATGGCAGATTTTCCGACACCTGCTTCACCGATTAAAACGGGATTATTCTTTTTTCTTCTGCTGAGAATCTGCACCAAGCGGTCTATCTCATTTTGTCTTCCCACAATGGGATCTAATTTCTGATCGATGGCCGCTTTGGTCAGATCTATGCCAAAGTTGTCCAGAACCGGGGTGCCGGAATCTTCGGGATTTCGTTGCGACTTTCGTTTGCTTAGGTAATCGTCGTCATCGTCATCGTCGTCATCGTCAAAGTCGTCATCAAAATCGTCTTCCAATTCATCAGAGCCTTTAGCCGGACTGTTTTGTAAAATAGCCTTAAGCTTATGGTAGTCAATATCGGCATCATCCATTAATTGAGATACAATATTTTTTCCTTCTTTAAGAATGGCTAAAACCAGATGTTTGGGTTTTATCGTATTATCTTTTAGAGATCTTGCTTCCAATTGAGTTAGTTTTAGAATTCTTTCGGCAGATCGCATAAGGGGCAGATCGTATATGTCGGTTTCAGTCACGGGGTTTCCGCTGCGAATTTTATTTTCAACCGAGCGTTTGAAAATCTCGATATCAAGTCCCATATCATGCAAGGTGCGCAGAATCGTTGAGCTGCCTTCGCGTAATATCCCGAGAAAAAAATGCTCGGTTCCTACATAGTCATTACCCAGCCTTACTGCTTCTTCTCTGCTGAATGTAATGATTTTATTTAATTTATTTGAATAATTTGTACTCATCGTTATATCTGTTTGTATTCTGTAAACTGCAAAGTTATAAAAACCGCCGGATTTTTACCAAATTATTATTCTTTGGCCTGTTTTTTTTAGGAAATCGTTGGTTTTGGAAAAATGTTTGTTTCCAAAAAATCCTCTGCCGGCTGAAAGCGGTGATGGGTGAACTGATTTAAGAATGAGATGTTGTTCTTTGCTTTGAATGTATTTTTCTTTTTTTTGGGCATCATTGCCCCACAGTATAAAAACCAAGTTTTTGTTATGCTCTGAAATCTGCTCAATAACAGCTTGTGTAAACAACTCCCAACCAATCTTGCGATGCGATGCGGCTTCACCGGCTTTCACGGTTAAAACTGCATTAATCATCAAAACGCCCTGTTTCGCCCAATGCTCAATGTTTCCGTGTGAGGGTAGGGGTTTACCGATATCGTTGTGTAACTCTTTGAAAATATTTCGTAAAGAAGGCGGTATTTTACAGTCTTCTTTTACCGAAAAGCAAAGTCCGTTTGCTTGATTCTCGCCGTGATAAGGGTCTTGTCCAATTATTACAACTTTTACTTCAGGTACGGGAGTTAAATCAAAAGCTCGGAAGATATTCTCTTTTGCCGGATAAATAATTTCATTGGAATAGGCGGCTTCAACGCTTTGCCGGAGTTCATAAAAGTAATTCTTATCAAACTCAGGCTTAAGCAATCTGCGCCATGTCGGGTTTAATTTATTTTCTAAGTCAATCATTTTAAAAATTGCCATAAAGTTTATATATTTGTGGGCTTTTGTTACAAAAATAAAAAAAGCATAAGAAATACACAGTATTTTACATAATGAAAATTGGAATCTAAAAATTTCATATTTAGAGTAAGATATTATATATTAGTCACAATAAATACTTATTAGTAATGATTGGTGAAAACGAACGAATTATATCGGTAAATATTGAGTCCGAAATGAAGTCTTCCTACATAGATTATTCTATGTCAGTGATTGTTTCGCGGGCTTTACCGGATGTGAGAGACGGGCTAAAACCTGTTCACAGACGAGTGTTGTACGGAATGCGAGAATTGGGCCTTTGGGCAAACAAATCTCACAAAAAATCAGCCAGAATTGTCGGAGAGGTACTCGGTAAGTATCACCCGCACGGTGATTCATCGGTTTATTTGACAATGGTGCGTATGGCTCAAGAGTGGTCAATGCGATATCCGTTTGTCAACGGACAGGGAAACTTTGGCTCGGTGGACGGCGACAGTCCGGCTGCCATGCGTTATACAGAGGCAAAACTTGAAAAAATTGCCGAAGAAACACTTAAGGATATTGAAAAGGAAACCGTTGATTATCAACTAAACTTTGATGATACCTTAGAGGAACCAAGCGTATTGCCTACGATCATCCCAAACCTTTTAGTTAACGGTGCTTCAGGAATAGCGGTTGGTATGGCAACAAATATGCCGCCTCATAATTTGACGGATACAATTGATGCCATTGTGGCTTATATTGATAATCCGGAGGTTGAAATTGATGAGTTAATTAAAATTATTAAAGCTCCTGATTTTCCTACCGGAGGCACTATTTATGGTTACGAAGGTGTAGAGAATGCATACAAAACCGGTAAGGGCAGGGTAGTGCTGCGAGCAAAAACGGAGATTGAGCAAATGTCTTCGGGAAGAGAAAAACTTGTTGTTACGGAAATACCTTATCAGGTCAATAAAGCCGAGCTTATTAAGAAAATAGGCGAATTGGTTAATGAAAAGAAAATTGACGGTATTTCTTATGTCAACGATGAATCTGACCGAAACGGAATGCGTATTGTTATTGACTTGAAGCGAGATGCCATAGCCGGAGTTGTCCTTAACACATTATATAAATATACGGCGCTTCAAAATACATTCAGCGTTAATAATATTGCACTGGTTAACGGACGGCCGCAGCTGCTTGATTTAACCGGGCTGATATCAAATTTTGTAAAACATCGCCACGAAGTAGTTACACGGCGCACACAATATGATTTGCGCAAAGCCAAAGAGCGCGCGCATATTTTGGAAGGTTTTCTGATAGCTTTGGATAATATTGATGAAGTCATTTCGATAATACGCGGCTCACAATCGCCCGACGAAGCCAAAGTGAAATTAACTGAACGTTTTGAATTGTCGGAAGAACAGGCCAAAGCCATTTTGGATATGCGCCTGCACAGACTTACCGGGCTTGAGCGTGAAAAAATACAACAAGAATACAATGAGCTTATGGCTCTTATTGATGAGCTGAATGAGATACTCAATAACCAAAGCAAACTAATGGAAGTTATAAAAGAAGAGCTTCTTAGTATAAAAGAGAGATTTGGGGATGGGCGTCGGACAGAAATTACGCACTCATCGCACGAATTAAATCCGGAAGATTTTTATGCCGATGATGAAGTGGCTATTACCATTTCAAACCTCGGTTACATTAAACGTACATCTTTGGATGAATACAAAACTCAAAATCGGGGAGGACGCGGCTCAAGAGGCGGCAATACCCGAGATTCCGATTTTTTAAGGTATTTGTATGTGGCCACCATGCATAATAATCTTCTTTTATTCACAAAGAAAGGTAAATGTTTCTGGCTTAAAGTTTATGAAATACCTGAGGGCACAAAAACTTCCAAAGGGCGAGCCATTCAAAATTTAATAAGAATTGAACCCGATGATCATGTGAGGGCTTATATTAAAGTTAAATCGCTCAAAGATGAAGAATATCTCGAAGATAAATTCATCGTATTTGCAACCGAAAAGGGGAGAGTTAAAAAGACTTCACTGGCTGATTTTTCACGTCCGAGAACTGGCGGTATCAATGCCATAAGCATTAATGAAGGCGATACTTTGATTTCGGCAAAACTTACAAACGGCGAAAAGGATATAATGATGGCAGCCAAAAACGGTAAAGCCGTTAGGTTCAAAGAAGCGGATATTCGTCCGATGGGGCGCGGTGCTGCCGGAGTTCGCGGTATTCGTATTGAGCAGAATGATAGAGTGGTAGGTATGATACACATTGATCCGGAAAACGGACAATCAGTATTGGTAGTTTCTGAAAAAGGCTACGGAAAACGAACCTCGATTGACGATTATCGGATAACGAAGCGTGGCGGCAAAGGTGTGAAGACCATAAATATTACCGAAAAAACAGGAAATTTAATTGCCATTAAAAACGTTAATGAATTTGATGACCTGATGATTATTACACGTGCCGGCATAACCATACGACTTGCAGTAGAAACCATCCGACTTTCAGGCAGGGCTACACAGGGCGTCCGGTTAATTAATTTGCAGGAAGAAGAACAAATTGCTTCCGTAGCAAGAGTTGATCGTACCGATGCACCCGAAGAAGATGATGAGGCTATTGATGCGGAAGAATTATCAGATGATGCTGAAAATACCGAAGAAGAAACAGATAACAGTAATGAGTAATTTAATAATCGAATCAAAAAATACCAAGTGATGAAAAAAACAATTTTTATTTTAAGCTTAATGCTCAGTTTTACGATTGCCTTTGGGCAGTCATGGGAGAGCCTTTCCGATGACTTAAAAAGCAGTAACGAAGACATAGAGCATGACCGAAAAAAGACTAAAGCCAGAACATGGTTTGATCGCGCTGAGTTGTTGTACGAGATTCACAGTTTCAATACAGCCGGCCTTAATGTAGGAATGGCTGCAGAAGAAGGAATCGTATCAGTAAAAACCATAATGGGAGAGCCCGAAGAAATAAAGAAAGCTGATGACGGAACAGAAACCTGGATTTATCCCAGAGTGAAAATCTACATAGCGGAGGGTGCTGTTCAGGACTGGGAAGAAACTGAATTTATTGTAGAAGACGCTATCCTGAAAGCTTCTGATGCGCTGTTTAAAGCGGATGAAGTGGATGACAGAGATAAATGGAAGCATAAAAACAGTTTCCAAATGCTTGCCATGCAAGTGCGAACTGCTGTGGTAAATAAGGGTGTAGGTTACTATCAGGAGTCAGAACTTGAACCTGCATACAAATACATGACAGAAGGTATTCGGCTTAATCAATTACCTAAAATGGAAAACGACACTAACTATACAGAAGATGTATTGCAGTATTATTCCGGAATTATAGCTTTAGGCTTGGAAAAAACGGATAAAGCAAGAAAGCATTTTTCAAAGGCCATTGAAATGGATTACAGCCCCGGCATATCCTACCATTACCTCGCTACAACATACGAAGCTGAAGGAAACAGCGATAAATATATTGAAACTGTAAAAAAAGGTTTTGAGAAATATCCGAATGAAGAGCAGTTGGTTATAGACCTTATTAACTACTATATAGAACAAGATGAACCGGACAAAGTAATAGAATACATTGATTTGGCCATTGATAAGAATCCGGATAATCCTTCCTATTATTCCGCTAAAGCGACTATATACGATAACCGTGATGAAAAATTGTATGAAAAATATGTTCAATTAATGGACAGCGTACACGAATACAAGAAGAAAGCTTTCCAAAATCGTTTTGACGCCAAGAAAAAAGCAAAATTTGAAAAATTGCAAAAAGAGGCTGAGCAAAAAGCTGAAGCTAAAAAAGAGGAGGCTGAAAAAGTATTTAAGAAAGCCGATGATTTATATGCCAAAGCACTTGAAAAAGACTCAAGTTTTTTCAACGCAGCCTTCAATAGGGGACGTTTGTATTACAAAAAACATGAGCGTAAAGCTGCCGAGTCCGATTTGATATTCAAAATATATAAAGACGGCGACAGAGCAGACAAAGTAATGGCTGAAGTAGAGCCGGCTCTAAGAAAATCTGCTGAATTTTTTGAAATGGCACATAAAGCCAATCCGAAAGACATATCAACCGTTGATATTTTACGAAGTATTTATTTTAAGCTGCGTGATAAGGAGAAACAACAAAAGTATCTTGAGATTTTGTCAGAATTGAACAAAAACAAGGCTCAAAGCGACGAAATGTAAATAATTGAAAAAGAGGAGGTTCTTAGAGCTTCCTCTTTTTCAAATATACGCTATTTAACATAATATTAATTATAGGACAATTGTTTCTTTTATAAAAGATAAGCCTGCACAGGGAAATATCTACTGTATGTGATTGCATTTGATTATCTGCTTTTAGAAAAAAATAAACAATTAGCAGCAGTAATGATGAAATTTTTCAGATTTTGAAATTTTGCAAAAAAATTTTTATACATATTTAATTATCCGGATGTTTAGTGGTTTGTTTGTTGTGCGAATAGTTTTTTGAAATTTTGACCAAAATACTTCAAAAGTTAAGTCGCTGAGAATCCAACAGAATAAATTTTTCGCCCGGTTGTAAAGGATAATGAATTCTAAAAATGCATGACCGGCAGTGAATTTCAGATATTTCACAAAATAAATTATTTGCGGCAAATACGGCAAAACATATTCTTAAAGTAAAAGAAATCGATTTTTGAGAATGTCAATTTTTGAAAAAGAAGATATTGATTCGACAGCGTTTAAAATAATTCTCCTATATTTTGTTTTTAGCAATCAAGATTGTTTTTTGAATACAGATACTTTGATTTTTATAAATTTCTATTTAACATAATATTTTTAGCTTCGGCTATTTTTCCTTTTTAAATTTTTCTTCATACAAAGCTTTCATTTCAAACATTTGATCACGATAATCGGCAGCCTGCTTAAAATCCAAATCTTCAGCTGCTTTCATCATATCTTTTTCTAAGCGCTTTAAAGCATCGCGCATTTCCGGCTCTGACATGTACTGAACAACCGGATCGGCAGCTATTGAGGCTTTTTCACGCTCTTGTCCGTAATAAGCTTTGTCGGTTTTATCCTTGCGTTTGCCGGGAATACCGATTATGCTGCCGTGCTTTTTCTGAATTTGTTGCGGTGTAATGTTATGCTCCCGATTGTAAGCCAGCTGTTTTTCTCGTCTTCTTTCGGTTTCGTCAATGGTGCGCTGCATCGAGCCTGTTATTTTGTCGGCATACATGATAACTTTTCCGTCTAAATTTCGAGCTGCACGGCCGGCGGTTTGTGTGAGCGAACGCTCTGAACGCAGAAAACCTTCTTTATCGGCATCCAAAATCGCCACAAGCGAAACTTCCGGCAAATCCAATCCCTCACGCAAGAGGTTTACGCCAATCAGCACGTCAAACAAGCCCTTGCGAAGGTCTTCCATGATTTCCACACGTTCAATGGTATCCACATCCGAATGTACGTAGCGGCAGCGAATACCGGCTTTGTCCAAATAATCCGTCAATTCTTCGGCCATACGTTTTGTTAGCGTAGTAACCAAAATGCGTTGGTCAATTTCTGCTCGGATTTTTATTTCATGAATCAGATCATCAATTTGGTTCAAAGACGGGCGCACTTCAATTGCGGGATCTACCAAGCCGGTCGGACGTATAATTTGTTCGACTACTACCCCTTCGGTTTTCTGTAATTCATAATCGGCCGGTGTGGCGCTCATATAAATGGTTTGATTGGATAAAGCCTCGAACTCGCTGAATTTGAGCGGCCTGTTATCTAATGCAGCAGGCAGCCTGAAAGCATGTTCTACCAAAGTTTCTTTACGCGAACGGTCACCGCCGTACATGGCATGAATTTGAGGTAAAGTAACATGGCTTTCATCAACCACGGTTATAAAGTCATCCGGGAAATAGTCCAACAAACAGAACGGCCGCGTGCCGGGTTTTCTTCCGTCGAAATAGCGTGAATAATTTTCTATACCGGAGCAATGTCCTAATTCCTGAAGCATTTCAAGGTCGTAGGTTACGCGGTCTTCCAGACGTTTAGCTTTTTCATTTTCACCGTTTTTCTTGAAAAAATCAATCTGTTCGCCTAAGTCAATACGTATTTGGTTCATGGCATTATTCAATCGTTCTTTGGTAGTCATGAATATGCTTGCCGGAAAAATACGAGCTTCTTCAAGTGTTTGAATATTGTCGGCATTTTCCGGGTCAAAAGTGTGTATTTCATCAATTTCATCACCCCAAAAAGATATTCTAAAACCGGTATCGGTATATCCGGGCAAAAGTTCAACGGTATCGCCGCGTACTCTGAAGGTTCCGCGTGCGGGTTCAATATCGTTTCTCGAGTAAAGACTGCCTACCAAATCTCTTAAAAATTTATTGCGCGGATAATTATCTCCCACCGAAATTTCAATAATATTGGCATGGAAATCATCGGGGTTTCCGATTCCGTATAGACAGGAAACCGAAGAAACAACAATGACGTCTCTCCTACCCGACAGCAACGAAGCGGTGGTACTCAGGCGCAGTTTTTCAATTTCATCGTTGATGGATAAATCTTTTTCAATATATGTATTGGTAACCGGAATAAAAGCTTCGGGTTGGTAATAATCATAATACGATACAAAATATTCAACCGCATTTTCCGGAAAAAAGTTTCGGAATTCGGCATACAATTGAGCCGCCAAGGTTTTGTTATGGCTCAAAATTAAAACCGGCCGATTAGCCTGTGCTATCACATTAGCTACTGTAAAGGTTTTGCCGGAGCCGGTAACGCCTTGCAGAATTTGATACGCATCACTTCGGTTCAACCCTTCTGAGAGCTGACGAATGGCTTCCGGCTGATCGCCGGTTGGTTTGTAATCCGATATTAACTTAAAATCCATTATTGTTTTTCTAAAATAAAATAAACCGGCAGATGATCGCTGCAACCTCCATAATAATTGTCACCGCCATAAGTTTTGTTAGGCGTTAAATCATCTGCTTTGGTATTATAATATAAAATTTTATGATGATACAAAATTTGCCCGCCGTCCGGATATACTTTGTAGCCTTTGTCGGAATTCATTAAAGCTTCCGAAACTATCAAATTATCCAGCATGTTCCATTGACCGCGGTAGCTGTAGGTTCCCTGTCCGTTGAGCGATTTCATAAACATTAAGTTAAACAGGCCTTTTGCTTGTAATTCAGACATCATGAGTTTAGCATCTAAAGTTTCACTTAAACTTTTATTTTCCGGTTCGTCATTCATATCGCCGGCAATAATTATTTTAGCATCAGAATTTTCTTCGAAAATTTCATCCGTTTTTTTTCGTAAAGTTTTGGCTGAAGCCACACGCATAAATTCTGTTTGGTCTTCACCGCCGCGTCTTGATTTCCAATGATTAACAAAAATGTGAAAAACTTCTTCATTTTCAAACATACCGTTCAGATATAAAATTTCTCTGAGCGGATATTTCGTAAGCGAAGCATCAATTTCAATCGGAATTAACTCACTGTGCCTTAATCTGAAGGCATCTGCACGGTAAAGCATACCGACATCAATTCCTCGTCCGTCGTTACTGTCGTGGTGTACGACTTTGTAGTCGTAATTTTTGAGTTTTCCGGTTTTGGTCAGATCTAAAAGCACTTGCTCGTTTTCAACTTCGGAAACCGCAATAAATTCCGGAAATTCATTTGTATTTACCAAGCCAATGACTTCACTTAAATTATTAAGTTTTTCATAGTATCGTTTTGAATTCCATTGCTTTGAGCCTTCAGGCGTAAATTCTTCGTCCATAATATCCGGATCATCAATTGTATCAAAAAGATTTTCTACATTATAAAACATGAAAGTAGCCGTTTTATCGGGTTGATATTTAGTTTGCTGAGCATTTGTAGCGCAACTTCCCAAGAAAACTAATACGGCTAACAGAAAAAAAGTATATTTTGTCATAATAAAAATTTGAATTTATGTGAAATTTTATAATTTTAAAATCGTTTTAAATATCTCTGTTTATAAATTTAAAAAATAGTTTATGAAATTAATATCCATCGCTGCTATTGCCTTGTTTATAACTACATTGGCGACAGCTCAAGATCAAACCGACATTCCTCAGATAGCGCCCAATACCTTTTTGGTTGAATTTACGGATAAAAACGATAACGGATTTTCTTTGGATAAACCCGAAGAATTTCTGAGTGCACGTGCTATAGAGCGACGACAAAGGTACAATATTTCTTTGACAGAACAAGATTTGCCGGTTACAAAAGCCTATGTTGATTCTTTGGCTGCATTGGGTTTTGAAATATATGCCGTATCAAAATGGCTGAATCATGCAGTTGTTTATACAGAAGACAGTACTTTACTCGAAAGAATCCCGGAATTGTCATTTGTAGCTCTAAATCCGACGGCAGAGGAGCCCGGAGATAATGATAAAAAAGAAAATGAAAAAGCGGAGTATGTCAAAATTAAAATAAAGAAAGAAAATGAAACCGTTTTTGATTACGGAAGCGGCGAAACTCAGATAGGTATGCTGAATGCACATTATCTTCACAATCGCGGATTTCAGGGGCAAGGCATGCTGATAGGCATATTGGATGCCGGCTTTTATAAAGCCGATGAACTGCCCGCATTTGACAGTGCTTTTGCCAATGAGCAAATTGTAGGATATAAAGACTGTGTGGCTCGCGACGGAGAGGTTTTTTCGGACGGCTCACACGGCATGATGGTTTTATCAACCATTGCCGCCAATATGCCCGGAAAATTGGTAGGAACAGCTCCCAAAGCTGATTATTTGTTGGTAAGAACCGAAGACGGTGATTCCGAATATATGGTAGAAGAATACTACTGGATTACCGGAGCTGAGTTTGCCGACAGCATGGGCGTAGATGTAATTAACACTTCATTGGGCTATACCGAATATGACGACGGTAATAATCATACCTATGAAAGCTTAGACGGTAATACCGCTCCCATTACCATTGCATCGAATATTGCGGCCGACAAAGGTATTTTACTGGTTACCAGTGCAGGAAACGAAGGTGCCGACCCGTGGCGACATATCAGCGCACCGGCAGATGCGCACGGCGTTCTTACGGTAGGTTCGGTTACTTCTTCCGGAAAGATATCTTCATTCAGCTCCCGAGGCCCCTCGGCTGACGGACGTGTGAAACCGGATGTAATGGCTCAAGGTTCTTTTGCTTTCGTGCAGGGAACCGGCGGTAATGTTACATTTAGTTTCGGAACATCTTTTTCCGGACCCATTATGACAGGCGCCGTTACCTCTTTATGGCAAGCATTTCCGGAGTTTACTGCCGAACAAATTAAACAAGTGGTACGCTTGAGCGCACACCAATACGACAAGCCGGATAATGACTACGGATACGGAATTCCGGATTTTTCTTATGCGTACGAATATCTTACAATGTGGCGAGAAAAAAATAAATCAAAAGACGGAAATACTTTAGAAATAGACCGATAGATGAAATTTGTTATCAAAGATATCAAGGCTAATTATGCTTTTATTATTCCTTACACCTTATTTCTTATTACCGGATTAGTCTTGATATCTCTTCATTCAAAAGCAGAACTGCACATTATTCTAAATCAGTTTTGTTGCGATTTTGCAGATGTTTTTTTTAAGTATTACACGCACGCCGGAGATGGTTTGCTGATTAGCTTGGTTGCAGTTGCCTTACTCTTTGTGCGCTTCAAATACGGCATTGGATTAGCTGCAAGCGGAATTTCCGTGCTGCTCGTTGTACAAGGTCTTAAGCGTTTGGTATTCAATGATATTTACCGGCCTCAATATTTCTTTGAGAACATTTATGCCGGGAATTATCGATTAAATGTTCCGGAAGGCGTTACACTTGCTAATATGTATAGTTTTCCTTCGGGCCATACCACAACGGCTTTTGCGCTGTTCTTTTTTCTTTGTCTGATAACAAAAGCGCCAAAACTTAAATTTCTGATGTTTCTTTTAGCATTGCTTGCCGGATATTCACGCGTGTATCTTTCTTTCCACTTTACGGAAGATATTCTGGCAGGCTCGGTTTTGGGAATATTATTAGCCTATTTTGGATATTGGATCAGCACAAAATTAGATGCTGCGAATTGGGCAAACAAATCTTTACTCACATTAAAAAAAGCATCTTAGCAACATGCTTGAATTTGTAACACTACATGAAGAAAACAGTCATTATTTTTTCCTTACTGCTTGCATTAAGTATTAGTGCCTGCAACAAAAATTCCGACACGAGTAATGAGGAAAACCGATTTGAAAAGGCAGAATATGCAGAACTTTTTGAAATAAATAAACAAGATACTTATACCGAATTGTATGTGTATTCAAAAGAGAAAAAAAGAAAAACTAAATATATCTTGACTTCCGACAGAAAACAGGTAAAAGCCAATGATGCGGTCATAATTGAAGTGCCGGTTGAGAAGATTATTTGCTTGTCAACCACGCATTTAGGGTTTTTAAACCGCTTAGGTGAACAGGCTCGAGTAATTGGTGCGGGCGGAACCGATTATTTATATGACTCGGCTTTGCGCAAAGCCGTAAGTGACGGAAAAATTAGTGATATTGGTTATGAAGGAAATTTAAATCGGGAGAAAATTATTGAATTGCAACCCGATTTGCTTAGTTTGTATGAGATAGCCGGCGAAAATAACAGTTCGGCAGCTATGGCCAAAAGATACGGATTGCCGCATATTCTGATTTACGAATATGCCGAAGCATCCGTGCTGGGTCAGGCAGAATGGATAAAAGTTTTTGGACTTCTGACCGGAACCGAAAAAAGAGCTGACAGTATCTTTAATGAAATTAAAACAAATTATGAGCAGCTCAAACAACCGGTTAAGAATGTAAGTAAAAAACCTTCCGTATTGCTGAATATGCCTTGGAAAGGAACTTGGTACATTCCGAGCGGGCAATCCAATATAGCCGAGCTCATCAATGATGCGGGAGGAAATTATTTGTGGTCGGAGCTTGAAGGCCGGCATAATCGACCCATGAATATTGAAACGGTCTATGTAAAAGCGGAAGATGCCGATTTATGGCTAAATCCGGGGCAAGCCGAAAGCATTGAAGATATTGTAACTGTGGATAATCGTTTGGCTAACTTGAAAGCCGTGAAAACCGGGAATATTTATAACCGAAACGCCAGAATTTCGCCAAGCGGCGGTAATGATTTTATGGAATCCGGCGTTGTTTATCCCGATAGAATATTATCGGATTTAATTACTATCTTACACCCGGATATACATATTGACAGCCTATTTTATTATAAAAAATTAGAATAAGCGGAAAGTGCTTGACAACGGCGGTTTTGGGGTGTTTTTGCGAAACTGAAGCTTAGCGAGGCGAAGCAAGCTACCCAAAACCGCCGGCGTTCAAGCATATATTTGTGCATTGTTTAATTTTTATTTTTGAATTAGGCGGATAACTAATACTTATAACTTCCTCTGTCCCAAGTGCCGCATATATTTAGTGATGACCGCCTCGGCAATCGGAATCGCACTCGGTTTTGATATATCGGCTTCGACAAGCGGTTCCTGAGCAGCAGTCGAAGGGCTCAGCCTACGGAGGCGTTCGGAGGCTGAGCTTGTCGAAGCCGGTGATAAATGCTTGGATGTAAAATAATAGTTTGTAGTACTCATGTGCCTAATTCAATTTTATTTATACAATTTTAAAAATAAATTCGGTACATAAAGTTTGGCAGAAATTCCATTTGACGGATGTACCCAATATTGTCAGGCTCATTTGTATCGTAAAACTCAGCCATCCTGCCCCTATTGTTTGTCAAATTTGTTAAGTCTAAGAACAGTTCATGAGTTATTCTTGGTAAGTTTATTTTGTAGCTTACTGAAAGATTTACTTCGTAAAGTTTATCAAATTTACTTTCGTAAGCTTTACTATAATCATAAAAACTTCCGTTTTGAGCATCAACGGCAAGTTCGCCGTTTGTGTTTCGTAACAGCGGAATGTATCTTTGTCCGCCGTTGTAATATGCTTTTAAATTTACGGCAAATACTTTGTTCTTTTTCTTTCCTAACTTATCAAATTCTTTGCCCGCCAGAAAATTTATTAATGTGTTATTATTAAACCGCGTATTTCGTTCAATGCCATCGAGTGCGGTATATTTTGATTCGTAAAATGTCCCGTTTAATAAAAAGTAGAAGTTGTTGTTAAAATAGCGTTCCAACGTAATTTCAAGTCCGTAGTTTTTTCCGGTTCCTTTATTTACCAAATCAACATAACGATAATCAGAACTTTCGATAAGGGTAGCATAAAAACTGTTTTCATCGTTCTCAACCGGCAAATTATACAAGTCTTGATAATAAATATCAATGTTAGCCGAAATATTTTGAGTTACTTTTCTTTTATATCCGATTACATAATGATGTGCTTTAAGCAATCCGAGGTCTTTGTTAGGATAAATATAATCACCATCGGTATTTTCTATTTTTGTATAATAATTGTGTATTCGTTCCATTGTACTATGGTTTCCGTAACCGATATGCAATGAATTTTTTGTATTTATTTCCCATTTCAATGCTGCTCGCGGTTCTATGGTGCTTTTACTGTTAAGCAAAACATTCATATTATGAACACCCGAAACCAATGTTATTTGTTCGTTGAAACGGTGTTTCCAGCTAACAAAACTTTGAAAAGTATTTACATTTCCGTTGAAATCAATAAGTTCTATTCGCGAAATGTTATCGTTTCCAAGCATACTTTGTTCCGTGCTGTAATTGTTTAATGTGTATTCGGCTCCGATTTGTAGTTTGTTTTTTACATTGATTTTGTTGTTATAAACCATTTTTGCTTTATAAGAAGCTGTTTGGTAGGTGCTTTTATAATTTAGATTGCGGGCAGTGGTATCGGAAATAATGGTTCCGTCTGCGTTTTCAAACTCCATCACAGTTGATTGGAATACTTTTTCGTTTATACCGCGTGCCGAATACATTAGCATTGTATTTAAGTAGCTTTTTTTGTTTATCGAAAAAGTGTGCTTCATTCCGACATTTGCCAAATAATTATCGTGTTCAAAATCTTCAACAATTTCGGGCAACATATCTTGCTCGCCGGGAGTTTCCCAAATATTGGGTTGCAAATCATCTACAATTAAATTATCAAACCCCGTCAATCCGAAGAATGAAAAGCTACCCGCCTTTTTGGTAGGTAAAACAATTTTAAAGCTTGCATCCTGAAAAGTAGTTGATATGCCCGGAATACTTACTAAGCCAATATCCTGCATCAAACCTATTGTGGAATAGCGATAGTTGAACAAATACGAACCCGCATATCCTTTTTTAAAAGGTCCTTCAAGTATCAGTTCTGTTCCCATGAGACCGATACCGGCGGCGGCTTCAAATTTTTCATTATTACCGGGTCTGAGTTTTACGCTGTAAACACTTGATAATACATTGCCAAATTCGGGTGTAAAAGCACCGGTGTAAAAATCGGAAGTTGAAAGTAGTTTATTGTTCAATGCACTAAAACCTGCAACCGTAGAATTTTGGTCTGATTGGTGGTTCGGTGCTGTGATTTCGAGACCTTCTAAACGCCATTGCACATATTTCGGGGAGTTTCCGCGCACAATGATGTCGTTGTTTCCGTCTTGTGTACCGGTAACACCCGCAAAATTGGTAAGCAAATGAGACGGGTCATCGAAACCTCCCGCATAACGTCTGGTTTCCTGCGGCGATATTGAACGGGAACTGATGATTGCCATATCGTTCAGGGCTTCTCCCTTATTTTTATTTGCTTTGACAACCACTTCATCTAAATTAGTTACTGCTTCAACCAATTCCACATTTATTACAACCTGTTGAGATGAATTTACACTAATGTCAGGCACAATCAATGTTTCGTAACCAATAAATGAAAACTGCAAAGAAATTCGCCCAATTGGGATTTCTTCCATTTTAAAATAACCGTTATCATCTGTAACAGTACCGCTTGTTTCACTGCCATTTAGCAAAACAACAGTAACATAAGGTAAAGGCAAACGGCTGTCGGCATCAATCACCTTTCCTCTTACGGTTTGTGTTAAGTTTTGTCCAAAAACAACTATTGCCAAAGTAATGCTAAAAAGTACTGTCAATATTAATTTTTTCATAATTTAATCGTTTTTATAAGTTACATTTAATGATATAATTGATAAATTAAGGTCTCTTATTTGATTAAGAATACCGTATAATGTCGAGTTGTCGGTTATTTCGCCGGACAATTCAGTATTATTGTTAATATGATTTATTGTAAGGTTGCCAAAATATTTCTGCCGGTCTTTTGAAATATTTTCTTTTATACAGATTTTTATAAGCATAATTTTTTATCGTTTTAAATGATAGTACAAAATTATGCAATTTGGCATTGAAAGGAATCACCCTTTGGAGTGATTTAGTGGAGTGATTTTATCAAATAATTCTCAAACGTTTTGCCTTTTCGGCTGCTTTTGAACGTTTATCGGTATCTAATTTCAGAAGAATATTCTTGATATGTGATTTTACGGTGTGAATAGAAATAAAAAGTTTTTCGGCAATTTGAGCATTACTCGCATGTTCGGCTATTAGTTTCAGCACTTCTATTTCGCGTTTACTAAGGTCAAAGTCGGTGCTTTCTTTTTTGGTTTGCTTATGTTTCTCTATGATGGTTTTAAGTTTGGTAATAAAGTGGTTTGGGATATCGTTTTTTGTGTTGGCTAATTGTTTCAATACCTTATCCAAAATTCCGTTAATTCTGTTATAATTAACAATATAATAGACTAAAATATTTTCGGTAGCAGCATATTTCATCGAATCCATCAGGCACTTTACGGCTTTTTCTTTACTTCCGTTTTTTTGATATAAAAAGGAATATAAAATTTTCAGTTCAACAATTCGTTCCGTTCTTTTTGATATATGTGCTATTTTGATTAATTCGGATAAAAGCATTTCTGCACCGTCAAAGTCAGCCTGCATAATTAGCAAAAGAGCATAAGGCGTATATCGATGTTCTTCGGAATATGAAATTGTATTTTCCGTGCTTAATTTTTGTATATCAAAAAACGTTTTTGCCTCAATAAATTGGCTTTGGTCAACCAGCATAAATCCTTTAAACGAAATATATAATGAAAGTGCATCGGGAGCAATTTTCTGTTGTTTTAACAGATTTTCAATTTCATCAATTTTATACCATGCGCCTTTTGTGTCGCCTTTTACATACAATATCAGCGAATATACTGTCAGAACTGTAATTTGAGATGTTAAATCAGGACTTTCTTTTGACAAATTGTAAGCCGTTTCAATGTTTTGAAACGCATTGTCGATATCCATCTTAATACATTCAATTCCGGCTAAATGTGTGTACAATGCGGCATAAGAATGCTCATGTTTTGTGATTTGCGCATATCCTTTTTTCTGCATTAAGCTCAAAAGTTCGGTACATCTATTATAAGAAGTGCCAAGCAGCCCCATGCGAAATTCGAGATAGCTTAACGTTATGGTTGTCTGCGAAATAATATTAATGTTATCCGATTGCTTTGCGTAGTATAAGGCTTTGTTATAATTTATTATACACTCCTGAAAATTACCGGCAAAGGCATTGGCATTACCCAGCGAATACCAAGCCCAGCTAAACCACAATGGTTCATTTTCGGTAAGTTTTTTTAATGCCGTTCGGGCATGTATGCTTATGTTTTCAACATTGGGAAGGGTTGCATATAGCTGTGCATAAGTTACCGAAATTTTTCCTTCTAACTTATCATAAACCGACAAATCATTCTCATTGATATTGTGTTTTCTTAATGTGGTAATTTGTGTCAAAGCATTTTCCAAATATGATTTTGCCTTTTTAACTTCTCCGGTTTTTACAAAAACCCATGCACCGTATAAACCAATTTTGGGATATTTAATAAGGATTTCTTCCTGAAAGGATTTACAATAATTTAAAATAACAATATGTTCGCCGTCTATCCATAATTTTTCGATAATCCTATCGAAAATTTGCACAGCTATGTCTGGATTTTCTGCAAGTATAGCATGTTCGATTGCTTGTTTTGGCATATTGTTTTCTGAATACCAATCGCATGCCCGTTTGTGAATTTGAGTAATAAATCCGGCATTTTTTTGTACAAATTTATTCTTCAATAAATCGGCAAATAAGTGATGATAGCGGTAGTATTTTCGCACATTGTCTAACGGAACAATAAAAATATTTTCGAGTTCGAGTTTTTCCAGAATTGTTTGCGAATCGTTTCTGTTTAGTACATAATTGCATAGCGAAGCCGAAAGAATTTGCAACGAAGAAGTAGATACTAAAAACGTGTTTATATCATCGGCTTGGGAATTGAATACTTCATCAATAAGGTAATCCATAATATACCGGTTGTCGCCACCCATATTGTTGATAAATTCTTCAATATCAGAGCGATGCAGCATTGAAGCATAAGCTAATTGCAAACCGGCAATCCAGCCTTCGGTTTTGGTATTCAGTTGTTCAATATTTTCGTCTGATAATTTGAATTTCAAGGTTTTATTGAAAAAAACCGTAGTGTCATTTTTACTAAAACTGAGGTCTTTTGCACGTATTTCTATTAATTGATTTTGGCTTCGCAATCGCTCAATTGGAAGCATCGGGTTAATGCGGGTTAAAATGGCAAAATGCACGTTTGTGGGTACGTTTTCTGTCAAATAACGCATCAAAGTTATAATTTCTTTATTTTCGATAAAATGAAAATCATCAAGCACTATCAATATTTGATTGTTAATTTTCGTCAGGTCATTTATTAAAAGATTTGCAATGGATTGAAGTGAAGGTTTATCAACAGCATGTAAAAGTTCGCGTGCATTTTGCCCGCAATTTGAATAAATCTGTTGAACAGTAGCGATTAAATAATCAAAGAAAACAACCGGTTCGTTATCTTCGTAACTAACAGAAAACCAAACAGCCGGGATTTTATGTTGTTGAATCCAATCGCTTAACAATGTTGTTTTACCAAAGCCGGCAGGCGCAGAAAGCAAGATTAATTTAGAATTCTGCCAAGCATTAAGCTTTGAGAAAAGTTCTAAACGATGAACTGTTTTATCTTTAATAATTGGTATATGTATTTTATTTAAAAGCATTTATATAACATATCGTTTTGTCTTGTTTATTTTTATTAATGATACACAACGGAATACTCCCCTACTCTTTTTCCACAATCAGCCGGATGAGCGCAAACACGGCATAATTTATCATATCAAAATAGTTAGCGTCCGCGCCTTCCGAGACTAATGTTTTGCCTTGGTTGTCCTCAATTTGTTTGGTTCTGAATATTTTCATTAAAATTAAATCCGTATAAGAACTGATGCGCATGGATCGCCACGCTTCGCCGTAATCATGATTTTTTTTCATCATCAAATCTTTGGCTTCCTGCAAATATTTATCATAAAGTGCGGAAATAACTTCAATATCGGACTTGGGGCTTTGCGATACTCCTAATTCAATCTGAATCAGTGCCATAACAGCATAATTGACAATGCCGATAAACTCGCTGACGCTATCATCTTGTATTTTTTGCGTGCCTTTTATTTCTATGCTTCTTATGCGTTGCGCTTTAATATATATTTGGTCGGTAAGCGATGCCGTGCGCAGCACACGCCAAGCGGTTCCGTAATCTTTCATTTTTTTTATAAATAATTCGCGGCATTG
>CAYYQW010000055.1:8778-27191 GCA_964472505.1 uncultured Bacteroidaceae bacterium | reverse complement strand
GACCCAATATAAACACTAAATACAGAGAAACACACGCCTCACTCTCAGCCGACGGGCAACAACTCTACATTACAAGCGACCGCAAAGACGGCTTCGGAGGTTTTGATATTTATATCTCGCAAAAACAAACAGACGGAACTTGGGGCCCCGCTAAAAACTTAGGGCCAACCATTAATACCTCAAAAGACGAAATAGGCCCCTACATTCATCCGGACGGAATCACTCTATACTTCAGTTCAGACGGGCATCCCGGCATGGGCGGTTTTGATGTCTTCTTTTCGGAAAAAAAAGATAACGGAGAATGGTACGAACCGGAAAATATAGGTTTTCCCCTCAATACCGTTGAGCACGATGTGTTTTTTGTACCTACCGCCGACGGAAAAGGCGGCTACTATGCCTCGCAAAAAGACGGCAGTACCAATATTTATAAAGCCACATTCTTGGCCAAACCCGAAAAAAACATATCCATCATTGCAGGTTATGTGCAAGATACGGAAATTATAAGAAGAAATTTCGAAAAAACGGAAACAGAAAATCAGTCAGGTGTATTTATAGACCCCGAAAGCGGAAAAAAATACCCGAAAAGATACCGGTATTCGGAAAACAGCAGAACTTTTCAAAAAGCACATACACACGGTTCGGAAATTGTTTTTACCGACAGTTCACTGGTGATACCGCCAAATGTGAAAGTTTCTCTAAAAGACATAACTACCGGTGAAACCATACAGGAATACAAAGCAGCCGATCATAACGGACGCTACCTGTTAACCCTGACCGAGCAAAACGATTACAAATTATTTTTTGAAGCAGACGGCTATGTTTTTAATGCCTACAACATTCATGCAGACCAACAAAAGGGGTTTTATCAGCTTAACAAAAACGTAGAGCTTGACCGTCTGGCCTCCGAGTACCTTAAAGCCACACGAACCATTGGCTTCGATATCGGGCTGACTACACTTAATGATTTTGCGAAGCTTGAATTGGATTATCTGGCTAAATTTATGACTGAAAACCCGGCACTGCAAGTTGATATTTCCGGCTGTGATTACTTGGTTTACGATTCCGATCCCAATTTCCGGCGCTTGGAATGTGAGTATGCCGAAGCACGTAAAAGAAAAGTATCAAAATACCTTGAAAGCAAAGGAATTGAAAACGGCAGAATACGAGGAAATATGTTTCCGGTTCACCACTCAGGCGATACGCTGGCATACACGCTCTTCAACGAAAAACAAGCCGAACTGGAAGCAGAAGTCAAGGATCAGCGAAAACAAGTGTTTACGGTTGTAAAAACGGAAGCGAATCTCAGTGAAGATGAAATCATTGAAAAATACGGCACCATATCGATTGAACGCGAACCCTACCTTACCGAAAACATGCTGTTCGAAATTAATCGCTACAAACCAAGCGGTTACGAAGAGAGTCTGCAACAACTGGCCGATTTTCTAAAAAGCGACTCAACTGCTGTTATACAGCTTACCGGATACACCGATCTGCAAGGTGATGCAGACTACAATTTCAAACTTTCCGAAAAACGAGCAGCCACGGTAAAAACAGAGTTACTCAAACGAGGAGCCTCTCAAAATCAAATCAAAATAACCGGTAAGGGTTTTGAAAATCCAATTGCCCTTAATAAAGATGAAGCAGATGAATTTCATTGGGAAGCGCTGGTTTACAACAGAAGAGTAGAAATTGAAGTACTGCAACAAAGCAATGAAAGCGACCTGTTTGTAAAACAAATTGAAGTTCCGAAGGAATATATCTACAAAGCAAGCCCGCAAACAACCACCGACAATACAATACGATATGCCATCGGGCTTACATTAAGCACTGAACAGAAACCTTTGGATTTCTTTGAAAGCATTGACGGCATTAGTGAAAAACAATATTCAAACGGAAGTTTTCTCTATTTTTTTGGAAATTACACCAATAAAGAAAAAGTATTGGACGACTTTTTCCAAATTAGAGCAGAATATCCGGAAGCTTTTATTTTTTTAAGATAATGATTACTTTTGCTATAATAAAATTAGTCAAATTTATGTTGATTAATAAGTTTGAAGACTGTAAGAAAACCTTTTTATGAACAAGCTAAGCTATATATTTACAATTTTTATAATATGTCTGTTTTCATACAGAGCAACAGCTCAGGATTCTGAATTAGACAGTTTAGAAATTGCCGAAGCCTACTTAGAAAGCGAAAACTTTAATAATGCCATTCGTTTCTATCGGCAATTTTTAATGCAAATGCCTGATGACCCCGAATTGAATTTCAAAATGGGTTTCAGTTTGCTTAATACATCCGACGGAAAAGAGGAATCCATTGAGTACTTTGAAAAATCAACTAAAATATATCGCAAAAAAGAAGGCAAAAAAAGTGTACGGTACATAGAAAGTTATTTCTATCTGGCCAGAGCTTATCGTTCTGCCTACCGCTTTGAAGAAGCCTTAGAAATGTTTGAGAAACTTCGCAAACAAATAAGCAATCGCCGAATAAAAAGAGAAATTGATAAAGAAATAAAATTGTGCGAAAACGGCATTGAGCTGACTCAGGAAAAAGTAAACGTAAAATTAAAGAATTTAGGCAAAATCATCAACTCAAAATATTCCGACCACAGCCCGGTTATTTCTGCCGATGAATCCGTAATAATTTTCACCTCAAGACGCCCCAATGAATCAGGCGGCGAAGCCGATATGGACGGCCGCTACGATGAAGATATTTTTATCAGCTACAAAGAAGACAGCGCATGGACCAAACCCAAGGGTATCAGTGAAAACATTAACAGTCCGGATCATGAAGCTTCCATAGGCTTATCCGTTGACGGACAAAAACTATTCATCTACAAACCGGAAGATGAAGGCAGCATATACCTGAGCGACTTGGAAGGTATCGAATGGGGAATATTGCAAAAATTAGGCCCCAACATCAATACCCGATACAGAGAAACCCACGCTTCGCTCTCTGCCGACGGACGCTTTCTCTATTTTACAAGCGACAGGCCCGGTGGCTTAGGCGGTATGGATATTTATATTTCCGAAATGCAAGCTGACGGAACTTGGGGCCCGGTAAAAAACCCCGGCGATGCCATTAATACCGAACTTGACGAAGAAAGCCCATATATCCATCCCGACGGGAAAACACTTTACTTCAGCTCGGAAGGACATAAAAACTTGGGCGGTTTTGATGTTTTTAAAGCCGAGAAAAATCAATTCGGCACCTTCTCAAAAGCCGAAAACCTGGGTTATCCCATTAACACAGTACAAGACGATGTTTTCTATCTGCCCACGGCCGACGGAAAAAGGGCGTATTATTCCTCAAAAAGAAAAGGCGGCTTGGGCGAGAACGACCTTTATATGGTTACTGACAAATCAGCTGAAGGATCCGACATCTCTGTTATGGTAGGTTATGTTTATACGGAATGTACTGAAGGCCTGCCCAAAACCGATATCACACTTACCAATAATGAAACCGGTCAAGAATGGTACTACGCTCCTAACTCCAACAGCGGTAAATTTGTGTTTGTAGTAAACAGAGGTGAGGCCTATAGCTTTGAAGCCAAAGCTGACGGACAAACCGTTTTCACCGATCAAATTCAAGTAGCCGAAGATGCTCAGTACCAACAAGAATATCAATCCATACGTTTAGACCCGCACAAACGTTGCGATGATGAAGTTGCAGACATAGGAGAAACTGAAACCACTACTAATACATCATCCAAAAAGCCGGTGATACGAGACAAAAACGGAGAAATAATTTCCGAAGACCGCATTGAAATTACCGAGTCGGGCGACACCATTATTTACGATATGGCCGTTACTGCCGAAAACATACTTTTCCCCACCAACAGCGATGATTTCAAAGGAAACGAAACCACCGAGATAATAGCTGAATACCTGAAAAATAATCCCGGAGCCGTAATCGAAGTAGGCGGATATACTGATGCCGTAGGCAATGCCAAATACAATCACTTCCTTTCTTATAAAAGAGCTTACAGCGTTAAAAAAGTACTTATTGAAGGCGGAGCCAAAGATGAACAAATTGAAATCGTTGCATACGGAGAAGAAAACCCCATAGCCTACAATAAAACCAACGGATATTTTAATTACAAAACCCTGCGCTTTAACCGAAGAGTAGAGTTTAGAGTATTGAAACAGGGAGAAACCACCTTACGTATAAAACCCATTACCGTTCTGCCCGAAGGCTATATGAACCCAAACTATAAAATAAATTACGAGAAAAATACCCGTAACGATATAGAAACTAAGATTTGATAAACCGGCATGCGCATTTATTTGCTTTGTATTATTGATATTAGAATAAACTAAACCGAAATTGCAATCCAATTACAGCTTTTAAAGAGCTGGTGCTCCATCATAAAGCAAACATCATCAGAACCTGAGGCTGAAACAAAGACCGATTTTTGTTTAAAAAACCCAGCTCGCAAACAACTAAGAATAAACGATTTAAGAAACAAATTCTAAAGAATTTTGAAAAAACGGCGGTGGCTATTTTTTTTATGCTACCTTTGCCCGCTAATTGATAAAATAATTATGACTTCATTTTCAGAAATCGGATTGCAACAAGAGTATCTTCAAGCAATTCAAGAAATGGGTTTTGAAGAACCCACCCCAATTCAGGCTCAAACCATTCCTTATTTGTTATCGAACCAACAAAAAGATTTGATTGGACTGGCGCAAACCGGCACCGGTAAAACTGCCGCTTTCGGACTGCCCGCATTGAACCTTACAAATGCCGAGAGTAAACAAACTCAAACACTTATTCTCTGCCCTACCCGAGAACTTTGCATACAAATATCGGGGGATTTGAAAGATTATTCAAAATATGTAAAAAATATTTCAGTAGTCGCTGTATATGGCGGAGCCTCCATTGACACTCAAATTCGAGAACTTCGTAAAGGTGCACAAATCGTTGTTGCAACTCCGGGGAGAGCTCAGGACTTAATCCGAAGAAAAAAACTTCAACTTGATGCCGTAGAGCGCGTTATATTGGATGAGGCCGATGAGATGCTCTCCATGGGCTTCCAAGATGATTTGGATGCCATACTGAGTGAAACTCCGGCAGAAAAACAAACCGCGTTGTTTTCGGCAACCATGTCGAAAGCCATTCGCAGTATCAGTAAAAAATACATGAATAATCCGGTAGAAATATCTGTTTCACCGGCCAATTCAGCCGCTGAGAAACTGGATCACATCTACTATGTGGTAAAACCGCACAACCGATACGAAGTACTCAAACGCATTGCCGACAGCAATCCGGATATCTACGGAATCGTATTTTGCAGAACACGACGAGAAACCAAAGACGTGGCACAAAACCTGATGCAAGACGGTTACAATGCCGATGCTCTGCACGGTGATTTGTCGCAAGCACAACGCGATGAAGTAATGAACCGTTTCAGAACGAAACATCTGCAAATGCTGGTAGCCACCGATGTTGCCGCAAGAGGTTTAGATGTGGACGACCTCACGCATGTAATAAATTACAACCTCCCGGATAATCCGGAAATCTATGTTCACCGAGGCGGACGTACAGGCCGAGCCGGTAAAAGCGGTATTTCCGTAGCCGTAATTACGCCAAAAGAAATCGGTACCATAAAACAAATTCAGAAAAAATTTGGTATTTCATTTACACCCGAAAAAGTGCCGGACGGTAAAGAAATTTGTAACCGACAACTTTTCTCACTGATGGACAGAATTGAGCAAACTCATGTAAAAGAGGAACAAATAGAACCTTTTTTGAATGACATCAATGAAAAATTCAAAGACTTCAGTAAAGAAGACCTCATTAAACGAGTAGTTTCGGCAGAATTTAATCGTTTTCTGGCTTATTATAAAAATGCTAAAGACATTAACGCTTCAGCTTCCGATAAAGCATCCAAAGGCAAAAAGAATAAAAAAAGCAGGGGAACCAATTCAGATTTCTCAGAATTATTCATAAACATTGGTGCCAACAACAAAGTGAAACCCGCCAACTTAATTGGCTTGGTCAATGAAGCTTTAAGATCCGGAGACAGCGAAATAGGTCGCATCGAAATTCTTAAAAATTTCTCTTTTATAGAAGTTGAAAAAGAAACTGCAGGCGAACTTATTGACAAACTCAACAAAACAGAGTATAACGGGACTTCGGTTTTTGCAGAATTTTCTAAAAACGAACGCGCCGGTAAGCAAGGCCCCAAAGGCAAAGCTCCGCATAAATTCAAGAAAAACAAAAAGCGAAAAAAAAAGGCCGATTTTAGCTATTAATGCTGAATTTCGCCCCAATTATGTGAATCAAAGATAAGAAAATACCGACCGAGTAATTTGGATATTACTCATTATCACAGAATTACAAGCCCTAAGTGTACAAAGCTGACTGCGTACTTTTAGGGCTTACTGTATAAATATACCCGCTCCGAAAAGCTGAAAATTATACTCATCACGCAGCTGCCCGTAAGGATTCAATCCGTAGTAATAGCGCAAATAAAAGCCCATACGCCGATGTATTGATCCGGCATCAAAACTAAAACCCGTTACCGTATTTAAGGACCAAACACGCCGCTCGGGGTTTAGCATAGTGTAGCCAAATTTTATCTCATTTCGCAATTCGGATGAAAACAAAATTCGACCTTTGCGCTTTTTCATAAATTCAGTTTCTTTTTGAGCATTCAAGCGAAAAAGCCAGATATCGCGCTCGCTGCTTGGCTTTACATCAAGACCCCCTACCTCAAAGGTATCCACATTATAAAAGCCGGCTTTGTGCGGCAAAAGCCTTTGATAGCCAATTTCGGCAGAAAGTAAACTGCCCGAAAGCGTATCCGGCGAATTAATTCCCAAAAACAACTGCCATACTTCGTAAGAAACATTTATGCGCATAAAATCCGGCACATTTGAATAACCGTGCAAAGCATATTCATCGCCTATGTGCGTGCTCTCGTGAAGCACCGGCAAAAAGCGCATACTAATATTTTTTACAAAAGCACGTTCCCAAGCAGCGGGATAATAAACCGCATTGAAAGCCGGTCCGAAACGATAATCATTATTAATTACCGGGGCGGTTTCCTCTTCGTACATATCAATTAAAAGCACCGCAGCCACCTGCATATCCAAAGCAGTTTTAAGCAAGCCGCCCGATATATTTTTTTGTGATGAAAAAATCGGCAAGCCAAAACCGGTTTGCAACTCGTTGAGCGGGCGGTCAATAAATTCCCCTTTATAATATTGCGGATGAACTTTTTGAGTCTTTACCAACTCTACTTTGCTTAAACCGGAATACATATCGGCCAAAGCCGGCGCTGATATTTTCGATTTTTCCCACCAAGCAAACGATTGAGCCGCAGCAAATAAAACCCAAAATAATCCGATAAAAGTTAACAGCAGTCGCTTCATTTTTTTTTGTAAAATAAAGCATTTTTAGTGAAAGTCGAAAGCATTTTATGAATGGGGGATGAAAAACTTTTGGAGGAAGATAACTGTAGAGAAACCCGGTTATTAAAAACCAACAGTTTGCTTATGCTTTAATATATGAGTCCACTCCGAAAAGTACAAATAAAAACAAGCGATATGTTTAAGCTGCTCATAAACAACTCGTTCCATAACCGACGGGTTAACCCGTCGGTTGCTGACTAACAGATACTTACAACTTTGCCGGCAGAAAAATCGACTTTTCGGAGTGGGCTCATATATAAATTTTGCGAGATGGGATTTTAACCTACCGGATGAGTCATATATATTCTGCTAAAGCCATTATTTATCAACAATTATGACTAAAGGACGGAGCTAATCAAAAACATAAAATAATTCCCTTTGCTTGACAACTACTCCCGCAAGCCCATACCCAAGCCGTTTAAGATTTTTCGAGTATGATGTATCGCAAAGCAGAAGCAATATCGCCGGCCAGGCTTTTGATGAATTCGATATCGTATTCGGAGAACTTACTAATCGAAGCCAGCTCCAAGACACCCACCACGGTATCGCCGGAGATCAAGGGCTGAATGTACAATGCCTTCGGAGGCGCCTGCCCAAAGCCGGTTACTATGGAGAGATAATCTTCCGGCAATTCATCGTAATGGAATGAAATTTTATCGGAAGCTGCCGTTCCGACCAAACCTTTGCCGGTAGTCACGGTTTTTTGAATCATCTTTTCCTGATTATAAGCGTAAGCAGCTATTAACTCATATTCCGGCGGGTCTTTTTCGGGCTTTAAAATATAAAAGCCGGCCAATTCTATCTCCAGAAAATTTACGAGTTCATTGGTAACGGCCTGTGCCATTTTTTGAGCTTGTCCGGCATTCTCACGCATAACAGCGGCAAATTTTGTAAGACCCCGGATACGCTTGTCCTCCACTTCTTTTTTACGTAACTCGTTTTCTTTTTCTTTTTGAGATTGCAAAACACTTTCTTCCAACTGCAAAATGCTTTGACCCAGCACATCATGCAAATCGTATCGGTAGTCAGCATCTGCGGCTGCTCCGGTGCTTATTTTTTGAATGTGTTTATTTTTAAGTTCCAAGCCGGAAAAAATATCGCGAATTGTTCGAAGCATAGGAAAAGAAGCCATACTGCGAGAATAATCAAATCGGGTAATTTCGCCTTCCTTTAAGTATTGCAGCAAAACATCAATCTGATCAAAATATCCGGTTATTCTTCGGTAAATCCAAAAACCCAACACAAAGGGTACCAGCAAGGCCAAAGCAATACCAATGAAAGTATAAATTCGGGAACGATTGCTTTGAGTCTTGTAGTTTTCAAGTTGAAATTGATAATAAGTATCAGAAATTTGTGCCAATTCTCTTAAACTTTCAAAAGCAAGCGCCTTAAGCCCTTCTTCATTGCTATGTCCCAAAAGTGTAACGGCTTTGGAATAAGCTATAAAGCGAGAACGATGTTTGATAAGTATATCGATCAATTGTTTTTCTTTGACTGAAGGCTCTTTCCCTTTCGGCGGTTTCAGTTTATCTATAAAATTTTCAGAGCTTTGAAGATAGTCGCGTTCAGTAGATTCTGTCGAATTTTGTTGATAGGCATCGGCTAATTCTGCCACCGTAAGCAGTTGACTTTTTACGGAACTGTCAGCCAATGTTTGAGCTGTCAGACTCAATTGCGCTCCGGCATCTTTCAGGCTTTGTGCCAGGCCGTATTCTTCATTGCCCAAGGTTTTCTCTGCCGACAAGATATTCTGAAAATTCGTATTTAAGCTTTCAATAAGTTTTTTCAGTCCGGCTGAATCACTTCCGATTCCCGCCTTTACCATAGACTCAGTAAGCGATTTATTGTTAGCCATTTGCGACAAGCGCTCAATTTGCATAACAACTTCCTCACTATTCCCGTCGAAATCGTACAGAAAGAAATTATCACTGCGTTCGGTGTCCATAAACTCAGGAAAACTGCGCGATAACTCAAAAACCTCCATGCGGAATTTTTCCGCTGCAAAAAAAGCTTCACGTGCCTTTTGGTTTTGCTGTTCAATAAGTATAAATGCAAGTATGACCAAAACGACGGTGATATAAAAACCGCGAAAGACAAACCGAAAGGGTGAATTTTTAAGCTGCCGATAATTGTATGCCATAAGCTGTGTTTCCGGGAACTTTTTAATGTAAACCCCTAAATTAGATAATAAGCTGTTTAATATCAAAAAAATCTTATGGTTGAAGATATAAGATGTAAGTATTTAGATGAGAGATTTAAGATGTAAGATTTAATTACTAAAGTTTCGCAGGTACTCAAGCCCTTATATCGTGGCTTTTGATACGCTATATTATCATAGCAACCAAACTACGAAGCACTGTTTATTAAGGCGTTATACAGATGATTCCAAAAACAGAGTTTTTCGCTTCGAAACATACCGGTTATGTATCTAAATAAGCTATTTTTAGTTATTCCAAATCTTATAAGATTTGGAATAACTTTCAAGACCCTCGAAGAAATATTTCGCTCTTTCAGAGCTTGTTTTTGTTTTAATATCCTAAAGCAGAACTATGTGTATCTTTGTGTCCTTTGTTGATTTCTTCATTTTTTATGTCTATCAACAAAAACCAATTTTCATTTTAAAATCTTAATGTATTTTGTTTAATTTGGAATTACTAATTTAAGGTGTTGATATTTAGCATTTAAACAAATAAAATTCCTAATTCAAAAGACCTGTTTGCAAACGGGCAAAAAGCCAAACAAGCACAAAACTCGCTGCGTATTGAAACTTTAGCAAAAATATAAAACGATTAAGCAGAGAATGCGAAAAATTATAGTATCTTTGTTTTTTGAAATTTTGGGGAAAAGAATTGTACTTTCTCATTATAAGCAATTTATAGTGCAATTTGCAGCCTATTTTAAGCAAATTCAAGTTTAAAAATTTGAATAAAAAGATTAAAAGCAGAAAAAAGCAGAATAATTTTGATTATTTGAATTAAATTTACTTTTTTTGCATTCCATTTTAAGAAACAGAATTTTATACATCACATAAATACGGAGTAATGGCAAAAACATGTCAAATAACGGGAAAAAGGGTAATTACAGGCAATAATGTATCTCACTCCCATAAGAAAACACGAAGGACATTTCGCCCTAACTTATTCAAAAAGAAATATTTTTTGGCCGATGAAAATCGTTGGATACATTTGATTGTTTCCACATCCGGTATGAAGATAATTCAAAAGAAGGGATTGTCCAAAGCTTTGAAAGAAGCAAAAGAAAAAGGAATCATCAGCAAATATTAAAAAATATTGAATCATGGCTAAAAAGAAAGGCGACAGAATTCAGGTTATTTTGGAATGTACCGAGCACAAAAAAACCGGTAAACCGGGTACTTCTCGTTATATTACAACCAAAAATCGTAAGAACACTACCGGACGCATGGAATTGAAAAAATACAATCCGATATTGAGAAAATACACGATTCATAAAGAAATCAAATAAAACATTAAACTATGGCTAAGAAAGTAGTTGCTGCAGTACAGAAAGGTGAAGGAAAAGCATTTACAAAAATTGTAAAAGTTGTAAAATCTCCCAAAACAGGAGCCTATACTTTTAAAGAAGTAATGGTACACAACGAAAAAGTAAAAGAATTCCTCGCTAAGAAGTAAAGAACCGTATTAAAATCTGAGATATATTCTTAAGCTTTTCTCATGAATTTGAGGAAAGCTTTTTGTATATTTGAAAAATCAACCCTAAATTATTTCAAAATGGCATTATTTGGAATGTTCTCGAAAGAGAAAAAAGAAAATCTCGAAAAAGGCTTGGAAAAAACCAACGAAAGCCTGCTGAAAAAATTATCTCGCGCCGTAGCCGGAAAATCAAAAGTAAGTGATGATTTTTTAGACGAATTGGAAGAGATTCTTGTAAGTTCCGATGTAGGTGTTGATACTACCCTGAAAATTATTGACCGTTTAGAAGCCCGCGTAAGCAAAGATAAATACTTTAACACCGCCGAATTGCTCGACCTTCTGAAAAATGAAATTGGCGAGCTGCTTTCCGAAAATGAAAACAATACGGAAGAAGACCCTTGGAAGACCAAAGACGGAAATCCTTATGTAATAATGGTTGTAGGCGTTAACGGTGTAGGCAAAACAACCACTATCGGCAAATTAGCTCACAAATTTAAAGCCGCAGGAAAAACCGTAGTATTGGGCGCTGCCGATACTTTTAGAGCAGCAGCCGTAGAACAACTCGACTTATGGGCACAACGCACCAAAGTAGAAATTATAAAACAAAGACAAGGCTCCGACCCGGCTTCGGTAGCTTTTGATACACTCGGTTCGGCCAAAGCCAAAAATGCCGACATCGCAATTATAGATACCGCCGGCAGGCTGCACAACAAAAAGCACCTTATGGAAGAGCTGAGCAAGATAAAAAAGGTGATGAAAAAAATTATTCCGGATGCCCCGCATGAAATTTTACTGATTCTCGACGGATCAACCGGCCAAAATGCTTTTGAACAAGCTAAGCAATTTACCAAAGCTACCGAAGTAACCGATCTGGCCATAACCAAGCTCGACGGAACAGCCAAAGGCGGTGTGGTAATAGGCATCTCCGATCGTTTTCAGATTCCCGTAAAATACATTGGCATAGGCGAAAAAGCTGAAGATTTACTAATGTTTGATAAAAAAGCTTTTGTGGAATCATTATTCAAAAAAACACCCATTATCAAATAATGCTTTGCCGATTCTACGGCCTGACTATATGAAAAAAGACAGCCACCGAAAAAACAAAAAGTTTTTAGCAGCACGGCCGAGCGAAGCATAGCCGGATTCATTGAATCTGAACACATTAAATACTTTTCAGAGCTCAAAGATTTGTGTCTCACCCTATTAGACAGCTGCGAAACGCTTGAACTGCAAACCGAACAGAACAGCAATATGTTTTTCTCGGTTCAGGGACATCGTATGAATATGGTTATGAAGACATTAACCGTGGTGGCCACCATTTTTATCCCGCTTACTTTTGTTGCCGGTGTTTACGGAATGAATTTTGAAAAAATGCCCGAACTTTCGTGGAAATACGGCTATTTGGCAGTTTGGATCATCATGTTGGTACCGGTTGTACTCATGCTTTTTAATTCCGAAGAAAAAAATGGTTTTAACTTAACACTCATAAGGGTTTAACAGCTTATTTGCCGGCTTCACGTTCTTTTTCTTCCGTCATATTTTGCACAAGCTTTTCATGTTTCTCCCAAGCATCCAGATGAAATTCCAAAGCTTTTTTGGCGGCTTCAAATTCTTCAAAAAAATTCGTATCGTCAATCTGCTCACCCGAAGCTAAGCGCTTTTCGGCTTCGTCAATAAATTGCTCTTTCTCTTCAATATGCTTCTCATGCTTTTCTACTTCCTTTTGAAGTTTGCGTATTTCTTTGTCATATTCTTTACGAAGCAGGTATAACTGCTTATTATCGGTTATTTTTTCAGATTCGTTGGCTGCTTCCGCATTTTTTTGAGAGTTGTTATTTTTAAAATCGTATGCGGTTTGCTTTTCTTGAATTTTTTTAAGAAATAAAGAAACATCACCGCCGTGTTTTTTAATTTTCTTATTTTCAAACTCAAAAATATTATCAACCAAGCCGTCAAGAAAATGGCGGTCATGAGAAACCACAATAAGCGTTCCGGTAAATTGTTGCAAAGCCTTTTTCAGTCGGTCTTTTGAGCGAATATCCAAATGGTTGGTAGGCTCATCAAGAATGAGCAGGTTGTGAGGTTCCAACATCAATTTTGCCAATGCCAAACGAGAGCGCTCGCCGCCGGAAAGCACCGAAACTTTTTTATGCACATCATCACCGTGAAACAGGAATTGCCCGAGAATATCGCGCAAGCGTTTTCTGACATCACCCACGGCCACGTCATCCAGAACATCTAAAACGGTTTTGCTGTCATCTAATTTTTCATCCTGGTTTTGAGCAAAATAACCAATTTTCACATTATGTCCCAATTTTGCCGTGCCGCTGTATTCCAGTTCGCCTATAATAATACGAATCATGGTGGTTTTTCCTTGGCCGTTTTTGCCGGCAAAAGCAATCCGGTCCCCGTTTTCTATATCAAAATATAAATCTTTCAAAACTTCGAGCTCACCGTAGGACTTTCCGAGCTCTTTGGCTTCAAAAACTACGTCGCCGGAAGGCGGAGCAGGCGGAAAAGAAAACTCCAAATCCGAAAAATCCTCAGCATCAAAATCTATGCGCTCCAATTTCTCCAATTGCTTAACGCGCGACTGCACCTGCGAAGCTTTATTGGCTTGATAACGGAAGCGGTCGATAAAAGCCTGAGTATCATCAATGTATTTTTGCTGATTGATGAATTCGGCTTTCTGCTTTTCTATGCGCTCTTTCCTTTTTTCTTCAAATTTGGAAAAAGGCAGATTATAATCATACAAATTGCCGCCGGCTATTTCGATGGTGCGCTCGGTAATGGCATCCAAAAATGCGCGGTCGTGTGAAATAAGCACAATGGCACCGCCGTAGTTTTTCAAAAAACTCTCCAACCACTGCACCGATTCAATATCCAGATGATTGGTAGGCTCATCGAGCAAAAGCAAATCCGGTTGTTTCAACAATATTTTGGCCAGCTCAATACGCATGCGCCAACCGCCGCTGAACTCAGTAACCGGACGCTCAAAATCGGAACGTTCAAAACCCAAACCTTTTAAAATCTTCTCAATATTGGCCGCCATTTTATCGGCCGAAAACATCTCCAAGCGCTGCTGCACCTCACTCAGGCGGTCGCTTAATTTCAGGTAAGATTCGGTTTGATAATCGGTGCGTTCGGTGATTTGATTAATGATTTCCTGCTCTTCGCTTCGCAATGCCAAAACATCGGCAAAAGCTTCACGTGCTTCGGCAAAAACCGTGCGCCCGGAGGGGTATTTCATTTGCTGCGGAAGGTAACCGATGGTTTTATCCTGCGGTATATTCACACTGCCGGATGTAGGCTCCGTGTTTCCGTTAAGAATTTTCAGCAGCGTAGTTTTACCGGCACCGTTTTTTCCGGTCAAGCCGATACGCTCCTTTGGCCCGATGACTACTGAAAGTTCATCAAACAAAGTCTCACCGGAGAATACAACGGAAATATTATTGACCGCAAACATAATAATTCATTTTTTTTTGGTTAAAGCACAAAAATAGATTTTTTTGTTGAATTAGAAAGGAATTAGCGAACACTCAGCCAAAAATCCATTCCCGAACGCCGAAAAGTTCCAAGGCCGACAAAAATAAAACCGCAAGCAAAATGTAACGAATGGCGTTGGCGCCTTTGAGAGCGGCAAATTGTGTAGCAAGCAAAGCACCGCCCATATTACCTATAGCCAGAACAACTCCCCAAGCCCAATCAATTTGTCCGTTCATAAAAAAAACCGCCATGGCAAAAGGCGTATAAAGCAGTACGATGAGCAGCTTAACGGCATTGGCTTTAACCAAATCGAGCCCGGCTCCCATAACCAAACCGGCCAAAAGAAACAGCCCTACACCGGCTTGAATAAACCCGCCGTAAAGTCCGATAAAAAAGAAAATAATGATTTGCACAAAAGAAGGTTTATCTTTTTGCAATTCCGGATTTCCGGTAATCCATTGTTTGGGTTTGAAGATAAGAAGAAAAAACATGGCAATCAGTAAAATACCGATGGTAAGCTCCATGATTTCTTCATTTATTTCAACTGCCAACAAAGCCCCGACCACCGAGCCTACAATTGCAGGAATCGTTAAAGGCAGGCTTTCCTTAAAGGTGAAAACTTTTTGTTTTTTGAATCGTGCTACGGCAACGGCACTCTGCAGAAGCACCCCCACCCGATTGGTACCGTTTGCCACATTGGCCGGAAGCCCCAAAAACATAAGCATGGGAAGCGTAATTAATGAACCGCTTCCGGCCAATGTATTAATAAATCCGGCAACAAAACCTACTCCGATTACCGCCAAAATATGATACCATTCCATAGCTTATTAAATATTTTCGATGATTTATTAAACAGCGTTGAGTCTGCTCCGAAAAGTCTTTTTACCCCTAAATCCCCTAAAGGGGACTTTTTTAAACTGCGAATTTGTAGGCATTCTCTTGGTAATAAGAAATGAAAGCCAATAAAAATCAGCATTTTGTGTTTTTCGGAGCAGACCTTTGTGTCTTGGTGCCTTTGTGGCAAAACCTGCAAAATTTAAACATACCTTCAAAAATCATTAACCTCCTGCTTTATAAATCTTCGTGCCTTAGCGTCTTTGTGGCAAAAAAAACCCAATTAAACATACCGTCAAAAAATATTACATTCTGCTTTCTGTTTTCAATAAGCTTTGTGCCTTCGTGTCTTTGTGGCAAACCTACCCAACTTAAACAATTAAAGGCTCAATGACTCCACTGCAAAGTTTTTCCAAGTATTTCTTGTCCGTCTCATCAAAATCATTCAAGCGATTGCTGTCGATATCCAAAATCCATTGCACCTGATTGTTTTTTGAAATACAAAGTACAATTTCCGATTTGGAATCACTGCTGCAGGCAATATGCCCGGGAAATTCATCCACATTGGGAACCACTATGCTTTGTTTTTTCTCCCAAGCCGTTCCGCAAACGCCTTTTCCGTATCGAATGCGTGTGCAGGCCACCGGCCCGTGAAACGGCCCAAGCACCAATTCATCTTCATCGGCTACTCGGTAAAAGCCGACCCAAAAAAATCCCATTCCAAAATACAGTGCCGAAGCAATATTTGCCAAATTGGCAATAGTATCAGTTTCGCCTTGCGTTAAAGCTTCTATTTGCGACAAAAGGCTTTGGTATTTTTCTTCTTTATCAGCCTTTTGAGCTGTAAAAATATTTTCGGCCATGAGTTTTAATTAGTTTTGATGCATGAGTTTCAGCGTTTGGGTATGTTCATCGCCTTCCGCTTTTATAATATACAAACCGCTTGGCATTCCGTGCAAATTCAAATAATAAAAATTATTATGAATGGCTTTGTTAAAAAGCTGACGCCCGCCGGCATCATATACTTTTAAATTACGAATTTTTTCATTATTCAAACTCTTTATCAAATAATTTCCGCTTCCGGAAGAATCGGAAACAACAATAAAAACGGCTTTCTCGGTATCAAAAGAAGCACGTCCGGCAAAATCGCCAAAACTAAAATCCGCTACTTTAGCCAAATGGTCCGATACTTTAGAATCCTCAAACTGTAAGCCGTATTGAGATAAGCGCTCCGGGCTCATTAATCGCGTATCGACCGTAAAAGCATGGGTATGCTGCATAACGGCATCGGAATAAATGATGTAGTCCAAACGTCCGGGCCAAAATGAGGAAGACTCATCATACCAGGTGTATGCATGACGTCCGTCGCTGTGCGAACTGACTAAATCGGTAAATGCGGTTCCGTCCCAATCAAGTGCTGCGCCCTGTCCGTAGGTGCCGGTGTTTTGAATATCGCCGGTAAGCATGGTGGTAAGTTGTTGGCGGTCGCCCACCAAATTCAAATCGCCGCTTAAAACGATGGGTGTATTTTCCGGAACCGTAAAACTGCCGCCTGAAGTTTTGGCATCCAAAATAAATGCAGCAAAAGCATCGGCTTCCAATTGGCGTTCGGCATTATTGGACGTTCCGCCGCAACATTTCAAATGCGCATTTACGGAAAGCAAGTCCGTTCCGTAGCTTGCGGGCAAATCAATAAGCGCTGCCGTAAGACGATGCCCCGGCAGTATGCGGTATGTGTCGGCAATGGGAAAAGCCGAACAGGTGATATTGCCGTTATCGGCCTCAATGCACTGCCAACTGCCTTCAGAAAGCGGCACCCAATCATTCATAAGGTTTTGCGCCTGATAGGCTTGCGTATCCCAAGCTTCGTTGAAAGTAACAATATCCGGCTTTACGACTTTGATTGTTCGTTTAAATCCGTCTTGTCTTTCGGGGTCTATCAATCCGTCAAACAATACATTGAAAGTCATTACGCGAATATCTTCGGCATTTTTTCTTTCAAAAGCAAGCAAGTCCGTTTCCGGCAGTTCGCTTTCATCGTCAAATATGTAAGTAAAGGTTTCGCCAAGGTCGGGCATAAAGTCTCCGTCGGTGCGGTCATCGTAGAAAACTAACTTAATCGTGTGTCCCGGAAAAAGCTCATATCCGTTAATCATGGCATGGCGCGATATGGCCATCTCAAACTCTGTGGAACTCACCGTAGGCAGTGCCATAAAAGAAATATCACTGTGCTCAACGGTAATTTTGACTGCTGCAGGCGGATTAAAATATCCGTAACGGCCGGAAAAAACCCAACCCAACTCGGCGCCTATGCCGGCAACCTGATAACCGGTTTCCGGATTATCGTCCGTATCTATTTGCAGAAAAATATTATTGTCATCGTTAAGCAAAGTTTCATCGGCAATTTTCAAACGGATGTATAAATAATCGGCATCGTTGGAAACCGAAAAAGAAAGAAAATCGGTCCCGCTTCCGTCGCCGTTTGCATCGGTGTGAATTTGAGCCTCGTCCGTCCAATCGGAAAAATCTTCGTCTATACCTATGGGCAATGCCTGTGAAAAAGCCGTAAGGAAAAATAGGCTAACTAATGTAATTAAAAATAAATGTTTCATGAGTCTGATCTTATGTAAATAATCTAAAAATCGAATAATGTCGGCTATTTTGAACAAAATGGAGGCTTTTAAAAGCAAAGGTTCAATAGATAGCGGGGAAAAGCAAAAATATATGAATTCCGTGAAAAAGCCGCTGCTTTTCTGTATTTTTAGTTTCTGCCAAAAAACCGTTTATACCCTGTAAGCCGCCTTTCGTTTCAAAACAACCCTCAGCCCAAAACACTTCAAAAGCTCCGCAGCCCCGAAACACTTCAAAACGTCCGCAGCTTGCGCAGGACTTTTGAACGTGTGGATAATCAGAAGAGTCTGTATTATTTTATCTTACGGAAACAGCAGCCCGAAACACTTCAAAACGTCCGCAGCTTGCGCAGGACTTTTGAACGTGTGGATA
>CAYYQW010000055.1:0-8678 GCA_964472505.1 uncultured Bacteroidaceae bacterium | reverse complement strand
ATGTTCGATAACACACTGACTGCCAAATGTTTTATATACGATGTGTGTGCGCTTTTATTAACTCATTATCAAGTCATTCATTCTCAAACTTAGTTTCGGTTTATTTAATTGAATGATAGTTTGTTTTACTCTCTCTCGTGTTTCGTTTTGCAAGTATGTAGGAATCAATTTGGCTAAATCAATCCTTAAAATTCTATGAATTATTACTAAATCTTTCATTGAGAATTGAGATACTCCATTAATCAACTCTGACATGTACGATTTTTTATGTCCAAGTAAAATCGCTAAGTCAGTTTGATTCATATCATAGCTTTTTAATTTTTTTCTAATCACATCTTTTCTTTGTGCTATGAATTTTCGTTCTATCTCAACAAGCTGTTCAGCCGTTTCTGCCTCGTCAAATTGTTTCTCAGGGATATTTTCACTATCCGACCAGTTTTTCTCTTCGTAATTCTGGATTAGCTCAAACAACTTATCATGGAGTGGTTTTAAGTCAGGGTTTTCTTTAACCATTAACCTTAATTTTCGGTCAAGCAGTAAAGCTTTCTGTAAGTCATATTCATTATCCAACTGTTGGATATTCTCTATTTCTCGAATGTCAACTAAATCTTTCATATCAAACTATTTTAAATCCAACCATTATCTTTGAGCCACTTTTTAATCGTGTTTTTGTTGTTTTTAAATCTCTTTTCATAATCCTGATGCGAACCGGTCCAAATAACACGGGCTCTTTTGTTTTCATCAAATTCTATCAAAATCATTGTACGATGAACATTGAGATTAAAAAAATAGAATCCTTCGCTATGAACACAATCTGCATCTGGTCGTGTTTCTTTTAATTCAGTCGGTGAATCCCAAATGTTTACTTGAATATCGTTTATTAACTTGTCGATTGCTTTAATCAACTTAGTGTTCCCACGGTTTTTCCGCTTTAATCGTTCAAGTAAACTTCTATTAATTAAATTCACATTAAATCATTTTGTGCAAAGATAATAAAGTTCCAATTAATTCTGAACTTATCAACTCTTTTTTTCGAATAGTTTTACTGTATCATCTTGGGATAATTGCACCCAACGTATGTACTAACGACACTTCCGTGTCGCCAATCTATCTTTATATGGTATGCGACATTAATGACGAAATTATTTAAAAGCAAGCAATTAGTCAAAAAAACATTTCGGAAATGTGGCCTTACGACTGTCGTTTTTCCTACTCAATTTCGCCGGTTCGGTCTCTGCGGGTAATTTATCGTTGTGCCTTAAGGTGTGGGTAAAAAACACAAATCAGCTTACAACTCTTTTTTCAAAAAATCCGCCGTATAACTTTTCTTAGATTTAACAATCTGCTCGGGGGTTCCCGAAGCGATTATTCGGCCGCCGGCTTTACCGCCCTCCGGCCCCATATCAATAATGTAGTCCGCCACTTTTATCACATCCGTATTATGCTCAATGACAATTACGGTATTGCCTTTATCGGTGAGCCGCTTCAAAACGTCCAAAAGCATTCGGATATCTTCAAAATGCAAGCCGGTGGTAGGCTCATCCAAAATGTAAAGGGTTTGGCCGGTATCTCGTTTGGCCAGTTCGGCAGCTAATTTTATGCGCTGCGCCTCACCGCCCGACAAAGTTGTGGATGCCTGCCCCAGACTGATATAGCCCAAACCGACTTGTTTGAGCGCCTGAAGTGTTTTTCTGATTTTCGGAATGTTCTTAAAAAACTCGTAAGCCTGATTTACGGTCAGATTCAAAACATCGCTGATGGATTTTCCTTTATAGCGCACTTCAAGGGTTTCACGGTTGTAGCGCTTTCCGCGACAATCTTCGCAATGCACATGAACATCCGGCAAGAAATTCATTTCAATCACTTTCAGGCCGGCACCGCCGCAGGTTTCGCAACGGCCGCCTTTTACGTTAAAGGAAAAACGCCCGGCGGTATAAGCCCGGATTTGCGATTCGGGCAAGCCCGCAAATATTTTCCGTATCTCATCAAACACTTTGGTATAAGTAGCGGGATTTGAACGCGGCGTACGTCCGATGGGCGATTGGTTGACTTCAATCACTTTGTCGAGATGCTCCAAACCGGAAACCGATTTATATTCCAAAGGCGTGAGCAAAGAACGATAAAAATGGCGACTCAAAACCGGATGCAGGGTTTCGTTTATCAGGCTGGACTTTCCGCTGCCCGATACGCCCGTAACACAAATAAATGTTCCCAAAGGTAATTTGAGATTCACATTTTTCAGGTTATTCCCTTTAGCCCCTTTTAAAACCAACTGCTTACCGTTGCCCGGGCGCCGAACTTCGGGAACTTCAATCTTTTTTCTGCCGTTCAGATAATCGGCTGTGAGGCCCTCACTTTTCAGAATATCAGCCGGGCTGCCGGCTGCGGTAATTTCTCCGCCGCGTAAACCGGCATGCGGTCCCATATCCACTATGTAATCAGCAGCCAGCATCATGTCTTTATCGTGTTCCACTACGATTACGGAATTGCCCGTGTCGCGCAATTGTTTCAGTGATTTTATCAATCGGTGATTATCCCTTTGATGAAGGCCGATACTGGGCTCATCCAGAATGTAAAGCACATTCACTAATTTCGAGCCAATCTGCGAGGCCAAGCGAATACGCTGGCTCTCGCCGCCCGACAGGCTTTTGGACGTTCGATTCACGCTCAGATAATGCAAGCCCACATCCTCCAAAAAACTGAGGCGGGTTGTGAGCTCTTTCAATATCTCACCGGCTATTTTTTTCTGTTTGGCAGATATCTTAGCTTTGGATTTCTCTAAAAAAGCCATCAATTCGGAAACATCCATTTCCGCGAGCTCATAAATGTTCTTCCCGGCAAAACGAAACCAGAGCGCATCTTCTTTCAGCCGTTTTCCTTTACAAGCCGGACAATCCGAATCGGAAAAATAATTGCGCCTGAACCGGTTGGCTTTGGAAGATTTTCCTTCGGCCTGCCGCTCCAAATAAGCAATAATACCGTCGTAACTCAAAGACAAATCACCGCCGGAACCCAAGCTTTGCGGTTTTATTTTTACCGGTTCTTCGCGTCCGTATAGGATTTCGTTAAAAGCCTTTTCCGGAATTTTATTCATCGGCACACTTAATTCCAGATTGTGCTCCTTTAAAATAGCTTCCGCCTGCCAAAAAATCAGATGATTATTTTTGGCTTTTCCCAAAGGAACAACCGCACCTTTTTCAATACTCTTGCCGGTATCCGGAATAATTTTCCCGATATCGGGCGTGGGCATACTGCCCGTTCCTTTACAGACCGGACAAGCACCCTGCGGCGAATTAAATGAGAAACTGTTGGGCGCCGGCTCATTATAAGAAATACCGGTAGTGGGACACATCAGGTTTTTACTGAAATAACGTACATTATCCGTATCATGCTCCCGAATCATAATCACGTTTTTACCGTGTTTCATAGCCGTTTGCACGGATTTTGCCAAGCGTTTACGATGATCGTTTTTTACGCGTAATTTATCAATTACAATTTCAATATTATGATTTTTATATCGGTCCAATTTCAGATTGGGCACCAATTCCCGTATTTCACCATCAATTTGAGCCTGAATAAAGCCTTTTTTACGAATATTCACGAAAAGCTCTTTATAATGGCCCTTGCGGCTGCGAACCACCGGCGCCAAAATCAGGATTTTCTTGCCTTCGTATTCTTCCCGGATTAAATCCAAAATTTGCTCTTCGGTATATTGCACCATTTCTTCGCCCGTTTCTTTGGAATAGGCTTTGGCCGAACGGGCAAAAAGCAAACGCAGGAAATCATAAGTTTCGGTAACCGTTCCCACGGTGGAGCGCGGGTTTTTGTTTACCGTTTTTTGCTCAATGGAAATAACCGGGCTCAGGCCCGTAATTTTATCCACATCCGGACGCTCAACGGCGCCGAGAAAGCGGCGTGCGTAGGCCGAAAAAGTTTCAATATAGCGCCTTTGGCCTTCGGCATAAATGGTGTCAAAAGCCAATGAAGATTTCCCGCTGCCGCTCAAACCGGTTATTACCGTGAGTTTGTAACGCGGAATATCAATATCTATATTTTTTAAATTATGTTCTCTTGCGCCGATTACCGACACTTTATCTTGAGCCATATCTGTTTGTATTTTTGCAAGCTGCAAAAATACAATATAGTTTTGTTAAAACATGGGTTTGGCCCGGCTAATTTTTATGGTTCTGTTTTGAATATGGCTAAATATTATTTAGAGAAAAAACTCAATAATAACCAATAAGGTTAATAAGGTTAATAAGGTTGGCTATCATTGTGTTATTTTTCTACTGAGCTTAGAACTTCAAAAATAAGGTTTCTAAAAGACCTTATTCATTGGGCTTAAGCTCAGTAGAAACCGGCATAACTACTGATTTTACCTTATTATCTTATTTCCTGATAAAGCCCGACTCCGAAGAATTCAAGTGAGCTGTCTGATATTTTGTTTCTGCATCAAAAGAAGATTACATCGGGCATTGCCCGATGCTGATATATTGTGCTCTTTCAGAGCTTGTTTTTGCATCGTAAAGTAGAAGTAATGAATCATACGGAATACAAATACTTATAATTCCTTGTTTATCAATCGTTAGATATGTTTATTAATGACCGTCTCGGCAATCGGAATCGCACTCGGTTTTGACACACCGGCTTCGGCAAGCTCAGCCTACGGGGGTATTTGGAGGCTGAGCCTGTCGAAGCCGGTGCTGCTGCTTGCACAATGGTTCACCGGCTTCGAAATACTCAGTCTCCGAAAACAGCTTATTCCTCAATATCATCTTCTTCGGGATAAGGGAAAATGCTTTTGCGCAGCATTTCTATCAGCAGGCTGACGACCATATAGGTGCCGAAATACAGCAACAGCAGCATAAAGCGTTCCCAAGCGAGATATTCGCCCAGATAATAACCCAAAGGCGCGGCTATGCCTATGCGTAAAATATGTACCGTAATTTGAAGCGCCTTTTCGTTCATGCCTCTTGTTTGTATGAAGCAAAAATACTATTATTTTTAAGAAAACCTGAATTTCCCCGGCGCTGCTTTTCGCAAAGTTTCACGAGCAATGAATTGTTGTGAAATTCAACGGTAATGCATAAGAAATATTTCGCCCTTCCGGAGCTTCGACCCGGGCAGTCATTACAAAATCTGCCGGATTTCTGTTACAAACGGCCATGCAACGCAATTTTTTTCGAACAAATGTTGAATTAAAATCCGGCAGATTTGTCAGATGCCCGATGCTGATATATTGCGCTCTTTCAGAGCTGTTTTAAGATCGTAAAGCAGAAGTAATTATCCGTTTTTTTCCCAATGGTTCGTTAAACTTTGCCAAAGTTGCAGTTTGCAAACTGTAATGAAGCTAATAATCAACACTATAAGTGAAACAGATAAACTTTGGCAAAGTTCTCATTTTCCCTGCGCCCGTGTGGTGTTTTCACCGCACGGAGTTTTGAAGCTGCCTTTTAATTATTCCAATTTTTCGGAACACATGAATTACAAAATCTGCCGGATTTCTGTTACAAACGGCCATGCAACGCAATTTTTTTCGAACAAATTTTGAATTAAAATCCGGCAGATTTGTCAGATGCCCTAAGCCCACACTGAGCTGAAAACCGGATTTGCAACCGGCTGCCCGCCGAAAAACAAAACACACGACAGGCAGGCATACAAAGCACCAACAAGGCATGCTGTACGACAGCTTCACCAATACAAAGCGCTAATACAAAAGCATTTATACAAACACCCGCATGCCGGATGTGTTTTTAACAAAAAATTAACCTACACCCCTTGCCAAACACGAACGATTATGTATATTTGATGATTGTAAATCACGACTTAATCAAACTACTCTTTTATAAACTAAAAATTTTGAAATTATGAAGAAAACATTTAAACATTTTAAAACCTTATTAACCTTTTGTTTCTCGCTCTTCTTGAGTGTGGGATTGGTTAATGGGCAAAATTTATTGCTTAATGGCGATTTTGAACTGTGGGATGATTCTAATACCCCTACAAGTTGGACAAAAGTAGAAAGTATTACTCAAGAGTCAGGAACCGTAAATGGTGGCACTTATTCTGCTAAACATACTGGAGGAACTTCCGATTTGGGACAGTCTATTGCTGTAACCGCAGGTGAAACCTATACAATTTCACTTTGGTATTATATAGAAAGTGGAGATGGTACAGATGCTAGAATCTGGTCGTATTGGAAAAGTGGAGGTTCTACTGTTAATGATAATGCAGATGAATTGAGAGGTCCAAACAACTCATATTTCACATCAGATCCATCTTGGCAAAACTATACCGTTACACTTGAAGCACCTGCTACTGTAGACGAATTATATCTTGAAGTAAGAACTTATAGTGGCGCTACTGTATATTGGGATGATTTCTCTGTACTTGAAGAAGCCCCCTCCACCGATGAACCCGACTGGTGCAACCTCCAATCGCCCGAAAACGGAACCATTAACTACGGCGGCACCTATGCTGTGTATGCTCAAGTATGGGAAGACGGTTTGACAGCCGATCCCGGACAAGGTGCCGGCATTGAGGCTTGGATAGGTGTAAGCACCGAAAATACCGACCCGAGTACTTGGACCACTTGGATTCCTGCCGGCTACAATGTTGACGTAGGAAACAACGATGAATACATGGCGGAAATTGGCAGCAGCTTGCCGGCCGGCACCTATTATTATGCTTCTCGTTTCAGCCTGAACAACGGGCCTTATGTTTACGGCGGATACAACGAATCAGGCGGAGGTTTCTGGGACGAAACCACAAATGTGAGCGGAGTATTGACTGTAAATCCGGCGGTTGTCAGCCTGCCCTACGAAAGAAACTTTGAAACCGGCGACTTATATACCGACGGCTGGACTACCCAAGTTGTTACCGGTAGTTTGGACTGGGAATACTCAGATTACAGCGGCGATCATTTTGCAGAAATGTCAAATTATGACGGAGGAAACCAAGCTTCCGAAACATGGCTCATCACCCCCGGGATTGATTTAAGCGGCGTGAATCATGCAGCGTTTACTTTTATGAATACCTGCAACTATACAGGTGCTGATATTGAAGTAAAAGTTTCCTCCGATTATGACGGCATTAGTGAACCGTCAACGGCAACTTGGACCGACCTGAGCCCGACACTTTCAGGAGGCAGCTGGAATGATGTTTCATCCGGAGAATTGGATATTTCCGATTTTGCCGGAGAAACCGTGTACATTGCCTTTAAATACACAGGAACCGACAGCGACGGAAAAACCTGGCAAATTGATGACCTCAGCGTTTATCAAGGTTCTACAGAACCCTCTTTAACAATTACAAGCCCCGAAGACGGCAGCACGCTCTACACGCAAACCGTAAGTGTAACATTTGATGTACAAAATTTCCAAGTAGGCGACAACTCAAGCGGAACCGATGACGGTTATGTCGTATATACTCTGGATGATGGAGCGGAAACCGACCTCTACTCAACCGATGATTTCGAACTGACTGATTTAAGCCTCAGCGAACATACGCTTGAAATGTGGTTGGTTGATAACAACGGCCTATCATTAGACCCCGCCGTTACTTACAGCGTAACCTTCACCATTGATGAAACGGTTGATGCGACCATTTACGAAATCCAATACACAACCGCAGAAGGCGATGACGGAACCTATCCTTCTCCCGCAGAAGGAAAAGCCGTGAATACAAGCGGTATTGTAACAGCTGTTGATGAAGGCACGGCTTACTTTATCCAAGACGGAGCCGGCGCATGGAACGGTATCTACGTTTATGACATGAATGCCGTAACCCAAGGCGACGAAGTAGCCTTAACCGGTGAAGTGGTTGAATACTTCGGCCTCACACAGCTTACTAATATCAGCGCATTTGAAGTTGTTTCAAACGGTAATACTTTACCCGAAGCAACAACCGTAAGCACGGCCGACGCTAATACGGAAGATTACGAAAGCGTGCTGGTTAAAGTAGAAAACGCAGAATGTACGGATGCCGATACAGAAAACAACTACGGTATGTGGACTGTGGACGACGGAAGCGGTGCATTACTAATCGACGACGATTTATTTGCATTTGTTCCCACAGCCGGAACAAACTACAATGTAACCGGCGTAGGATTCTACAGCTACAGTGCCGCCAAAATTTTACCGAGAAGTGCCGATGATATTGAAGAGGCTACTTCTGTAGGTGAAATCACTGCCACTGCCGTTAAATTGTATCCGAATCCCGCTAATGATGTATTATTCATCAGCAGCGATGCCAAGCTAAGTAAAGTAGAAGTATTTAACTTACTCGGACAAAACGTAATGAGCAAAACCATTAACAGCAAACAATCAGAATTGAACATCTCTGACTTGGATGCCGGTATGTATCTCATTAAAGTTTACGGAGAAAACGGTGTTCAAACACAGCGATTTCTTAAAAACTAATTATTAAATCTGACTTAAGCGCAAAAACGCTTAACGCTCAATAATACGAAAGGCCCTGCTGAACAGCGGGGCCTTTTTTTTGTGGGTTTATATTTCTTTCCTGCAGGTAATTTAATATTATTGTTGTCCGATATAAATTATTGAATTTCGTGTAAAAAACCGGTAACTAATTTGTTTATAGGTTTTGCCCACGTAGTGGGCTTACTCTAATTATCAACATATTATGCTATCGTTATTCGACTTCTGTGAAGTCTGTAA
>CAYYQW010000054.1:0-27356 GCA_964472505.1 uncultured Bacteroidaceae bacterium | reverse complement strand
GGCGAATTGGTTTGGTTTCCTTCCTTAGCTTTAAGCCCTTACATTAGTTGGGAAACCACTGATAACACTTCGGCTAAAGCCACCATGACTTACAAAGAAACTACCGGAAGCGGTACTTTTTATTTTAACGAAAACGGCGATTTTGTAAAATTTGTCGCCTTACGGTTTATGGGCAATAAGCCGGATGCAAAACGCTATCCGTGGGTTTTGACCGTAGAGGATTACGCTGTTTTTGAAGGCATTAAAGTTCCTTCAAAAATGAAAGCCACCTGGAAACTCGAAGATGGCGATTGGACTTGGTTAGATTTAGAGATTAGCTCGATAGAATACAATATAAAATAATTACAATAAGTGCTTCGAGGATATACGCCCGCTGTTATCCTGAAATCCGCACTACACATACTGCAAAAATGCTAAAGAAATGATGATTGAGCAAAGACTAAAACAATTTTTCGACCCCCATTACAATGCACCCATAGAAGCATGGACATATTTTGCAAGTTTGGGCGAAACCGTTGATTATAAAAAGAATGAAGTAATCAAAGAATGCAATCATATTGAAAAATATGGTTACTTTTTAATTGAAGGGGCTTGTGGATTATTTGTTTGGAAAGAAAACCATTTTGTTTGTTTAGATTTGTTTCTTGAGAACAGTTTTTTTGCAGATGATATTTCATTGAGCACCGGAAATCCTTCACCAATAGAGATTACTGCACTTGAAAAATCAATCGTATTCCAAATTTCAAAATCGAATATTGAGCAGCTAAAAAAGACGCCAATAGGTAATATGCTATTTATGATTGGTAGTGAAAACGACTTTGCCGAAAAACAAAAGCAACATCTTGAATTTTTAACCAAAACAGCCGAAGAAAGATATATTGATTTATTGGAAAATCGTCCCGAATTGTTACAAAGAATTCATCAAAAACACATAGCTTCCTATTTGGGCATTACAACTCAAAGTTTAAGCAGAATAAGAAAGAAAATTAAGTGATTTTGGATTTTCTAAATTGAAAATTAAAACAATGGAACTATTATGAACGAAACACTCAAACTTACCAAACAATTCTTTGACCCGTTTTTTGAAGCACCTGCCCAAACATGGCAACCTTTTGCCGAAAAATTAGTTCCAAATACGTTCAAAAAAAACCAAGTCATCAAACAAGCCAACAAAACCGAAAAATACCTGCATCTTATAATCAAAGGGTCGGCAGGAATTTTTGTTTTCCACGAAAATACCGATGTGTGCATTGATTTGGTCTATGAAAATGAATTTTTTGGCGATTATATGTCCTTGCTGAGCCAAACACCAAGCCCGATTTTTACAATGGCTTTGGAGGATACACAAATGCTTTCAATGTATCACAATGATTTGACTAACATATACAACAACACCGATTTGGGCGAAAAAATCGGTAAAATGGTTGCCGAAATGCTTTTTATACACAAACAACAGCAGCAACTTGAATTACTAACCATGACCGCCGAACAACGCTACCAAATGTTACTCGAAAAATATCCGATTATTATCCGCCGAACCGCACAAAAACACATTGCTTCTTATTTAGGAATTACCCCCGAAAGCCTTAGCCGTATCAGAAAAAAATTCGCTCAATAGATTTTCTTAACATACATCAAGTTTTATGGTTTCAAATAGCTGTATTTTTGCAATAACATTAAGATTTGTTATTAACTTTTAAAATATAGCAGCATGAAACGATTACTTTTTCTTTTATCGCTTTTTTTGTTTTCACTCACCTTGCAAGCACAAACCGATACCGTAAAATTATATCTTGATTTTCCGTTAATTGACCTGCCTTATTGGGGTGATGCTAAAAATACTACCGGAAATTATTTCAATGCTTATGCAAATCCAAGCATGAAACAATCGTTGCAAATGTCTAATAATTTGTATAGTTCTGTTCATTTTGGGATTGATAAAGGAATAAATCTGAAAAGTAAGTTTATGACTAAATTGCTGAAAAGCGTTGCAATTACATCATTTGATTTAATTTCGATTTACACCCCTTTAAGTTCAAATTGGTTGCACGAAGAGTATCATCGTGCGGTGATGACTGTTCATGGAATTAACAGCTTTAACGACATCAATACGTTTCCGTTTGGACAGCAAGCCATTTCCGTGCATGAAGTTAAGGATAGTGAAATGGCATATTTATACGACCACCGCAGAACCGATTTCACCCGATTGGCAATTGCCGGAATTGAAGGACAATATCATCAGGTTCAGCAACTTCAAACCAATAACTTTTTTTACAATTCCGATATTCCCATGAACCCGCTTTACTGGATAACAACCATTATGAATGTAATGTATGTGGGACAATCTACTACCGAATATTTTGATGATATTACCGATGAAATGCGCAGTTTGGAAGGAACGGATATTAACAAAAGAGACTTTATTGGGGCGGATTTTACCGCATGGAGCGATGCTTTGTTTTTTCCCGAAAAAACGTACAACCAACGCGGCACTCACCCTTCGGGTATAGGCATAAACCGCTACATTAAACCTGCCGAGCTTGCACCGGAAGCAATGGATTATCTTAAAAAACAAAGCACTTTGCAACTTTTAAATTTTGTTTCGCCATTTATGATTGGCAAAAAAGACTTTGCAATACATACCAAAAAATACGGAACATTTTATACAAACTTTGCTTTGCGTCATTGGCTTACATCGTTTGGGTCGGATATAACGATTGATTTATTTCTTAAAAACGATAAAAACAATTGGTTGTTTACCATTCATAATTATCAAAACTATAAGAATTATTTTATCGGTTTGGAAACAGTTAATTCTCAGAAATATTTTTTCAATAATAAACTTTCGTTTACCACAAGAGCAATGGTTTGGACACAACCCGAAAATCTATCGTTTTACGCATCTAAGGCTGATATTGGCGGTTTAGTATCCGTCAAAACAAATGCAAATTTTGGTGTTTTTAGTCCTTACATTGAATTATCGGCAAAAACAGCCGGTTGGGTTGTTGGCGAAGTGTATCAGGACAAAAGTATGAACGTGAATTTTGGTTTAAACTTAATTTTTTAATTTTTAAAATAATGAAAAAAATACAAATTATTTCAATATTTATTTTAAGCATGCTTATTGGCTTTTCTTCAATGGCTTGCACCACTTTTTTCTTTGAAAAAAACGGAACTTATTTTGTAGGCAGAAACTTTGACTTTATGACCGGGTACGCTCACATTAGCATAAACAAACGAAATTTAACAAAAAACTCACTTGTTGAAGCACCCGAAAAAATAATGCAATGGACTTCAAAATACGGAAGCATTTCATTTAATCAGCAAGGAAAAGAATTGCCTTATGGCGGTATGAATGAAGCCGGTTTGGTAGTGGAAATGATGTGGCTCGATGATGCTCAATATCCCGAATTAGATGACAGATACGGACTTACAGAGTTGCAATGGATACAATATCAGTTGGACAATTCGGCAAGCGTTGAAGAAGTTTTGGCGAGCGACAGTTTGGTTCGGGTTTCGTTTCAATCAAAAGCAAAAGTGCATTTTTTAGTTGCCGATAAATCAGGAAATGTGGCAATAATTGAATATTTGAATGGTAAAATAGTTGTTCACAAAAAAGACCAAATGCCATATAAAGCACTTGCGAATGACACTTATTCCAATAGTTTGGCGTATGTTGATGATATTGCAGATTTTAAATCAAATAATTCGCAAACATGGACTTCCAACTCACTCGACCGTTTTGCGGGAGCAGCCAAAAGAATGCTAAACTACAAAAACGAAAATCCAATAGATTATGCTTTTGAAACGCTAAAATTAGTTGACCAAAACAAAGCTACTCAATGGAGTATTGTTTATGACATTAACAATCAAATAATTCATTTCAGAACATTTACTAACAGTAACATCAGATATTTGAATTTTTCGGATTTTGATTTTTCGTGTCAAAGTCCGGACTATTTTGTTGATATTGACAAAAATATGGAAAATGAGAAACTGGTTTTTGAACAATATAGTTACGATAAAAACAGAGAATTAATTGAAAAAGTTTTTGAAAGTGTGCCATTTATGCAAGATATTCCTGCCCCGGCAAGAGATTATCTCGCGGCATATCCCGAAATGGCAGTGTGTAATGAAAAAGAAAAACATACCGTTAAAAGTATCAATGCCGAATTGGCAGTAGTTTTGTACCCCAAAGCCAATGCTGAAACCGTAATAATGCTGCACGGCGGCCCGGGCGCACCCAACGATTTTGTTGATGAAATTGAACACATCAAAGACAACTACCAGGTTATCAACTTTGACCAACGCGGTTCAGGCAACTCAACTTGTAACAATTGCGAACATACGCTTGATGAATATGTATCGGATATTTTGAATATTATGGCGTATTTCAAACTTGAAAAAATTCACTTATACGGGCATTCTTGGGGCGGTTTGTATGCGCAAATTTTCATGGAACAACAGCCCGACAAAGTGCTAAGTGCTTTTCTCAGCAGCCCAAGTTCGGGCACCGGAAAGCACTGGAAAAAAATGAACAAAGAAGTAATGAAATATAACAAAGAACGATGCACGAAAGAAGAATGGCGGGAAATGGGAAAGAATTCTTTTAAAGCAGCAAGGGGCGACAATGAAGCTATGGCTGCATTGTATCGCCAAGTAGTGAAAAACTACAACAAAGGCTATATTGATGCCGATACGCTTGATAATAAATCTGCAAATTACGATAAGTCCGGCGGGATTGCAGCAAACAAGCTCAAAAAACAAATTGAAAAAGCTGATTTACTCAAAGGTCTTGAAAATCCGCCATTCCCCATTTTAATAACCTACGGTGATGATGATATTTACGGCGAAACCACAAAATATGTTACAGACCGCTACCCGACTGCCAAAGTAGTTTTTATCGAAAATTGCGGTCATTTACCGGCAATTCACAACCCTGATGCCTATTGGAAATTGTTTGGTGAAATATATAAATGAGTCCGGTCGAAAAAAACCTTCGAGTGGTCGAAGACCCTCGAAGCGGTTGTTGATAATCAGATAGTTAAAATTTTAAAAAATGAAATTTAAGCTTTTTAGACGGCACTCATAAATAATTTTGGATTTATTATCATAAGGTAACTTTTTTGAGAGCAGATTATCGGATTTTTGCAGTATTGTTTAACTTTTAAAATACTTTATAATGAAATCAATTTTAATTACAGTAGTTCTTTTATCCTTTGTCTTTACGAAAAGTGCTTTTGGACAGGAGGATAATCCAATCCAAAGAAAGGGGTTTGTTTTTGGTACATCTTATGGTACAGGATATTCGATTTTGAATTTTCCTGATAAAAAACAAAGTGAGTTAGGATTTGCCTTGGATGTTAAATTAGGTTATATGATTAAACCTGACTTAGCTCTTTTGCTTACAACAAATGTTTCAATTTATGACTATTCGGGATTTGGAAGAGACAGAAAGCGTGACTTTGGGATATTAGCACCAACAGTACAATATTGGGTAAATGATAAGTTTTGGGTACTTGGCGGTGTTGGTCTTGGTGGCGACAATCCTGTTTTTTGGGATATTGATTCTGAAAATGTGGACACTGACCCTTTGGAAACAAAATATTATAATGGATTAGGACTTGTTGCTGCCACAGGCTATGAAGTTTATCAGCGAAAGAATATGGCAGTTGATTTAAAAGCCAAAATATCATACCGAAATGTTGAAATGCAGGAGGGTAAAACCAATGGCGTTTCAGTTGCTTTGCTGCTTGGAGTAAATTTTTATTAAGTCCTAACCGGAAAGTCATACCAATATTAATTTTGAGTTAGATTTCCGTCTTTGACCGGATTCTTTTCTTGTTATTGATTATATTTGTCCGTTGTGCGTCATGCAAGAAGGCCACAATAATTTTTGGAATTAATTTCTTAATCTTGACATAACAGTTTTTAAATCAAATTAGAATAAATAATGGAAACAACTGAACTACAATGGAAAACATTTTACAAAATTGGTGGAATATCAGTTTTTGCAGCTTTCTTAGTTATGCTTGCGGAGATTTTTATAACATTTTTACCAGATGGGGCAAGAGAATATCACGGTGTTGCAGATGTTTTTGAAATGTACAATAGAAACTGGTTTATGGCTATGCGTTTCATGGGATTGATGAATATTTTTGCGACAACATTGGGTATTCCTGTTTTTTTTGCATTATATGGTTTATATCGAGAAAAATTACAGGTTTATGCCGGATTCGCATTAATTACAGCAATTATAGGTTATGTAATAATTATGTCTGATAATGTATCATTCGCATTTTTGGAATTAGCAAAAAAATATTCAGCAGCTGCAAGCTATACTGATAAATCACAAATAATTGCAGCCGGTGAAGCATTGTTTGCAAAAGGAGCGAGCCATACACCGGGAACATTCCCCGGCTTTTTAATAAGCCAAATTGCAAGTATATTATTTTCATTGATAATTATAAAAGGTGGAGTTTTGAAAAAATTAATCGGAATTATTGGCTTGATTTCGTTTTCACTTCTGATTGTTTTTGAAATAGTGTCATCATTTATACCATCAATGTACGAACAGGCAATGATTTTTGCCGGAATCGGAGGAGTTTTGGCTCTGGTTTGGTATATAATGCTTGGTTTGGGATTATTAAAAGAATCAAAAAAATAATTAGTGAAGAAAAAGATGACAAGTCCTTTCAGAAAAAGGTAAAAGATATTGGCTCTGAATGTACTATTCTGAACATAGGTGAATCCATAAAATTATAGAAGGTCTGTCTAAAAAGTTTAAAAAATTATGAACAAGCAAATTGCAAATTTAAAACAAGTCGGTGCATTGGATTTTCGCAACAACAAACAAGCTCTTATAGTCTCTTATGTGCTGAGGGCTGCGGGAGTGTTCGTGTTTGGTGCTTTATTCCTGATGATTACAAAATATTTGGCAACCGGCAATGAAATCATTTTAAAACAACTTATCAGCATTGAAATTAAATCGCTTCCGTCCGGACTGAGCATCTTTTTGATAATCTTAGATGTGGTATTTGTTTTATTTTTGCACGAACTGATACATGCTTCGGTTGTATTCATAACCCACGGTCAAAAACCTAAAATTGGTATTCGAAAACTCATTATTTACGCCGCGACCCCGGAAAGTGTATTAACAAAAACCCAATTTATAATTACGGCTTTGGCACCATTTTTAGTCATTTCAATAATCGGTTGTATGCTTATATTTTTCGTACCGTACAATTATTTATCGTGGATATTTATACCAACAGTTGTAAACGCAGCCGCTGCCGGCGGTGATTTTATGGCCGTTGTATGGGCATTGAAACAAACTGAGAATGCCAAATTTATTGATGAAGGAGATATTACCTATGCTTTCATTAACCAATAATCAAAAGTAATTTTTTATGGAAACAACATCAGCAATAATTTTTACTGTATTTACAGGGATTGTTATCCTTTTTCAAGGATGTTTAGCCGCAGGGCTGCCATGGGGTGCGGCTTCCATGGGCGGGAAATATCCGGGTAAATATCCCCCCAAAATGCGGTTTGTTGCCGTCATAAATATCTTTGTCTTGCTCTTAATTCTCACAATTGTATTATCAAAGGCGGAGCTGATTTTGCCACAGCTACAATCCATTTCAAAAATTGGAATTTGGTTCGTAGTTGCTTTTTTCGGCATCGGAACGGTTTTAAATACCATCACACCAAGTAAGATTGAGCGTATTTGGGCACCGGTGGCAGCCATTCAACTAATTACAAGTGTGATTATTGCAATAAACTGATTATTAGCATCTGATATTTTAGTTTTTTACAAAAAAAAACGGAATACGATTAGACAAAATAATAATGAACGCTTCACTAATAGCACCGTGTGGAATGAATTGTGCAATTTGCATCGGGCATTTGAGAGAAAAAAAACAATGCCCGGGTTGCAACGCTATGGACGAAGAAAAGGCGGTTTATTGCAGAAAATGTATTATCAAAAACTGCGATGTTTTGAAAGAAAAAAACATGAAATTCTGTTCCGGTGAATGCGAAAAATATCCATGTAAGCGACTGAAAAATCTTGATAAAAGATACAGGACAAAATATGGAATGAGCATGTTGGAAAATCTTGAAAACATCAAAAAATATGGCATTGAGCAATTTGTCGAGCAGGAACAAATCAGATGGAAATGCCCCGAATGTGGTGAAATATTATGTGTACACAGAACTTCTTGTTTAAAATGTGGTAAGAAAAGGTATTAAAAAATAAAAATGCATGATTTTAATAACAAAAAATAAAACAAACAAATAACTTATGAAAAATTCTGTGAAAACAAAGTTAAACCCCCGAAAAGTATTCCGGAAATGCGGAGCATGTTCTAATGCTATGTTTCACCTTATAAATCATGAATTTAATAATGTAAGACCACAGGAAGAAAAAGCCTCTGACATGTTAGCCGGCGGCATTGCTCAAAAAGGGCATCAATGCGGAATGCTTTGGGGAGGTGCATTAGCCGTGGGTGCTGAATCTTATCACAAATTCGATGATGAAAATAAGGCAATAGCAGCAGCAATAAATGCGTCAAAATATTTGCTTGATTCTTTTGAGAAAAGAACCAAATCTGTTAATTGCAAGGATATTACAGGAGTTGATTGGGAAAACAAATTTCAGATGGCTATTTATATGATAAAAACCATAGCACAAGGTTTTGTTTTTAGTCCATGTTTTAATCTTATTGTAAAATGGACACCCGAAGCTATTGAAGCTGCAAATATGGGACTTGCCGAAAAAGTAAATTGCATTCAACCTTGTTTTAGCTGTTCAACTGAGCTTGTGAAAAAAATGGGCGGCACAGAGGAAGAATCTATTATGGTAGCAGGGTTTGCAGGCGGAATTGGATTAAGTGGCTATGCTTGTGGCGCCTTAGCTGCGGCAATATGGTACAAAATGCTTACGTGGGGTAGAAACAATCAAGATAAATCTCAATCCATGTTGAATAAGCCCGATGCGAAAAAGCTTTTACGAATTTTTTATATACAAACCGATTCTGAAATGTTGTGCAGTAAAATTTGTAATCGCAGTTTTGCTACCATAGAAGAACATTCCAATTATATTAAAAATGGAGGTTGTAGTAAATTAATTGAAGCATTGGCAAATGCTTAAAATTGTATAAATAAGCAACCTAACTTTGCCAAAGTTGCCATTTTACAACGGTAATTTTAACAGAACTTTGGCAAAGTTCGCAAGGCAAAACTTTTTTCTTTCCGAAAACCAATGAAGCATGCAATAAAGTCAAAAAGAAACCTTGATATTCGAAGCCTGATTGTAAAAGCAGCATTAACAAGCTTGTGAGATTTGACTATTCAGCACACAAGTTTTTTCGTTTTTTTTTTCATTTCTGTAATTTTTTTGATTTTAAAAGTACTAATAGTATAAACACTAAAAATTCAAAAATGATGAAACAAAAATTAAACAGAATCATTTATGTAAGCTTTACCGTTACGGGTATTTTTTCATTAATTATGCAAGATTATCCGGTTACGGTAGCTTTGTTAGGTTTAGCAATACTTTTCGACCCATTTAATATAAATCAAAGCCGGAGTGAAAAGCCTTTTTGGCAAAAAGCTGTTTTCATAGTACAGGGTATCATAGTAATTGGTATGTTTATTCCGGTGGCATCTAACTTATTGAATAACTGATAATTTTAAGATGTAAAGGTGTAATCCATGACCGAGAACGAATTTTTAATACATATCAATGAAAATACAGGACTAATTAAGAAACTGATTAACCTGTATCTTGATACACCCGAAGAGAAAGAAGATATGTTTCAGGAAATTTTGCTGCGCAGTTGGATGTCTAAAGACCGGTTTATGGGCAAATCCAAGTTCAGTACCTGGCTGTATCGAGTAAGTTTGAATTCGATACTCACCGGACTAAAAAAAAACAGCAGAATTACAACTACGCCAATAGATAACACGATTGAGCTATTGCCACACGATGAGAAAGATAAGGAAAATGAGTTGAAACACAAACTCCGGCGGGAAATCAAACAACTTGATGACATAGATAAAACTATGATTACCATGCATTTGGACGGTTTTAGCAATCCGGAGATAGCTGATTTCATGGGAATAAGTATCAATAATTGTAATGTGAAATTATTTCGCATCAAAAATAAATTGACAAATATTCTTAACGAAAAATAAACTATGAACACACAAAAAAATTGGAACTCCGATGATACGCTTCCGACAAAAATCACGATAGATGACCTTCGCAAACTTAAACCATCGGGCAGTATTCATCCGTTAAACAAATTACGGCAAATAATGAAACAACAAATATATGCCGGCTTTATCGTGCTTTCTGTTTTTCTGACACTAATTATCCTATTCAATCAATTGCTGTTTACTTCTCTTTTAATTCCGATATGTTTGTATTTAGCCTATTTTTTATTCCGGTCGTTTAAGATTTTTCAAAATATGAATCGAATAAACGACCAACTCAACGAAAATATCCTGAAAAAAATTAAATGGCAATACCAAGTAATTAAGAAATATGTAAGAACAAGTGAAACCCTTGCTGTTTTTCTTTATCCTTTAAGCATTCTATCAGGAATGGTCATTACTGTTTTAATCATTGAAGGTAAAAAACCGGCCAATCTGTTTAACGACCCTTACTTTATTTACGTTTCCATTGCAGCAATAGTGCTTTTTGTTCCGATACAATATTTTTTTACCAAAAAGATAAATAAAAAAACCTTTGGTTCACACTTGGAACACTTAAAAGATATGACAGAAAAGCTGGAAAACGAAGAATAATCCGACGGGTTTACCCGACGGTTAATCAACTGTTTCGACCAAGTACCCTATTATTATACAAATTGTTAAAATTAGAATTATGAAAAATTTATTAATACGATTAATCGTTATTGCAATAGTGATTTCAATGCAATACAGTTGCCAAAAAACACAGGAGCAACTACCCATTGAACTGTCTGCCGAATACGCACAAGGTCAAGATGGGTTTAAGTACGTACTTACAAAAGATGAATTCTTAAATCCTCTTGATATTCCAATTATGCAACTGCAGGCAAGTTATGGAGAAGAAACCCTTATAGCCGATTGGAGTGATTTGAAAGCAAATTTTGAAGATGATTTCTCCGGATTTTTGCAAGATATTGGTTTATCCGACTATGAAAACCATGAAAGTTTTTTTATAACAAATGACAAACAATATCTATATATGGCGAAAAGACCCTACATGATAGCCGGAAAAAATAGCCAAGAGTATTCTTCGTGGATTCTTTTGGATAATATCGAAGACTCCGGCCTGATAGCTGCCACCCGTTTTGATGCCGGCAGAGTTTTATTGAAAATACCTAATGTAAAATAAACAGAAAAAGTCCGCCCATATCAGCCAAAATCAAAGACGATAAAGAGCAAAACTCTCTTTTATCGTCTTCTTTTTCTTACGGGCACTAAGCTAATCCGCCAATTGAATATGGGTTTTGCCCGAAACAAGTTCTACATGGCATCCGTCATGCTTAATCAAATAGTTTTCCTTCGTAATACAAATGTTGTCTTTAAAACAATTCAGCTGAAATTATTTGCCTTCCTCATCGGTGTCGTTCATTTGATTATCGGTAAAAATCGCAATTCCTTCATACATTTCACTTGTTAAATGATGAGATTTCAAAAAGTTATTACAAATTATTGTAACCCAAATTGAGCGATTCCGCTCAATCGATTAAGCAAATGTAAGCATTTCACCTCACCCGGTCGGTGAAAAGCAACATTTCATAGATCGGGGTTATACCTAAGTAAAGCGCTTGTTCGCTATACTCCAACCGCTCAACTTAGGTGTAAATTGTTTGCGGGTTTTTATTAACTATCACAAATTTTATCAATTAAGAAAAAATTAATATAAATATCTGATGAAGTAAAATAAAAAATAATAATTTTGATAATCTGAAAAGTCTGTTTTCTTTAAAATTGCAACTTGCTGAATATTAGATTTGAAAAATCGTACTTTTTACTAATTTTTGTAACTTGTTGCGGAAGCACATTTGAGAAAAAGACGACAGCGATGCATTTATGAAAACCCTTTTGAACGATGAGAATTTTAGGGTGGAATTTTGACGATTTATGATAGTTTTATGCGAAAAATGAACTCATATTGAGTACATTTTTGAATAATTTTCCGTGATTAATATTAAAATTTAAGAATATGATATTTGCATACCTTTCTTTAATAACGGCGTTCATAATAGGATTTGGACGACAAAGTGCCGTTTTCCTGAAATTGAAATGTTCTTTATGGTTCTTTTCCAACTTCGAGAAAAAAAGATTGTTTTTTACAATCCTTTCTGTTGCTTTCGGAATTATGGCAATTATCTTAAATCAATCCGGAAATGTCGTCTATTGGCTTTTCGGTCTTAGTATTTTTTTGCTGCTAACGGCTTTTCTTTTCGACTTTAAATATATTTTTCCGGAGATAAAGCAGGTTGAAAAAAAGCAGGGTGCGGATATGGATATTCCTGATAACAAAGAAGTTATTGGAGTTGAATTAGGTTCACAGACCATTGCGTACCCAATTGATGTAGTAATGACCAGGCATATAATACACGATAAAATTGGCGAGCAAAACATTATAATCTGTTACTGTGCTCTTTGCAGAAGCGGCTTGGTTTTTAGTTCGCAAGTAGAGAATATTCGGTTGTATTTCAGGGTTTCAGGCGTATGGCGCAGAAATATGATTATGGAGGATATGCAAACCCGCAGTTTATGGCAGCAGGCAACAGGAGAGTGTATTTATGGCAAACTTAAAGGACATAAATTAGTTTTACTCTCGGGAGAAAATACAAAATGGAATATTTGGTTTAAAAAACATCAGCAAACATTATATGCATACCGGTGTATTGAAGCGAGAAATGGTTATTTGTCGATTAAAAGTATGATGAAAGGGCTTGAAACGACAACTACAAAAATAACACCGCCGGGATTTTCAGATATTTCAGAATTACCGCCACGCGAAACAGTATTTGGGATAGATTATAACGGTCAATCCAAAGCCTATCCAAGAACCGAATTGAAAGGAAAATCGGTTTTCAGAGATGTTTTCGGAGATAGAAATGTCGAACTGTTTTTCGATGAAGAAGCAGATTATCTAACTGCAAAAGATGCAGATACAAACACGAAAATAATTGTTGAAAAGCATTGGTGGTTGGGTTGGAAAGAATTTCACCCCGAAACACAGATTTGGAAAGCATAATTAAACATCAGCACTTCATACTTATGAAAAAATACAAAACCTGCATTTTGGTTACTTTTCTGCTGATTTTGATGCAAAACTGCGTTGTTATTCAGGAAAACCAATTTTTAGGTATTCCGAATCTTTGAGATTCAAATATGTTGAAACAGGACACAAAAAAGGAAGCGTAGTAGTTAAAATTGAGTCCGGTCTAAAAACCCTTCGAGCGGTCGAAGACCCTCGAAGCGGTTTCTAATTATCAGATAGTTAGCAATAGTAAAATTTAATATTTTAGCTTTTTAGCTTACTCTCAAAATTCAATAATAAAGTAAAATATTTTGCATCATGAAATCACGAAGACAAAAAACCCGAAAAACGATTCTAATCATTTCGTTTTTGCTGTTTCCGGCAACGTTCATTTATTTTTCGCCGGTTCTGATTATTGAGGGTACTGCTAAGGGGATTATTACGGGTAGTTTTTTACTCTTCGTTTTATTGTTTATTTCATCTTTATTTCTTGGAAGAGCATTTTGCGGGTGGATATGTCCGGGTAGCATTATTCAGGATAATATTGCCGAAATCAACACTCGAAAAATAAAACGCGGAAATAGTATAAAATGGATAATTTGGGTTCCCTGGATATTGTCCATAGTTGTTACTGCTTTTAACAACGGCGGTTACAACGAAATAGACCCTTTATTTCAAACAACTTACGGATTTTCAATCAATAATGTTTTCGGATTGTTTGTTTACTTAGGTGTTCTAATGTTAATTGTGCTACCGGCTTTTACAATCGGTCGAAGAAGTTTCTGCCGAAGTATATGCTGGATGGCTCCATTTATGATACTGGGCAGAAAATTATCTAATGCACTCAATTTAAAATCATTACGCCTTTCTGCTCAGACTGATTTATGTACCGACTGTAAACGATGTACAAAAAATTGCCCGATGGATTTGCCGGTGTATGAAATGGTTCTCGAAAACAATACCGAGCACAGCGATTGTATATTATGCGGCCAATGTGTTGATGTTTGCAGAACAAATGCGATACGTTATGATTTTTGTAAAATAAAAATAAAACCAACCAATCAACTCTAATGAAACAATCAGAAAAAATATGTCCGGCAGAAAAAGCAGGAATGCTGGATAGCTTTTTCAGAAGGATTATTCATAATCCGAAAAAAATTATCAGACCGTATGTAAAAGAAGCTATGACAGTTATGGATTTGGGTTGCGGTCCGGGATTTTTTTCCGTAGAAATGGCAAAAATTGTTCAGAATTCAGGGAAAGTCATCGCTGTTGATGTTCAGGAAGGGATGTTAGAATTACTCGCCACAAAAATTAAAGATACTCAATATCAGGAAATTGTACATTTACACAAGGCAGAATTTGATACTTTAAATTTTTCTGGAAAAGTTGATTTTATTCTTGCATTTTATGTCATTCACGAAATCAAAAGAGAGAATTTATTTTCGGAACTAAAAAGCATTTTAAATCCCGATGGAAAAATCCTGATTGCAGAACCTAATTTTCATATCTCAAAAAAAGCGTATAAGCAAATGTTGTATGATATTGAAAAAGAAGGATTTGAAATCATTTCAAATCCCAAAATATTTTTTAGCAAAGCGGTGTTAGTCAAGATTAATTAAAATTATCAAAACAAAAGAAACATTGAAAAAAATTAAATTATGAAAAAATTTATCGTAACCGGATTTTTATTACTTTTTTTGGGAGCACAATTTTTTTCGATTTCAACTTACGGTCAGAAATGGATTGCATCACCCCAAATAATTGGCAAGGGTACGGGTACAGAAACTATTTCAGGATATGTGTTTGATGATACCAACAAAAATGGAACGATGGATAAGGCTGAAAAGGGTGTTGTCGGCGTGCTTGTTTCAAATGGGTTAGAGTGGGTTCGCACAAAAGAAAACGGTTTTTACAAGATATCTGTGAGGAGTGATATGAATCTCACCATCGTTCAGCCCGCGGGCTGGAGAGTTCCTGTAAATGAGCTGATAATCCCACAGTTTTTTTATATCCATAAAGCGGGTGGAACAGGCTACGATATGAGGTTTGGCGGATTGCCCGCTACAGGGGCTGCTCCCGAACGAATCAATTTTCCGTTAACCCGGGATGGTGCTGCCGGGCAGCAATTCTCATGTGCAGTCCTGGGCGATCCGCAAACATACACCAACGAGCAGTTAGGATGGCTTAGGGATGGTGTATTTACCGATATTCTTGAAGCTAATTACCGTCAGGGTGACTGTATGATCCAACTGGGCGATGTCGTTGGAGATGACCTGGGACTTCTGCAACGCAACCTTGAGCTGGCAGCAGCAACAGGAATGCCACAGTGGCTGGTGATTGGAAACCACGATATTGACTTCGATGCCAAAACAAATGCTGATAAAGCAGACTCATGGCGACGAATTTACGGCCCAAACTACTACGCATTTGAAAAAGGAAATGTGCTTTTTGTTGTGCTTGACAATATTTACTACCCTTGCGGAGAGGAAGATGCGGCAAGGGGGCGCAGTAACTGTGCAGAGGGCCGTCCTCCTTCATATAACGGACGCTTAACGGAAACACAGTTCACCTGGCTTGAGGGGCTAATAGAAAACACTCCTAAGGGAAAACTGATCGTTTTAAATAGTCATATTCCATTCGTTTCAGCTGTTGACGGAAGAAACGGACAGCATCAAACGGATGAGCTTTTCAGAATTCACCAAATTCTTGAAGGGCGAGACGCTTTATCCTTTTCAGGGCATACGCACACCACTGAAAATCATTCACCCGGACAACTATTTGAAGGCTGGTCTGAAACTTTGGGTATTGGCCCCCTGCCCTTTCGTCATATTATTGTAGGAGCCGCTTCCGGAGCCTGGTATCAAGGCGATTTTAACGTTTTTGGCGTCCCTATGGCTTTGCAACGCATGGGGGCACCAATGGGATATTTTCATGTCGATTTTAATAGCTCGGATTACAAAGAGAGATATATTGGTGCCCGAATGGGCAAGGATCGCGGACAGTGGGTCGCACTTAACACTCCGGGCTTTCGCAAATGGTACGATGCCATTACCGAGTGGGCATTCAAACCAATATCTGAAAGGGATACCATTCCACCCTTTTCGGTGAATGATTTGCCAGATACAAAGCTCCTCACACCTGATGATTTTACTGAAGGTGTGTGGCTTACAGCAAATGTTTGGGCAGGTTCGGCCGAAACGGTAGTTCAAGCAATCCTTTCTAATGGCGAAGTATTGACCCTTGAGCGCACGCAGCAAGGAGCAGGCGAAAGCACAAAGATTGGTTCAGAGTGGGCTGATCCCTTTGCAACAGTCCGGCAGCTATCGGTTGCCCGCTATGCATTTCAAAGCACACAAGGCGAAGAAAAATCGCAAGGGCAACAGCTTTTTACAGGTCGTAAATACGGACCGGCACCCCCACAACCTCAAGGAACCATAGCTAACCGTAATATGCATCTGTGGCGGGTAAAACTGCCTGAACTGCCGTTGGGCGTTCATACTATTGAGGTGGTAAGCACCGACCGAAACGGACTTAAAATCACAGACATTATTACTTTAGAGGTTCGAGAAAAGAGACCCCCTAAGTATTGGAGAAACAATATTTGGGAGTAAACGTTTATTTTACAAATACATAGGTAAGTTGCAGCTTTTTTCGACAGTTTGTAAATATAGTTGACGGAGCACAGGCATCCCGATTTATGAATCAATTTACAGAGACAATTAAAAGCGGCGAATTAATACAGACAGATTCAAAGGCTTGAAACAAAAACCACAAATACATACAAAAATAATATGAAAAAAACTAAAATAAGTGTAGCCACTTTTGCATCTGTTCTGGGTATTGCAGGAATTGAGCATGGTGTTGGAGAAATACTTCAAGGCAATGCAAAACCCGATAACTTTTTTATACAATCGTGGCCAAATCACAAACTTTATGAAGTGTTGGCAGGAGAACCTGCATTTACAATACTTATCGGAATACCCGTTTATGTTACAGGAATTATTGCAATACTTGTATCTGCTTTAATCATAATTTTAGCTCTGTTTTTTCTTGAAAAGAAATACAGCATCTATATTTTTCCCGGATTAGTGTTTTTCCTGTTTTTATTTGGCGGAGGAATAGCCGGACCTGTACTTATGGGTATTTTATTAAGTTGGGCAATATATTGTATAAATTATGATGTTCATATATTTAAGAAGAAAAGCTCATTTTGGAAAGCGTTAAAATCAATGTGGAAAATCTTTTATCCTGTTTCAATTATTGGCTGGTTTTCATTATGGCCGGGTTTAGTGTTATTGGGTGCTGCCGGCATTATTCCGGATATTTCAACAATATATATTTTATCATCAATCAGTTTAATAACTCTTATTTTAACTTTTTTGTCAGCCTTAGCAAATGACAATTTAAAAAATATTAAGAAATGAAAACAATCGTCTGTTATTACTCGCACAAAGGCAGCAACCGATTTTTAGCAAACAGAATTGCCAAAGATTTAAACTGCGAAATCGAAGAAATCAAGCCCCGACTTAATGCACATCTTTTAATGTTGATGAAAATAAACATCGGAAACAGAAAGCTCAAAGCCAAAACAGAAGATTACGACCGTGTAATTCTGTGCGGCCCCATTTGGGTAGGACAACTTATTGTGCCACTGAAAAATTTTGTGAAAAAGAACAACTCAAAAATCAACAAACTAATTTTTGTAACTTGTTGCGGAAGCACGTTTGAAAAAAAAGACGAAAAATTCGGGCATAATTTGGTTTTTAACGAATTGAAAACCATCGCCGGCGACAATTGCGCCCATTGCGAAGCATTTCCCATAAGTTTGATATTGCCCGAAGAACAAAAAGACAACGGCGATGTTATTATGAAGACACATTTGAATGAAGATAATTTTACGGGAGAAATTTTGGCAATTTATGATAATTTTATACGAAAAATTAATTCAATGTAAATCATTTTTAAATGAAAAATATTTTTAAACTGCTGATATTGTCTTTCATCTTTTTAAATATTACCAATATTGTTTTTGCTCAAAATGATACTATATTTTCAAAATCAACCGATTTAAAACATTCAATTAGTACTGACCCGATATTACCTTTATTTAATTGCTTTGCAATGATTTACGAATACAAAAAAACAGAAAAAAGCAGTTTCATAATTGGCTTTTGGTATGGCAAGGCAAGCGAAACCTATCCGAAAATGCTCGAATATCCGGGCTATGCCGTTAATATCTCGCCAATATTTGCGTACAGATACTATTTTTGGAGAAATTTACACGCTGAATATCAACTTTATCCGGGCTATACAAAATATTACGAAAAAAACGAAGATAAATTTTACAAAAGTTTTAACCTTTTCAACGAATTTCGGGTAGGGTATAAATTTAATTTTCGTATTAATAAATTACCTTTGTTCGTAAATTTACAATTTCCGGTTGGTTTTACTATTTTTGATACAAACGAACCTGAAACATTTAGAGAAATAAGAAAACAAGACCCGATTTTTTATATTTTTTATCCGAATGTTTATTTGGGAGTTAGATTTTAAAAATATTATTAAGAAAGAAATTAAGCAATAAAACTGTATAAACAAAAACGATGAACAACAACGATTTACAAAAAAATTATTTGACTTTCGGATATTATTCATCCTTTCTTTTGTCAATTCTTACAATAATTACCTTTGGATTTGCTATGACAGCAATACCACCGGCCGGACCATATTGTCCCGATAATTGTATGAGTTATCCTTTTCCTGACATACTCTTGTATTATCCAAGAGATTATTATTGGATGTATATAGCTGTATTTCAGTTATTTGCTTTTGTAATATTTATTGTAACAAATCATTTTATTGTCAGTGCCTCGAAAAAACTCTATACATTTCTTAGTATTTCATTCACCCTGATTTCAGCGACAGTTTTATTGATTGCGTATTTCACTCAATTTTCAGTTGTTCCGATTAGCGTAATGAAAGGTGAGACCGAAGGAATAGCTCTGCTTACTCAATATAACGACCATGGATTGTTTATTGCCATGGAAGAATTAGGATATATTACCATGTCTATCGCCTTGTTTTTTCTTGCATTTGCTTTTTCAAAAAATACACGGATTGAAAGAATAATTCGCATTATTCTCATTACACAACTATTTTTATCTATTATTGCATTTATTTTTTATTCAATGAAGTTTGGCATTGAACGAAGTTATTTGTTTGAAGTGGTTACAATTTCAATAAATTGGTTGGTAATAATTGTTGTGGGTATTACGATAGGTGTAAACTATAAGAAAAAATTAAAATCTAATTCAATAAATCAATGAAAACTAACATTTTAACATTATCATTTGTTCTATTTATGAGCAGTTTATCTTTTTCGCAGAGTAAGACAAAAAAATATTTTAATTGCGTATGGCACATTTTCAGGCTCTACAAAAGAGATTGTAGATAGTATGAAAACATATTTAACAAATGATTCTACATCGGTCGATATATTTTCGGCGGAGAAAACGAAAATGAATTATCTAAATATGACATGATAATTATTGGTTAAGCCATTCGTGGAAATGCCCCACACCCTCAAATCCGTCAATTTATTACTGTAAATCGGGCTGAATTAAATTCAAAAAAGATTGCCGTATTTGCTGTTTGCGGAACAATAACGTCAACAAAGAAAAAGAAACGTGATAATGCGCTAACTTATCCGGATAAAATTTCTCATGGCTTGACGGTTTTCAGTAAAGAAGTATTTGCCGGAAAAATGCCTTCAAGCGGAAAGAAATTTGATGATTTTATGGCAAAATTATTTTTGGGTATTGTATCAGGCGATTTTAGGAACTGGGATAAAATCAAAGAGTGGACAAGTGAAATTATAAAAGAAGCTAAATAAAATGAAATAAAGGCAGCACCCAATATCGTGTATAAAACATTTGGCAGTCAGTGGGTTATCGAGCGTTTCAGCTCGTATCAAAAGTACTTGTAACTTGACAGGAAAGAGCTTCAAATGCCAAAGGTTTCATATACGTACACCTTAAGTTTAATCCAATTCAAAAAATTTAGAATACATTTAGAAACGAGCAAATAAACTATGTCGATAGATTTTGAAGAGTTTAAAAAAATATACGGTTTAAACAATGATGCTTCAACTGAAGAAATAGCGTCATTTTTTAATGTCTGCGAAATAAAAGATTACAAAAAAAAACAAAAACTCATAGAAGCAGGGACAAAAACAAATTTAGCATTTTATGTAATAAAGGGCTTAGTCGGAAAATTCATATTTCGTGAAAACGGAGATAAAATCCTTTACGAAATATATGCCGAAAATTACATTATTTTTAATAGTAGCCTTATATTAAATGAAGGCGCTTCAAACTTTTTCTTTGAAGCAATGGAAAAAACTACTGTTTTAGCGGGAGATTTTGAGTATTTCGACAAATTAGCAAAGACAGAATTTGCAACTCTAAATCAACAACGTGAATTTATTTACAGAAAACTATTCAAAGATGCCCATGACAGAATTGAAACTTTAATTATTTTAGAACCGGAAGAACGTGTGAAAAATTTCATGGAAAATAATCCGGAATTAATAAACCGTGTGCCCGATAAACACATTGCAAGTTTATTAGGCTTGCATCCTGTATCTTTAAGCAGAATAAAAAAACGTATTTTAAATAACGGCAACTAAAAATTCATAAGCCCGCCATAATTTTTTTCCAACATAAGTGATTTCTTAACACAGGCTAATTTTTTTGATGTTTGCAAACTGTATTTTTGCAAATTGCAGGAGAAAAATATAAACAATTAAATATATGAAAACCAAACACATATTACTGTCAGCTGTTTTTTCAATAATGATAGTTTCAGCTTTTGGACAGAGTTCGGATGACATAAAAGGTTCATATCAATTTACGCAAAGCATCAATGATACTTTAATGCAACAAACCGGAATAAGCATCTTTGGAGTTCCGATACATTACGGACATAAGGTGGTTGTTCAATACGTAAAAGATGACAAGGTTTATTATAAATACTGGATATTTGCTAACGAAACCTTAGGAGCAAAGTACAACCAAAAAGTTTTTAATATGCCGGTTGATGTTTTCAAACAAGTTTCTATCCCGTTGTACAAAAGATTTAAAGGCGTAAAAGTTGGTGCTTATACAATCCCTGTAAGACTTAGAGGTATTGGCACTTCTGACTTTGATTTTGAAGCGAATTTTTCAGCATCTACCAATTTGGCTTTTGGTTATGGTTCAAGAACCAAAAAAGAATCATGGTTAGATACTTCTGTGGGCTTAGGAATAACAAGTGTTAATTTGACAAATCTGAACAGCAATGTTTTAACGGCAAGAACAGCAGCAGCTTTCACCCTTGTATTCGGGTCGGTTATTAAGTTCAATCCGGCTGCAAACTGCGGACTTTTCTTCGGCTTCGATTTTTTAGGAAAAACAGACCGACCCACAAATTGGCAATATAACGGTAAGCCTTGGTTGGGCTTGGGTATAAACATTACTTTTACTGAAATAAAAACAGATGCAAGAGCTTCGGTCTCAAAAAATTAAACCTAATATTTTTTCTAACATAAGTGATTTCTTAACACAGGCTAATTTTTTTGATGTTTATAAACTTTATTTTTGCGGCTTGTTTAACAATAAAAATATTTTAAATCATGAAAAAAATTAGTTCTATTATGTCAGTTGCAATGCTGACAATGTTATTTGCCGTGTTAGTATCATCTTGTTCAAAATATGAAGAAGGCCCGGTATTTAGTTTATTGACCAAAAAAGCTCGTATTACAGGCGAATGGAAAGTGGAAGAAGTTTCAGTTGATAATGTTACGCTTTCCGACATTTCCGACTACGCCGGCACCTATACTTATGAAAAAGATGGTACCGGTACTGCAAGCGGTAATAATCTCTCTTTTGAATTTGACTGGGAATTTTCCGAAGATAAAGAAGAATTAAGAATTCGTACCACAGTTTTGGGTGTAACCTCTCCTTGGGTAGAATATGAAATTGTCAGGCTTACAAATTCGGAATTTTGGATAAAAGAAACTACCTTGGGTATCACCACCGAAACTCATTTAGAAAAACAATAAGTGAATTACGAATTATAAGTTAGGAATTACAAATTGGCTTACGCCTGATAATGTTTGAGTTGCAAATTTTATTGGTCTGAGCTATTTTGTATATTTCAATAAGGGTTTAAACATCAATGAGTCGTGGTTGAAAAATAGATATTCCAAATTTTTTAAATTTGGAATATTTGTATATCAATATAATACAAATAAAAAATACCTTTTATACTGAACTCATGAATATAGCAAAAACAAACCTGATGCTAATATCGCTTTTGTTTTTTATCCGCTTTAGTGCATCGGCACAAGACGAGTATTTTGAAACTTTTGACGATTATATTTTACTTAAAGTAAATGCCAACAATCAAACATTGAACTTGGCACTTGCGCCGCGAGCCAACGGTATAACCCGGTACGGCCAACGAATTTGGTACAGCCCAACCGTGCAAAACGCATTTGGCGTAGGCGTTAAATTTAAAAACCTGAGCCTTAGTTACAGCTTCAAGTTATCACAAAGCAGCCTTGTTAAAAACACAATAGGCACAAGCAAATATTCCGATATTCAAATGCACTCGTATGGAAAATGGTTTGGATATGATATTTATTATCAGAAATTTGAAGGTTTTTATATTGCCAATCTCGAAAATTTATTCAATAGCGTTCAATCCGGTACTTCCTTTCCGCGCCGCGATGATTTAAAATTGCAAAACATAGGTGCTAATCTTTTCTTTGTGTTAAATCCGAAAAAATTTTCGTATGCAGCTGCTTTTGGTCAGGAAGTTGCACAAATAAAATCAGGCGGTTCTTTTCTTGTAAATTCATCGTTTGGATATTCAAGGTCAACAGCCGATACCGGTTTTATACCGCCAGATATCGATATAGAATTTGCACCGGAAGCTTATTTCAATGATGCTTGGTTTCTAACGGCAGTACTTTGTCCGGGATACGCATATACCTATGTGCATCGCACGGGCATATACGGGAGTTTGGGGGCTACACCCGGAATTGGGATAGTTTACAGGGAAGCATTTGGCGATGCACCAACAGAAACAGGCGTTAATTACTTCTTAAAAGGAATTGGGCGTTCGGCAATAGGTTTTAATAATGAAAAATGGACTTTCGGTGTTTCGCTAACTACCGATATACAAGCAATGAATTTGAAAGCTGTTCAATTCAGAACCAATAATCTGAATATCGGCGTTTTTGTCGGTTATCGAATAAAAACAAAGTTTATGGCAGGTAAAAAATCTATTTTTGATTTTTCAAAAAAACCTAAAAACGAATAATTAAAAACTTAACAAGTAGCTTTAACCTTATCTGTCGGTTATCGTCAAAAACATTATTTGCCCAATCAAAATATGGTTTTTTGGGAATCACAACAACTGCATTTCTGTCAATAGCTTCATAAAAAAATTGAACCTGTTCCATAATTTCTTTCGGTTTTTATTATTTGACGCTGTGACTATCACAGCGGGGAAAACCGAAAATTATTGACATTTTTATTCAACAGAAAAGAACCCGGCAATTTTTTTCAGTTGCTTTGCTTGTTTTTCCAATTCGCTTGCCTGATTGGACAAATCCAATGAAGCTGCTGCATTTTGCTGAGCATCGGTATTTAATTGTCTGATGAAAGAATTTATTTGTTTGGCGCCCGTATTTTGCTCTTCTCCCGCATAAGTAATCCCCGCTCGGTGAAGTTTTCAAATCACGGCGAAATAACACTTAATCTCCTGAACAGAACCAATCAATCGAATTTTTTGAATCCATAATTTATTGATTGCTTTCGCAAAGATAGTTGAACCTGTGCCGAATATTTCGGTAAACTGTCGAACATAAAAAAATGATTTAGTAGTTGTCTCGAAATTTTTTGTGCTTTTTTTTGTCGAACAGAATTCGTATTTTTGTGTAAGATGAAAAATAAGATTTTGTTTGGAGAAAAACAACGCATATAAGAGAAGAACTTATTTTTTCCGCTTTATGCGATAATTCATGAAATCAGAAACAGAAGAACATATTCTAAAATTTACAGACATGCAAAAATATAAAAAACAAATAATAAAAGACGGACAAGGAAACAGCGTTGGAGTATTTCTTGTTATGTCAGATTATGAGCGCATTATGGAAAGGCTGGAAGAACTTGAAGACATTGAAGATTATGATGCGGCTAAAGCTGAAAACGAAGAAAAAATATCTTTAAGAAAAGCCATAGAACTCAGAAAAAAGAAAAATGACTGACAAATACACGGTTTACATCACAAAGACGGTACAAAAACAATTAGCCAAACTTCCGAACACAGTTGCCGACCGCTTGGAAAGAAAAATGCTTGCTCTTGAAGATGACCCAAGACCGTCGGGTGCCGTAAAATTAACCGGACGTGATGCTTACCGAATACGTGTAGGCGATTACAGGTTTATCTACGATATACAAGACACTATTTTAACCGTTGACATTCTGAAAGTAGCCCACCGTAAAGATATTTATAAGTAAAATTCCCCCGCTCGGTGAAGTTTTCAAATCACTTCGAAATAACACTTAATCTCCTGAACAGAACCAATCAATCGAATTTTTTGAATCCATAATTTATTGATTGCTTTCGCAAAGATAGTTGAACCTGTGCCGAATATTTCGGTAAACTGTCGGATATAAAAAATGAAGTTTGGTAACTTCACTTATCAAGGAAAATATTATGACTGCGGTACAGCCATTGCGGAACCTTGAAGCAATATTTTGGCAAGCCGGAGCAAAAATAGCAGAATAGTTGCATGAATCCGAAAAATTCATGCTGTCTAACATACAGAAAAAAGGGGGGGTAAATGTGAAGTTTATATTATTGTGTAATTATTTATCTACTAATTAAAAATTTATAAATATGAAAAACAAAATTTTCAGATTTACTTTATTGCTTTCATTAACGTTTTTCTCATGCAATGAAAAAAACATTAACATTACAGAAAATGATTGTAATTGTGACGACCCGGTAAACTCTATTACTGCAAATATAGAAGTAGAGTATTTTTTAGATGATATTACAATTGCAGAGAATCCTTTTGAAATGAAAGAGCAAAAAAATAACCTTATTAAGCATATAATGGTTGTTTTTGAAAAACCTAAGACGAATGAAACCAAAAAAATATCAATTAATGGGTTTAGGTCTGATGACGAATACATTTTATGGGGCGAAAAAAGAGATATTCCTATAAAAGAAATGCTTACGAAAGAAAAAGCACTTGCTGAATTTATTGCAAAGAATAATATTATAGAAATGTCTGATGAGACAGAGACTATTCCTGAAGCTTTTGAACAATTCGAAACTGAATTGTTCAAAGCTAATGACAAAATTGCATCTGCGATTGCCATACATAAAGATTGTTCAGGAGGGGCTTCATGGTTAGTCGCCAATACGATTCCTAGTTTAAAAAACACAACTTGGGATAATAAAATATCAAGATATTTAGATCAAGCTGCTTATGGCGGGGTTTCGTGGTATGATAGTCGTTGGTATAAAAACAAATTAACTACTACTTGGAATTATGGATGGCAATTTATCTGTTTTACAACTCATCCTGCATTGAAAAGTATAGATAATAAAACGACATCACTAATAAATTGGTAATTATTAATGTCCGATAAAAATAATATATTTGTCGGACATTAAAACTCTTAATATAATGAAAAAGAGAATTCTGGTTTGTTTATTTTTACTTAGCGTTTCAAGTGTACTGTATTCCCAAAACTATTTGTTGGATGGTTTTGTACCAAAAAATTCATTTCTCATAGGAGCCGAATCCGGCGGTATGATTGGACATATTGAACCGGAATACAGCATTAACGGGAATGATTATTGGTATTGGTCCTATAGGGTTGCCCCTAAAATAGCATACTCTCCCTTTAATAATTTCTTGACCGGAGGATATTATATTTACGAAAAAGCCGTATTTCCGAATTTCTCAAATTATGAAAATTGGGGTTACGGAATATTCTCCCGATTATACCTCCCACAAATAAATAAAATTTTAAAACTTAATAACCGTAAATTCACAGGGAACAGAATACTGTTTTTTTCTGAAATATATTTTGAAAATAATAATTTCATGCTTGACCAAGCTTCAGGTAATACTGCAACATTAGATAAGCTAAATACTATTTTTTACGGCATTAAGATAGGCTCTAATTTCAGATTATTTAATAAATTGTATATTGAGTTGGCTTATGTGAAGAATTTTGATAACTGCGGAGGTGATTTTGATTTTTTTCATCCGGAATTGGGTATAGAGTATATTTTTAGTCGGAAAAACACTACTAAATGAAAAAACATATAGTGATATTATTAAGTGTTCTCTTAATTCAAACAGAAATAGTATCCGCCCAAAAGAAGAGCAATCACTATTTATTTAATTCATTCATTTTTGGTTCATCATTAACTGTTTTTGATAACGGTATGCATGAGCCGATTTATGAAATGACATGGAACGTCAATGCCGCTACTTCGGTAGGAAAAAGATTCTGGGTCGGATTTCAGGTCTTGAATTTGTTTGTGAAAAGTGATTATTTTGATACAAAAATGTATCATATTAACGGACTCTTTACACAGTTTTCCGTGGCACCTTACAGTAAATTTCGTCCCTTTATAGAACTGTCCGTAAATAAAGGCAATTACTATTTTCCGTCAAACAGTTATTATCCGCAAAAAGGGGTTGATTTGTACTATGTCGGAACCGGTGGTGGAGCAGATATTCCTTTATCCTTTATTTCAAAACACTTGTTTCTGGATGTTTCTTTTATCTTTTATTATCTTGAAGGCAAAGGCAGCCCGGATGATTATAACCTATATATTTTAGGTTTGAATTATAAGTTTGGGAAAATGATTCGGAAACCCTTAACGAATTATTAGTTCCGGATTTAGTAAATACCGGCTCGCGTTCGCTCTATGCTGTGGTGCGTTCGGGGTCGGCTCTGCCGCCGTCGAAATATTATTTGACCGGTTTCCGGAAAAAACTAAT
>CAYYQW010000053.1:0-27612 GCA_964472505.1 uncultured Bacteroidaceae bacterium | reverse complement strand
ATGGAATTTTCGGATAATGAGGTTTTGATTCTCAGAAAAAATAGAAAATAAGGCCCCTTACAAATGAAACCGGTAATTGCTTGTTATTGTGTATAAAGCTATTGAATTATGCGGATAACTAATACTTGTAACTTCTTCTGTCCCAAGTGCCGCATATATTTAGTGATGACGTTTTCGGCAATCGGAATCGCACTCGGTTTTGGTATATCGGCTTCGACAGGCTCAGCCTACGGAGATGTTCGGAGGCTGAACCCTTTGACTGCTGTACAGGAACCACTTGTCGAAGCCGGTGATAAATGCTTGAATGTAAAGTAATAGCATCTAAGATTTCATACCGGATTAGTGCATCCGCCGGCAAAATAAAGCAAAGCACAGTATAGCCACTAATGCACGAATGTTTTTTTATGAGCAGTTTGATATTTATTCGTGCATCCGTGGGAAGTCTTCAATATTGATAAACTCGGAGCGAATACACGAATATTAATAGTTTTCATAATAACTATACCGTTTTTTAATGGAAAAGAAATAAGAACAATAGCTCAAAATAATATTTTGCCAAAAAAACACTTTTCACGAGTTGCTACCGGCGCAACGACAATTGCAATTACAAAAAAACCTGAAAAGCGAAAGAAATTAAGTGCTTTGATTCATCTATTCTTTCAGCATCTTAAGAGCTTCTTTAACAGAATTTACCGGCCGGCTGCAAGTCCGGTTTTCACAAATATAAATTCGTGTTTCGCCTTCGCTATAGCGGCCTTTCAGTAGCGGTATTTCACTTTTTCCGGCTGAGAAAGCAAACAAGACATCGGGGAAAAACCGTGTTTGCAAATCAAGCGAAAAAGGCTCGGCTTCTTTTCCCGTAATTACAGCTTCTTTAAAAGGAAAACAAAAATAAGAAGCCAACATGTACCAATTATAAAAAAACTGAAAATTCTTCTCCAAGTATGGTTTCATACGATTTAACATCTGTTCGGAAATTTCACGATAATCGGTATTTCCGGTAAGTGCGGAAAGGCGAAATAAGTTTTTAGCCATCACCGAATTGGATGAAGGAATGACATTATCCTGCGTTTCAAACTTTTTTTGTCGGACATTTTGCCCGTGCTCATGCGAATAAAAAAACATTTGTTCTGCCGAATCAAAAAAATGCTGCACGGCATAATCGGTTAACAATTGTGCTTTGTGAAAATAACGCTCGCGGCCGCCGGCTTCAAAAAGTGCCAAAAAAGCTTCCGTAAGCAAAGCATAATCATCGGCGAAAGCCGGAATTTCCGAGCCTTTATCATGAAAAATACGAAACAGACTGCCATCGTCCGACATGAGGTGCTTTATGATAAATTCGGCATTGCGCTCGGCCTGTTTTAGAAACTCAATATCGCCAAATGCCGTATATGCCGTTGCCAACCCTTTTATCATCAATGCGTTCCAAGATGTAATCACTTTATTGTCCAAAGCCGGTGTCGGGCGTTTGTTACGTTCGGCCAAGAGTTTTTCGGACTGCAACTTGAGCCGGTTTTGAAATGCTTGAGGTGACAAGCCTTTTTCTTTAGCAAACTGCTCAGCATCCGATACGGCATATAAAATATTTTTCCCGTTTTCCCAATTTCCTGATTCACTCACGGTGTAGTATTGCTTAAACCAATCGGCATCATCGCCCAGTATTTCATCAATTTGCCGGGCCGTCCAAACATAATACTTTCCTTCTTCGCCTTCGCTGTCGGCATCATAAGCCGAATAAAAACCGCCTTCGGGCGACATCATTTTATTTTGCAAAAAAGCCGCCGTTTGATACACTATATTTTTATAACTGTCCTTAGGCTCTAATTTATAAGCCAGACTGTATAAATTTAACAATTGAGCGTTGTCGTAAAGCATTTTTTCAAAATGCGGCACTTTCCAGACAGCATCTACAGAGTAGCGTGCAAAACCGCCCGCCAACGCATCATACAAACCGCCCGATGCCATTTTATCCAAACTAAGTATTACCTGCTGTAGTAAGGCTTTATCTTTGGTATGATAATGCGCTGTGAGTAAAGACTCTAAACTTCCGGGCATAGGAAATTTGGGTGCTCCGGCAAAACCGCCCTGCTGCGTATCAAAACGAGTTTTGGCTTGTTCTGCAATCTTAGCGTAATCCTTCTTCGAAAACGGACTCTCATCTTCCGCAGCTTCCGGCACGGCATAATGTTTTATGCCCTTTTCAAGTTCGGATGCAGCTTTTTCAAAGCGCCGGGGTTCGCTGCTGAAACCCTGACTCAATTGTTCCAAAACACTCAACCATTGCTGCTTTTGAAAATAGGTTCCTCCATATACCGGCCGCCCGTCCGGTAAGGCAAAGCAATTGAGCGGCCAACCGCCCCGGCCGCTTATCAGGCTTACGGCATCCATGTAGTAGGCATCAACATCGGGGCGTTCTTCGCGGTCAACTTTTATGCATACAAATTGCGAATTCATTAGCTTGGCTACTGCTTCGTCTTCAAAAGATTCGTGCGCCATGACGTGGCACCAATGGCAAGCGGAATAACCCACGCTGATGAGCATCAATTTATTTTCGGAACGTGCTTTTTCAAATGCTTCTTCGCCCCACGGAAACCAATCTACGGGGTTATGTGCATGTTGCCGCAGATATGGGCTGCCGGAATAAATTAAACGATTCGTATATGTTTCTGAAGTATCTGACATGTTTATAGTTTTAATATATTCAGACGATATTTTGCAAAGTGAATATCATCTATGTTTTTTCAAATTTAAGATAAAAATATCTGAAATAAAAATCAACATTAACTTTCTTTAAAGATAAAACTGTGTAAGACTTTCAAAAGATATTTAGCTTAACGAATCAGTACAACAGCCAAGACAAATTACTGCAAACGGAAAGAGAACTGAACAAAACCATTGCTAAACTGCGACAATATGAGTAGATATGTGGAAAAATGAATGATACCCTCATTTGTGTGGATTAATATTCGTTGAAATTAAGAAATTATACTTTGGCTCTGTTTTGCTTTTATCAGTATATAATTGTAACTTTGTTTAAAGAAAAACAAACTTGAACATAAACATGACTCGGATAACATTGAACATACATGATGATTCGAAGTTGGCTTTTTTTAGAGACTTGATAAAAAATCTATATTTTGTAAGCATTAGCGAAGAAGATGAAAAAAAGCTTACAAAGTCGGAAAAAAAAATACTTGAACGTATAGAACAAGGCCTGAAAGAAGTGAAGTTAATTGAACAGGGGAAAATGAAATCAACCCCGTTAAAAGACTTCTTGGATGAGTTATAAAGTTGAAACTACTTGAGTATCAGATCTAAGTTACACACCTTCGCCCGGCAGTGTTTGTTATTCCCATATTATTTCAATATCCTCAATTTCCGTAAATTTCTTATCACTTGAAATAACCGGGCAATCCAAATACTTAGCGGTTGCAAGAATTAATCTGTCATGTAATTCATAAAATTCAATTGTTTCCGCTGCTAATAAAATATCAGTGCTGAGCTCAATGATTGAATAAGCACTGTTACTGTTTATTTTATCAATCGTATCTGAAAGATTAACGGATATTCTGTGTTTTTCGGCGAGATACATAATTTCCATAAGGCTAATTACAGAAATCAAAAGGATGTGTTGTTTTTTCTCTCCTTTTTTAATAATCTCTTTTGCGGCTTTACCAATATTTGGCAAGTTTGCAAAATGACGTATAATAGCATTTGTGTCAAGCAAATATTCCATCAATCCAAGGATTTGTTTAATATATTATTATCAATTTCTTTTCTTAGGGAACTTATATCTTGCTCTAAATCCGGTATTTTTTCGAAGCCGCTGTTTTTCCAAATCCCTGACAAACTCTTCGGCCCGGAAGCTGTGTCGTTTTCTTTATTTTTTTTCTTGTATAAAAGAAACTTTATAAATATATCAACCTCAATCAGCTCTGAATTTGGTAATTGCGACAAATTTTTGATAATATTTTCTTCTGTATTAACCCTTTTTTTCATTGTCTGTATCCTTTCTGTATATAATATGATTACTCTTATTACAAAAATAATAAATATATGTGGATTTTCGGGTAAACCGATGCATTTAAAACTGCCTCAAAGCGGTTTTTTTCAATATCAGTTCGTATATTTTTCCACCGGCCGGCATATTCTGCTATGTTAATGCAGTACAGGCAAAGGCTGAAAAAACATTTACCCGGTTTTCCGCTGCTGACAAAAAGCATTTATCGACTGAAACAATAGCCCAAAGAAAGGTGAATGGGTAGATCAAGCATAACCAAGCGGCCGATAAATCATTATCGGTATTGGTGAAACTTCTTTTGGGGCTGTCATAAGCTTCTTCTACGGTCCTGTAAAGTCCCGGCGAGAAACCGATACGGTGTCACCAATTGTACCGCATGTTTTTCCGAAAACCGGTATTCAAGCAACAATCCGGGATAATCATCCAATCCGGCATAGACTCCGGTTGTAACTTGAGAAAAAGCCGCCGGCCACAACACAGTGAAGCTGAGAAATGCAAAAAAACGAACCATCATATTTATAGTTATTAATAAAATAGGGACAAAGAAACTAATTTTCCGGAAATAAATTACAGTGGTATATTCTTATAGCCAAAATGAGGGCGTGTATGAGCCAAACGGTTATAAGTTCGAGCGCTTGAAAAAGTGTAGTTCGGAAATTACGTTTAGTGTAGGATGCGTTTAGTAAAACAGCAGTATGTGCCTTTTGCCGGGCTATGCTTTTTTGTCGGGTTTCTCCGGCAAAGCTAAGCTATTTGTTATTATCCCTCTGCCTTTCGCATATTTAGACAAATAATTAAAACTATCAAGACAAAACCGATAATCGGATTTCATTATTTGCTCAAAAGTTTCCGGGTCAGAAATGCCGCTGTAACGGGATGTTTGAGAGGTTCTAAAAAGGTGTTGATAGCTTCTCCAAGCTTTTCGGCTCACCTTCATTACTGCATTAGGATTTTCCGGGTTTATATTGGTATTGATTTCCTGATGTGAGTTCCCAATGTCTTTTTTATCTTTCTCAGCAAGAGCCTTAATCAGGTGGATTGCAATATAAAATAACACTGTTATTTTCCAGTCGGTAAACCTGTTTTCAAAACTTGTATCAATGCATCTGTGAAAATCAATATTGTGGTTTGCCTGATCAACGAATTGTTGCATTGCGAAGCTGTTAAAAGATTTTCTTTTCAGTATTTATTTTGTTTATAAGCTCAAGCGGCACGAACTGAAAGAAAATCGGGTATTTTTTTGAGTACTCGGTCAAGTCGTAGCGGTCAAAAAATGTGAGAAGCGTGTTTCTGTTTTCCAAAGAATCTTCTTTCAGAACAACAGAAAAATGCAAATCGTTTCCGGATGTTTTGGTTTTGTAAACCGAATGAATAATTTCATTGTGCTTTTTGAAGTAACTTTCAACTATAGTGTTGAGAATGAGTAAAATTTGTTCATCAAATTTTGATGAAACTTCCCACACAGCTTTTAATGGGTCTTTAAATACATTTTCAATTTGCTGATGCAGTTCTGTTTTTGTACCGAGCTTGTGTACCTTTTTTGTAACATCAACGGAATCCAGCAGGCTTTCCAAGTTAGACCCTAACAATTCAAGTATGAGAGACAAGTCTTTGGTACGACTTGATTTCTTTGAACTTTCTGTTATGTGATTGTTTGTGTTCATTGTGGTTGCCAAAAAGACTATAAAATAACTAAATTTAAAGCAAATTACCGTTATAATATAACGCAAATATACTGCTAAAATGATACATTAGGCAAAAATATTTGCTTTTTTTGCATGAGTGTGAGAAATTTTGCAAGTCAGAGGAATGAGGTCATAAATGAAAACCGCAACGGTTTGGGCTGCGGTTAGTTGTTGGCTTCGAATTAACATAAACTTATTTCGTTGATGTATTTTTTCTAAAAAGTCAGCTCATTTTTTCTACCGTAAATTTTCTAATTTCAGAAAGTGCCCGATTCCAAACGTTCATTACCTACAAGTACCGCATAAACAGCTCTTTCTTTTATCTTGCTCTCTCTCTTTGCACTTTCAAGAACAGTCTGTATTTTTTGTTTAAACTGATCTTCTACAAAAACAACTGGAGAAGTAAAGGACCAAGTTGTTGATAGATCCTCAATTTTAGTGAAACCATTTTTTTTCAAAACATGATAAAAGATTTCCCGTTGCTCGCTGCTTGCTGAGTGCAAGTCAACTGTAATCATTGCATAAAATTGCATAAAATATAAATGTTAAATGTTAAAAAAACAGATTTAAGAAAGTCGAAACCTTCTTGTAAGAATATAAGGTTTTTTTTTAAGAAAAGTAAGTTTGTTTTTTTATTCTTTTCTTTCATAGTTTATTGTTAATTTACTCTCATGGTTATATACCTTTTCACAATCTCTAAAATCAAGTATGAAATCTTTATATTTAATGTCAGGATGATTTTTTGCAATTAAAAGGGGGAAAATAGGATTTTCAACTTTTTGTCCAGCGAGCCAATTGTCTCCGGCACCAAAAGGTAAAACCATTTGATACACGTAGTTAGAAAAGGAAACAATTATTTGCATTTCAGGAATACGCGAATTTATATCTTTTTTTTTATACAAACGGGCCACGGGCTCACGATAAACAGGCGGCCCGGAAATAAAATAACCGAACACCAACAAAAAATCATTTTTAATATTTAGTTTGTCATTATCAGATGTTTCAAGAAATATTCTTGCATTCTCATAAAGATGCACTTCATTGCCCTTAAGCAGAGACAAACCTATTTTGACCAAGACTTTGGGAATGTGTATAGGTATATAGGGTTGCTTTATAGTTTTTAAATAAAGTTTTTTCTTATCCTCATTAATTGAGACCTCATCAGAGTCGCCAATAACCTTGATATCTATGCTACCATTTTGGGGCCGCATCTCGAATCCTGTTTTTGGATTTTTATACTTTGGTATACTTCTTTTCCCGGGGAGAAAGGAAATTGTTCTTGCGGCTCCCAAAAATTTAGCAAAAGAGTCTTCATACAAACTAAATTTGTCATTGCAATTGTTGCACTCAAAATAAGAGAATACTTTTTTATTGCCCATAAACTCCGGGATAATATGAGCATTATTACTAAAATCGGCTTGATCCTCTCCTCTTTTGCAAAATCGACAGACTCTGGATTGCTTTTTTCCGATAAATATCTTTTTGTCCGAGGAGCCAAAAATGTTATAAAGTTCATAATTTTTGAAGAACTCTTCTTCTTTTTTTTTGTTTATTTCACTTGGATTAAGAGTACTCATTTATAAAGGATATTAAGTTAGGTTGAGGGATACTTTTGATTCCGTAAAAGGCAGACAGTCGACAGTTAATTTAAACAATTTAAGGTCACCCGGATCTACAGGCACCTCAAGACTGAATACTTTTTTGTTATATGCAGATCGAAGTTTCTTCTCTGTTGTATAAATTTTATTATTTATCAAATAAAAGTAGCGTTAAAATATCACAGTTCAAAAAAAATTTTGCTGTTGTGCCTGACTATCCGTTTTTGGATGCAGGAGCACGGAACTTAGCTGGGCACTCGTTGCAAACGAGCGCCAGTGGGGGCTACTTTTTAGGAGGCGGCTTCGGAGGGTTTTTCATTCTGGGTAAATGATTTTTTGCACCCACCTTAGCCGATGAGCAATAGGCTTTCTTTGAGCTACTTTTAATCGTTTGTTTTGCCATGATAATGTGTAGTTATATATGAATTAGTAAACTTATTTGCGCTTTTTTTTATAAAAGATAAATGTCTGAAATAGTACTCCGGTTTTGTATTCTCAGCTTTAGGCTCATATCTCTTTCTTATACGAAAAAATTCATCAGTAATTTTCTTATCAGAAATCACGTCAGAATCGAACTTTGTCCAAAGAACATCTAACGAGTAATAATATTTTTTATATTTTGCCCTTAAGCTAATTAGTTCGACAAGGCTGTTTTCGTTCCACAAAAAAACAGAATTGAAAATTTTTAAAAGTTCGATCACAACAAATACGATTAATATTATGTAAATATAATCTTGAATATATTTAAACAGGACAACACTAAGCAAGGAGAGAAACAGAGTTGCAAAGTTAACGAACTTGTTTACGACCCTATTAAAGCTTATAACTTTGCTCAAGTATACTTCCCTGTATAATGAGTCTACCATCTCGTACCAAATTCGTTCCCTCATATGAGTGTTATTTTACCGCAAACTTACGTGATAATCAGTCAATAACAAAGGACAACTTATAAAATTGATTTTACAAGACTGTTAATATATCGGTAAAACGAAAGTATTCAAGGGTTAGCTTTGTTGAAAATAAAATACAGCGAATGTCTGATTTACAGTTTATCACAGTAAAAAAGCCGAGTTTTGTAAACTATGCTTGTCTGTGATTTGGGCATTCGTTGCAAACGAGCGCCGGCAGAGCGATTTATTTAAAGACTAATATGAATAATTTCAATCGAAATCGCTGAACCTGTTGAGGTTGAAGCGTTTTTTGTGTTTTGGTTTGATGTTTTCTGCAACTGACAGTTTACGAGTTATTTGTTCTATGACTGAGTCCTCCAGTGTTCCCCGAACAATGGACGGATCTATTTCTATTTTTTCTTTAAGTTTTGCTATGTTTTTTATTTTAAGCTCTGCGCAGTCAATATAGGAATCGTGCTTTAAAAATGAGTGTTGTTCTGTTTTTTTTATAAGTACGTGTTGTCGTTTTATTTTGGGGTTTCTTTTAGCGTATTTTGTTAGTTTTGAATTTATATAAACAGATGCCAAGCATATGTTTTCGGGGTCAAGACCTATTATTATGAATAGTTTTGTTTTGGGCGGTGTTGTGTCGAATACAAACATACGTATTACGCTGCCGACTTTTATACTGTTTTCTGAATTTTGTTGTTTGAGGTTTTGAGGCGAACTGTCGGAAAATTTCATTTAAAACACGGCATTTTCATTTTCGAGTCTGTCCTGAATGCATGCAAGCATGCCTTTGTCTGCTCCGCCTGCTTTTGCAATAGATAAATATGGCATTTCTGAATTTAATTCTACGGAATGGTATGCAGCATCGTGTGTGCTGTCTGTGAGATAGCCAAAGCCTTTTTTTCCAAACTTTTTTACTGCTTTCTTAATAAAACGGATGTGTGATGAAGCCAGTTCATCTAAGTCAGGTTCTTGGATTGCTTTTACTTTATATCTGTCGAGAAGGGTTAAAAATTGGCTTGCGTAAGGGTCGGGGGTTTCTCTGAGTGATTTCAAGATGTCGTATGCGCTTGACAATACAGGGCCGTTTTCCATAGCTATATACTTGTCGTCAAGTATGTGTGTGCCGTATTCAGCCAGGTGTTCTTTGTCTGCGATATAAATCAATTTGAATATGCGATGAAAATCGGCTTGTCCTCCAAGTTCTTTGAGCACAAAAAGCATTGTGTGAATGATTTCGTTTATTCTTTCGGAGTTCATAATATTTTTTGTGTGGTGTTTCATAATATAACGGTATATAGAAACCCGTTACTATATAACGCAAATATAGTGTAAAAATGATACATCATGCAAAAATATTTGCTTTTTCTGCATGAGTGTGAGAAACTTTGCAAGTGAGAGAATGGATGTCAGAAAAAAACAGCAGTGGTTTGGGCTGCGGTTAGCGTGGGAAGCGTTGTATTATATCTTCACTTTTTATGCTTTTGAGCTTGCTGTACCGGCTGTGACTTTATGCCTCGACCGTTAAGATACTTAGTTAAAAAAACAAGGTTTTCAAGGCTGCTTTGATAATCGCCTTGTAAAAGTTCTTCGAAAGTTTCCAAATCAGTAATTCCGTTATAACGGGAGTTCTTAGAATTCTGATACATGGTCTGATAGCTTCTCCAAGCTTTTCGACTAATTTTCATTACTGCATTCCGGTTTGTTGGGTTTATTCCTGTATTGATTTCTTTATGTGAGTTTCCAATATTTTTTTTATCCTTCGCAGCAAGAGCCTTGATCAAATGAATGGCAACATAAAATAAAACTGTTATTTTCCAGTCAGTAAACTTGCCTGTAAACTTACTATCTATGCAACTATGAAATTCAATATTGTGATTTGCTTGGTCAATGTGTTTTTGCATGCAAGCTCAATTAATAGATTTTCTTTTCTGTATTGATTTTATTGATAAGCCCGGGGGGAACAACTTGAAAGTAAATAGGATATTTTTCAGAATATTCGGATGTTTCATAATCGTCGAAGAACTCATAAACAGCGTTTCTGTTTTCCATATTGTCCTCTTTGAGGACAACTGAATAATGCAGGACGTTTCCTGTAGTTTTTGTTTTGTAAACGGTCTCAACAACATCTTTTAGCTCCTTGAAGTACGCTTGTATAATTAGGTCAAGAATACTCATGAACTGTTTATCAATCGAAACGGAAGCATCCCAAGTTGCTTTTAAAGAGTCTTCCAAAGCTTTTTCAATTATTTGATGTAGCTGGGTTTTAGCTCCCAATTTTGACAGTTTTTTTGTTAGCTCAATATCTTCAATAGACTCATCAAAATGCTTTCGCAAGATAAGAAGTATTTCACCAAAGAGATCATCGGTACTGCTTGCCTTGAGTGAATTATTCAGGATGTCATGAGTTTCATTTGTCATTGCGCTGTTTTTTATAACGAAAAAAGAAGATATCGTTATAATATAACGCAAATATAGTGTTAAAATGATACATCATGCAAAAACAACACTTATTTCTGCACAGATATGGTATCTTTTACAACAAAAAAGCGGCAAAGGCTTAAATTGAGCTGAGGACAATAAGTAAAATCAAGACCGTAATAATTGCTGTTCCCACAAGTATTTCGGGTCAGGTGTATTCTTCTTCTTTGGGGGCAATGAGCTTAATGAAGTCGAAAGCCGGCTGCACAGGGTTTTTAATACTTTTTTTATGTTTGGAGCGTGCACCAGCCAAACGATTGTGAGTTCAAGCGCTCTCAAAAACACAAAAAAACACAAAAAACCCGGTCAAATAATGTTTGACCGGGACATAAATAAATCATGGGTTTAAGCGTTAAGCGATTCCCACTTTTTCATGTTAATATACCGAAGTATTAATGAAATAATGAGCACAAAAGCACAAAATATCGGTATTTTGAACGACTCAATAATTCCGCCCATAATCGCTTGGGGTGATACATTGGTCATTTCAATCATCATTTCAAGTGCCTCAATCATTCCGGCAATTTGATTAAGAATGCCGGAAATAAAAACAATAATCCCTAAAACCTGCAGGAAGTCGATGTTTGTTTTTTTTATGGTTTTCTTTTTAAGCCAATAAAGTTGAAAAGTTAAATAGGGGGCATAAATCAATATACCCAAAATTGATGCTCCGATTAGTAAAAAGCTAAATCCGGCAAGGGTGGAAAATAAACATTCGAACATTGACATAATTATAAATTTTAGTTAAACATTAAATTTCAATTCAAACTTACATCAATAATCAACGCCATTATTAAACATTAGCTCTTCAACCCATTTTCACCAAAAACTAACCAATTGATTCCAATAACCGGAAATAGACCTGCGAATCCTGCAATTTGCAGAACCAAGTATGTATTTTAGCGAAATATACTTCATTAAATCTTGCTAATGCATATATTTGACAAAAAAAATGAATATGCAGCAAAAGAAAACAGTCAGAATAGCAATTCACATTCTCTTTTGGCTTTGTGCATGGTTCTTTTTCTTTTTTTATTATAAACGTTACAGCGAAATAAATGTTTATACCTTTGTTGCTTCATTAATTAACCTGTTTTCGGCAATAGCTACAGTTTATACCTTTAATTATTACCTGATACCAAAACTTCTTTTAAAAAACAAACGGAAAAAATTCATTGCCTTTGCTTTCGCGGCAATTGTGATGTTTTTCTATGTTCAATTACTGCTTACTTTATTTTTAGTGGTAAAATTGCTACAGGACGGGCACAGGCTGTTTCCTGAAATGATTGATGTAATGATGCTCTTTTTGAATATGTTCTTTGTTGTATTTGCAGCAATAGCCATAAAGTTTTATAAACGTTGGAATGAAAAAGATTATCGTGAACAACAAGTCCGGAAAGAAAAAGTTGAAGCCGAACTGCAAATGCTGAAAGCCCAAATTAATCCGCACTTTTTATTCAATACACTGAACAGCATATATGTGTTGGCCATGAAAAAATCGGAACAAACGGCTAATGTAGTTATGAAGCTTTCAGATATATTGGACTACCTGCTCTATAAGATTGATGCCCCAAAAATTGCTGTTGCAAATGAAATTCAAATAATTGAAACCTATATTGAGCTGGAGAGAATTAGATTTTCAGACAGAGTTCATATTAACTTCACCTCTTGTTTCAAATCGAAAGACATACAAATTCCGCCTATGCTAATTATTCCTTTCGTGGAGAATGCCTTTAAACACGGTGTTGCAAAATCTATGAAAAAATCATGGGTGAAAATCGCCATCAACGAGACTGTGCATAGCTTAGATATAGAAATTTCTAACAGTAAAAGTCAAAACACCGCAAACTATAAAACAGGAGGAATTGGCTTGGTGAATGTAAAGAAACGATTGGATTTACTTTTTGGTGACCGTTACAAAATACATATCTTTGAGAATAATAAACGCTTTGATGTATTTTTATCAATTCCGATAAATCAACAAATTGAAAATGGTTAAATGTTTAATTGTAGATGATGAACCCTTAGCACGCGAAGCCATAAGGGCATATATTGAAAAGATGCCGGAGCTTGAAATTGCGGCTGAATGTGAAAATGCACTTCAGGCCATGACCGTTTTACGCGAGAAACAGGCAGATTTAATTTTTCTCGATATTGAAATGCCTGAAATTGACGGAATTTCATTCTTGCGAATGTTGAAAAATATACCCGGCGTAATTTTCACCACTGCCTACCGAAATTATGCCGTTGAGGCCTTTGATTTAAATGTCATTGATTATTTATTAAAACCCATTTCGTTTGATCGATTTGTTTCATCGGTTAACAAATACCACGAAAGAACTAATAAGCCTGCCAATATTCAGAATAAAGAGAAAAAGGAACCGGCACATTTCCTGAATGTAAAAGCCCACCGAAAAACCTACAAAATAGATATTTCAACAATCCAATACATTGAAAGCCTTAAAGATTACGTTAAAATTGTTTGTACGGATAAATCCATCGTTACTCATAATTCTTTATCAAATTTAGAAGCTTTTCTATACGAATATGGTTTTATAAGAATTCACCGGTCTTTTTTAGTAGCTATTGATAAAATCTGCTCTTTTCATGCAGAATCCATATTTCTTGAAAACAATGAATTACCAATCTCACGCAGCTATAAAAAATATGTTCTGTCAATTTTGGAAAACTAATGAATTAAAGTAATGTGTATCTATTAGCAATAGAAAAATGCGATTTCACTCCGCACGGTGAAAACATACACACAGACGAGGAAAATGCTTGCGCATCGAACTTAAAAACTTCGTTCACGGAAAGTTGAATACTGCGTTTTCGATGAGCCGGAGTCTTGGAAGCTGCAAAAACCCATGGTCGCCCAAGCTGATGTTACAGGTATTATTTTTTTCTTCTCTTCTTTTTTATCTCTTTTTTATCTAATGCTGCTTGGATGGGTGTAACATATTCGCTAAACAAGCGGAACAAAAATTCTATCCTTGCGCGCTCGTTGGTAAATGCTTGCGGACGATAACACAAATCTACGGCTTTATCTAATGCTTTATGCGCTTTTACTAAATCGGGCGGCATTGACAAGGGGTCGTATAGGTCGGCCAAACTGCTGTTCGGGTATTTTGCGCGTGTATCCAATACGACTTGGGCCGCCTTTTCTACACGCTCTTTTTGCTTGTCGGTGATGTCTTTTGGGAATGGGTAGTTGTTGTAAACGATGGTGTTTGAATATCTGAAACGGCTTTCTAATCTGCCGGCAATATATTTTACCCAAGTTATGTGCATTTCGGAAGTGAGATGACCAAAAAGCCAGAGCGTAGCATTGGGTAAAGCAATACAACTATCATTTACAATATAATCTTTTGAATAAAAGCCTATTGGAATATATTTTCTTAATTCTGAAGAAGTTCTTGGAATTAGCAAGAAATCATTTTCAGGTTGTCGAGGTTCAGCAAAAAGTGAAGGTGTTTTACTTTTTTCGCGAGTGCTTTCTTTTGTGCTTTTGCTACGATATTTCGCTACTGCTTTAACCCTTTCATAAACCAATGGAAGTTTTCTTAGTTCAACCGGAGAAATATCTTTTAAATACAATACCCATCTATTTTTATTATTTATAAATTCATTGCCGGATAATATCGGTTTGAATAATTTAATTGCATCAGGTTCTTTTTTTACAAATTCTGATTTTTCATCATCATCAAACAGATAAAATCCGCCATCAACAAGTTTATTGCCATAAATTATTGAAGGAACATTGGAAATTGGATTTGTTCTCTTAGAAACCACCACATCCTTTCCTTCAATCAAATACGGATTAATATTTTTTGCTTTCGTCTCGTGCGCATCGGCTTTAATGTTTTCGTAATCGAAGAGCAGTTTATTAGAGGTGTCGAAATTGGCAAAGCCGATAATAACCACATGAACAGCGGCTTTTCCCTTAGCTTCATTGTCCCAACGAAAAGTGCGGTGTGCAAAATGTATTTTTATACCGTAACGATTAAACATTTCGTTCCAAAGTATGCTCACTTGTTCGCCTTGCGAAATAGAATTAGTGGAAACAAAAGCTGTTTTTATGTTTGTACCCTGAATATATTTTGCGGCTTTCAGATACCAACAGGCTACGTAATCCAACACATTCGCGCCTTTTATTCCTTTTGTAATTGCCTTTAAATCTTCTTTTTGCCGGTTGTTTTGCAAATATTTGCCAATAAACGGCGGATTGCCGAAAATGTAATCAAACTTGATTTGACTTTGCGGTTGTGGCGGTTCGCCGTGATGTATTTTATAACTTTGGGCTTTTACTTTTACCTTACCGTAAGGAACTTCGGGCTCGCCGGCAATAAAAATATCAGCGTGTCGGGCAACTATATTATAAGCGTTTACCGGGTTTAATAAACTTTGCCAGTCGGTTGTAAGCGAATTGGCATGAACAATATTTGCCGATTTTTTGAGCGGAATGCGCACAAAATAGCTTCCGAATTTTTCTGATATTTGCATATTCATTTGGTGGTCAATGAGCCACATAGCCACTTCGGCAATTCGGGCAGCCCATTCGTCAATTTCTATTCCGTAAAACTGATCAATATCAATCCAAATAATTTGCTCAATACTTGTAACTCGTTCATTTTTATATGTTTGGTCTAATATTGCCAATTCTAATTTTCGCAATTCACGGTAGGCAATTATCAGGAAATTTCCGGAACCGCAAGCCGGGTCAAGAAATTTGAGTTCGCCCAAACTTTTATGAAATTCGGCTAATTGTTTGGAATTTCTCTTTACACTTTCAAATTTCGCCCAAAGTTCATCAAGAAAAAGCGGTTTTATCAGTTTCAAGATGTTTTTTTCGCTGGTGTAATGCGCACCGAGGTTACGTCGGGCGGTTTTGTCCATAATACTTTGGAACAACGAACCGAAAATTGCCGGCGAAATCAATCCCCAATCCAAACTGCAACTATCTAATAAAATAGAACGCATTTGGCTGTCGAATGCTGCAATACTCAGATTTTCTTCAAACAGTTTTCCGTTAATGTATGGAAATTGTTTGTATATCTCATCAAGGTTTTTCAGGCGTTTGTCTTGCGGTTTGTTCAAAACCTGAAACAGTTGAGCTAATTTGCCGGCAAGGTCTGAACCATCTTCGGCGGTATGGTTTTCAACGAAATCCCAAAAAATATCTTTTTCAAAAATTCCGGTATCATCGGCAAAAAGCAGGAATAACAAACGCACCAAATAAATTTGCAGTTCGTGCCCTTCGTAACCGTTCTCTCTGAGCAAATCGTGTAATTTGCCCATTTTTTCGGCTGCTTTTATGTTTATCGGGTCTTCATCTCTGATCGTTATTTTTTGATAACCGGCAATAAAACCAAACAGCTTAATATTTTTGTGCAATTCCGACAACGAAAAATTGTGGTGCCGGTTGTCGTCTAAATCATGCAATCGAAAATGCTCAAAATCGGAAACGAGAATATATTTCGGCAATTCATCTTCTGAAAGTCCGGGAAAATAATCAATGGCTTGTTGATATGCTTTTTCTAAATCCTTTCCTTTGGATTTGTGTTCAATAATTAATCGCCCTTTCCAAAATAAGTCAATGCGGCCGCCTTTGTTGCCATGCTTTTTTACGGCATACTCAAAGGAGCTTACTCTTCGTTGGCTAATGCCAAATACATTAAAGAAATCAATCCAAAAAGATTGTGCGTCTGCATTTTCTTTTTCGTCATTTTCCCGGTCTTTTGAGAAGGAAATGGCTCTCGATTTTATTTCGTTCCAACTTAAGGGCATATTATTTCTTTTTTATATCACTTTTATCACCTTTTTCAATTGTTCTCATATCACTTTGATTTGGACGTTCAAAACCGTTCTGCTGTTCATTTTGATCGTTGTCATTATTCCGGTTTGAGTTTTGATTATTGTCTGAATTTTCTTCTTTATTCGGCATAATTATATAATTAATAGGTTTATTAAAAGTAATGTAGTTGATACTACAACTGAAAATATGGCTAAAAATAGTCCAATTTTAAAGTAATTTTGCTGTTTTTTTACAATTTTTTCGTTTGTTTCAACAGTATAAAAATTTGCTCCGACTTCTAATTCAAGTAATTTTTCCGGGTTTTCATTTTTTAAGCTGTCTAACTTTTTGATACTAAAACCTGTTTGCATACTTCCGGGCAATAGTACAATCAGCATAAAAACAACAGAACCAATCATTGAAATAATCGGAAAAATACTTATCCATTTAATACAAGTATTTGCACTATTTAAAGCAGAAAAAAACAAAGGTACAAATATTGACAGCATAGCAGTAATTATAGCAGCTTTTGAATGTATTGCTACAAAACTATCAGATTGTTCTTTTATTAGTTCTTTCGATTTATTCACAAAATATTCTAAACTTTCTTTGTCCATTTCTTATTACTATTGAAATTCCAACTAACATTAAAGCTTAATTGTTAATTATCAACTTTTATTTGTTTCCAATTTTATACTCTTTTTTGCATAATTCTGCTGTTTTACAATTTCTGTCAGCTCAGTAATTAGATGAAAAAAAAGTACAGGTTTCAGCGATTAAAAATAGCAGGTTTATTTTTCTTTCACAAGAATAATTCGACCGGCTGAAAAAAATTGTAAAAGCAAGGCCGGAAAGCAGAAACTTTCATTTTATCCTGCTCATAAAAAGAGATTTCTCTCAATAAAAATTGTAAGCTTAAATTTGTAATTCTCGGCTTTTATGTGATCAGCGGCACTGTCCGGTGCAAATTGCCCCCCGCTTTATATTAACTTATAATTTCATTAAGATTTCTTCTTATTATATATTTATCTGTCAAGGCTGTTTTCGTATATTATTAAACGGTCTAAGCCGATTGGCGCGCTTGAGTACCGAAGGTTGTTATGCATTTGGAAATATCCGGCTTTTATTATTGCAAAGCATTTTCTGCATCTCCTCAAAAAGAAATTACCATATTTTTATTTTTTTTAGTAATCGTATATTTTTATTAACAATTATAATTTTTATAATTGCAGTAAGTTTACAGAGGCTAAGTTTCATAAACCAAACAGAACTGTGGGTATTATTTAAACTGCAATATACTATTCTTGACAAAATTATAACCTTAATACATTTTTTTATGAAAATCAAAACGCTTAGTTTATTCCTGTTTATTTTGTTTTCCGGCGCAAGCTTTTCGCAAAACCTGCCCGTTGATATTTCCGATTTCCGCTTACCGAATCTGAAACGCCATGAGGCAGCTTTCGGTTTAAACTTTAACGGCAGAAACATGTACAATCAAAATTCCGCCGTTCATGATTCGCTTGAAAATTCAGCTTTCAGCGATAATTCCTTTGGCTTGAGGCCCGATCTGTCCTACCGGTATTTTTTTAATTCCGAAAAACGGCAAAGCTACATTAATGTACAATCGGATTGGAATCTGTCTGCTTCTTCGTCAGAACGTGAGAACGAATATCTGTATGAATCTCAAAATAATAATTCGTTTTCTAACTTAAGCATTGTGAACCGGTATTATTTCAAAGATAAATTCTTCTTTGAGACGGATGTTTACGGGAATTTTGTGAGTTCCGACAGATCGCAGTCCAAGCATTATATGAGCAATGATTCGCTAAGCAGCTTTCGTGACAAAGACATTGAAACAGGCATAGAGCTTCCGCTGAAAGTGGGTTTCGGCAGATTAGAACGCGTGAGCGATGCCGCTCATGCCGTGTATCTGCTCGATGCTTTAGAAAAAGCCGACAGAGCCCGAGAAAGCTTAAGCAGCCGAGAGAGTATTTTTGAACTGGCAAGTCTAACGGCCGAATTAAAAAACAAGCGTTTTTTCGACCAAAGAATCCGACGCATTTATGAGCTTGAAGCTTTGGACTCATTTCTCACGGAAAATGAACATATCAGCAATGAAGACATCCGATATTTCTCAAATCTGCAGGATATGTGGCTGTACGGAGGAATATATTCGAGATATTCCGGTTCTCGCTTTTCTGTAGGAATTAGCCCCGGTTATACCTACAATTTCAATCGCTATCAAAATAATACCGACACAAGTTCTCAACGAATCAGCTTGCAATCGGCCGCTGTATCAGCCGAATACGACTATCGTAAACCATTGAATATGAAATGGCAACAGGATTTTTCGGCCTCAGCCTCTTATACCTTAAATAAAGAAATAATAATTAACAGTTCCGATGACAGCACCGTCTTTGTTATTCCCGCTGCCGAGTTTGAATTAAGAGAAGGCATATCGTACTATCCCAATACGCGCTCCCGTTTCAGTGCCGACTTAGGCGCAATCTATTACCAAAACATCAATAAAAGCGATGAAGACGAAGCGATAAACAGTAATAACGACTCCGGCCTCAATTCATTTTTCAGGATTAACGGAAGTTATTACATATCACCGCAACTGAGGCTGAGTTTCGGTTACAACATGTATTATACCATGTTTAAAGTCGGCAGTGTATCACGAAGATCTTATGACAGGCACAATTTACAACAAAGTTACGGCTTGAAATTAACTTACAGTTTGTTTTAAGATTGCGGAAAGCGCCTTCAAGATGTTTCTTTAAGAAAAATTTCGTAAATTTGGTTAATGAATTAGGCGCATGGATACTACAAATATCAAAAGTACAGCATATTGTTTAAATATGCGGTTCCCCCTTAGAAAAGGGGGACAGGGGGATTGATTACAACAAGATGCGAGAAAAATCAATTTTTGTAGTTCACATTCTGCATGATGAGAACATTTCTTCTAACTAAAACTTTTTGTAATAATTGTAAATCAAGGATTTGCCAGTATTAGTAAAGTGCCTAATTCAATTTGGTTAAACAAAAAGGACAAACAAGCCATCGAAAAATGAAACAATTCGCTGTTATATTATTGATTTTTATGTTTGCCGGGCAAGCCTGTCAAGAAAATATTGATGCACAAATACCTGAAGAAAGGGAAGAAGATCGGGTAACACATTTATACTTTCAAATTGTTGATCATGAGTACAATGACCTGCTTCAGGGAATTGACGGAGAAAGAGATACAATTAAATTCTATTGCTTAAAAGATACCAATGAATACGTTCTAAACCACAATATTCGTTATTATGAATCGGGAGCAAATATTATAAAAGTTGACCGAATACCGGAATTGAGTAATTCCGGTATTAAAAATTTCTATTTAAAATTCAACAGCTATCCGGTTGACAGTCTGTATATTGACATTATTTACGATACCGAAACTTATAACTCAGGTTACGGATTTGACTATATTCAAGTCAGATGCAACGGAAGCTTATTGGAATATAACAACCGATATGTCTGCTACTATATTAAAAAGCAATTATACTGACATGCTCCGGCAAAGCGCTATATTTTGAAATAAAAAAATATTGCATTTTACAAAAACAGAGCGCAGCTGAAAACACAGACTCTGCTTTCGGGTTTAATTATTCACTCAAGTTTCGCAGGTACGCAAGCCCTTATATCGTGGCTTTTGATACGCTATATTTTCACAGTAATTATACTATAAAATATTGTTTATTATGGCGTTATACAGATAATTCCAAAAGCAAAATTTTTCGCTTCGAAGCTTACCGGTTATGTATCTAAATAACATTGTCAGGCTGTTTCATGAGCCACTTTTTTAAACAATAAGAAACACAAAGAGTTTTTTATTATCATACTGCGCGAATTTAATTTTTTCCTGTTTCTACTTTACGGAATTATGTTGAATAGATTATTAGCCTGAAAGGCTTAAAAATATTACCAACGCCCTGTGAAACTGTTGCGTGCCGGTTAAAGCCCTGAAAGGGCGAAATATTTCGCCCTTTCAGGGCTTCAAGCCGGGCGATTACATTTACATTGGGCGTTGCCCAATGCTGATATATTACGCTCTTTCAGAGCTTGTTTCTGTTTTAACATCATAAAGTAGAACTATGTGTATCTTTATGCCCTTTCCGGTTTATTTTTTCATTTTTATGCCTATCAACAAAAACCAATTTTCATTTTGAAGTCTAAATATATTTTTGTTTTACAGTATTTTGCTTAATTTGGAATTACCTATTTAAGGTATTAATAATTAGTGTTTTAAACAAAAAAAATCTATTTTTTCGTTATAAAAATCGTTTATTTCAAACAATACCGGACCTGCGAAACTTTAGTTATTCATCTAAAACTCTGCCTCAGGCACTGTTTAATAAAAACTTAAGATTTGTAATTATTAATTTTCATCCGAATAAACTTATAAAGCTCACCAAAGATGAAAACCACCGATGAAAGCAGAAAAATAATTCCTATATCAGCCCAAGGCAAATCGGTAAACTTAAAGATATTTTGCATAAAAGGCAGTTTTAGAGCTAATATTTGTAACAATACCGAAAGGAAGAATGCGCCTATAAGCCATTTGTTCTTAAAAAAGCCCAAACTAAAAGCCGATTGCTTTAATGAGCGCAAATTAAAAGCATTAAATATTTGTGTGGCCGCAATAACTAAAAAAGCGCCCGTGCGTGCTGTTTCAACGCCTTGCGGCCGGTAATGATTAAAGACCAACAAAGCCAAAGTTACCATAACGGGTACCATGATAAGTAAGTTAGGCAGAATTTTTTTTGTGATTATGGGTTCCTTTTTGCCTATGGGCGGTTCTTTCATGATATTTTTATGACCCGGCTCGGTAGCGAGAGAAATATCCATCACTCCGTCAGTAATCAAATTAACCCACAGAACCTGTGTGGCCGAAATCGGATATGTGAAACCCAAAGACAGAGCCGCAATTAGCGTGGAAGTACTTGCAAAATTAGTAGTCAGCAAAAAATAGGTTGTTCGCCGAAGGTTTCTGAATACAATTCTTCCCTGCTCAACGGCAGCAACAATACTGCTAAAATTATCATCCGACAATACGATCTGTGAAGAATCACGTGCCACATCGGTGCCTCTTTGTCCCATGGCTACACCCAAGTCAGCAGCCTTCAATGCCGGCGCATCATTAACGCCGTCGCCGGTCATTCCTATGAGCCGGCCTTTATTCTGCATACTTTTGGCTATTCTCAGCTTAGTATTCGGGCTTATACGAGCAAAGACATTATATTCATCCGTATATTTATCCAACTGCTCATCATCCACATCCAAGTCTTGCTCTGCTAAAACACTTTCCGCCCCGGAATCTTCGGATAATATTCCAACTTCTTTGGCTATGGCAGCTGCCGTATGTTTATGGTCGCCGGTTACCATAATTACACGTATTCCGGCAGTTTTGCATTTAGCAATGGCGGGCGCTGCTTCTTTTCTTGGCGGATCTATTATTCCGAACAAGCCTGTGAAAATCAAATCGGAAATATCATTTTTGTCCACTTTTTCTTTATCCGTATCAACGGGTTTATATGCACAGGCTATTACACGCATGGCAGCATCACTGAATTTATTTATTCGGTCATTTATTCGGCTTTTCTCATCTTCGCCTAAATCGCTGTTTCCGTCGGCAGCTACAACTTTATTTGAATTTGAAAGGATTTTTTCCGGCGCACCCACAAATACCAGTTCTCTTTTTCCGTCGGAAGTCTCTAACAAGGAAGCTCGATACTTTTGGTCGGAATGAAACGGTAAATCATCAATACGCTTCAAATTTTGTATGCTTTCGGGCAGTTCGGACTCTGTTTTTTCGGACAATACCATTAGAGCTGCTTCGGTAGGATCACCCGAAACTTTGGCCGGATTATCCGAGTCCTCATTTCTTTCTTCGATTTCGGCACGATTACAATATTTGGCAATCAAAAGCGCTTTTGTCAAACGCTTATTTTGGGAAAGCTTCAGTTCGGAATCACCGTTTTGTATTTCGCCCTTCAACTCATGCCCTTCTCCGCTTACATCATACTCATTATCTCCCGGGATAAATATTTTTTTAACGGTCAAAATTCCGTTAGTCAGCGTTCCGGTTTTATCGGTAAGAATTACATCCAATGAGCCGGCAGTTTCGGTGGCTGTAAACTCTCGAATGACGGCATTATTTTTAGCCATACGGTTTGCCCCAATGGCCAACACAATGGACAGTACAGCCGGAAGCCCTTCGGGCACCGATGAAACCAATGTGGCAATGGTTACCAAAAGGATTTCGTCAAAAGGAAGATTTCTGAGAAAATACCCGAGTAAAAACACCACCAATGCAGTACTGGTAGCAATTATAGCCATTATTTTGGCAATCTGCCGAGTCAATTTTTTGAAACGGCTTTCTTGCTTGCCCACTTTTTTCAGTGATTCGGCTATTTTACCCAGCTCCGTATTCTCGGCAATGGCACAAACAACGGCTTTGGCACTTCCGCGTGCTATATAGGTGCCTTTATATATCATGTTCTCACGATCCGATAAAACGCTGTCCTCATCCAAAGCTTCTGTCTGTTTTTTTACCGGCACGGATTCTCCGGTTAAAGAAGCTTCGGTTACACGCAAATCCTTACTTTCCGTTATCCGAGCATCCGCCGGTATGGCTTCTCCCTCATTCAATAATAAAATATCTCCGGGCACCAAGTCTTCGGCTTCAATTGTTTTCTTTTTGCCGTTTTCCAGTATTGTTGCACTTTGAGAAATCAGCTTCTTCAAAGACTGAACAGCCTTTTCGGCTTTATATTCTTGCGAAAAACCAATAGCGGCATTTACTATAATTACTCCTATAATAACATATACATCGGTTATATGGCCGGCAAAAAAGGCAATAAGGGCAGCAGCGAATAAAACATAAACCAGAAAATCTTTAAACTGCTTTATTATTAAAGAAAATATGCTTGTTTTATCATCGTCTTCCAACTTGTTTTTACCAAAGGTTTCAGCGCGTTTCTGTCGTTCTTCCGAGCTTAAACCGTTTTGATTCGTATTCAACTTTTCCAAAGCCTCTTGCGCACTTATTTTATGGTATGGATATTTCTGATTAATATTCATATAAAGATTTTTATGCCAATAAGTAAAAAAGATTCAAATTATACAAGTTTTTGTTTACGTTTTTCTCTTCTCAGCCCATCATTTATCAAATCCTTAAATCCGAATATCTTTCTCTAACGTGCTGCCGGTGAGGACACCGGCAGAAGCGAATCTCGCCCAAACAGGTGTCCCCACCTGTTTGTACTTCAATCAGTTATATCACATCTTGCGAATTTAAGGCAAATAAAAAAGCAGCCCCCTAAAAAGAGGACTGCCGTATTCATACATGCATTCACTTTAGTCACCGACTTCAAAAGATATTTTTGCATTCACGCCATAGGACACAATTCTGTTATTTTCCACTTTTGCATTCATATCTTTTACATAAACCGATTTGATATTTTTCACGGTTTTTGAGGCTTTTTCCACGGCAACTTTTACCGCATCGTCAAAACTTACTTCCGATGTGGCCAGTACTTCAATTACTTTTACCATTTTACTCATAATACATTTGTTTTTAGATTATTAAATAAATTAAGTTTCACAGGTTATATTTTCTGCAAAATTATTGCTGATTTTTTTTAAAATATGCGGCTTTAACAAACTTGCCGCTTAAGAAATTATCATTTTCATCTGTCTGTGTTTTTTACAAATTTCTTTTGCTGTATGCAATTCGCAAACTGAATTTCTAATTATTTATAAATATACGAATAATAATATGGCTCACAGCCCTGAAAAGTTAATTAATATTAAAAAAAAATTAATCTTATTGAAACTTATATTTTTTTAGAATAAAAAAACGGCTAAGCTTGGCTCGAAAAAGCCGCTCACGCCGGCAGAACGAATAAAGCTTTAGACTTTTTAATTATTATTAACAATATAGAATTTGCTGTTTATAAAAAAATATATTAAATTAGACTAAATACTCATTCAAGCTAAGCGAATTTGTCTGACTGTTATTGGATAATGGCTTAGGATTAACACCACAAGATTATGGAATGAATGAGAACAATTTTTTATAAATAATAAATCAACACTGATATGGCATTATTAAAAAAGAAAGAATTTGAACAACCGGCAAATGTTAAATCAAAATATTGCGTTTCAATTTTTATCCCGACTCACCGAGCCGGAAAAGAAGTCATTGAATCGCATGACCGCTTAAAGTTGAAGAAAAAGACTCAGGAACTTGAAAACAGCTTAGAAGAAAAAGGCCTGAACGGGCGAGAACGAGAACCGTATATATCCAATTTAAAAAAACTCTTGAATGATTCAGACTTTTGGCGACACCAATCGGACGGTCTATCTGTTTTTATTACTAAAGATGATTTCAAATATTACAGCCTTCCGCTGTATTTTGATGAATATATATATATATCCGAAGAATTTTATTTAAAACCTTTGCTCAACTTATTCAATACCGATAAAAAATTCTTCATGCTCGGCTTAAGCCTCCATGACACAAAACTATATGAAGCAACAAAATATGAAATTGAGCAGTTAGAAGTGGAAGCACTTACTCCTGAAAACCTGATCGATACTGTTGGTGGTGATTTTAAAGAAAAAGTACTGCAAATGCGAACCGGACAGACCGGAATGGACGGCGCAATGTATCACGGGCATAACATGGCCAAAGATTTTAAGGAAGAAGAAGTAGAAAAGTATTTGCGCAATGTAGATAAAGGCTTAAATGAAGTATTGCGTGAAGAAAAAGCCCCATTGGTTATTTTCGGGGACAAGAATATAGGCGATACTTTCAAAAATTTAAGCAATTACAAATACATACATGATAATATCTTGAGCCCCAACGCGAATAATGTGGATTTATTTTTCCTTCATGAAAAAGCCAAGGAATTGCTTCAAGATTATTTTGAGAAAGAATTTCAAGAAAAAATAAATCAATTCCCCGAGCTTCAGCGCAAAGGAAAAGCTTCGGAGGCGCTCAATGAAATTATACCCGCCTCGCTTAACGGTAAAATAGATACACTCTTTGTAAAACAAGGAGAAATTTTGCCGGGCAAAGTTGATGAGAATGAACTGAAAATTGAAATTGACTCGGAAATAAATGACGAGAATCAGTGTCTTTTAAATCTTGCCGCCATACAAACATTCAAGCAAGGCGGAAAAGTATATGTACTTCATAAAAATGATATGCCCGGAAACAAAAAGACGGCCAATGCCATTTATCGCTATTGAGGCATAGAATCATTAGTTTAAAATCAAATGCTTTTATAAACCAAAAAAACATATTTATGGAAACTATAAAATTACGCAACGTAAATAAAAATGCTTCAAGAATCGGCCTCGGAACCTGGTCAATTGGCGGCTGGATGTGGGGCGGCAGTGATGAAAAAGAATCCGTAAAAACCATTCTTAAGGCGCTTGACAAAGGGATAAACCTGATAGATACCGCTCCGGTTTACGGTTTCGGAAAATCGGAAGAAATTGTGGGCAAAGCTTTGAAAGAATACGGCAAACGCGATGACATTACTTTAGTAACCAAAGTGGGCTTGGATTGGAAAGACGAGCAACCCTTTCGAAACTCATCTAAGGAACGGCTGCAAAAAGAAATAGAAGACAGCCTTCGCCGTTTACAGACCGATTATATCGATGTGTATATGATTCATTGGCCGGATACGAATGTGCCTTTTGGAGAAACGGCTCACCAAATGACAAAGTTTCAGGAGCAGGGAAAAATACGTTCCATAGCCGTAAGCAATTATCAGCCGGTACAGATGGATCGTTTCCGAAGACATGCCGAATTGGATATGTTGGAACCGCCTTACAATCTCTTTGAGCGCGATATTGAAAAGCGTACTTTGCCTTACTGCAAAGAAAACCACATAAAAACCATTGTTTACGGAGCGATATGCCGCGGAATGTTATCGGGCAAAATGACAAAAGATCGAAAGTTTGAAGGCGATGATCTACGAAAACACGACCCGAAATTCCAAGGCGAACGCTTTGACATGTATCTGAAAGCCGTTGACAAGCTCGACAAATTTGCGCAAGAAAACTTCAATAAACGCGTAATTCATCTGGCCGTACGTTGGCTGTTGGATCACGGCGCGGATATCGCCCTCTGGGGTCCGCGTAAGCCTTCGCAGTTGGATGTTATTGATAATATGACCGGTTGGAGCTTAAATAAATCAGAGATGGATGAAATTGATCGTATAATTGACGAAACCATTACCGACCCGGTAGGTCCGGAATTTATGGCTCCGCCTGAAAAACCCGAGTCCGAATCGTAAATGAATTTGCAGTTAAATGCGAACGACTAAGTCGTTTTTAGAACTTTGCCGCTATTATAAAACCGGACATCGCACAGCTTCAAACTGTGGGTGTCCGGTTTTTATTTTGATACTTCTTCCCTTCAATTACAATTAAAAAAGAATCCGACTGTTTTTTTTCGGAATAAAATAAATTTCGGATATTGCTGCCTTGATATATTTTTTAAAACTTAAAGCATTAATCCCACATGATTAACAGAATCGTAAAAATGACCTTTCAAAAATCCAAAACCGAAGAATTTGCCAATTTTGTTTCACAAATACACCGGGAAATAGCTGCTTTTGAAGGTTGTCATAAAGTTAATATCCTGCGGGATATTTCCGATGAATGTGTATTTTTTTCATACAGCCTGTGGGAAAATGAAGCCTGTCTTGAGCAGTACCGCCATTCGGAATTCTTCCGAAAAACTTGGTCAAAAACAAAAGCCCTGTTCTCCCAAAAACCGGAAGCTTGGAGTACTGAGGTGTTTTTGTAGTCCAAACGCTTGACTTTACAGACAGAAACTAACGAATAAGCCTCCCGGCCGAGTCATGCTTATAAATAATTGCTTGTTCTCAGCGCTAAGTTTAAAGGTTTTCCGTGCCGGCAAATTACTGCTGACAAGTTCAAAAAAAACCGGCGGCAAAACTCAACAAGGACACAGAGCGCATCCATAATAAACTGATAAAAAAACAGTTAAGCAAACTTACCGGCTAAGTTTTTCTTTTCTCATTTTTTTGTTTTTCCTTTTGAA
>CAYYQW010000052.1:0-28026 GCA_964472505.1 uncultured Bacteroidaceae bacterium | reverse complement strand
GATTAAGTCCTTTCGAAAAACTAACTGACGCTTCCGGGTCGAAGGACGCCGGAAGGTCAAGCCGGTCAGATTAGTTGGTATTGTATGGCAAAAGCTACCAGAGTAGCGGTATTTTTTGTGCCGGTTTTTAGCAGCACATTCGCCCGATGATTATCAACGGTACGAGGGCTAATGAATAATTTTTCGGAAATCTCTTTATTGGTAAATCCTTCGCAGATTAATTTTAAAACCTCTTTTTCTCTTTGGGTGAGTGCAATTTCTTTTTCTATCTCCTCTTTTTCTAATTGACCGCTAAAATCTAACTGTTTACAAGCTTCAACAATCTCGCTTGCGGTTTCTTTATTGCTTTGATTAAAAAATTGAAGCAATTTTTCCACATCCGGCGCAAGATGCTCAGATATTTTGCCATGAGACTGATCGGACTCATAGGGTATAAATGTACCTATTAAGTTCACTTCTCCGGAAGGGGAAATATTCTTTAGAAAAACTTGTATATAAATATGTTTTTTGGCTTTAGTTATAAAGGAAATTTTAATTTCGGCTGATTCATCGGCGGTTTCACTACAGCGTTGAAATGCTTGCTCGGCAGCATCTTTATTCACCTGTACGAAATCGAAAAAATTTATCTGATTAATTTCTTTCAAATTGTAGCCGGTAGTTTTTTCAAAAAAAGAATTTACGGCTGTAAAATGCTTATTTCCGTATAAAAATGCAGCTTGATGCGGCAAGTTGAATAAAGTCAAAAATTTTTGTTCGGACAGAGAATCTTTCTGTTCGGCTTTTTTAAGACGCAGGTTTACGGAATCCAGGAGCTCTTGCAAGTCAAACGGTTTTATGATATAATCATCGGCTCCCAATCTTAATCCGGCTCTAAAGTCTTCGGGTTGTGTGCGAGCAGTCAGAAAAATAAAAGGTATGTTTGATTTATCGGGAATTCCCTGAAGGGTTTTGAACAATTCGAGGCCGTTTATGTGGGGCATTTCAATATCACAAATAATGATATCAAAATTATTTTGCACAACTTTTTGCATTCCCTCTGCGCCATTTTTCGCCATGACAACGGAAAATCCTTCCATTTCCAAAAATTCCGAAACATCCTCCAATAAAGGAATAAAATCATCTACTATAAGAATCCTTTTCTTCCTCATTACGAAATCTTTACATTCAACAAACTCATTACTGCTTCCGTTAGTTCATCCGAGTCAATCGGTTTCACCAAAAATTTAGCCGCTCCAAGGGAGAGCATCTTTTTCTCAAAATCTTTATCGGCATGTGCCGATATGATTAAAACCGGTATTTTATTCAACTTAGGGTTACGCTTTAGTTCTGTCAACATATCAGCCCCGTTCATTTTCGGCATAATATAATCACTGATTATCAGATCCGGCATATTTTTTTTTGCCGACTCCAAAACGCATTGTCCGTTGGTGCATGTCTGCGTTTCAAAACCTTCCATAGCCAAAATATCAACCATCTCTTCTGCAACAGATGTGTTATCTTCAGCGATTAATATGGTTTTTCGATTCATAATTAAAACAGCTGCAATCCCAAATTAAGGAGTATTTATCTTGGTAAAGTTACAATAAATTTTGTAAACTGCCCCTCTTCACTTTCAACTTTTATTGAACCGCCGTGCATGTCAACGGCTTCTTTTACAATAGGCAATCCCAAACCGGTGCCCTGTATGGTTTCAACATTGTCGGCCCGGAAAAATCGGTCAAACAAATGCGGAAAATCCTGCGATTTTATTCCAATACCAAAATCTTTCACTGAAAAAATAAAAGCAGCGTTTTCCATATAATAACTTAACTCAATAGTTTTGCTTTCGGGCGAATATTTAACAGCGTTGGACAGCAGATTATTAAAAATTTTCATTCCTAATTCTCTGTCCAAAGCCACTTGAATGCCCTTCTGCACTTTTACGGGAATAATTATATGACTGTACTCAAAACGCTCAAGAACATCGTCTATAATAGTTTGTATAAAATCATCGAAGCAAACCGTTTCGGGTTTAAATTTCAATTTGCCTTCATCGGCTTTACCGGTGGTTAAAACATCATCAAGCAAGCTTGTAATATGCTTAATTTGGGTTTGAATTTTATCCAATTTTTCATTTTGAGCTTTTTCGTCTAATCTATGATGATATTTTTTAAGAAAGCCGGCAGCAAAATTTATGGCTGTAAGCGGTGTTCTGAATTCATGCGAAGCCATTGAAATAAACTTTGTTTTCATTTCGCCGAGTTCGCGTTCTTTTGCCAAAGCTTCTTTTAATTGTCGGGTTCGTTTATCCACCTCATTTTCTAAAGATTCGGCATATTTATCCAGTTCGGTAATATCGCGAACCACGCAGGTGATGCTTAGAAAGGAATCTCCCGTATAATAATTTGGGTTTATACTTACCAGCCATTTAATGGTATTTCCGAATGTGGTTTTGAATTCAATTTCTCTGTCTTTACTGAAATCACCCGCTACAGTTTCGGAAACCAATTGTTTAAACTGATCTTGGCTGTGCTCATCAACCATTATATCAAAAATGGAACGATTAACTACTTTTGAACGCTCAAATCCGGTTAAATTTGCAGCAGATTGGTTCCAGCTCAAAATCAAAAAATCGGAATCAATTTCAAAGATAGGCACATTCACCGTTTCTATCAACAGACTTAACTCATTGTTAATCTTTATGTAGTGTTCTCTTGAAATGGTTTCTTTGGTAACATCATGCATAAAAAGTTGTACCTTAGGCTTATTGTCAAAATCAGAAATCAATACGGCCTTAAGATTAACAACCACTCGTTCGCCGTATTGCCCTATAAACTCTACCCCTCGATGTGTTTCTTTCTCAGATTTAAAACTACGACTGTATACTTCCGTAAGCAGCTTCAATGAACGTGAATGAACAAATTCAAAAACTTTCCGTCCCGAGTAATTGGTTCTATCCGGCAAAAACCTTGTAATAAATGCTTTATTTGCATATTCGATTTGTCCGTATTCATCGGCAATCAATATCATTTCATGCGTATTATCCAGTATGGTGGTATTACGCAAATCTTTTCGCTCCAATTCTTTTTGAAGCATCACACGGCTTGTTACATCCTGAACCAAACAAACCAAACCGCTTACAGTTTTATCACTGCCCATGACAGGCGTTACAAACCAAAGACAATACAACAGCGAGCCGTCTTTTTTTCGGTTTTGAATGACGGAACGTTTGGCATCCTTAGCCTCTAATGCCCTTGCGGCAAGCTTCATATAATTTGCATATCCCGATTTTTCAAATATCATATTAATGCCGTGCCCGACAACTTCCGATTTGCCGTAGCCAAAAATATCTTCCGCCGCATTGTTCCAACTTTCGACTTTTTTAGCAAGACTCAGCTCAAAAATACCCAAAGGAATATTACTTAAAAGCGATTTAAATTTTTCACGGGTCTGAAAAAACCGCTTTTCATCCGTAATTTTTTCACTGACATCGTGTTTCACTATCAAAAAATTAGTAAGTTCACCATTTTGGTCATAAATGGGGCTTATAAAAGTTTCAGACCAATAAGACGAGCCGTCTTTTTTGCGATTTTTCAGAGTAGCGCTCCACATATTGCCGCTATGCAGCAACTGCAGCATTTTTGATTGCTCCGTTTCGGACAAATAGCCCTGCATGAAATGTGATGATTTCATGCCTATAATTTCCTGTCGGCTGTATCCGCTAAGCTCACAACCGACCGAGTTGATATAAACAATATAACCTTCAGTATCAGTTAATGCAATAGCAGCCGGACTCTGAGCCACAACTTTGGAAAAGATATCTGAATTGGCGCTAATGTAATTTTCCGATATTTGTTTTCTGTGAAAGGTTTTTCTGTGATATGAATCCGACTTTGATTGTAAAAGCGAATCATCCGTTAAAGCCTTGCTGAAAGTAATTTCATTTAGAAATTTGGGAATTTGAATTGACATTTCGTAATGTTTATGATTTAATCATACGCATTTTTGCTATTTTTGTTACGTACCTGACAAAAAAGCCAACATGCAAAATCCGATTCAAAAAGTAGTTTTCTTCGATGGTATCTGCAATTTCTGCAACGCTTCGGTAAACTATATTTTAAAAAAAGATAAAACCAAAAGTATCCGGTTTTCACCGCTTCAATCAGATTTTGCAAAAATTCTTTTAAAAGATCAAATAAAGCATTCCGAAACCGGCGACTACCTCCTTTATATAAGAACCAATAAATTGCACAAAAAATCCGATGCGGCATTATACATCCTTAAAGATATGAAATTCTTTTGGTCTTTTCTGTTTTATCTGAAATATATCCCAAGACCCATCAGAGATTTTTTTTATATGCTGATGGCCAAAAACCGTTACCGCCTTTTCGGAAAAAGAGAACACTGCCGGATTCCGAAACCCGAAGAACGTGAACGCTTTTTGGAATAAGTATTTCAGAGGTCAGAGGTCAGAGGTCATGTACTACCCTACGATGGTTCGAAACCCTACGAACCCTACGAGGGTGAGGGTGATAATAAATTATCAATTATTCATTTCTTGTTTTACCGGTAAAGTAACGATAAATGTACTTCCTTCTCCCGGTTCACTTTCTACATGAATGCTTCCGTTGTGTTTGTCTGTAAATTCTTTGCAAAGCAATAAACCGAGACCGGTGCCTTTTTCATTGCTTGTACCTTTTTTTGAGGTGGTTTCACCGATTTTAAAAAGAGAATTTTTAATCGTTTCGTCCATACCTGTTCCGTTATCTGATATTGCTATTTTTACGGTTTGGGCTGTTTCTTTTACGGAAACATGAATGAAACCGTTTTCCCGAGTGAATTTTACGGCATTCGAGAGTAGATTTCGTATTACAGTTCGCACCATATCCCTATCGGCTTCTATTTCTAATTGCTCCGGTATATCTAATTTTATTTCTATCTTTTTGGCTTCTGACGATTCTTTCAGAAGCATATATGTTTCGTAAGCCAAAGTATATAAATTAGCTGTTTGCGGATTGAACGGTATTTTATCCCGCTGACTTTTCGACCATTCAAGCAGGTTGATCAATAGATTGTAGGTGTGTTGTGCTGTAGTGTGAATAGTACTTGCGAATGTCTTAAGTTGTTCTTTGTCGTATTTGTCTACTTTTCTTATAAGCAAATCAGAAAAACCCAACAGGGTGTTAAAAGGGCTTCTCAAATCGTGCCCAAGTACGGAAATAAAACGGTCTTTGGTGGCATTGGCTTCTTCTAATTTTTTTGAATATTCTTTCAGGGCTTGTTCGGCTTTTTTGAGTTCGGTGATATCTTCGAATGAAGCAATCATACCATTAAATTTGCCGGTATTGTCTTTTATGGGGGCAGCGTTTATTGATAATATTACAACAGTCCCATCAGGCCAAGTAATGCCGTGTTGTATATCAAAAACAGTTTTTAATGTTTTTTTTACTATATTGAAAGGCTGTTTTTCATCAGGAAAAGAAGAACCGTCAATATCAGTGTGTTTCCATAATGGGGCATCGTAAGTTCTTGATGTTATTTCTTCTTTTACCAGCCCAAGTATTTGTTCGGCTCTGTTGTTTGCGTAGGTAATAGTTCCTGTTTTATCCACAGTAGTAATGCCTACCGGACTTGTTTCCATTATGGTAGATAAAAATGAAGTTTTTTCTTGCAGGGCTTGTTCGGCTTTTTTGCGGTCTGTGACATCATGAATAATTGAATGAAGCAGATCTTTCCCTTGTAGCTTAAAACTAGTTGAATAAACCTCTACGTCTTTTATGGAACCATTTTTTATTTTATGGCTAAAATCAAAATGATTTTTTTTATGTTCTTTAGCTGAAATCATTTCGTTTTTTACTTCATCGGGTGATAAAGTGTTAATTTCCTGGATTTTCATCTGTTTCAACCGGTGTTGTGACCAACCATAAAATTCTGATGCTGCAATATTTGCATCGAAGATGCTACCATTGGTTGGATCAATAATTAATTTAACTGCGGAATGTGTTTCAAACGCTTTTCTGAACTTCTCTTCGCTTTCTTTCAGGGCTTGTTCGGCTTGTTTGCGTTTGGTGATGTCTCTTGCCCGAATAATTGTTCTAATTCGGTTTCCGTTCTCATCATATTCGCTATTCAAAGCATCTTCAACCCAAATATATTCTCCGTTTGCCTTTTGTGACCGATATTCGTACCGATAATTTTTTACTTGATTTTTATGTGCTTCATATACTTTATTTCTAATTCTTTGCGTATCTTCCGGATGAATGAACGAAAATATTTCATCAAGCGTTATTTGTTTTAGCTCTTCCAAATTTCGTCCAAGCAATTGCGCAACACCGGGTGATACATATTTTATTTTATCGTCTTCAATAAGAACGATACCATCAGAAACATTTTCGGAAAGTAATTTATATTTTTTGTTTATCTTCAAACGTTCAATTATACTATTAAGTCGTTCGGTAATAACTTGCAGCAATTTATACTCTTCTTCTAAAAAAGTAACGGGCTTGTTTGTTTTATCTTGAAGGATAGCTATTTCAATTATGCCTTTCTTTTTTTGTTCTACTATAATATAAGATTGAAGCATGAAAGGAGTTTCCCTAAAATTATCAGTCTGATATGTAATCCCGTCATTTTTTATTCTTACTTCTGTAATTTCAGGAACTGAAAAACTTTTTTTCAGCAAGTATGTTAATTCATTCAGAATGTCATCAATATTATTTTTCTTAACAGCGAGTTTTGAAAATTGCGAAATACAATCTAATTCTTTTACTCTTTCTTTTAACTCTTGTTCCGACTGTTTTCTTTGCACAATCTCCCCAATCAGCTTTGCAATAGATTTCAACCGTTTTTTGGCTATTTCGATAATATAATCGGGGCGTGGATTGTAAGCTAAGGCTTTTTGTTTGAGAGTTTCAAAACCGATGCTGAATTTGTCGGCAATTTCTTTTAAGGTTTCATCATTGGTAGGCGGGTTGCCGTAGCCGATGTTTATGGATCCGATTACTTCATTGCCGGCAAAAACGGGTTCGGCAAAAAGCCTCATTCCGCCCGGACAGGCAATATCCGTACTTTTTTGGGCAATAATAGCTGCTTTTGCCGAATTGTTCCAACAATCATCGTGGCACAACCATTTTCCGCAGTTTAGCGCGGTTTTATTATTATCGGTATTGCAGAGTTTTCGTGATGCAGCATCTAAAATCTGACACCAACCCGAATTGAATACTCCATAAGCATAATCGCCGTTTCGTTCATAAATTGCTACCGAAGTATCCAACAAATCCATGAGTTCGGATGTCAGGATTTCAAGCGTTTCTTTTCCTACATTATCCAAAATGCTTCGTTCGGTATTCAGCTCCGTAACATCGCCGTAAAAAGGAATGTATGGCTCTTTTTCTGCAATATTCTCTTTGTCGTGCAGCCATTGTGTTTTGACTAATTTGGCTTCGAGTTCCGAAATCTTATCTTTTAATTCCTGACAGGTCGGTTCTGTTGTTTTCATACGATTTCTTTAAGTCAACATAAATATAAAGAATTTTATCTGCTTTGGAGCTAAAAAAAACTCGACTAATACAAAAAAAAATTACTGAAAGCATACAGGCGAGATATTATTTTGAGATGTTGAAGCTGTTACGGACTACCCTACGATGGTTCCAAACCTTCGTAGGGTGACAATAAAACCGTAAATACCTGATAAAACCGGGAAACTTGAGATTTTCCGGTTTACCGGGAAAAATTTATCTTTGTTGTGTTTTTCACTCAAAAAAATACCATTATCGCAAACAAACCATTGGCAGAACGCATGCGCCCCAAAAAAATCGGGGATTATATCGGACAAAAACATTTGACGGGCGAAAATGCACCGCTTCGCAAGTTTATTGAATCCGGCGATTTGCCCTCGTTCATTCTGTGGGGCCCGCCCGGTGTGGGCAAAACCACTTTGGCCAAAATTATTGCCAATGAACAAGACCGCCCTTTTTATACTTTAAGCGCAGTGAGCTCCGGAGTAAAAGCCGTGCGCGAACTAATAGAAAAAGCATCCAAACAGCAATTTTTCTCACGCCCCAACCCGGTTTTGTTTATTGATGAAATTCACCGTTTCAGCAAGTCGCAACAAGACTCACTGCTCGCCGCCGTAGAAGACGGCACGGTAACACTCATAGGCGCGACTACCGAAAATCCGTCTTTCGAGGTTATTACGCCCCTGCTCTCCCGCTGCCAAGTGTATATTCTGAATTCTCTATCCAAAGAAGAATTGGAAGAAATTTTGCAACGCGCAATAAACAAAGATTCAGAACTTAAAAAATTAGAATTTACTTTTGAAGAAAAACATGCGCTTTTTCTGCATTCCGGGGGTGATGCTCGCAAGCTATACAACATACTGGAACTGATTCACAGTTCGGCCGCCGACAAACAGGTAAAAGTAAATGATGCCTTGGTAAACAGCCTTTTGCAAAAAAATACAGCCGCTTATGACAAAACCGGCGAAATGCATTACGATATCATTTCGGCATTTATAAAATCCATACGAGGCAGCGACCCAAACGCAGCGGTATATTGGCTGGCCAGGATGATTGAGGGCGGCGAAGAGCCCAAATTTATTGCCCGACGCTTATTAATTTTAGCTTCGGAAGATATTGGTTTGGCCAATCCAAATGCACTTCTGCTTGCCAACAATTGTTTTGATGCCGTAAATAAAATCGGTTTTCCGGAATCCCGTATCATTCTTTCGGAAACCGCCATCTACCTTGCTAATTCAGCCAAAAGCAATTCGGCTTACGAAGCCATTAATGCAGCTCAAGCCATTGTGAAAGAAACCGGCAACTTACCGGTGCCTCTGCACTTACGCAACGCTCCAACCAAACTTATGAAAAGCTTAGGATACGGCGACAAATATAAATACGCTCATGCCTACGAAGGTAATTTTGCCGAACAAGAATTTTTGCCCGAGCAAATCAGTAAAACAAAACTGTACCAACCGCAAAATAATCCGGCAGAATCAAAATATAAAGATAAACTAAAAAAGCTCTGGAAGAAATACGACTATTAGAACGGCTAACTCAAGTTTCGCAGGTACGCAAGCTCTTATATCGTGGCTTTTGATACGCTATATTTTCACAGTAATTATACTATTGAATTAGGCGCATGGATACTACAAATATCAAAAGTACAGCATATTGTTTAAATATGCGGTTCCCCCTTAGAAAAGTGCCTGTTCCGATTATTTCGGAAGGGAAAGGGGGATTGATTACAACAAGATGCGAGAAAAATCAATCTTTGTAGTTCGCATTCTGCATGATGAAACCATTTCTTCTAATTAAAACTTTTTGTAATAATTGTCAATCAAGGACTTGTCACTATTAGTAAAGAAATATTTCGCCCTTTCAGGGCTCAGAACCGGGCGGTTACATTTACATTGGGCGTTGCCCAATGCTGATATATTACGCTCTTTCAGAGCTTGTTTCCCCCGTTCGCTTTAGGCTGTGGTGCGTTCGGCGGTCGGCTCTGCCGCCGAACTTGGTCATTTATTTTAATTACAGCCTCGGCTCAACAGAGGCTATATAAAGTGCGCCGCTACGCGGCTTTTGTCAGCACAGATAACAAACTATTACCTAAATTGAGCGGTTGGAGCATAGCGAACAAGCGCTTTACTTAGGTATAACCCCGATTTAGGAAATGTTGCTTTTCACCGACCGGGTGAGGTGAAATGCTTACATTTGCTTAATCGATTGAGCGGAATCGCTCAATTTTGGGTATTATGCACTTTTGTTTTACGGTTTTGCAAAAAAACTGCATGTATTCTGTCTTGCAGCCCGCCGGCAAAATTGTCTTATATCTTATATCTAAATACTTATATCTAAAAACACGAATGAAAAAAATTATGCTGCGAAACTTCAGTACGTTATCCAAACCAAAGGCTTCGCTCAGAGCGAAGCCTTTGGTCAGCATAATGTTAAAATATATTAAGGCAATAGCTTTGGCGAAAACGAAAAAAATAACTTGAACACTCCCCCCGGATGCCGAATTTAGGGCGTATTCTTCAATTATAAGTAAGCGTTCAAGATACTCAACAGATTTCAGAAAACCCTCATTTCGTTAAAAAGAAAAAAAAAGACCGGCATCCCTAAGTTTTTTTTTAATTTTGGGGATTAATTTTTCGCTTAAACCACATAAACAAATCGGCATGACTTTTCAAACAAAAAAAATTGTATCCGACGGCCTTACCTTTGATGATGTTCTTTTACTGCCCGCATTTTCACAAGTACTGCCCCGCGATGCTTCGCTCAAAAGTTATTTCAGCAGAAACATACAAATTAACACACCGATAGTTTCGGCAGCCATGGACACCGTAACCGAAGCCGACCTGGCCATTGCCATAGCCGTAGAAGGCGGCATTGGCGTAATACACAAAAACCTCAGCATAAAATCACAAGCGCAACAGGTGCGTAGAGTAAAACGTGCCGAAAATGGTATGATTATTGACCCCATCACCATTTCAAAAGAACATCGCGTGAAAGATGCTTTGGATATAATGAAAAAGTTTAAAATTGGCGGTATTCCTGTTGTGGATAAAGATCAGAAACTCATTGGAATTGTTACCAACCGAGATTTACGTTTTGAGCGTAATTTAGAACAAAAAATTGAAGCCATAATGACCAAAGACCGATTGGTAACCACCAGCCAATCAATCGATTTGGAACAGGCTGCCGATATTCTTCAAAAATATAAAATTGAAAAACTTCCGGTGATTGACGAAAATGAAAAACTGGTAGGATTAATCACCTACAAAGACATCACCAAAGCCAAAGACCGGCCCAATGCCTGCAAAGACAGCAACGGAAGACTTCGGGTAGCAGCAGCGGCCGGCGTGGGAAAAGATGCTTTTGAAAGAATGGATGCCCTGAGCGAAGCCGGAGCCGATGCCATAGTGATAGACACCGCTCACGGACATTCCAAAGGCGTTATCGAAGCCGTGAAAGAAGCCAAGAAACGCTATAAAGACATTGATATAATAGCCGGAAATATTGCCACAAAACAAGCAGCAGAAGATCTTGCAAAAGTTGGCGCAGACGCCTTGAAAGTAGGTATTGGCCCGGGCTCAATATGTACTACGCGTGTAATTGCCGGCGTAGGCGTACCGCAGCTCTCGGCCATTTTTGATGTGTGCGAAACCGCTCTTAAATATGATATTCCCGTAATTGCAGACGGCGGCATACGCTACTCGGGAGATATTGTGAAAGCATTGGCTGCCGGAGCATCATCGGTAATGCTCGGATCATTATTTGCCGGTGTGGATGAATCACCCGGAGAAACCATTATTTACCAAGGCCGTAAATTCAAATCGTATCGCGGCATGGGCTCCGTGGAAGCCATGCATGAAGGCTCTAAAGATCGCTACTTCCAAGATACCGAAGACGATATTTCAAAATTGGTGCCCGAAGGCATTGCTTCGCGCGTACCTTACAAAGGTATGCTGCACGAAGTAATTTACCAACTGCTGGGCGGGCTGCGTGCCGGAATGGGCTATTGCGGAGCCAAAGATATCAAAGCATTACACGATGCAAAATTTGTCAAAATAACCAATGCCGGAGTTACGGAAAGCCACCCGCATGATGTTACCATTACGCGTGAAGCACCAAATTACAGCCGATAATTCTAAATTTATTGTATCTTTGCAGTTCCGTAAAGACTGATTATTGGCAGCTGTTTTTTATAGTCTGCTTATATGAATGTTAAAACATCATTATCGAATAAAAGTCAATAAAATCATGAAAAAATACAACTTTGTTTTAGCGCTGATTATATTCTGTTCAAGCCTGAGTTTCGGACAAAAAGAAGAACTTCTTCTAACCATAGGCAATACAAAGGTATATGCAGATGAATTCAAGTACATTTATACAAAAAACAATACCACCCAAACGGGCAAAAAAGCACCCGAAGATTATTTGGATCTGTTTATAAATTACAAACTTTTTGTTACCGAAGCCGAAGCCCTTAAAATGGACAGCTCAAAACAATTCCAAAATGAATTGGAGGGCTACAGACAACAATTGGCAAGGCCTTTTTTAACTGAATCAAAAGTTTATGAAGATCTTCTTCAAGAGGCATACAAAAACAGCAAAACAGATATCAAATTTGATTTGATTTATATAAAATCCGACCCCAACGCAAGCGAAAAACAAAAAGAAAACATACTGAAAAAAGCAGAAAAAATAAGAAAACGCATTATCGACGGTGAGAATTTCTACAAAGTAGCACAAGAAACCTCCGATCAAAAATCGGTGGCACGAAATCAGGGCAAATACAATTTTACGCCTTTATCCGGGCTGCCTTACAGCCTGCAAAAATATTTTGCCGATGCCGATAAAAAGCAAGTTTCACAAGCCATTCAAACCCCTTTCGGATACTATATCGTGCGCTTGCAAGACAAACGCCCCAACCCGGGAACAGTGCAAACCGCACACATTATGCTGATGCTTGATGCGAATGCCGACAGTGCTGCCGTTGAAGCAAAGAAACAAAAAGCAGACAGCATTTGGCAACGCCTGAATGCCGGCGAATCGTTTGAAGCATTGGCTGAAAAAGAATCCGAAGACAGAGCATCGGCAAAAAAAGGCGGAGCCATGCGGCCTTTTTCAACCGGCCGAATGGTTCCGGCTTTTGAAGAAGCAGCTTTTGCTCTTGAAAATATTGGTGATTACTCAAAGCCGGTTCGTACACGCGTGGGTTTTCATATCATTAAACTTTTAGACAAAAACCCGCCGGTTGATTTTGAAGCGGTTTCCGACCAATTGAGAAGAAAAATTGATACCGACCCGGAAAGGCGCGAGCTGGTTGAAAACAAAACACGTGAACTTCTCAAAGAAAAATTTAATTTCAATGAAAATACAAACAATAAATACCATTTGCTTGGACAATTAGACAGCTCTGTTTATAAAGCCAATTGGCAATATACGGATGAACCGGAGCTTTCCGATGTAATCTTTAAAGCCGACGGAAAAGCGTTTACACTAAGAGATTTTGCCGATTATTTGGTTTTGAATCAAAAAAAGCAACATCCCGTGAAACTCGAAAATTACTACGACAGGCAATATAAACGTTTTATATATAACAGCCTCTCGGAGCTTGAAATGAATAATTTGAAAAAAAACAATCCGAAATACGCCAATATTATCAAAGAATACCACGACGGCATGCTTTTATTTGAATACAAGAATAAATTTATTTGGGAAAAAGCTTCTCAAGACACCATTGCATTACGCAAATTTTACAAAAAAAATAAAAGCAAATTCCATAATAATTTATTGTTGGAATTAAGCGTTTTTGAATATGCTGACGAAAAAATTGCAGATAGATTCTTGCGAATCGGCAACGATGGATTTGACAAAATGACCAACGATGAAATTGCCGACAGAGTAGGCAAAAGAAATGAAGAATTAAAACTCGTAATCAGCGGTGAATACCAAAAAGGCGACAATGAGATTGCAGATAAGGTTTTTGATGTATTTGAAGAAAATCCTTCATTCAAAAACCGTGAAACATTAGAGCTGCCGGCCGATAAACTTTTGGTTTATATACGCGACAGAAAAAAAGCCGAAGCAAAGCCCTTTGAAGCCATAAAAGGTACGGTTATTTCGGAATTTCAGAACTATCTTGAAAAGCAAAAACTACAAGAACTGAAAGAAAAGTATCCGGTTGAAATAAACAAACAAGTACTAAATAAAATTGAAAAAAGCTTATGAAGACCCTAAACATATTACTAAAAGCTGCGGCGATAAGCTTGACGGTAAGCATCATTTTTGCATACTGCACCAACAATGAATCTCAAAAAGAAGTATTGGCGAAAGTTTACGGCAATTACTTATATAAAGACGATGTAGCCGACATGATTCCGGAAGATATCAGCCCGGAAGACAGCATTGAAATAATTCGTAATAAAACGGATTTATGGATTCGAAAACAACTGCTTCTGAATCAAGCCAATGCAGGGCTTACGGAAGAGCAAAAAGATGTTGAACAAATTGTAAGAGATTACAGAGCCTCATTGCTCATTGATAAATACAAACAGGTATTCCTCAAACAAAAGTTAGATACATTTGTAGCTGCAAGTGAAATTCGAGCGTATTTCGAGAACAATAAAGAGAGTTTCTTGCTGAGCCGCCCGATTATTAAAGGCTTTTATATAAAAATACCTTTGGATCATGCCAATTACCAAAACGTGAGAAATTTGGCACTCAGCCGAACAGCCGAAGCTCACAAAGAGCTGCAGGAATTGGCCGGAAGATCAGATTTTCAATACACTAACACTCACGATCGTTGGCTGCCCTTTTCGGAATTTTTTGACAGAATGCCAAAAAATGAACTGCAAAACCGGAATTTACCCACAAACAACAGCATCATTACCCAACGCGATGAGCAGTTTTTGTATGTCCTAAATATTGATGAAATAAAAAACACCGGAGATCCCATGCCTTATGAACAAGCCAAAGAACAAATCAAACTACTGATTATCAATAAACAAAAAAACGAACTTCTGAATGCTTTAGAACGTTCTATCTATCAAAACGCTTTGAATAAAGGCGATCTTGAATTATTTTACACCGATTAAAAAAATTAAAAACATTATGAAATTCAAACTATTTGTACTTGCTCTATTCTTTTCAACTCCATTGTTTTCGCAGCAAATAATAGACGGCGTAGCAGGAGTAGTAGGAAAAGAAATGATTTTAAAATCCGATATTGAGAACCAAGTACTGCAAATGGAAGCTCGAGACATTGATGTACCGGGCGACATACGATGCTATGTGTATGAAGATCTCCTCTTGAATACTTTACTGGTAAACCAAGCTGCCATTGACAGTGTGGATGTGGGTTTTCAACAAATTGAGGGAGAACTTGTCAGACGCTTAAGCATGTTTGAAAGACAAATTGGGGATCGCGAAGAAATGGAAAAATATTTTGGGAAAACCTACGAAGAAATCAAAAAAAGCATGCGTTCGGTAGTGGAAAACCAACTCAAAGCACAAACCATGCAACAGCAAATCACCGCGGGCATAACGGTAACACCTACAGAGGTTGAGCAATACTACAAAAATATTCCGGAAGACAGCTTGCCGCTTATTGAAAGTGAATTTGAAATAGAACAAATCGTAAAAACTCCGACAGCCCCCGAATCCGAAAGACAAAAAGCCCTTGAAAAGCTCAAAACCTTTAAAAAGCAAGTAGAAAACGAGGAAAAAGATTTTGAAACCTTGGCCATACTGTATTCTGACGACCCCGGCTCGTCTCAAAAAGGCGGAGAACTGGGTTGGATAAGGCGCGGAGACTTAGTGCCCGAATTTGCCAACACCGCTTTTAACCTTACGGAACCCGGTCAAATCTCGGAAGTGGTAGAAACCGATTTTGGTTATCACATCATACGTTTTCTGGAGCGAAAAGGTGAAGCTATTAATGTACAACACATTCTCCTGCAACCCAAAATACCTTCCGCCCAAAAAATGCAAATGCGCAAACAATTAGATTCAGTGGCACAAGCCATTCGAAAAGGAGAAATCACATTTGAAGAAGCCGTAGAAAAATACTCCGATGATGAAAACTCGAAAAACAATAACGGCCTGCTGCTAAACCCATACACCGGCGGCTCTAAATTTGAAAGCCAACATTTAGACCCGGCAACCAACTACGTACTCAAACGTATGGAGATTGGTGAAATTTCCAAACCGTTTGAAAGCCAAGACATGCAAGGCAACAGTGAGTTGAAGATAATCCGACTGAAATCGCGCACAAAAGCGCATGTAGCCAATATAAAAACCGATTATCAACGCATCAGCGATATGGCATTGGAAAAGAAAAAAGAAAAAGTGCTTTCGGATTGGATAAAAGAAAAACAAAAAGTTACTTTTATAAAAATTGCTCCGGAATATACCGGCTGTGATTTTCAATACGATAATTGGATTCAATAACAAAAAAATTGCTTCAAAAAATAAATTCTATGATAAATACAGATTTTAAAAATGATGCCGAAGCTATTGACAAGCTGCATAAGATTTATACTAAATTTTTTGACGAAGTAAATAAAGCCATTTACGGCCAAGATGATATCGTTAAAGAAGTTCTGATTTCCATATTCAGCAACGGACACGCATTGCTTGTAGGTGTTCCGGGTTTGGCTAAAACACTTTTGGTGAATACCATTGCCGAAGTATTAAATCTAAAATACAAACGCATACAGTTTACTCCGGACTTAATGCCCTCGGATATCACGGGTACCGAGATTTTGGATGAAAACAGACAATTCAAATTTGTAAAAGGGCCGCTTTTTGCAAATATTATTCTGGCTGACGAAATAAACCGCACACCGCCAAAAACACAGGCAGCACTTTTGGAAGCCATGCAAGAAAGAGCCATTACCGCAGCCGGCACCAATTACAAACTTCAGCCGCCCTTTTTTGTGTTGGCCACTCAAAACCCCATTGAGCAAGAAGGGACTTACCCGCTTCCCGAAGCTCAACTGGACCGGTTCATGTTCAACATTATTCTGGACTATCCTACATTTGAGGACGAACTGACAATTGTGGACAAAACAACGCGCAAACAAGAATTTGAGTTAAACAAAATAATTTCGGGCGAAGATATTATCTACTTTCAAGAATTAATACGTAAGCTGCCCGTTAGCGAAACCGTTCTGAAATATGCCGTAAATTTAGCCGTAAAAACCCGACCCGGCACCAAAAATGCGCATCCGGCGGCAGACAATTATTTGGAATGGGGAGCCGGGCCGCGAGCCTCACAATACCTTATCATAGGAGCCAAAACTCATGCAGCGCTGAAAGGCAAATATTCTCCGGACACGGAGGACGTACAGGCTATTGCAAAACCTGTATTGCGCCACAGAATCGTGCGCAACTACAAAGCCGAAGCCGAAGGAATTACTGAAGATAATATCATTGACGAACTTATTAAATCTCAATAAGCCATGCCTTACGATTTGCCCAATTTAAAGCATTATGAAACCGGTAAACTTTTTTTTATAGCCGGACCTTGTGTTGTTGAAAGCGAAGAAAATGCTTACGAAATTGCCGAAGAACTTGTCCGAATTTCTGATAAACACAAGGCTCCGCTAATTTTCAAAGCGTCATACCGAAAAGCTAATCGAACCCGAATAGACTCATTCAGAGGTATTGGTGATGAAAAAGCTTTGAATATCATAAAAAAAATTGCAAAAAGCTTCAACATACCCGTAACTACCGATATTCATACCGAAGAAGAAGCGAAATTGGCGGCAAAATATGTTGATATCTTACAGATTCCGGCTTTTCTGGCTCGTCAAACGGCATTACTTACCGCTGCAGCGCGTACCAATAAATATGTGAATATCAAAAAAGGACAATTCATGTCGCCGGAAGCCATGCAATTTGCTGCCGAAAAAGTAAGCAATACCGGCAATACAAAAATTATGCTCACCGAACGAGGAACCATGTTCGGCTACGGAGATTTAATCGTAGATTTCAGAGGCATACCCGTAATGCAAGAAACCGGTTTCCCGGTAGTAACGGATATTACTCATTCGCTTCAACAGCCCAATACCGGCTCCGGAGTAACCGGCGGCCGACCCGAACTGATTGAGACAATGGCAAAAACAGCCGTTGCTGCCGGTACCGACGGAATATTCTTTGAAACACACCCAAAACCTTCCGAAGCCAAATCCGACGGCGCTAATATGCTTCCTTTAGAGAGAGCTGAGGCACTTATTGAAAAACTCTGCCGACTAAAAGCTGTCCTGTAATTTTCCTAAAAACCACGCAATGCTTTCATTACGCTGTAAATCCTTACTCATAATTATACTCTTATTATTGCCGAGCTCTTTACTTGTGGGGCAAAACTATTCCTCATCGTCCAAAAAAGCCGTAAAACTTTTTGAGGAAGCACTGTCTGATTATCAATTATACAATTATGAATTAGCGGAGAACAAAGCAAAACAAGCCATTGATAAGGATTCCGATTTCACGGAAGCATACTTACTCTTATCGGATATTTATGAGGCCTCAAAACAATACGAAAAACAAAGTGAAATTCTAAAATCCGTAATACAAAAAAAACCGGACAAAAAAAATATGATTCTTCTGAAACTGATTGAAACCGAACTAAAAATCGGGCACTATCAATCAGCCGACAATTATATAAAACAATTGGAACGTGAAAAATTACCAAATTTTTACAGGGACAATCTCAATACCTTTAAAAAAGTTGCCGCTTATGCACTGAATGCCATGAAGAACCCGACAGACTTTGAACCGGTCAATTGCGGCCCGATTATAAACAGTCCAAACGATGATTATTTTCCTGCAATTACCGCCGACGGCAAATCATTCTATAAAACCGTTAACCAACCTACCGGGCGATTTGATGCTTTTGGCAATGAATTTTTTCAGGAAGACATTTTTATTACCGAACGAAAAGCCGACGGAACTCCCATAAAAACCCAAGCCCTCCCCGAAGCAGTTAACACGGACGGTAACGAAGGGGCATTCTCAGTTTCGCAAGACGGCAAAACCATATTTTTTACCGTTTGTTCACGAAGCCGCGGTATCAGTCATCACGGAGAAGTGATGGGAAGTTGCGATATTTTTATTGCCGAAATACAAGGCGATAAAATTTCCATAAGCAATCCCGGGCGCCCGCTCAATTCCGAAGAATGGGACTCTCAACCGGCTTTTTCATCCGACGGTAAAACCTTATATTTTGTTTCCGGAAGAAAAGGCGGTTTTGGAAAAAGTGATATTTGGGTTTCGGAAAGAAACAAAAACGGCCAATGGTCCGAGCCCAAAAACCTCGGAGCTCCCATCAATACCGAAGGCAGCGAGCGCACACCATTCATACACGCCGACGGCAAAACCCTTTACTTCAGCTCCGACGGGCATCCCGGAATGGGAAACTTAGACATTTACATCAGCAGAAAAGATGATAAAGGAAATTGGTCGAAACCAAGAAATTTAGGCTACCCCATAAACACACATGCCGATGAGATGGGGTTAATTGTAGATGCAGCCGGTGATTCCGCCTTTTTCTCAAGCGAGCGAGAAAATACTCAAGGCGGCTTGGATATATACCGATTTGCGCTTCAAAAAGAAAACAAACCCGAAAAAACAGCTTTCATTGCCGGGCGCATTTATGACTCCCAAAATAAGCAATCGCTGCAAGCCGAAATAAACCTGATAAATACTGAAACCGGGAAACTGCGAGCCACTAACCGCTCCGACTCTAAAGGCGAATACCTAATTTGTATCAATGCCGGAAATAATTTTGCTTTCCATGTAAACAAAACCGGCTATATGCTTTATTCCGACAGTTTCCGACTTAAAGAGAGCAAAAAAATTGGCGACAGATACATAAAAAATATCCCCCTTACTCCCATTGAAAAAGGTAAACGAGTGGTTCTGAAAAATGTTTTTTTCGATACGGATTCCTTTAAATTACGTTCGGAATCTTATCCGGAGCTTAATAATTTATCCGAATTCCTTAAAAATAATCCGACAACAAACATAGAGATAAGCGGCCATACCGACAATACCGGCTCAGCTGAATATAACAAAGACTTATCAAGAAAGCGTGCCAAAGCCGTATATAACTACCTTATAGAAAAAGGCATACATAAAGACCGAATGCAATACAAAGGCTACGGAAGTGAACGTCCGCTTGCAAAAAACGACAGCCCGGAAAATCGCCAAAAAAACCGCCGTACGGAATTCAGTATAATCGAAAAGTAACATATATGATTTATCAGAAAATGCCAAATTCACGGTTCTGCTTGCGTCCGGTGTTTTCAGCTGATACAAAACAGTCGGGTATAAGGTTCGCATGTATGAAACGTTTGGCATTTTGAAGCTCCAACTTGTCAAACCGTTGCGAATTTGAGTAAATGTACAAAAGTTTAAATTATCCACACCTCCGGCTTAGGGGTATTGCGTGTTATGCGGTCGGGCTTCATACTGCTTCTAAGTCATTCATTTTAAGTCTAATTTTTTTATTCTTCATTTCCCCAAGAGTCATTTTTATATGATTTGCAACATCTTTTTTCAAGAAGGGAGGAATTAAATCATTAAAGTCAATTCCAAATAGTCGATGAATTACAACAATATCGTCTCGTGAAAACGGCCTGACACCGTTTATCAGTTCTGACATATAGTTTGGTCTATGTCCCAATAGCTTGGCTAAGTCCTTCTGTGATAATTCATTTTCCTTAAGCTTGCTTATTAATATTTCTTTCCGTTTTTGGATGAAAATATTTTCAGCATTAATAATTTTTTCAGCATCATCACTTTCTTTTATTTTTTCTTCAGTGATTTCTGATTCATTCCCCCAATGTTTTAATTCATATTTTTCGATTAGAACTAATAAATGTTGACGTATCGGTTCCAAAGAGCTATCTTCTTTTACCATCCATCGTAATTTTCCTTGAATTGAAGTTGCTTGTTCAAATTCAAGCTCGGTATTCAATTCGTCAATCTTTAATAGATTATCAATTTCCAGTCTGTCCATTTTACTTAATTTTTCCGTGATTACGCAACCAAGTCTTAATTGTTTTCTTATTCCCTTTGAATGTTGAATCATATTCATCATGATTCCCAGCCCAAAGTGTTTCAGCATACTCTTCGTTAAATACAAATAGAATCAAAGTCCTATGAATATTGATGTCAAAAAAGAAAATGTCGTCACTATGAACCCTATCTGCATCCGGTCTTGCTTCAATTAGCTCTAACTTATCTTCCCAATTTGACTTTTCAATATCCCCAATCAATTTATCAATAGCTTTAATAAGCTTCAAGTTTCCTTGATTCTTTATTTTTAGCTTTAATAATTTGTCTTTACGTAATAATTTCAATTTTCAATCTTTTGGAACAAAAATAATGATTTAATTCTAATTAAAATGGAACTTTCTGTTTTTTCTTGCCTGCCGCATAACGGAGATTGAAACATCTTCATCATCCCAAGAGATAAAGACAGATTGAAACGAGAAACAAACCTAATGTGCTATAAGACAACATCTTGTGCACTGTATTAGTACCGGCATCTTATTCGCAAATCATTATGTTTTTTGGTTTTATATCTTTCACAAACATTGAATTATCTAATATCAGAGTGTCAACACCGAAGGATTTAATAGAGATTGTATCATCAATGTTTTCTTTAAAATAAACTAATCCATTTTGCAGAAAGACGTTAAAACCGTATGTTTCCTTGTCAAGAATTTTATTCTTATTTATTATTAAATCTTTGTAGCCAATGAAACTAATAATTAAATCTTTGTTTTCTCGATGAATTTTAGTTTGCCCGTCATTAACTGTCAGAGCAGCAATTCGAGTGTCTTTATAGTAAATTGTGGCTCCTTCTAATAACTCTTGAGTTTTCGAATCTTGAATTCTAAAATAAATTGTATCAGAGTATTCTGAGGAGGTCTTGTATTCCCGGGTTTCAAAATGTCCTTTCTCCTTCTCATCAATAGCCAAATAATCTAAAATCAGTTTGTTATTTTTTAATTGATACTTACCATGACCATATTCTATATATTCACATTCGGCTAAATATTCAAATCGCCCATTTGGTTGAAAATCATAGTATTCAATTTTGTCACCTGCTGTATGATTATAAAATTTTCCATTAATTATTTCACTGCTTTTGAATCCAAAAAGTGATAATGGTATTAATATGTAGAGAATTTGTTTCATAATATTGGTGCTACGTTTTGCGTATATGCTTGTGGCGGATTTCGAAGCACTTTCTTGTCGGCTTGCACCAAATTTACTTATAAGCACAAAGCTTGAATTTACCACTTTACCCGCCATAAGTTATATACGCTGTTACCTGCTGCCGTTCTTCTATTCTGTTGCAAATAAGTTGTCTGTATTTGCATAAATTATTTTTACTTTCTTATCTGTCTCAAGCTTACTATTGTCTTGAACAAAACGAATTAGTCGCTTACTCTGCCTGCCCATAAATCTGTTCCAATGAACAATGACGATATAGTCATAATTGTCAATTTGAATTTTTTCTGTCTGAGAAAGTGGTTTAAGATATTTCAGATGTGTCTCAAGTGGAACAATACTATCTATAGCTGCTTGTTGTTTTGGTGGAAAAATTGTCATTCTTTCATCTCTGTCCCATTTTAGATTAGGAAACCCGCCCGCATAACAATTCACCTGAAATGATTTTAAGTTCCCTGAATTGTCATAGTAAAGTGCTTGTAATGGTTGAGTGTGATTCTTTATCTCTTGTTTGTATTGTGTAGTGTCAAGAGAGAACATATATGAAAAATAAGCTGTGTCAAGATCGTAATTGTCAGGAGCAGGAACATTATATTTTTTCGCAAAACGAGCTATTGTCTTTTCGTCAATAGTCTTCGTTTTTTTCAATCCGTACATTCCTGTGAAAATTGAAGTGCAACTTGTCAATCCGAAAAAGGTTAAAATAATTATTGTCAATATTAATTTGTGCGTTTTCATTATTGCTGTCGTTTTTGTCCTACGGTTGTAGGTAACGGTTTCGGGCTTTGCGTTGGTGGGCTTTTGAAACCGAAAAACTGTCTGCCGGCACCAAGTTTATTGATTGCTCAAATGTTTCTGTTCGCAAGTCCGCCCACTAACGCAAAACCCGTGTTATAGGGCGTTTTTATTCTGGTGATTAGTTGTCAAGTTTATAAATGAATTCTTCTATTTCTGCCTGTCTTGCATTTGCAAAACCTTTATCTGTACCAATTTTGGTAAAACCACATTTTTCTAAAACTTTTTGCGAACCAAAATTGTCGAAGGCAACTCGTCCAAAAACCGGTCTTGTCGCTTCTAATTCAAGCATAACTTTTAGTGCTTTTGTCGCAATGCCTTGTCCCCAAAATTTTCTGTCAATCCAATAAGTAATTTCTGTGTCGCCTTCTATTACAAACTTAGCAATACTTCCTACTATATTATTGTCAAGAAGGATTGTTTGGTTATTTACTGATGGGTCGTCTAACAATTTTGTGTATTTGCTTATGTAAGCGGTTTTGTCTGTCGGGTCTTTTGGCATAAAAGCAGCTAAGTATCCACCCTCTTTGTCACACTGAAATTGAAACAAAAAATCCAAGTCAGAAATTTTTGTTGGTGTAAGTTTTATGTCGAGTTTATTGTTTGTCATTTTTATTTTTTATAATGTTATGCTACTTGTTTATGTCGTCTTAAAATGCCCTACGGTTGAGGCTAAAAACTGGCGGGCAATTAACCCCACTCCGTTTATTAAGAAATACAACGCTAAATATAGCACTTTCTTATCAAAATGGTACTACCTGCCCGCTTGTTTTTGAGCCTTTGTTAGCACACGGTTTTCTATTCTTCTTTTGTCCAAAATGGAAATTTATACCCAATAGCAAATCCAATTATAAAATTGTCAGGGAATACGCTTTTTGAAACATCTGTCCCAACATAATAATCATTTCCTGTTATGCTAATTATGCGAGAAATTTCTACATTCAAAATCAATTTATTCTTTAAAATATATCCTATTTTGATTTTGGGTTCTGTAAAAATTGCGTCTACATGAGATGTAGTACTTGAAGTTCCATCATTAAATGCCGCAGAATATGTAAATCTACCACAGCCTAAACCTAACCCAGCACCAATGAAAAAGTCTTTTTTATTAATTCTATATTCTAAAGTAAATAATCCTGTTGCTCCACCCCAACTAGTATATCCATTTTCATTCTTTTTGTCATTTAGACTTCCAAGTGCGGATAATCCAACATATACATTTTCCCCTACAGCTCCATATAATTCCATGCCATGCATTCTAGCATTATTATTTAATATAGGAAGTAATTGATTTTGACTCATTGCAATTGTCCGAAATCCCTTTAAACATAGTTTTTGAAAATACTGCACTGAAAAATCTCTAACATCATTTTCTTGAGCAAACAAATTGCTTGACAAGAATAATGTGAATAATGAAATAATAATACTTATTTTCATATAGTTCCTTTTTTTAACTGTGTGCTAACATTCGTATAAACAACCGGCATTTATTTCACCAATAGCTACTCCGGTTTTCCGTGCCTAAAGTTATGATTTTTAGAATTAAATCCAAAGGGCTGTTGGTATTTTTGTTTTTGCTTCTAGGTTTAGGCTACATATTATTTTGAGGTGCCGAAGAATAATATAAATATGTAGCCCCGAAAAAATAATTGCGAAAAACCGAATATTCTTTTAATAAAAACCGGAAAACAAAGGGTTGTGAATTAGTCTCAGCATCTCAAAATAATATTCAAACCACCGGTTTACAAAAAAATTCATTTTAAATATTTGAATTTAAAGTGTAACTTTGCGTACAGAGAGTAACCAAACATTTATATCCATGATTCAACGCATACAAACTTTATGGCTGCTGTTAGCCACTGCTTCCGGTGCATTAATGTTCTTCATGCCTTTAGCATACTTATACTCAGGCGGTGCGGAACTGGTTCTTAAATATTCAGGGGTTTATAATACGGCTACCGGAGAACTCCACACGACCGCATATACCATAACCGGCCTGATAGCTATTACCGTTTTCCTAAGCTTTATAACTATTTTTATTTATAAAAACAGAATATTACAAATGCGCCTGTGTGTATATACAGCCATTTTGATGATTGCCGTGATGGCTCTTACGGCATATTATTTGTTTTATATGTATTCCGGCTTCAAAATTGTACCGGAGTTTATAGTTTTTTTACCTTTAATAGGTTTTATTCTTCTGCTTATGGCCCGGCGCGCCATAAAAAGAGACGAAGAACTTGTTCGCGCCATCGATCGGATTCGATAATTTATTCTTTTTTAAACACTTAATTTCGATAACAATGAAAAAAACTCTAACTCTAATAGTAATTATAATGCTGAGCTTAAGCATAAACCTACAGGCTCAAGAAAAATCAGAACACAAAATCAGTATTACGGGTAATGTAGGGCTAAGCCTTGTGGGAAGCCTTATAGATCTATCTGACTTAGATGGAGCAGCTGAGCACTCTACCAAAGTGCTCCCCGCCGCACAGTTAAGTGCCGATTATTTTGTGACCAATTGGTTATCAATGGGAGTAGCCGGCTCTTACCAATTCATGCAAATTAATTACACCGATTACGGAGATAACAATGTGGACTTCTCAACCAACATAAACCGAATAAACGTAGCTTTTAGGCCGCTGTTTCATTATGTTAATAAAGGAAGAGTTGATATGTACTCCGGTTTAAGGCTCGGTTTAACGAATTGGGGAATCAATACTACCGAAACCGTTGAAAACTACGAACCCACCGATTATATCAGCTTTAATTCAGGCACTTTATTTGCTCCGCAACTTGTTGCTTTCGGTATCCGCGGATATTTCACCGATTTCATAGGCGCCAATATTGAATTTGCCATCGGAGCCCCGCATTATATTTCAGGCGGAATTACGCTTCGCCTGTAAATCAAAAATGTTTGCAGGATGTAACACCATCAATAAACCAAATTCATGAACTGTCGCAGTGCTTTATGCTTACTAATAACGGGAAGCCTATTGTTGTTGAGCCCCCTTGGGGCAAAAGCACAAAGCACTGCTGACAGTCTTTTAAAAATCATTCAAACTCAAAACGAAGCTCACAAACAAGCATCGGCCATGCTACAACTGGCTGAATTCTATAAAAATTCAGATCAACCCGTTCTTTCCGACAGATACATAAAACAAGCAGCTAACAGAGCGCTTGCAATTTCCGGTAGCTCAAAGCGCGCAAACATACTCTATAACATCGGAGTATTCTATCAAAGAAATAACCGTTTTATTGAAGCCGTTGCTTCTTTGGAAGAAGCTCTGGTTTCGGCAAAAAAAACAAAAGATTCTACGCTAATCTGTAATCTGTCAAACACATTGGGTGTAAACTATCGGCGCATCGACAATGACTCAAAAGCCATGCAACATCATCTGAGGGCTTTAGATTTGGCCGTTGCACTCAAAGATCTCAGAAATCAATCTACTGCGTTAAACAGTATAGGGATTATTCTCAGCTATCAGGCAAAATACAATGAGGCTTTAAAACATTTTGAGAAAGCCTTGGCTATTGAAGAAAACAGAAACAACTATAGGGGCATAGCCATTAACCATAATACCATTGCCTGGACAAAAAGCTTACAAGGTAAGCACCAAGAGGCCATTCAGTACTACAAAGAAGCCATAGAAATTAATCGAAAAGCCGGTGATGAGCTGGGTGTAGCCATTTGCAGCAGCGACTTAGGAAAAGAATATGAAATACTGGGCGAATATGACACGGCACTGGAACATTTTAGAAGAGCACAGCGTATTTTTACCCGTCTGAACGACACAAGAAATCTGGCCTACACCCATTTCTATTTGGGCGAGCTGTATTTTAATTTGGAACGCTATTCCTTGGCCGTTAAATTTATTGATCAAGCACTGCAAGCAGCCAAATCAACAGAAAATATTCGCCTGCAAAAAGATTGTATGGAAAAATTAGCTGAAGTATATTTCGAAATAGGCTACTTCAGCAACGCATACGCCAACCTGTCGGAAGCATACAAGCTCAAAGATAAAATTTATGATGAGCAGAGTAAAGCTATTCTGGAAGAAACCGAAGCGCGATATAATCTCCGAAAAACACGAGAAGAAATGAAGCTTCTCGAAAAAAATAATCGCCTGATTCAGGAAACCATCAGTCGCCAAAGAATATTACTTTTACTATTTGCCGCTCTGATAGTAGTAGTCATTGGGTTTTTATACCTGATAATCTTAAGCCGAAGAAAAATAAAGCTCAGCCGACTTAATCTGCAAAGGCAAAACTTTTCAATTGAAAAACAAAGGGATCAAATTGAAAAGCAAAAAAAGGAGCTTGAATCCAATAAAAAGCAGTTGGAAGAAATGAACGCCACAAAAGACAAATTCTTCTCGATTATAGCTCACGACCTGCGCAACCCGTTCAATGCACTTCTGAGCCTGACGGGAATTATGTTGGAAGAATACGATGATTTATCGACCGAAGAACTGAAAGAAATGTTGGGGTTAATCAATGAATCGGCTGATAAAGGCTATAGCTTATTGGAAAACCTTTTGGTATGGTCACGAACACAATTAGACGGCATACGGCTGAATCCAAATGTCTTCTCACTTAAGAAGCTCTGCGACGAAGTTATTGATGAAACCACTTTAAGCGCAAAAAATAAAAAAATCCGCATACGAAACCTCGTATCCGAAGATCACCATGCCTTGGCCGACAGAAATATGATTGCAGCCGTTGTAAGAAACTTGGTTTCAAATGCCGTAAAATATACACCGGATGACGGACTGATTGAGGTTTACTCGTCAATCGACGATGAAAAATGCACCATGTGTGTAAAAGATAACGGAATAGGAATTACCGAAGAAGATATTGATAAGCTGTTTAAAATTGAAAGTAACTTCTCGCGTAAAGGAACCAAAAATGAAAAAGGCTCGGGTCTGGGACTGATACTTGCCAAAGAATTTACCGAAAAAAACGGCGGTTCAATTTCGGTACAAAGCGCAGAAGGAAAAGGCTCGGTTTTTTGTATTAGCTTGCCGATACTAAAATAGAGATATTTTTTTGTATCGGAATGGTATATGCATAATTGTGAGATTTGAAAACAGATTATTAAATTCTGTAAAATATCAACTTTTTCAATTCTGTATCAAGTTTTGCACAATGACCGAAATTATTGCATTGAATTAGGCGGATAACTAATACTTATAACTTCTTCAGTACCGGGTGCCGCGTATATTTACTGATGACCGCCTCGGCAATCGGAATTGCACTCGGTTTTAATATATCGGCTTCGACAAGCTCAGCCTCCGAATGCCTCCGTAGGCTGAGCTTGCCGAAGCCGGTGATTAATGCTTAGATGTAATAAAACAGTTTCTATTATTCATGCGCCTAATTCAATTATTGCATATACAAGCTTATGTAAACTTTATTCATCTTCTAATAAATTATCAACACTAATTTTCATATATAAAAAGATGCCCTAAAAATTAGGATGAGCTAAGTCCGG
>CAYYQW010000051.1:23802-28848 GCA_964472505.1 uncultured Bacteroidaceae bacterium | reverse complement strand
AATAGGTGGGTCGTAAAAAAGTAGGGTTTTTTACATACATGAAAATCAGTGTTGATAAATACCGGCTTTAGCCGAAACTATATGAATAATATTTTGGGCTAAAGCCCGATATTTCACACTATATTTAATCCACGGCATAAATGCCGCGTCTAATTATATTCCCTTAACTTGACGGCTATGCTCTCCGCTTCCCGCCTATTCAAAACATAAAACTTTTCCTGCCGGTTTCGTAATAATACGTATAAAAAGTAGTAAAACCGGGTATATAAAATCAATATTACTGTTATATTTTTGTAATAATTAAAACAATGAAAATCGGCAGAAATATAAAAGATGAAAAAAGTCCTAATAGCTCATACAGCTGACCATGCTCTGCCGCCTGACGGAACCTTAAAAGATATGCAGTATATGGCTTGTTCCAAAAACGAAAGCATCACAAACAAATTGGCAGAACATGAATTTGAGTACATATTTATAGATGAACAATTCGAACGGGCAATGAGCCTGTGCCGAAAAGTTGCCATACGTTTTCCGGAAACTCAAATAACAATTATGATTAATCCAAACAATTCAAATAATATAAAAAAATTCATGCATGCAGGCGCAACCGGTTACTTTTTCAAATCTGTTGATAATCATCAAGCCATAACGCAGATCTATTCGTTTCTGCAAGAAGAAACAGATTCCGGAAATAAAGAAAATACCAAAGAAAATAAGCATAGAGGCCTGATAATTGCAGATGCATCTAAAGAAATGGACATGCAACTAAGAATTTTGTTGGCAAATAAGGGTTACCGGATTTTTGAAGCTTCAAATATTACCGAAACGGCATATTTTATAAAAAGCAAAAACACCGGTAAAATTTTAGTTGATAATAGTGTACTGAAAAAAAATCCGCATTTTTTAAAAAGCCTTATCTCATTTTCGGAAAAGCAAGAACTTAAAATACTGGTCACGGGTAAAAAAGAAGCCACACAAAACCACAACACAAGTCAAAATGCTCAGATTAGATACATTAGTAAATCAGAAACAACTGATAATACATACAAACAAATAATTGAAATTTTAAACTAATAACAAACCATGAAAAGAAAAGTTTTAATTGTAGATGACAAAGAAATATTTCGCAGATCCCTAATAGCAACTCTTCAAACCGCAGGAGATGTGGAAATTGTAGGCGAAGTATCCAACGGCGAAGAATTTTTAAAAGCCATTGTTACCCAACAGCCCGAAGTGGTATTTATGGACATAGAGATGCCCGTAATGAACGGGATTGAAGCCACTAAAAAAGCTTTGGCCAGATATCCCAACTTAGTTATCATAGGCCTTTCGATGTACGAAAACGAATCGTATGTAAACGAGCTTATTGAAGCAGGTGCGCGCGGTTATCTCCTCAAAACCAGTGATAACCATGAGCTTTTCAAAAACATACTAAAATACCCGGAAGCCGAAATTTTCTTTTCCGAAGACTTGGCCTTTAAACCCGACTTTTCCAGAAACTCAATAAAAAACATCATGATTGTTGATGATTTTGAAACCAACGTTATTGTAATGGAATCGGCATTATCCATGTCCGGCTTTAAAGTAAAAACATCCAACAACCCCTTTATTGCCGTAAAAATGGCAGAAGAAGAAGGCAATCGCTTCGATTTGTTTGTGATAGATTACCGCATGCCGGCCATGAACGGTGCCGAGCTGGTAGCCGAGCTGCGAAAAATGAAAAAATACAAAAAAACGCCCATTCTCATGCTCAGCAGTGAAACCGATAAAGACAAAAAAATGGAAGCCAAAAGAGCCGGAGCTACGGGTTGGTTGAAAAAACCTTTTCAATTGGATAAATTTTTACGTATTATTGAAACCAGCTTATAAAAAGAAAAATTTGTAATCCACAGGATATTGCCCACGGGCATTTCCCTAACTCATAACAATTATGCAAGAACATCTGCAAAAATTTCGCGAAGAAGTCAAAGAGATGATGAGCGAACTGGAACACAGCCTGCTTACACTCGAAAAGAAACCCGAAGACAAAACATTGGTAGATGCCGTTTTCAGGCACATGCACACCCTCAAAGGCTCAGCAGGTATGTTTGGCTTCGACAGAGTTACGGAACTTACCCATAAAGTGGAAAGCGTTTACACCAAAGTGAAAAATGAGGACATTAAAATTGATGAACAAATCATTAATCTTACATTTAATGCCACCGACCTTGTTTTAAAACTTTTGGATGACAAAACACTAAAAAATCCCAAAAATCAAAAACAGTATCAGGGAATTATTGAAGAACTCAATGAATACTTTACAAGCGAAGAGCTGCAGCAAAACGTAAAAGAAAAAAATTACGATCTTAAAACTTTCGCCATACGCTTTGAACCTGATGCCGATGTAGAAGAACGCGGCATAAACCTAAAAAAATTATTCAAACAACTTGAGGAAGCAGGTGATCTAAAAGTTATCGCCAAATCAATAAACGATGAAAAAAAATATCCGGTAAACTGGGAACTGTATCTCGCCACAAACAAAGATGAAGACGACATTGAGGAAATACTCACTTTCGTAGATTTGGAATCGGAAATCTTACAACTCTCCGATCAAAACTTGCTGCTGAATGAAGATTTTCTCAATAAAATAAACGAAAAAGCCGATTCCGACACGCTGCTTACAGCCGAAGAATTAGAGAAAATTGCAGAAGACATTAAAAAGCAGGAAGAAGAAAACGCACAATCCGATGCACAGGTACAAAAAAAATCAACCCTGCGTGTAGATGCCGATAAATTAGATGACCTGATGGGACGGCTCAGCGAATTAATCACCATTAAGTCTGAAATAAAACTTATTTCATCCGTAAAAGGCTACAACGAAATAAGCGAGCTGGCCGTAAAATTGGAACAATTAAGCACTGATATTCGCAACGATATTTTCTCCATTCGCTTAGTGGCATTAGACAGCATACGCGTTAATGTGGAACGCCTGATACGCGACACGGCCGTCAGCCTTAAAAAAGAAGTGCAGTTCCAAGCCGAAGGCATGGATACCGAATTGGATAAAACCATTGTGGAAAAACTCCACGCCCCGCTGATGCACATTATCAGAAACAGTGTGGACCACGGAATAGAACCCGCACATGTACGCGCCGAAAAAGGCAAACCGGCGCACGGCAACATAAAACTCAAAGCCTTCCAATCCGGCTCATACGTACATATAGAAATAGCTGATGACGGAAAAGGAATTGACAATAAAAAGTTATACCAAAAAGCCTTATCCCAAAATCTCATAGAGCCCGGCATTAAACTGTCCGAAAGCGAAATCGCCAATCTGGTATTTATTCCCGGTTTATCTACCGCAGGAGAACTGTCGGAAATTTCGGGCAGAGGTGTCGGGCTTGATGTGGTTAAGTCCGAAATCAGGAAACTGCGCGGACAAATAGATATTTCATCCGAAAAAGATAAAGGTACAACCATTTCATTAAAGCTGCCGCTTTCACTTTCTATTATTGACAGCTTGCTGCTGCAATCCGGCAATATGTACTTTGCAGTGCCTATGGATGAAATTAACAGTTGTATGATTGTAGGCGAAAAAGAACAGAATGAACTTGAAAGCAAGTATCTTAAAATAAATTCGGAACCGGTACCCTATCTGTCACTCAGAGAGGTATTTCATACGGAAATCGAACGCCCCGCCTCCGAAATAGCCGTGCTGATAAAAAAAGAAAACGATTCCAAAGCCATAATTGCCGATAAAGTATTGGGAGAATACCAAGCCGTGGTAAAACCCATGGGCGAAGCTTTCAAAGACCGCCCCTTTCTCTCCGGCGGAAGCTTAATGGCCGACGGAAACATAACCTACATCTTGGATGCAGACAAATTAGTTAAATATTACGAGAATAAACGAAAATAAACGCACCATATATCAATGGGATTAATTATAAATAAAATATCAAACCATGAGAAAGTAAAAGAAGCCACGCTGCGCTTCTTTGCCGGCTCGGCAATGATTTTGCTCGGCATTATCAGCCTGCGTGCCTTCTTACTTCAACATGTTGAAATTGGAAGCTATACCGCTTTTATATTTATCCTCATGGCAGCCAACCTGATATATTATCATATTACCGACAATTTCAAACGCTCGGTTCATGCGCTTATCATTGCGGTTATGGGAGCTATGCTTACCTTGTACTTTAAAGCCTATGAGCCGGCCTTTATATTGTTCTTTTTTTTCACCTTTCCGGCCATTGCAATTATTCTCAGCGGCAATAAATACGGAACCATTTATAGCTTTCTTCCGTTTATCTTAAGTTTGCATCCTTTATACTTTCCGGAAAGCAAGTATTTAGGTGATTTACCCGTACCCATAATTTTAAGCCTCATTTTTTCATACATTGCCATTTTAGGTGTTGTGAATTTTAATGAGTATTTAAGAAAAAAATGGCATGAATCCTATCAGAAAAAAATGGCCGAGAAGAATAAGTACATCATTAAAATAATGGACGAACACCAAGACTTGGCATCTAAATACAAAACGAAAGCTGCACAAAACAAAGGAACTTTCCGCCTTGAGGCAGAGCAGGAAGCTGCAGAGGACGGCCTGTTGCCTCCTCCCGACCAAAGTCCGGAAGACTTAAGCAGTAATTTCTCCGAAGAAACTCAGGAAGCATTGTCTAACAATAAAGAAGCGAAGGCATTTATTCGTCAGATACAAAAAGAAAACATCGACCTGCAGCAAACCATTGACATCATAACCGAGCAGCAACAAAAAATTAATGAAATCACCAAAGGGATGCGCGACGGGCTTAACTATGCCCGCACCATACAAGATGCCATGCTGCCCTCGAAACAAACCATAAATGAAATTCTGGACGAATACTTCATTCTCTATTACCCGAAAGAAATTGTCAGCGGCGATTTTTATTATGTAAACAAAGTGAATCATTACATAGTGGCTGCCGTAGCGGATTGTACCGGGCACGGCGTTCCGGGCGGTTTTTTGACCATGCTGGGCATAACTTTTTTGCACGAAATAGCCGGAAACCCGGAAGTGCAAACTACCGG
>CAYYQW010000051.1:0-23702 GCA_964472505.1 uncultured Bacteroidaceae bacterium | reverse complement strand
CCGGAAACCCGGAAGTGCAAACTACCGGAGAAGTACTCAATAAGCTGAGAGAACGTATTAAGCAAATTTTCTCTCATTTTGGTTCTAAAAATTCCGACGGTTTAGATATTGCTTTGGTAGCCATCAATACCAAAACCGGTGAATTGCAATATTCCGGCGCTTTTAACCCGCTGGTTATAATAAACCAAGAAAGTTTTACCGAATATAAAGCTACCAGAAACCCAATCGGATACTACCCCATAGAAGATAATTTTAAAACAAAAACCATAGAACTCAAAGAAAACGACATGATATATATGTTCTCCGACGGATTTGCAGACCAACCCGGAGGCTCTGATCACAAACGATTTTCAAGCAGGCACTTTAAAGAATTACTTTACCAAATACACGAAACACCCGTCAATAAACAATCCGCTTTTCTGGAAAACATTTACAACAACTGGCGCGGAAGCTTTGAACAAGTCGATGATGTTTGTGTAATGGGTATTAAATGGAAAAGCAGTAATAACTAAAAAAACAAAAGGTATGAACACCTACTTATCATTTTCAATTTCAACCGAGAATTTTACGGTCAATATCTCCAAAGTATTGGAAGTTATTCTCAGCTATAAAACGATAAAAGTCCCCGATGCGCCGCCTTTTATTGAAGGCGTTATCAATTTCAGGGGCAGTATCATCCCGGTTATAAATTTCAGAAAAAAATTTAATTTTGAAGATACCGGACAAGACAGCATGCTGGTGGTACTCGAAATCAGTGAAAACCAGAAGCGTATCGTATTTGCCGCCGTAGTGGATGATGTAAAAAATGTATTCCCCTGCGAGCCGGAAGACATTTTGCCCATTCCCAAATTTGGCTCTAAATACAATGCCGACTACATTGAAGGCATGATAAAAAAAGAAGATGACTTCTTTATGATTATGAACATAGAAAAAGTTTTTTCCGATGCAGAAATTAAAATCATTAATGAAGCTGCCGAATCCGATAATAAATAAACAGATAACAATAATTAAAAATTAATACTTATGAACCTGAAAGATTTAAAATTACGCACTAAGCTCGGAGCCGGTTTCGGACTGATAATACTGTTGGCTGCCATTGGCGGTTTTGTATCAAATTATCAGCTTTCAAACCTCAACCAAGACACAAATAATTTTGCCACAAGCACTAAACTTGAGAGCAATATGCATACAGCACGCTATGCAGCGGTAATGCTACAGCAAACGCAAGACAAGATTTATAAAGATATTCATGATGAAAGCTTGAAAGAATTGTATGCGCTGTTGGAGTCGATAAAAGAATCAATAAGCAACCGGCAATACGAACAGCTGCGTCTGAATATACGACAGTACGAACAGGCTTTTATCAAGGAAAATGCAGCGGCCAAAACCCGCGACAGCCTTATGGCCGAGATGCGAGAAGCCGCCGGGGAAGTGCTCGTTACAAGTGATGCTATTGGCAATGAACAAAACCTTAAATTGCGCATTGTCCAAAACTTTCTTTCGGCGCGCAAATATGAAAAAGAAATTATCATTGATAAAATAAACCGTAAAGAATTCACTGAATTATATAACTCGCATATAGAAACAGCTCTCAATACAGCGGAAAAATTTAAAAATCGCCTTGTCGGTACTACCTACCAAGAAGCTTCCGAGAACTTACACAAAAGAATTCTGGCATATAAAGAGGCCGCAGAGGCTTATTTTGAACAAATTGATCTGCAGGAACAATATTTGACCGTTGAAAACAAAAACTCCGACGAACTTCTGGAAATCATCCAAACTCTTGAAGGGCAACAACTTGAACACATGAACAAACAGCAAACTACCGCTGTGGTTATGTCGGGCATTTTTTTAATTTTAGTAATTGCTTTGGGTATCTTTTTAGCAATATTCATTTCCGGAATAATTAGCAAGCCAATTATGAAAGCCGTAGAATTTGCCCGAAAAGTAGCTGCCGGCAATTATTCAGCTCAAATAACAGTCGCCGGTAAAGACGAATCAGGACAGTTGGCTCAAGCCTTGCAAGAAATGCTCGATTCATTCAAAGAAGGCGTAGCTTATGCCGAAAAAATTGCCAAAGGAGATTTAAGCAATACCGAAACGCAGGTAAATGCCAATCAAAACCCGCTGGAGAAAGCCTTAAGGCTTATGGAAACAAAACTTACCGAGGTTATCGCCAATATAAAAACAGGCACCGAAAGTATTGCATCGGGCAGCCGAGAAATCAGTGCTTCCTCATCACAAGTAGCGTCCGGTGCTAATGAACAAGCCGCATCTACCGAAGAAGTTTCAGCCTCAATGGAAGAAATGGCGGCCAACATAAACCAAAGCACCGAAAATGCAAAAATCACAGAAAAGATTGCTGCAAAATCAGCCGTAGGTATAAAGAAAGGAAATAACTCTTTCAAAATTACCGTGGAAGCCATGCGCGAAATTGCCGGAAAAATAAAAATGATTAGCGAAATTGCCCGAAAAACCGATGTACTGGCCATTAATGCCGCTATTGAAGCTGCAAGAGCCGGCGAACACGGAAAAGGCTTTGCCGTGGTAGCCAACGAAATCAGAAAATTGGCCGAAAACAGCCAAGAAGCCGCTACCGTTATCGAAGATGTGGTAGGCTCAAGTGTAGATGTTGCCGAAGAATCCGACAAAATACTCACCGCACTGCTTCCCGAAGTTGAGCGCACTTCTGCATTAGTAAAAGAAATTACCAATGCGGGCAATGAGCAAAATTCCGGTGTAAACCAGATTAACAATGCCGTGCAAGAGCTCACAAAAGTTATTCAACAGAACACTTCTGCTGCCGATGAAATGGCTTCCGGAGCCAAAAGCATGGCATCACAAGCTCGGGATCTCAAAAAAATCGTTGCTTTCTTCAAAATTGATGAATTTACAAAGCAAATATCCGAAAAAACGGATGTTGAAGAAAACTTTGAGGAAATAGCCAAAGAAATCAACGAGGACGAGAATGATGACGATACTAAAGATAAAAAAGGGAGCTCAATCAATTTAGATGATTACGACGATAAAGATGATGATGATTTTGAAACCTATAAATAAAAGTTTTTAATAATAAAGACCTTCCGGCGTCAGTCGGAGACTGACCCGGAAGCGACTTAATAAGCAGAAACAGTGGGCTTTTGCCCGCTGTTTTTTCGTTACAAAAATCGTCATCTCAATTGTCGATAAAACATGAATCCCGCAAAAATAAGCAATAAAATTCCCGATAATACAGCTGTCAGAAATATACTTTGTACTTGATTGTTCTGTCGGATGGCAATTCCCGCAAAAGCCCAAATTACCGATAAAGCAATAAAAGGATTTTCAAACTTATACACGGCCAAAGCACTAATAATCAAGCCCACAACAATCATAATTCCGGCCCACCATTCGTGCGGTATTCCAAATGCGTTCCAATTAAGGGAAACCAAAAATACCGTTACATTGGCTATGGTTGCTATCATAATCCAACCCAAATAAATACCAAAAGCGGCTTTCACAAAACGGTTTGGCACTTCGGCTAATTGATTATTAATCAGTATTAAAGAAATCAATAGCAAAATCATAATCAGAACCGATGCAGCAAGATATTCATAATGCCAGGCAAAAAGCCATAAAGCATTCAGTACCGAACTGACTGCAAACAGCCATCCGACAGCCTTCACCGCAGTATTATTATTACCGGTGAACTGGATAATACAAAAAATAATTAGCAATAAGTAAATTACGCCCCAAATGGAAAATGTTAAACCGGCCGGTGTAAACAAGTTAGAGTATTCCGCCGATACTTCTCCGGTAGATTTTCCGTTAAGCGGTAAAGCATTGGCTAAATAATTAACCACAAGCACCAAAATCAAAGCAGCTACATTTATTATTTTCAAAATCATAACAGAATAAGTTTTGTGAGTAAATTATCTTTGTACAAACCTAAGAATCTAAAGCAAGCGGTCATCTTTGCGCCGCTGTTTCTTCTCTCCTTTTTGTTTTTTCTTTTCCAATCGTTTGCGATGATACGAGCGGGGCTTTTTTGTTTTCTTTCGTTTCTTTTCGGGTGTGAGTGCCTGAGCCAGAAGGCTGTAGAACTTTTGCTTACAACGCAGACGGTTTCTCAAAGCACTACGAGTTTCCTGCGATACAATCAGTAAATAACCGTCATTGTTAATGTGAGATGAAAGTTTTTGAAGGATAATCTGTTTTTCCGAATCCGATAATTGCCCGGAACTTTCTACATGAAAGCGTAATTCTATTTTTGTGGAGCGTCTGTTAGCATGTTGTCCGCCCGGCCCGCCGGAGCTTGCAGCCGAAAATTCAAACTCTTTTTCAAAATCTCGCATTTTAAGAAAGGACTCGGACAATGACTGCATAGACAGAAGTTTATACCAAAATTTCAGAAACAAATACTAATCACTAACAAACTTACAAAAAAGTATTAAGAGTTTCAAATGGTTTTTATTCCGAATCCGTTTCTTTGGGTTTCATAACCACGCCTCGATTTTTTTTGCCGGAAATTTTTATAACCGCAGGATTCGAAAAACGTACATGTCGAATGTATTCATCTTCGTATTCGGCTTCTAAAGCATTTAGAAAATCCAAGTTTAAAAAACCATCCTGTATGTAGGGATTAATGGTAAAATACCCCACACGGTATGAGGTAAGATTTTGAAAAAAATGTGTTCCCTGACTGGGGTCAATTCGGTAATTTTCCAAGCCGGCTTCCACAATTAGTCGTGCAGCCGAAATTTGCGCCCACTTAACCGGTATCCCCAACCACGGGTCGCTTGAGCCCCAACGTCCGGGGCCTGTTAAAATGTAGTTTTTATTTTCATTCAGAAATTGCTCATTCAACTTTCCTATAATATCAGCAATTGTCCGATTATTTTTTGCATCAAAACTTTCCGGTTTAACATAAATCAAATCTTTGATATCATCAATTATTCCGTTACCAAGTGCCTTTTCACAGCTAATTATGGTTTTCTCGGGAGCTATCAGGCTCAAATCTTCCGATATGGTTTCATTATTTTCAACTACAGGGCGTATTTGCAACAAATTGAAAATATTAAAAGCTTCTTTATCGGGTGTTATGTTTACGGCAAACTCTATTTCAATGGCATTATTCATTTCATTGTGCCCAATGGTCAGAATTTCTCGTAAAATATCGGCCAAGGGAAAAGAATTATATTTGAGAATATTGGCAAAAGTTACCAGTTTCTTTCCTTCGTAAAGCCCGCCGTCGCGCAAAATATCGTTTTGATAATCATAGGTGGAAACTACCGACTTGAAGGAATAATCGCCCTCAGCTTCTTTAACTCTAAGCTTTAGAATATTTATATCATCTTTAACGCATGCCTCAAATTTTTCGGGATCCAAATCCAAAGCATAAAAATATTTCTGCGTCTGAGTTAAGGCAGACTTTGCAGAAGACAACTGTAATATTTTTTTAGGAAACTTGGGAGAAAAACGCAGTGAAATTCCCCCGTCTACAATATGTTTGCCAAGCCCGAAAGCAATATCGGCAATTCCGTCTTCACTTTTTTCAGGTTCAATGGGATAAAAATTGATACTGCGCGCCACTCCCGAAAAAGTAGGATAATAACGTTCTTCATGTTTATGCCCGCAGACCTCTTGCAGCACCACAGCCATTTTTTCTTCATCAATAACATTGGAAGTGGTTTGCATGTATGCTTTACTGTCTTTATAATACACCGAGGCATATACGCTTTTAATTGCCACACGCAACATACCGGACACCAAATCACTGCCTTTCGGATTGGGTATCATATAGGTGGTATAAACGCCGGCAAAAGGCTCGTAATGAGAATCTTCCAAAAGACTTGAAGAGCGCACTGCTACCGGCCCGTCAACAACCGAAAGAAAAGCGTCCAAATCCTGATGCACACGTTGTGGTAAATCGGCATTTACAAAAGCCTCCAGAATTTCTTCATCGCTAATATCGGATAAAGCAACTTCATAGAGCTTGTTTTCTTCCATAAACTCATCAAAAATATCCGTAGCAATTACGACCGTTCTCGGTATGGTAATGATGATGTTCTCGTACTTATCCAATATCCAGTTTCGCTTAACCATTGAATCCAGAAAAGCCAATCCGCGTGCTTTTCCGCCAACAGAGCCGTCGCCTATGCGTGCAAAGTTTAATGATTCGTCAAACTTATCTCTGTAAAATTTTGCTATAACGCCCCGACCCTTACTTAAGCGAAAATTTGTAATGGTTTCGTGAATAAATTTTCGAGCATGTTGCAGGTTTTTAAAATCATCCAAGCTTAAGTAGCGCAGAAACTCCGCCACCGGAAACAATGCTCTCGCGTTCAACCACTTACTTAAATGATTACGCTCCAAATGATAACGCAAAGAAAAATCCGGTATATCGTATATCTTCTTTTGCAGCTGCTTTAAATCTTTTACACGAATGAGCTCTTCTCCGGTTTCGGGATTTACAAACACAAAATCACCAAAAGCAAAGTATTCTTTTATAAAGTTTTTAAGCTCAGGATTAAGGGTTGGAGAAAGTTTATGCAAAAAACCGACTTTAATTTCTTTGGCAATCTTGCGATTATCTGCTTCGGACGACTGCAACAAGACCGGCATATACGGGTCATCCTTTTTTATATGCTTGGCCAAACGCACGCCGGCCTGCTTATCTTTCTTTCCTTCACGATAATAACTTACATCGGAAATAACACCCAATAAATTAAGCTTGTAGGTAGTATAATAATCCAAAGCTTCTTCATAATTGGTTGCCAGCATAATTTTCGGGCGTCCTCGCATACGCAGCATCTTTTGGTGCTCATTGAGGCCTTCCGTCATAAATTCCTTTGACTGCTGAAAAATAATTTTATAAATAATGGGCAAATAAGCCGAATAAAAGCGCTTGGAGTTTTCCACCAAAAGAATGGTTTGCACCCCGGCTTTGTGTATATCATAATCGGCATTCATATTATCCTCAATCAGCTTTATAATGGCAAGCATCAAATCACTGTTTCCCAGCCAACTAAACACATAATCGATGGTTGAAAGGTCTTCATTTCTGAATTTTAAAGAAATTTCGCGCGAAAAGGCAGTCAACACTACTACGGGCAAATCATTATCGCGTGCTTTAAATTTACGAGCTAAAGCGAAAGGCCCGCGCCCTTCAGTATTCAGCATCGTAATTATTAAGTCGATATCTGTGTCTGACTCTAACAGTTCAAAAGCCTCTTTCTCGCTTGTGGCTTTAACAAACTGCGGCGGATATCTCAGGTTTAAAGCAACGTACTCATTAAAAATTTGCTCATCAATTCTGCCGTCTTCCTCCATAAGGAATGCATCATAGGCCGATGATACTAATAATACCTTATGAATGCGTTTTTGCATTAATTGGTCAAAAGGTGTTTCCGCAAAATATACCTTCTTTTTATCCTCCATAAGCGAGTACTGTTTTCTCAGTCAGTTTGAAATATACATAAATACTGCGGCAAACATAACAAAATGCCGAACGAAATCACACAACAATATATATATATTCTTTATTTATTCAGACTTCAAATAAAGAACCAAAAAAGCACATTTCAAAAACTAATCAGCAGAACCCGTATATTTTTTAAACTCATTAATTGAAATCCTTTTAAAAATCTTGCCAACGGTAAAAGTACAGATATTCAAAAACGGTAAAAAAATTGCTTTTGTCTATTCATCCAAATATGGGTACCTTTGCAGCTGAAATCTGTTTCGTTAAAAAAATCAAATAACTTTATGAGCTCTGTTGATCTGGCCATTTTCATTGTATATATGATTGCAATGTTGGGTGTAGGTGCATATTTCCTTGTAAAAAACAAAAACCGCGATGATTACTATGTTGGCGGGCGCTCCATGGGCAGCCTCCACATTGGGTTGTCGGTAGTAGCTACGGATGTTGGCGGCGGATTTTCAATAGGACTCGGCGGCTTGGGTTTTCTCGTAGGCATTTCAGGCTCTTGGATGCTGTTTACCGGCCTGCTCGGAGCTTGGATAAGCGCCGTACTGCTTATTCCCAAAATAAAAGAACTCGGCGATCGAAAGAAATTCTTCACTTTCCCCCAAATATTCAGATTTTTTTATAATAAAGAAACGGCTCTTATAGCCGGAATCATTTCAGCCGTGGGCTATATCGGTTTTTCAAGTTCGCAAATTTTAGCCGGTGCCAAATTGGCTTCTTCCACATTCCCGGAACTCGGCCTCACAACAGCTCTGCTCATAATGGGAGCCATTGCTGTGATATACACTTCCATTGGCGGTTTAAAAGCCGTAATTTACACCGATACCGTTCAGTGGATTCTACTAATTGGGGGTTTGGTTTTTATAGGCATTCCGATTTCTTATTACGCAGTAGGCGGTTGGGAAACTATCAAAACAACATTGGAACCGGAATTTTTCCAAATGAATAATCTGCGTTGGCAACAAGTGGTCTATTGGGCCGTTACAATTATTCCCATTTGGTTTACGGGTATGACGCTCTACCAAAGAATCTATGCGTCGCGCAATGTAAAACAAGCTAAACGTGCTTGGTTTTTTGCCGGGCTTTTGGAATGGCCGATAATGGCTCTTATGGGAACCGCACTCGGGCTTTTGAGCCGCGTGGCATTTGAAAGCGGTATGTTTGCCGAACTGGGCTACGCTGCCGGCCAAGCTTTTGACGAAGAAATGGGATTACCCCTGCTGCTCAATACGGTTCTGCCCACAGGCCTGCTGGGAATTATGCTCGCCGCATTCTTTTCGGCCATTCTCTCCACGGCCGACAGTTGCTTGATGGCTGCATCCGGAAATATCCAAACCGATATTTTGGAACGTATCTTTAAATTTGGCGACAACAGAAAATTACGTCTCTTGGTATCTCAACTGATAACACTCTCTATAGGCATTCTGGCGGTAACACTTGCCGGTTTCATGCAAAATGTATTGGACTTAATGTTGTATTCATATGCATTTATGGTTTCCGGCTTATTTATGCCGGTAATTGCCGCACTTTTTGTAAAAAACATCAAACCCCTTTCTGCTATTCTTGCCATGCTTGGCGGAGGCGGCACTACCCTGTTTTTACAAATGTTCAAAATACAAATTCCCGTGCGTATTGCCCAAACTGAATTAAGTCAAAAAATTACCGAAATACAAGCAGCCTTCCCAAGTCTGAGCGATGTTAATTTTGCGGAAATGACAGTTAAAGAAATTTCTTTGTATATTAGTGATTTACAACTGATATATTTTAAATTTATGGAAATTTCTTTTAAATTGCCTTACGGATTGGATGCCAATATTTTCGGTATTTTGGTTTCGATTGTATTATTTTTCGGAAGCCATTACATTTTAAACCGAAAAACAAATTCAAGACAATAACTCGAATGAAAATATCAAGTCATATTATACAATTCAGAAAAGACCTGCATTCCGACCCGGAACTGTCAGGCAAAGAATACCGCACAAAAGATAAAATTCTGAATTTCTTTAAACAATACAAACCCGATAAAATAAGCGAATTGAGCAACACCGGCTTGGCTTTCAGCTTTGAAGGAAAAGAACCGGGAAAAACCCTAATGTTCAGAGCCGATACCGACGCTCTGCCATTTGATGAAGAAAATAATATAGCGCACCGCTCAAAAAACCCGGGTGTTATGCATGCCTGCGGGCACGACGGACACTCGGCCATACTTACGGCTTTGGCAGAAAAATTGCATAACAAGCCGCCGCAAAAAGGCCGTGCCGTACTTTTGTTTCAACCGGCCGAGGAAACCGGACAAGGCGCTTACGAGCTTCTGCAAACGCCTGAATTTAAACAATTGGAACCCGACTATGTATTCGGTCTCCACAACATTCCGGGCGAAGAAAAACACACCATACTGCTAAAAGAAAACTCGTTTGCATCGGCTTCGGAAGGCATGATAATAGAACTCAAAGGAAAAAGCTCACATGCTGCCGAACCGGAAAACGGAAACAGCCCCGTTTGGGCCATAAAAGAAATAATTGCCGCCGTAAAAAACATTACCGATAATAAAAAACAGTTTAAGGATTTTATCCTTATCACACCCATTCACATAAAAATGGGCGAACAGGCTTTCGGTACTACGCCCGGAAAGGCGGTAATAATGCTTACCTTGCGCTCATACACCAACGAAGACATGAGCCTTTTACGAAACAAAACCAAAGACCGAATTTCAGAAATAGCAAAAAGCCACAATCTGCAATTAGACATTTCATACACAGAAGTTTTTCCGGCAACGGAAAATCATCCGGAAGCCTACAATATTTTACATAAAGTTACCAAAAACAAACAACTCAATATTAAATATAACCCACAGCCTTACCGCTGGTCGGAAGATTTTGGAAACTACCTGAATAATTATCCCGGCGCATTTTTTGGTTTAGGCTCCGGGCTTGAGCAAGCCAAATTACATAATCCGGACTACGATTTCCCGGACGAAATAATAGCTACCGGCTCCGAGTTGTTTTACGGAATCTGTGAAGAATTTTTATACGATAATTAATTCCTTTTAATAAACAATTCGTAATGAATTGAAATTAATAAATTTTAAAATTATACCTATGTTAGACATCAAAGTAATAAGAAAAGAAAGTGAGTTTTCAGGCGTAAGTCGTGATGAATTCGGAAAATTCATGTTCAAACATCTCGACCGTTTCGGCGATCCCGAAGCAGATATTCAACGTTGTATAGACTATGCTTTTTCGGATAATAAAGGCGAAGGCGGTTTTGTTTTGGCAGCATTTTACGAAGGAAACTTGGTAGGAGGCCTCATAATGAATGAAACCGGCATGGGCGGATATATTCCGGAAAATATTCTGGTATATGTAGCTGTTGATGCCCAATACCGCGGCAAAGGCTTTGGCGGTTCTATTGTGAAAAAATCTTTCGAAATAGCCGAAGGCGATGTAAAACTGCACGTGGAATATGACAACCCGGCCAAACGCTTATACGAACGCTTAGGATTTGAAAATAAATACGCTGAGATGCGTTACAGCAATAAATAATTGTTGATAAAATTTTTCGGCCGGGAATCGCTAAATATGATTTCCGGCCATTAATTAAGACCTTATAAAATGGCAAAATTAGTAATCAAAACACAAAATATTATTTCCAATATTAGCAAAATTTCCGAATTCCTCGGGAAGCATGACATATATTGGAGCCTGATAACTAAAGTGTTCTCAGGCGATAAAGAATTTTTAAAAGAGATTCTTATTGACGAAGTCATCGAAAACATTCATTCAATAGGCGATTCCAGACTTACAAGCCTTAAAAACATTAAAGAAGTAAATCCCGGCCTGCGTACCATTTACATAAAACCGCCCGCATCGGTTTATGCAAAAGAAGTGGTTGAGTTTGCTGATGTTTCGCTTAATTCTTCACTTTACACCATTAAGCTCTTGAATAAAGAAGCGCAAAAACAAAATAAAATACACCGCGTTATTATCATGATAGAACTGGGTGAGCTGCGTGAAGGCGTACTCAGAGAAAACGTACTGGATTTCTATCGACAAATATTTAATTTACCTCATATCGAGGTCATCGGTATCGGATCTAATCTCGGGTGCATGTACGGCGTGGAACCCAGCTTCGACAAACTCATGCAACTGGTTCTTTACAAGCAACTTATAGAGTCGCAATTCGACACTAAACTGCCCTATGTTTCGGGCGGAAGCTCCATTACCCTTCCGCTTGTGGAATCCGGTGTGGTTCCCAAAGAATTGAACCATTTCAGAATCGGGGAATCTGCATTTTTCGGCACCAGCCCTTTAGACAACAAAAAGTTTAGCGATTTATCAACCGATACCTTTGATTTGGAGGCTTGGTTGCTGGAAATGGAAGAAAAAATTATCGTTCCCGACGGAAATATCAGCGAAGCCAGTATCGGGCATACTTCGGAACAAGAACAGGATGTGGACCGAACCGTAAAAGCCAATAAAGGTATTTTCGATTTCGGTATTTTGGATGTTGATATTGACAATATCAAGCCCACTGATGAAAACTTTGAATTTGTGGGAACCACTTCCGATATGACGGTTTATAAAATAAACAATGTGAAAAAACCGGAAAATAAAGATAAATATAAAGTAGGAAAAAGTTTCATCTTCAAACCCAACTATATGGGCGTGGCAAGATTGCTTAATTCTAAATTTATTGATAAAGAATTTCGATAGACAATGTTTTTAAAATTATGCACAGTAAATCAATTAGTCGCATTATTAAAATGCGGCTAATCAACTTATTAACAACCATATAAGCCCAAGTAATGCAACTTGAAACATTATTAAAAGCCGAAAATCCGAATTTTGCTTCAGTCATTGATTTTTCCGGGAAAAAACTCATTCCTCTGGATTTCACCGAAAATAATCCGAAGCTCAGGCAAATACAATTGGACAACACCCAAGCTCTGGCAGCTGTTATTCAGGAAGAACTGGATGCTCACGGCGCTGAAATCGGATACGGAGGATACGGTGAAGACCGTATTGTTTATAAACGCAGTAAGCATTTCGGAACCGATGAAAATGCACGCAGCATACACCTCGGAACCGATGTTTGGTGTCCGGCAAAAACGCCTGTTTGCAGCCCTTTGAAAGCAACAGTTCACAGTTTTCAAATAAATGATAATTTCGGAGATTACGGCCCTACGATTATTCTTGAACATCAACTGAATGACACTGTTTTTTATACCCTTTACGGGCACCTTTCAAAGCAAAGCTTGGAAGATAAGCAGCCCGGGCAAATCATTGAAAAAGGCGAAGCCTTTGCCGAAACGGGAGCCGATGACGAAAACGGATATTGGCCGCCGCATTTGCATTTTCAAATCATCAGCGATATACAGGGATATTGGGGCGACTTTCCGGGTGTATGTAATAAGAAGGAAAAAAACGATTTTCTGGAAATTTGTCCCGACCCCAAAATTATACTTTCAATCTGATTATATATGCACACTTCATCCGTAATTTCCATAAGCCGTTCAGCCATTAATGCCAATTTAAATACACTGCGGGAAATGGTAGGCCCTACCGTTCGCATTTCTTCCGTAGTAAAATCCAACGCGTACGGGCACGGCCTTAAAACCTATCCGCCTCTAATTGAAGAATTAGGCATTGACCATTTTTCGGTATTCTCTTTTGATGAAGCCCTAATGGTAAAAAAATACACACAAACAGCCGATGTTTGCATTATGGGCATGATTGAAAACAGACAAGTATCCAAAGCCATTGAGCGCGGAATTGAAATGTTTGTTTTTGATTTAAGCCGCTTAAAAAAAGTGCTTTCAGAAGCTGTTCGCCTGGGTATTCCCGCAAAAATTCATATTGAACTGGAAACCGGCATGCACCGAACCGGTATTGAAAAAAATGAGCTGGATACGGTCATTAAAATACTGATTGAAAACAGTAAGCACCTGGTTTTCAAAGGGCTTTGCACACATTTGGCCGGGCCTGAAAGCATTGCAAACCACGTGAGAGTAAATAAACAAATAGCTCATTTTCAAAATATTAAACACAGATTTAAACGTAACAACCTTTTCCCCGAATATACCCATATAGCCAATTCAGCCGGAACTATTAATTATCCGCACATTAAATTTAATATGGTGCGTGTAGGTATTCTGCAATACGGATTTTGGCCCAGCCAAGAAACTTTTATTCGCCATTATACCCTTAAGAAAGCTTATAAAGATCCGCTCACACGCGCCATTTCGTGGAAAACAAAAGTGATGACCATTAAAAAAATTGCAACCGGCGATTTTGTGGGCTACGGCAACTTTTATCTTGCCGGCAGCGATATGCTGATAGCCATTCTGCCCATAGGTTATTCCAACGGATACAGCCGCGATTTTAGTAATAAAGGCCGAGTGCTGATAGGCGGAAAGCGTTGCAGCATTATTGGTTTGGTAAATATGAATATGATAGCCGTGGATATTACCGAAACCGAGCATGTTAAAATTGGCGATGAAGCCGTTATAATCGGCAAACAAGGCGATTTGGAAATATCTGTCAGTTATTTTGGCAGCGGCAGTGACAGCATTAATTATGAAGTTCTTTCCCGTTTGCCTATCGACATACCAAGAAAAGTAGTTGATTAAACACAGACCTCAGCAAGCAGCATTATATTTGACCGGATACCGAGGCATCGACTTCGACAGGCTCAGCCTCCTTATTATAAACCGACGGGTTAACCCGTCGGTTTATAATTGTCAGACATTTATGATTTTATTCGTTGAATTATGGCCTTTTCGGAGTGCTCTCAAATATAAACTATTCGTGCTCCAACCAACGAGATCGGTTCGGATTTTCGGGTACTTTCTCCTCTTTGGTCGGATTTTCATCCAACTCTTTCAATAACAACTCAACGGCTTTCTCCAACGAAGGATCTTTCCCTTTCGCCAGTAGGTGCGGCATATCCTGAACTTCAATATCCGGAGAAACTCCGATTCCTTCAATGATCCATTTTCCGTCGGGCTCATAAATACCGAAACGCGGTACGGCAATATAACCGCCGTCAACCAAACCGGCGTTTCCGCTCATGCCTACCAGTCCGCCCCAAGTGCGGGTTCCGATAATGACACCTAAATCTTTTTGACGGAAAAAATACGGAAAAGCATCACCGCCGGAAGATGAGTAACCGTTGATCAACATGGCTTTCGGTCCGTCGTGAGCTATGCCGGGCGTTCGCATGGGATCTAAACCGGCTCTGTGCCATAAAGCCATGGTTTCACGGCTTAATAATTCAATCATGCGATCGGGAATAAAACCTCCGCCGTTGAATCGTTCATCAATAATCAGCGCTTCTTTGTGATGGTTGGCATACATACCGCGATGCAATTCACGATTGCCTTCAACGGCCGTATTGGGCACATGCATATATCCTATGCGTCCGTTTGATAATTCTTCTGTCAGCTCTCTGCGCGTATTCACCCAATCCAGATACATTAATTCCAACTCAGATTTAACGGGCTCTATCACATAGCTTCGGGCTCCTTTAGCTGTAGGCTTACTGTTTATGGTGAGCTCCACTTTTTTGTCCGCTTTGTTCTCCAAGTACATGTAAGGGTTGTCTTTGGTTGTTACATCATGCCCGTCCACGGCAATTAAATATTCGCCTTCGGATATATCAATACCCTGCACGGTTAAAGGTGATCTGCGACTTTTGTTCCAGTTTTCGCCGGGATATATTTTACTGATAATGTATCGGTTATTTTTGGAATCTGCTTTCAATTTTGCCCCCAACAATCCGGTTTCGGTACGTTCAACACGCTCAAAATCACCATAGTTTACATAAGCATGGCCGGTATTGGTTTCTGCCACCAATTCTCCGAGTATGTAATCCAAATCAAAACGATGATTCAGGTAAGGTAACATGGCTGAGTACTTTTCTTTAAAACCCTGCCAATCAACATTATGCAAGTTAGAAACATAAAAATAATCGCGGTAAATGCGCCATGCATCATTGAATATTTGTGTCCATTCTTTTCGCGGCTCAATTTTCATGGTCAGATCATCAAGATTCAATTTACCCTCGCCGGCCTTTTGTCCGGGCTTAAAGTCTGCAACACCATAGCCTGAGCCGTAACGATAAAGAAACTTTTTGCCGTCGGCAGACAGTTCGGCGCTTGAAATGCTTTCCATTATCGTTTTATTTTCATTCTCTTGCGTATTGTAATGCTGTAAACCTCCATCATTGATATAAACTATTCCGTTATCTGTGGCGTTAAGGCCTCGATACGACCCGGAAGGAAAAGGAAAAGCAACAACACGATTTTCTGCATTTTCGAACTCAATACGTACTTGTATCTCTGCACTTTCGGTTTCACCGGATTTATCATCAGTTTTGCCCAAGCTTTCAAAAATTTCTTCCGTTTCAAAAAGACGCGGCACATCACTGTTCAAAGGCAAAGCGTATATCCTTGTAGCCTTATTATAAAGATAATTGAATTCAAAATTCGAAAATTCAAGATTAAAATCTCGGTTGGATAAGAAAAACATATAATTTCCGCATTTGGAGAATACGGGTGAATAATCGTTAAATTCATCGCCGGTAAGTTGTTGAGTGCTTTTATTTTCGATATTATAAACCCAAATTGATGACTGCCCGTTAGCGCTGTTCTTCGTATAAGTTACAAAGCGAGAATCGGGCGAAAAAGCGTAACTGCGTATTTCGTTGGATGTGGGCGTATCAATAATTGTAATTTTTTCTGACTCGGTATTCAGGAGCTGTAAGCGCATGCTTCGGTCAAAAAAGACCAACATTTTACTGTCGGGCGACCATTCGCCTTTATATTTCCAACCTTTTGAGTTTTGAGTTATTTGTTTGGCTTCTGCATTCTTCTTATTTTCAAGCAAATAGACCTCATATTCTCCGCTTTCGTCCGAATAATAAGCAATGTATTTGCCATCCGGTGACCACTGCGGAAAAACGGCTCTCACGCCTTGCTTTTGCGTGAGGTTATAGGTACTTCCTGTGCCGGCCGGCACAGAGAAAACATCACCGCGCGCATCAAACAATACACGCTTCCCTCCGGGCGATAATGCATAGCTGTGAATGTTCTTTTCTACATTTTTAAAGTACGGAAGCGTATTCGGATTATCGTAACGAATACTGACCTCCACTTTTTCGGTTTGGCCGCTTTGCGTATCCAATTTATATATGTATCCGCCGTGCTCATATACAATTTTGCCGTCTGCACCGCTCGGCCACATCACGTCGAAGTTTTCATGATTGGTAATCTGTTTGGTATTTCCGGATTTTGTATCGTAGCTGTAAATATTCAGCCACAAATCACGGTCGGAAGCAAAATATATTTTATCGCCCTGCCAAACCGGTATTTGGTCGGTACCGTCAAAATCGGTAATTTTCTCCGATATATCTTCTTCCAAATTGTAAATCCACAAATCGGAAGCGCGTCCGCCTTTGTAGCGTTTCCAAGTACGGAATTCTCGATCCACATAAGTAAAAGCCACCTTTTTCCCGTCGGGCGAAAGGTCGGCAAAACCACCGTGCGGAATTGGAAGTTCTTCTTCAAAACCGCCGTTTATGCTTATCGTAAAATATTTCCCCATGCGCTCCCCGAATGGCGTACGATTGGAGCGGAAAAACACCTGTTTGCTGTCCGGCGTCCAGCCCATTACTACATTATCGAATCCGCCGCGCGGAGGCATGTTTCCCACATCGTTGTAATAAGTTAATTGCTGCGGAGTTCCGCCTTGTGCCGGCATAATATAAACTTGACGGCTGCCGCTGTATTCTGCCGAAAAGGCAATCCATTTCCCGTCCGGGGAAATTTTAGGAAACAGCTCAAGGCCTTTGTGTGAAGTCAATTGGCGAGCTTCTCCTCCGGAAGCCTCAACGGTCCAGATATTTCCGGCATACACAAAAACAATTTGTTCGCCCTTAATATCCGGATAACGCAACATGCGTGCATCATCGTAGGCAAAAAGCTGAGCATTTCCAAAAGAAAAAAGGAAAGCAAAGAGTAATAAAACTTTAAAATTATGCTTCATTGGTAAAAGTTTTTAATTAAAAAATAACGATTTGAATTTTTGTATAAGCTTAATTTTCACAGCTAAACACAATTAATATTTAGCTGCAATATATCAAATTATTTACAGCCGGGAAAAGCTTTTTTTCTAAGAAAATACAACAAGTAAATATAAGCGCATAAACGGTTTGTTACATTGCTGAAAAAAATTATAAAACATGTGTTCAGCCAAAAAATACTCGGTCATAAAAACGATATTCCATATTTGATCTATTTTGTATAAACATAGCAAACTACCAATCAAACCATTACATGTGTCAAACAATACATGCTTTGTACATAACTCAACGCAAGCGTGTTATAAAACACCCCCCCCGAATTCCAAGCATACTTTACATTCTATAAAAATAGGTCGAAAATGACCTGCGATCTTTCATATTTTAAATATAGTTTTGCTCACGAAAAAACGTGTGTATTAAACTGCTTTTTATAAGCAGAAACCAAAATTTCCTCAATGAACAGTATCTATAAACCCGAGACAGTTCAAAAAATTGATATTGTTATCGGAAAACGAATTGCGCGGCTCCGAAAACAAAATAATTTAAGTCAAAAAGAGTTAGCCCTCCTTTGTAATACCGATGCATCAAGAATCGGAAAAACCGAACGGGGTGTTTACGGTTTGCAGATAAGAACGTTGGTATTGTTAGCCGATATTCTAAACACGGATATTGAAACCGTATTGCCAATAAAAGAACTAAATGCACTGAAAAAGGACATAAGACGAAAATCGGAAGACTATTAATTATTAGATATAAGATATATGATGTAAGATATAAGACGGCTTTTTGCAATCAGTATGCAAGCCGATAGTGTTTAATAATTAAATCATTTAACAAAAAAAAGAAATCCAACCGAACAGCATGCCCCCGAAACAGCCGGCATGCAGGGAGTTCCGCCTTTTGTCTCTCTACAGCGAAAACAAAAAACCTTATCCCGCCACTTATGATTATTTTGGGATAAGGGAAAATTCTAACAAATTTTATTTATTGCAAAATTACAATTATGACACAAAAAACAATTAAAAGTTTAGTATTATTTTTTGCAGCTGCCCTGTTTGTTTTGGGTGGGTGTGAGAAAGAGCAAATACTTGAGACGGAAAAAAGTTCTGAGAGCGATTTTGAGAATAATGAATCTTCGAAAAAGGAAACTATTTATCCTTTTCAAACCGTTGTGTTCTTAGCAGGAGATGACAAAGCAGAAAGTATTTCTTTGAAAATTTCAGCAATAACTAAAAAGCAGTTATATGAATTCGTTGAAAACAAAAGTTTAAGTTTTAAAAGTTTAAGGGTAAAACCGGCAAATGAAGCAAAACCGCTTAATTGTAAGAATAGTTCTTTAACAGAAGTACCGGAAAGAGCAGCAAGCCCAATTATGATTGAAGTGGAAAGTCTTAATTTTAAAGACAAAGAAAAGGTATACGGCCTGTCTGTAACTGTTTCTTCAAGCAAGAATACAAAAGGATCCGGAACAACTTTTTGGACAACTTATAAAGGACCGGTTAAATATCATTTCGGAAAAGTTGTAAACACGGATATTTATGCGAGATATTTACAAGATGTAGAATGGTGGACTAAATATGATTGGATTAGTAGTTGGAAATATAAAAGTCGTTCAGGAATACTATGGGGCGGGCAAGAAACATCAAAGAGTTATTCGGGTCGTCGAATAAAGGCTGAAGTTCAAGATTGGACCATAGGCGGGCCTACCTATAATGTGATTTGGTATAGAAATATTCCATAAATTTAAAAACATGGAAGGCAGCTCACTTTGCTGCCTTCCTTACAAAACAAAATAATGAAAAAAGAAATGTTCACCCTGTTGTTAATGGTCTTTATGCTCCAGATATCGTGCATAGAGAAAAGTAATGATTTACTGCCGGCTGCCATTGAAAAAATCAGTCTTACATCCTTAATTACAAACAACAAAATCGTAAGGATTCAAGTATCTCGAACAGCAAATGTTACCGACAGTATTTGGGAAACCGATTTTTCGAATGCCCGCCTTATTTTTACAGCAAACAACGATACGATTCAAACGGATTATACAGGCAACGGAGTTTTTCAAAGCATAAACTGTATCTCTTCCGAAATACATACTGTTTCATTCACTTTGTTTAGCAATAAAGATACTTTAAGCGGCATTGATGAAATCCCGAAAAAGCCGACCAACATGAATGTCAGCTATTCTAACGATTTGTTTCTTGACGAGATACTCCCTTGGATTCCATTGACTATTGAATATGATAAAACTTTAGAAACCCAAGCTTATTATGAAACAGATGTATATATGATAACTGATGAAACGATTCAAAAATGCGCTTTGAGGAGTTCTGAACCGGTAATTACATCACAAAGGTATTACCCCCAAATTGAGGCTTTTGCAAATAATCATCTCTCCGTACTAATTTTTCCGGCTAAACTTACCGGTTCCGAAACAGAGCAAGTGCAAATATTATACGCATCTCCCATTGTTGTGCAGCAAAGTTCGGGAGATAATTATATTCCTGAACATCAATTGGTTGTAACATTTCGTGCCGTCAGCGATAACTATTATAAATACAAGACTTCGTATCTGGAACAACTAATTAAAAGACAAGGCGATATAATTTTTGGAGGAAGCTCCGGCATTGATGTTTACTCCAATATTTCCGGAGGTTACGGTATTTTTGCCGGGTATTCCGAACTGTCTGATACCATTCAAGTTGAACGCATTTATTATTAATTTCTTAAAAAAACATTATGATAAAGACTGTCTTAACAATGATGTTGCTGCTAATCATATTTTCATTTGCACAGGCTCAAATTAGATATAAAACGGGTATCAGCATCGGATATTCAACCGATTATGAAGGGCATCACAACATACAAGGACCGGTTGCCGGACTTAACTTCTCTGTGCTGTTAGGCAAACGTTTTGCCTTAATTTCAGAAGCTGAAAATAATTTCTACGGACTTGCAGATGCCGAATTATATGAGAGTTATTATCCGATTAATCAGGAATACACTAAACCCCGAGGCGGAATGTTGCATTTTATTAATTTTCAGTTAAATCCGGCCATTAGACTGATAACAAATAAACGCCTGCAACTTTTATATTTTGGCGGATATAACTACAGTATTAAGAAGAAAAGCAGTATATACGCATATAAAACAAATTCTGATACGGAAGAGAAAATTGTTAGTTTTGAGAATACTTACGCTCACGGATTTAATACCGGCTTAGAACTTAGCTTCCGGCTCAACTCTAAGGTTGATATTTTTATGCAAACAAAATTGATATATACCTATTACAAGCAACTTCCTCTTCTGCCCACGGAGCACAATATGATAATTGGAAATTTAGTCGGCATCAGCTATGAGTTTACAAAAGATGAGTAGAGTTTTTTATTTATACATAATCGTCCAATTTTCAGCTTTATCGGTATTCGCCCAAAAATATACCCTAAGCGGTTTTGTAAATGATTATGAAACCGGCGAAGCAATAGCCGGTGCCTATGTTCGTGCCGGTCAAACAAAGACGGCAATCACCAACAGTTACGGTTTTTTTAGCATTCAATTAAATAAAAATGACAGTTGCAAGATTATCAGTAGTTATGTCGGATATTTTTCGTTCCAAAAAACTATTAGCACCTCAATGGATACCATGATATACATTAAATTGCGACCCTCAAATGTTTTAGAAGAAGTTACCGTTTACGGCAAGAAAAGAACAACAATGCAAGCCGACAACAATAAACTAAGCATAGCCATACAAGACATTCTGCTCATGCCACAAACCGGCGGCGAGAGTGATGTCATAAAGGCTTGGCAAATACTGCCTACAGTAGGTTTTGGCGATGAAGCCAAAAGCAACTTATTTGTAAGAGGCGGCTCTTCAGATCAAAATCTCATTCTTTTAGATGATGTCCCGCTTTTCTATATAAATCATTTGGGCGGATTTTTCAGCATATTCAATACCGATGTGCTAAGAAGTGCCGATTTATATGCCGGTGCATTTCCTGCAAAATACAGCGGGCGACTGTCCTCAATAGCCGACATACGTATGCGCGAAGGCAATAACAAGAGCTTTACGGGTACTGCAAGTGTCGGTCTGCTTGCATCTCGTTTCTCTTTTGAGGGGCCGATTATTAAAAACGAATGTTCATTCTTATTGTCGGCACGTACAAGTTATTTGCCGCTTTTCACAAAGATATTTGATTTAGGACTTCATTATAACTTTTACGACCTGAATTTCAAAGCAAACTATAAGCTTTCACAACGCAATAAGCTTTATTTAAGCTACTATAGGGGTAACGACAAACTTAAAACCATGATGGAAGGAAGTTTGGAAGCTAACGAAATTTCAAATGAATTAAGATGGGGAAACGAAATGTATGCCTTGCGTTGGAACCATGTTTTTTCAAACCGTCTGTTTGCTAATACCGTTGTTTACTACAGCCAATACAGTTACCGTTCGGAATTCACTAAAGTACAGGAAAACGACAAACTGTATGAATCTGTAAATTCAATGCGCAAGTCGGCGATATCCGATTTTGGTTTGAAATACGATAACGAATTTTACATTTCTGAAAAATCGGGAATGACATTCGGCCTGCATCTGACAAACCATTTTTTTGCACCCATGCATTATAACTATGAAATGCAAAGTTCCGAAACTCAAAACTTTTCATACAGCAGCAATTCCGACAAGATAATTTCACATAAAGTAAATTTTTATACATCACATCATATACAAATTGTAAAACACCTGTCAGTTGATTACGGCCTCAACTTAGTGGCTTATTATTACAGTGATCTCGCAGACTTTTTTCCCGAAGCTCGGATAAATTTCAAATTACCGTTCAATGTCATTAGCTTTGATGCGGCATACGCGCGCATGAGTCAAGATATTCATTCGGTTAGAAACTCTTCGGAAGCGGTTCAATCCGATTATTTTATCCCGGCATCGGAACAATATCCTTTTCAATATTCCGATATTTTTAGTATCGGGATAAAATCGAATATTACGGAAAAAATCAGCATGAGCGTTAGTGCATATCATAAAAAATTTCATAATCTGATCAGCCCGACAATCGGAATCGATTTTTTTAAAATAAATACAGATACGATAAGCAGCATAGAGTCCGGCGGTAAAGGAACAGCTTATGGTATTGAAAGTTTATCTTCTTTTCGGTCTAAAAAAACCAGCCTGAATATTTCAGTATCACTTAATAAAAGCGTGCGAAAATTTGAATCATTTAACAACGGCAAAATATATCCTTACGATTACAACCGAACGTTCAAATTCAACCTATCCGGAACATATAGTTTAACTAAAACGCTAAAAGTCTCAGTAAACTGGATATTTGCCGGCGGGCGGCCAATGACTTTGCCTGTCGGTAAAATCATGTCGAACGAAGGTGATTACATTTTATTATACGAGAATATCAACAATGCTCTAATGGAACCCTACCACAGGCTTGACCTTGCATTTGTTTTAGAAAAAAAAATAAAACTTGGCAAGAGTATTTTGAATATTTCCTTATTTAACCTGTACAACAGAAAAAATCCCTACTATTATTTTATTGATTACGGCATAGAAGAGCAAAGCCTGAACTTATACAAGCAAAGTCTTTTTCCGATAATGCCTTCAATAAGCTATAGTTTGGAATTTTGATTTGTTACAAAAGCAGCAATAACAAGCACTATCATCAAGCTTATGATATACAACATATTCTTCAAAACACCCCTTTGCAAACGGCTTATTAATAATCACTTGCACTAATGAGACGCGCGCGTCTCTTGCCGGTGAAGATAATTGTATCTAATATTGTCAAAGAAAAGAAGTAAGATGTAAGATGTAAGATGTAAGATGTAAGATGTAAGATATAAGATGTAAGATATAAGACGGCGTTCTACAATTTCTATGCAAGCTGATAGTGTTCAGCAATTTAACAGTTCGACTTCGCTTAGTGCAAGCAATTAAATCATTTAACAATAAAAGAAGTCCAACCGAACAGCATGCCCCCGAAACAGCCGGCATGCAGGGAGTTCCGCCTTTTGTCTCTCTACAGCGAAAACAAAAAAGAAACCCAAACGAAAAGCACGCCCCTATACAGCCGGGGCATGCAGGGAGTTCCGTTTTTTGTCTCTCAACATCAAAAACAAAAAAACC
>CAYYQW010000050.1:0-29017 GCA_964472505.1 uncultured Bacteroidaceae bacterium | reverse complement strand
AGCTTCATTACAGTTTGCAAACTGCAACTTTGGCAAAGTTTAACGAACCATTGACTTGTTAAAAATATCATTAAGTTTGCAGACCATATAAACACAAAAAATAATATCATGAAGAAAACACATGTACTGATTGCATTACTGAGCGTATTCATACTTGGAGCATGCAATGCGCCGCAAACCGAAAAACAAACAGAATTTAAGCCGACACAAGACCATCTGATAGCAGCCACACTTTGGCAGCAAACTTCAGCCGAAGCCAAAGCTCTTAACATACAGAATTACAAATTGGCCCGGCTGATGTTGGACAAAAACACAGAAAATACCGAAAGTGATAAACCCAAGGCGATTATAAGCGATTTGGATGAAACCGTTATGGACAACAGCGCCTACAATGCTCGTATGATAATAAACAATCACCCATATACGCCTGAGAGCTGGGCCGAGTGGGTTAAAGAAGAAAATGCGGAAGCGATTCCGGGAGCGGTTGAATTTTTTAATTATGCTGACTCAATCGGCATTACCATAATTTACCTGTCGAACCGAGCCGATTCGGCTTTAACATACACCATTAACAACCTTAAAGAGCTGCAACTCCCGCAGATAAAACCGGAAAACATTCTGCTAAAAACCGACAGCTCAAACAAAACGGAACGCCGAAACAAAATTCTTGAAAACTATGATGTAGTATTATATTTAGGTGATAACCTAAGAGATTTTTCTGAAGATTTTGGCAAGCGCGGAAATGATTTCGGAAAAAAAGCCGTAGATGAAAAAGCCGAACTTATCGGAACCAAATACATCGTTTTTGCCAACCCAATGTACGGAGAATGGGAAAAACCCATACAAAATAACAGCTATGACCATACCGATGAAGAACTGTACAAATTACGACGGGATGTTTTAGATAGTATTTGACAGAAAACGTCAAATTCAAGGCTTTTTCAAATTTTAAAACCGGAGTTAACTGTTGTTAATGCGATGTGCTGAGCAAAGTCGAAGTAAGGATTTTAAAATTTGAAAGTAACATTAATTACGCAGTAATTAGCTTGGCGTTTTCTGCCGGATACCAGATATAAAAAATAACAAAGGTATTCATTTATTCACCAAAAAAAGCCGCAAAATAATCATTTGCGGCTTTTTTATTACTATAATCACGAATAGCATTGAAACTTTAACTTTGGGATTTTATTCGTATCTTAATTATTGTTTTTAAAAGCTGATAATAAATATTTTAAAGGCTATTACTTATACCTTTAATATAATGGGTATTATTTTAAAAATATACGCCATCTTTATAAATTATCTTTCAAAACAGTTGGTTTTTAACTGATTTATATATTCATAAAAATATTAACAACTATTCATATTTTTTCAACAAAAAATTGAATTGAAAAAAGCAGTTCAGTAAAGTTTTCTGCACAAAAAATCATGCGAACAATACACATTCAAGAAAAAATAAAAACTATTCGCAGAAACATTAAGCCTCAGCGCGATTACGAAAGGGAACCAGAAATTGTTCAGCACAAAGTTGACTGATTTCTTCGGCTTTTTTATAGCTTCCGGTGTAAATTATACGAACTTTATTTTCCGGATATACAAAATTCACCCGGTAAAGCGCTAAACTTTCCGTGCGTGAAATACTTAAAACACTTTGCCTGCTTTTCATGCTGACAGGACGCAAAACGATATATTCGGGAACATGAAGCTTAGATACGGACTGTGTCAGTTTTTTCCCGAAAAGCTTAGTTTCATCCGTGAATTGAAGCTCATTCAAATTAAGATATTTTTGTGAATAAACGGCACTTATCACTACACCCGGAATTATTAATAAAGCCGGCCACTGCATGACAAACAAAAAATAAAGCCCGGCCAAAACGCACAAATAACCAAACATTAAAAATGGGAGCGGAAGCTTGGCTTTTTCTAATTTGATTTGTGTCGTATCCATTTTATTATATTTTTTTTGCAATACAGAAATCGCCGGTTTGCAATTTAACCGTAAAGCCGGTTTTATTTTGCGATTTTAATGTTTTGAAATCCCTTAATTCCCAATCGGCTTCATGATGCTCTCGATATAATAAATGAATATCGGATGTTTGCGAAATGTAGCCGGATGTAAAAAAACGAATGACTGCATTTGCTGAATCTAAATTTATGCCGGAAACGGTCCAATAATTATCAAAAAGTGCAGAATAATTATCGGGCAAATTTTGGGCCGGCAAATAATTTTGCCGAACTTGTAAAATAATCTGTTCGGGTTTGGAATAAAATTCTGCTTCCGCATTTTCTTCGGAAAAAGGGTATTTTTTTGCTTCTTTCGGTTTTATGGTTCTGTGAACCGAGGCATCGGACAATTTTGCCTCCGGATCCAATAAAAAGCCAACCGGCTGAAAAGGAAGAGGAATCTCAAGTCGTGTGCGGGCTCCTGAAGCAAATACCCGGGAAGTAAACCGGCTTAGATTTTCATCATAAAACACAATGTCCACCGGTACAGAGTCTGCAAAATTCTTACGCGCTTTAAGTCTTTGTAAAATATCCAAGGAACATAAATATATCTCTGCGTTTATTTGTACTTTAAAATTTGCCGGAGAAAAATGCGGAAAACCGGCTTCAAAAATCCAAGTATCAAAAAAATCATCCAAAGAGATTCCGGAGGCCTTCGACATATAATTTTTAAAAGCTTCGGTAGAAACGGATTGAAAAGCTTTATCACTTAAATACGATTTCACTGAGTTGAAAAACAAAGAATCGCCCATGTAGGAGCGCATGGTGTGAACCATATCGGCGCCTTTGTCGTAAACCGTGCTGCCGTAGGTCAAGTATTCCGGTACACCGGCAACCGGCCAATATCCGCCGTCATACCTATGTGTGTTTTGCAACACATTGGCATGATTTTTTCGCACATATTCCCGATAGGCTTTAGAGCCGTAAACAAATTCTTTAAATAAAGCTTCGGAATAGCTTGCCCAGCCTTCATTGAGCCACATGTCGCCGGGCGTGGCGCAGGTAACTAAATTGCCGAACCAATGATGCGAAAGTTCATGAGCCATTAAAGTTTCTCGCTTCAAAGTTCCGTCCACGGCGTATTCCGGATAAGCGATATTGCAATTGTGCTCCATGGCACCGCTTGAGAAAGGTACGCTTACAAATCCGATTCGATTCCAAACATAGGGCCCGTAATGCGCTTCAAATCCGTGCAGGCAGGCCGGCAAATTTTTGAATGATTCCTTTACCTTCGGTCTTAAGGTCGGATTGTAATAAATGTGTGCGGGAATTACTCCCAAAAGGCCGTTTATATTTTGTTCCCAAAGTTCATAATCCCCAACGGCAACAGATGTAACGTAAGCCGGAATTTCTTCTTCTTCCCGCCAATGCCAAGTATGCGTTCCGTTATAATTCTTGCTAAGTTCAACAAACTCCCCGGAGCAAACGGCAGTATGTTTGGTACTTACGGTGATATGAAAATCATAGGCCGCTTTTTCGCGAAAATCATCGGCACACGGATACCAAACCTGAGCAAAGCTTTTGGTAGGCGATGCCATTCCCACGCCCATATTAAAGGCATAATTGTCATTGAAAAAAAAGCCGCCCCATATATCATCCGCTATCGGATTTCCCCGGTAATAAATGCGGATAACAGCCGTATCGCCCGGCTCATAAGCCCCGTTTAAAGACAGTTCCAAGAAATAGGCATTTTGCACAAAAGTAATCTGTCTGTCATTATCCAAAATCACCGAATCGGTTTTCAATCCTTTTAAATTAAAGCTAAATTGTTTCTGTTCCGGGTATTTATTCGTAAATGTAATATCGGTATAACCGTAAATATATTTATTATCGAAATCGGTAATATTCAGGTTTATATCGTAATGTAAAATGTCCGGATAGTTTGAGTCTTGAGCAAAAATGCTTAAACTCAAAAGAACCGCGGCTAAACTGAGAGTTAAATTTTTCATAAGGGAAACGCACTTTTGCTTGCTGCTGTGATGCCTTTTTTGGGAAAAGCCGAACAAAAGCTGTGGCAATCGGGCGGCCTTAAGTGTAGTGCTGAGTATTTATTTTAAATTTTCTAAATCATTTAAATCTTTATGTCTTCCGGATGCTTTTTTATTCTTTTTTAGATTGTCAATATCAATAAAGTCTATCTCCAGTCCGTCAATTTCAAAGCTTATTTTATGCGGATAGCATTCATCAAAAGACAGTCCGCTTACTCCTGTTAATAAATCAATCCGGTTTGGAGGATATCCCAACTGAATAATTCTGTCAGAAACAAGAAAGTCTTTTTCTGTTATTTTTAATGTGCCAAAACCAAAATCTTTCAATACTGCTATAATCTTTTGAGCATTATCATTATCAGCCCAAAGCCAAATATCCAAATCATTGGTATATCTTGGATAACCGTGTACCGTTACGGCATATCCGCCGACAATTAAGTATTTAACTTTGTGAGCGTTCAATAATTCTATAAACTCTCTGAAATCCCGGTTGAGAATCATATTTCCAATTTATATATTGTTGTCTTAAGGTCTCTAAAGTTTCCAATCGCTTTTCAATCGACTGAGTTAACCAAAATTCATAATCTGATTGTTTATCATTTAATGATAGAATTTTGACTGTTTTTGATACGGATTGTTTTTTGTTTTCATTTTTCATTTTTCGATAATCAAAGTTTGAGAATATGCGATTATTAAAAACAACAATCTAAGCATAATTATAATAAAAAAATTATAATTTTTACATTTTTCAGTTGATTATATGCTCTAATTCTTTTTTAAAATTATTTTATTCAAAAATAAAAAAAGCTTCCAAAATTATTCCAATTCGAAAGCTTCATTTGATAGGGATTATAAATATTTTGTCTGCTTTACAAACAGTGATTTATATTTGGGTTCCGACAGTGTATTCAGGGTCTTTCCTCCGGGGTTGCGGCTTCAATGGTTTAATATTTGCAAGGGGGGGAGTAATTTTATATTTTTGCCTTAGTGTTGTGTAGTAAGCCGGATAAAAATGCAAATTACGATCTTTCAGGCTGTACTGCATATGGAGGGGTTGACACCTCCTGTTTATTCGAAAATCACGCATATATTGCAAATTAAGCTTATTGCTGTAACTAAAACTTAAAATCATGATTATAACCGGAATTATTGGGCCTTGGGGGCTTATAGCAGTAATTACAATTTATCTTTTAATTAGCCTTCCTGCATTGTTCTTAGTATTGAAATATGAAAAATCATTCAACTTGTTTTTGTGGTTGTTAATTATACTATTTATTCCTTTTATGGGTTCTGCCTTATATTTATTGAGATTTTTTTTAAATACAAAACCGGAGCGAAGCTAATTTCTTAACCCCGGACATCATCTTATCTGAAATTGCAAAAGATACCGTATTTAAGGCAACAGAAAATTTCCAAATTGATTTTCAGAATTATATTATAAATTCAGGCAAGAAACAAAAAGCCTTGAAAGATGAATAGAAAAAGGAAATTTAAACAAAAAATGAAGAGGTAAAATAATTAAACTCTATGCCTGCTTCCGAGCGAAGCAGGCTATTTTCAAACAAGCCCATGAAGCATATTATACCGTTTATTATTATTACATTTTTTACAGGCTGCGCTATAAGCATAAATACAAATCATTATGCTTCATTAAGTAATGAAGAAAAGGCATATTTTAAGCCCTACGCCAAGGTGGGGGAAAGGCCGGATACTTTAGTAATCTCGGAAATATCCGGCTCGCAATGCAAACAGCTTATCTCCGAAAATAAATATACGCTTGTTCATCTGTGGAACCCAAGTTGCATCTCTAACACATACTATTCCCTAAAAACCTATACGGATATAGAGAATGCTTTTGAAAACAAAGGCTTAAAGGTTATTCTTGTTGCAGTATCATACGATTTAAGTAATATTCAAAAAACCGTAAAAATGTCAGAGTTTCATAATCCGGTATATATTATCAGTAATTCCGAGTACGGCCCAAAATTAGGTAAAGCAATTGACGCGTTTTCCGAGGAAATTACAGGAAAGAAAATTAAACGCTTCAGTGATTTATTGTTTAAAGGAACTAATCTGCATTACACCGGTTTCGATATCAATAAAGAAATCATTAATCATACACTAAGTTCTGAAGAAAATTAAATTTCAAAAATAAAAAAAGCTTCCGAAATCATTCCAATTCGGAAGCTTCATTTGATAGGGTTTATAAAGATATTAGCAGCTTTATAAACAGTAATTTATTTACGCTTGAGTTCCGGCTATTTCCTCAATCTCTTTTACGGTTTTGGGAATGGGTTTTCCAAGTACACGGTTTCCGGTATCGGTTATCAAAAGGTCATCTTCAATTCGAATGCCTCCAAAATCCAGATAATCTTCAACTTTCTTATAATCGATAAAATCGGTAAATCGGTTTTCAGATTTCCAGAGCTTAACCAGTTCAGGAATAAAATAAATTCCCGGTTCATCGGTAAGGACATAGCCCGGTTTGAGCTCTTTGGCAAGGCGCAAAGCGGATAGACCAAATTGCTTGCTGCGTTTGAGTTCATCACCGTATCCGGCATATTCTTCGCTTACACCTTCCAAGTCATGCACATCCAAGCCCATCATGTGGCCTAAGCCGTGAGGCATAAATAAAGCGTGTGCGCCCTGACGAACGGCTTCTTCCGGATTACCTTTCATAATTCCCAAATCCGTAAGCCCGGAAGCTATGATATTGGCAGCCAACAGGTGCATATCTTTATACAGTATGCCCGGCTTGCTTTTTTCAATCACCTGCATATTAGCCTCCAGAACAATCTCATAAATTTCTTTTTGGCGTTGTGAAAATTTTCCGCCAACGGGAGTTGTACGAGTAATATCTGAAGTGTAATTCGACTCTAATTCGGCTCCGGCATCTACCACCATTAAATCACCGCGCTTCAGAATGTTACTGTGGTCGTGATTATGAAGTATTTGTCCGTTTTTGGATAAAATAACGGGGAAAGCCACCGGCCCGCCGTTCGATAAAGCAATGCCTTCGATAACGCCCGCTATTTGCTGTTCCTTTGTGCCTTCCAGGGCCATTTGCATAGCGGTGGTGTGCATTTTGTATGCAACATCAACGGCCTTTTCTATTTCTTTAATTTCGTAGTCGTCTTTTACCGAGCGTAAATCAACAACGGCTTTTATAAGCGCCTCGGAAGCATTGCTTTCCAAATCATCAACGGCAACTCCGAGAAGCTTGTTCATGCTTATTTTTGTTTCGCCGCGATAAGGGGGCAGATAATGAACTTGACGCCCTTCTGCCAAATATTCTTTCACCAATTCATCCAACTTATAAAGCGGACGAACATCCTGAATGCCGACTTTTTGAGCGGTATCAGCCAGAGCGGGTTGTGCGCCCATCCAAATAATATCGTCATGGGTAATTTCGTTGCCAAACAAAATTTCATCTCCCGATTCAAAATCTATAAGCGCCGAAAGGCCGGGCTTATCAATTCCGAAAAAGTATAAAAATGAACTGTCTTGTCTGAAACGATAGATATTTGCCGAATAATTGAAAGGAACATCCACATTCCCCGGAAAAAAACCTACGCCTTTGGAAATTTTTGATTTTAGAGCTTTTCTGCGTTTTGTATATACTTGAGTTGGAAACATAATATGTAGTTTAAAATTTTATCAAAAATACAAAATAATTCTCTTTTCTTAAAACAAAATTCAGAGTTCAAAGAACAGAAGAATGCACTAACCCTTTATAAAGTCTTAGATGCAATTATTACTTACTGAAGTTTCGGAGTTTACGTAATTAGCTGATTACAAACTATTTTAACCCAATAAGCTTATAAGGTTTATGCGTTCTGCCTTACATTTTCTACTAAGGTTAAAACTTTAATTATAAGGTTTTTAAAGAGCTTATTTCGACAAGCTCAATACAAGTATTTTTGGATTAAACTTTAGTAGATAAATATAAGTTGCTGTAAATAAGCATGTTACCTCTTTGAGCATTATTTGTATAAAATTGGAATTATTATAATGATGATAATCAGAGCATTAGGCAATAGGGCTTATTATAAATAAATTGAGGAGAACCGAATATTCGTTTAATTGAATTAGGCACTTCTTTAATACTGACAACCTATTGATTTAAAGACATTACAAAAAGTCGCAATTCAAGGAAGTATCAAAATGCAAGCTGCATAATCTGAATTTTCTTACATTTTTTGTATCAATCAATCCCCCTAACCCCCTTCGCCAAGGGGGAAACCGCTAATTTGAACGAAATGCTGTAATTTTAAAATTAGCAGCTTTCATGCGCCTAATTCAATCGTTTAATAAAAAATGAAAATCAAAGCATTATGAATTACTCGCAACTCCTCAAAATAACATCTATCCGGGTTCATAAGTAAAATAAGCATGGTAGAATTAAAGAAACAAGTTCGTATTTTTTTTGTACTTTTGCGGCACAATAAAGCCTTAGAATATAAAAACATAATACAATGGCAAACACACGACTGCTCAGAGTAGCAAAACAGATACAAGAAGATTTGGCGGAAATTTTCAGGCAAAATGCCGGCAAATTTTCAGGCAATATGATTTCCGTAACGCATGTTGAAATGAGCCAAGACCTAAGCATTGCAAAGGTGCATGTAAGCATATTTCCGGCTGAGAATAAAGAGGAAATTCTCAAAGATATAAAAGCCGAAACAAAAATGATTCGTTACGAATTGGGAAAACGTGTTAAAAACCAATTACGAAAAGTTCCCGAACCGGTTTTCTTTTTAGACGATTCCTTAGATAAAGCCGAAAGAATCACAAATCTTCTGAAAGACTAAAATGAAGCTGAGTTTTTTTATAGCCAAACGCTATCTTTTTTCCAAAAATAACCGAAATGCCATCAATATCATTTCGTTTATTTCCGTTACGGTTCTTACGGTAGCTACGGCTGCACTGATTATTGTACTCTCGGTTTTTAACGGAATAGACCAAATGATTAGTGAGCGCATAAACACCTATGCGCCCGATTTAAAAATTGTACCTGCAGCCGGCAAAACATTTGAGCTTGACGATACCGATGTTCAGCAAGCAGTAAAGCATGAAGCCGTTGAATCATACTCAGCCGTATTGGAAGAAAATGTACTTTTAAAAGCCGGTGATAAGCAACTTATAGCCGTTGCCAAAGGCGTAGATAATAACTATAACAAAACCAACAATCTGTCCGACTTATTGGTTGCCGGGAATTACAGCGTAAACGAAAACAACAAGAATGCCGTTTTCGGCATTGCTCTTTCTATCAATCTCGGCATCAGTCTTCCGGCTTCCAAAACTGTGTCGGTATGGATTCCGAACCGAAAACAGATTTCAACGGTTAATCCGCAAGCTTCTTTTAAGAATATGCATCTGATTCCGGCCGGAATAGCAGAGGTAGAAGAAGAGTTTGATACCAAATATATTGTAACATCTTTACGAAATCTTCAAAAACTTACCGACAGAAAAGCCTCTTCCGTAAGCGGACTTGAAATAAAAATCAATGATAAATACAGCATTAATGATGTCCAAAAGGAGCTTTCGGGGATTTTGGGAGCCAATAAACAAATAAAAAACCGACATCAACAATACAATTTTTTGTATTCGGTCATGCAAAGTGAAAAATTAGCGACTTTCTTAATCTTGTCTTTTATTATACTTATTGCCGGTTTTAGCATTACGAGCTCTGTAATTATGCTCATTATTGAGAAAAAAGAAAATATGATCAGCCTTTTGAATATGGGAATCCAATATTCGGATATTAAGAAAATATTCATCATTCAAGGCTTACTTATTACTATCCTTTCCGGGATAATTGGGCTGAGCTTGGGAGCCGCATTTTGTCTGTTGCAACAAGAATTTGGTTTTATAAGCTATTCGCCGGACGGCATGTACTTGAATTCCCCTTACCCGGTTGAATTAAGGCTTTCGGATTTCGTATATGCTTTTTCCGCCATTATTCTTATCGGAACGCTTATTTCGGTATTTCCGGTTATGCGTATTCGTCACTTTTTATCTCAATAGTTTCTCTCGAATATGAAAGGGTTTTCCTTTATGGGTGAATCCTTGTATGTCAATAAAAATATTGCGGCTATTCTCAATATTCGGAAGAATAAATTTTACAGTATCGGACGCTGTTTGCGCACTCGTTGGCTTAAACCATAAAACATCACCGCTTGCATTATCCTCTTTTGCTTCATATTCAAAGGGTTTAGATTGAGCATAAGCAAGAATACTCAGCAGCAGTTCACCGGGTGTCCAGTTATGGCCGCGTTTGGTATATACGGCCACTACCCCGTTGGCAGCTCGAATACCGTAAATGGCAGACTCGCTTCCGCCCTTTAAAATTTCCACACGATCCACGGTTTCGGGAGGCAAATTATCCACGGCACTTTTATCGGTAGGTACATCATCAATCATATACATAGGCTCGGAACTGCCCATAAGACTGGTATGTCCGCGCAAGGTGGACATACTGCGAGAGCGAATCCCCAGAACATGATTCTCAATTACTTTTAAAGTACTGCTGTATCCGTCGGTATTTATTTCATCAAAAAACAAAACCCGCCCGGCACGAGAATGAACTTTCCCGGGAATTTTTGCCACGGAATCTTTTTTATTGATATATTTCAAATTATTTCTGTAAAACTTTCGACCGGCTTTGGCTGTTTGTATTTTTTCGCGGACATCATTCGGGTAAAAAGGCTTAAATTCCGGTGCCGGTTCTTTGTCAATATCAATTATAAAGGCATTTTTTCCTCGGTTATTTTTGCTTACAAAACGCAATTTGGCCGTATCTTTATAATTGAGATTATCGAAAGAAAAACGTCCTTCTTTATCCGTTTGAGTTACATAGCGGTCATAATGTTTATCCAACACAAAAAGCTCCACTTCATTCTCCGGAACGGTAATATCAAAAATTGAACGATACAAGGTTCCGCTGACTCCTATATCAGATTCAGGCGCATAAAATTTCGCTTTCTCCGGCGGAGATAAAAAACCGGATGACAAAACATTCGGGTGTTGCCGAGCCAAATATTTCAAATGATTGTTCCCTGCATAAGGGTTGAGTAAATCAGCAATTCGATTACGGTACAAGAAATAATCATTAATATCGGCAGATTCATTGGCTTTCGTATCGCCGTCCGTTACAAAAACCGATACACGAGAATTACGAAAAACAGACGATACCAAATAAACAGAATCATTTTCGAAATGGTAATCCAAATCAATTTTCGGTTCGGAATAAGGTAAAAAAACACTTTCTCTCGACACAATTTTTTCGTTAATATCCGTCAAAACCAAATCAGCATATCCGGAGGTCTCGGGAATATTTATACTTAATTCAATGCTTGTTTTATTGCCGATATATACTTCCTCACTTGTGAGCACTTCCCCAAAAACATGGCATTGCAGATTAAAAGTTCGTGCTGCTCTGTCATTGGTTTCCGGCAAGTTACTCTGTAAAACAAGCTTGCAGTTTCCGTCTTCAATTGAATAGGATTGTATTTTTACCGATTGCACAGCCGGCTGCTTAATTGTTAGTTTTTCCCGACTTTTACGGCTTTTTGCGCGTATTTTGTACGCTGCATTTGTTCCCGTTTCAAGTATAAGGTAGGCAATTCCGTTTTCATCTGTTTCAAGCTCATACTGTTTATCGGAATTTAGGTTTGAAATTTTAAGTTCTCCCTTTACGGGAAAGCCCAAATAATCGGTCAAACGAATTTCCAAACGATTACTTTCGTTTTTTAAAAAAACATCTCCGTTCACGGCATAGACAATTTGGAGCTTGTGCTGTTTTCGGCGTACTTTTTTTAAAGTTTGAAAATAATACGGACTAAAATACGGGCTTAAGCTGCCGGTAATTTCCAGAGGCTTTACAAACCAGGTGTTTTTATCAAAATTTCGCTGAGAAGCGGTATAAGCTCTTAAATAATAATCGCCGCCGAGTAAAGAATCTTCCAATGCAAAAAAGCCGGAAGCCGTTCCTTCATCGTCAATAAAAAGCCTTTTGGTATATACCGGCTTTCCGTGGGGATTTAATAATTCAATATAAAGATTTCGGTTTGCATGAATCGGCAGGCCTTCCGGATTGCTTACAAAGGCATTAAAATATAAAGTTTCTCCGGCTTCATACAGGTTTTTACCGGTGTGCAGATAAACCGATTCATGAATGAGAACAGAGTCTTCATTTGAAACTTCCTGCGCCCAAAGCGTTGACGGTATTATGGCCAATAATAATAACAAAGTATAAAGAACAGTATTTATTATTTTATACATAGCAACAAATTTTAACGGTTATAAAAGACCGAGCGTTACAACACAATTTAAACGCTAACTTCTTAATTATACGAAAAATAATATTGTCGGTGCTCAAATACTAAATATACAAAAAAATACTAAGATTTGTTGCCACAAGAAATAAAAATCTATAAATTAAAGCTGTCAAATTGTACGAGATCGGAAAATTGTTTTAAGCGTTTATTAATATCCGCCGGGTTTAGCTCAGTGAGTCTTTCGGTTCCAAACTTTTCCACATCAAAGGAGGCCATAACCGACCCGACAATTACAGCCGTTTTCATGCTGTCGAAACTGTAATCGTCTTTTTGTGCTAAGTAACCGATAAATCCTCCGGCAAAACTGTCACCGGCACCGGTGGGGTCAAAGACTTCGGAAAGCGGCAAGGCCGGAGCCGAAAATATTTTTTCTTCCCCAAATAATAAAGCACCGTGCTCGCCTTTTTTTACAATGATATATTTGGGACCCATATTCTGAATGGTTTTAGCTGCTTTAACCAAAGATAATTGACCGGAAAGCATACGGGCTTCCTCATCATTGATGATAATTGCATCGGTTTGTGCAATGACTTTCTTTAGGTTATCCGGACTGCCTTCTATCCAGAAATTCATGGTATCCAATGCCACAAATTTAGGCCGCTTGTGCAGTCGGTTCAGTACTTCTATCTGAACTTCCGGGCTTAGATTTCCCAACATCAGATAATCCGGGTTTTGATAAGAATCCGGAATTTTCGGATCAAATTTAGCCAACACATTCAACTCGGTTACAAGTGTATCACGTTGGTTCATATTGGAATGATAACGTCCCGACCAGAAAAAGCTCTTTTCTCCCTTACAAATCTCAATTCCCTCAGTATCAACTGATTTTGAATTCAATAAGTCCAAATAGGCTTTTGGAAAATCATCTCCCACCACTGAAATCAGCTTGGGATTTTCACGAAAAAAAGAAGCCGCCAGAGCAATATAGCTGCCGGCTCCGCCTATTATTTTATCTGTTTTCCCGTAGGGTGTTTCTATTGCATCAAAAGCAACACTTCCAACTATTACTAAGCTCATAAAAGATATTTTAAACGATTTGCTAATTTTTTTACAAATATATTTTTTTTTTCTCAAAAACGTTTTACTTTTGCATCGCTTTTGAGCAAAAATATTCCTCCGTAGCTCAGCTGGTTAGAGCATCGGACTGTTAATCCGGTTGTCGTTGGTTCGAATCCAACCGGGGGAGCAAAAAAGCAAAGGCTTGCAGTTGAAAAACTTGCAAGCCTTTTTTTTGGTATAAAACGCAATAATGAATATTTTTCGTCAAGAAAACAATTCATATCTTTGCCGAAACTCATACATTATTTTGCATGAAACCTGATATCAATAACAAGGAAAAGCTAAAGCGAAAACACAAAATCGTTTTCAAGCTTAACGATTATGAAGCTGATGCTTTGGAACGTTTTTGCAGTAAATACCGTGTACAAAACCGCTCGCGTTTTATTCGCGAAACTGTTATGCAGGCTATTCTGGAACGATTTGACGAAGATTATCCTACCCTTTTCAATGACAGAGGAGAAGCCAATATAAAACCTTCCGGTGAGGAATAATAACTTAAGCCGGTATTCCCAAGCTTATATAAGTCCGTCGGATTTCATTTTTAAATAGGCGTTTATGGTTTTTACCGTCAGATTTTCAGGTTCCGTCAGCACGGAAAATATGCCGTACTGCTTTAGGTCTTTCACAATTTTCCTTTTTTCAAAAATCATTTTTTCTGCAATGGTCTTATAATAAATCTGCTGCACCGTTTCGGCCTTTTGTTTTGTCAGGCTTTCAAGTTCGGTATTTTTAAAAAACACAATTAATACCACATGATATTTTGCAAGCATCTTTAAAACCTTAATGCGCCGTTTCAGAGATACCTCACTTTCAAAATTCGTATAAATAATTAATAAACTGCGCTGTGAACTGTGCCTGCGCAGATGATAATAGAGTTTTTCATAATCGGATTCCAAAAAATCACTTTTTTCTTTATACAAAGCATCCGTAATCAGCTGCATCTGTATGGTCTTGCTGTCGGGTTTTATGCTGCGGTGTATTTTGTCGGAAAAAGTGATTAAGCCGGCTTTATCATCTTTCACCAAACTTACATCCGAAAGCGCCAAAGCAGCATTAATGGCGTAATCCGAAAGCGACATACCGTAAAAAGGCATTTTCATACTTCGTCCCAAATCCACTATATTATAGACGTGCTGAGCTTTTTCATCCTGATATTGATTAACCATCAACTTAGACATTCGAGCCGTAGCTTTCCAATTTACGGTTCTGAAATCATCCCCTTGGACATATTCCTTAATTTGCTCAAATTCTTTGTTATTGCTGATTCGCCGAATCTTTTTGCTTCCCACTTGTGAAAGCCTGTCGGATACAGCCATAAGCTCGTATTGCCGCATGCGAATGAATGACGGATAAACCGCAACGGACTGAGCGGCTGAAAACTTAAAGCGCCTGCGCACAAATCCGACAAAACCGGAAACATAGATATTTAAGCGGCCAAACTCATAATTACCGCGCTCAACCGGACGAAGCGAATAATTAACATCTCTGCGTTCATTTGCCGAAAAGCGACGCCTAATCTCAAATTTACGGTCTTGAAACTGAAAGGGCAGCTCATCAATAATTCGCATTTGAACGGCAAACGGATAATTGCTGCGAATATTAAGTTTTACGGGGTTTTTATCACCGTTTGAAAAACGTTCAGGCAAAATTCTTTCTGCGCGCAAAGCCTCGGAACTTGTCCGGTACAACATAATAATTTCAACAATTAACAGTACCGCAATAATCACTAATGCGGCTTTGCCCAAAGCAAAAAACAAGGGATAAAAATAGCCTGACAAAAAGACTCCGGCAAGCCCTAAGGCAGTTATATAAAAGCGGTCATTGACATACAATGATTGCAAAAAATGCTTCACGTTTTGTTATTTTATAATTAGTATTTTACAGCCAAGGTAACTACTTTTTTGAAAACTTTTATGCTTCCGTCCGTTTTAAATGTTTTGAAATATATCATATAAATACCGGGTCGCATTTTGCTTCCGTCTTCATACAAGCCGTCCCACTTAATGCTTCCTTCGGCTGACAATAAGGTATTATTCTCCAAAATACGCATCTGCCGGCCTTCCGAATTAAAAATAATAACTGTAGCGGTATTACCGCCCTCCTTAAAGGCATAATTTATCATCAAATAATCATCCGTACCGTCGTGGTCGGGTGAAAATATTTTGGGCTCTAACCAAACTTCTGAATCCTCAATATCGGATTCGCTGCCGGCTTGCGAATTTCGGTAAGCCGGTGTGGCAAAACCAACCGACTCCGAAGCCGAGTGCCAGTTAGACTCATCTTGTGTGGGCGCATCAAAAGCTATTCGCTCAAGCGAAACGCCTTTTTCATCCGCCAAAAGAGGAAAGTGCATATCTTCATGATAGCTGAATTCATCAATTATGGTATCGTTTACACCGGAAAGCACTACCGTGGAACTTGAATTGGTGTAGGTAGGAAATCCGGCAAGCTCAATTATGTTTTCTTCGTTTTCACTAAAATAATCTCTTAACACTAATTCTTTCCCGTCAGTGAAAGCCAAATATTCGCCGGGCTGCATATAGTCATGCTCATTGCTCAATGAAATAAATTGTTCCAATGCTCCGTCGGCTCCTCTGCGCGATAAACGCAAATGTTTAAGATTAACGGCATAATCGCTTCGGTTATAAAGCTCCACAAAATCGGCTCCGTCGGAATAAGGATTAAATAAAACTTCATTTATGACAATATCCAAATTTCCCGCTTCGCGATAAACAAAAGTCGTATCAAAAGCCGGCATTAAGTTTCCGTTACGGTCATAAATATTCTCAATCGAAAATGTCAGTTCTTCATTCTGCGGAATGGCTGTTTTGAACATCAAATTCAGCAAAGTGGAGTCTTCGGAATTAAAATAAGCAATTGTCGGTAGGCCCGGATCCGGAAGAATAACATAGTTTGCCGTATCTGCCGCCGTTTCCTTTTTTGGTGTTTCGGAAAACTGAATCAGTATGTGATCGTTTCTTTCTATCCAAATATTTTTTAAATGTATTCGGTAGTAAGTAAATGTTCGATTTTCGGATTCTATATAATTTCCGCAATTATCACCGATATTTTCAATGGCCAGTTCGTAAGTTGTATTGTCTTCAAATTGCTCCGAAAACTCTATGCGAATCGCAGCTCGGTCATTCATTTGGTAAACGGTATCCGGATGCTCTGAACTGCCAAGTATAAAGTTTTCGCTAATCAAGCATTCCTTACTGATAGCCTCAGAAAAATGCAATTCCAATGTATTGGAAGAAATAATTTCTAAGCTTTCCCAAGTCGGTGTTTCCGTATCCGGATTAAAATCATCAACAGAATTGATGCGCCCGGGGGTTCCTCCGGAAGGATCTTCGGAGGGTTTCCAATTGTTTTCCGGCTGACAAACCGTTAAGGGGTCAATGACTTCCAAAGACCAACCGCCGCCGGCTTTATCGGAATCACCGTACCAATCTTCAGAATATGTGAGTTCATGAATCAAATTTCCGGAATTATCGCGTAATCGTAATAGTTTACCGGAAATACTTAAATCCGAGCTGCCCAAAATATCCAAAACCTGAGCATCGCCATATTCCACGGCGTCTTCGGCAAGTATCAAATACGCTTTGCTTTCCAATATTACGGAAGGAAAAACTCTGTCCGTTTGGCCTTCGGCTGTAAAAGTCCAAGCGGTCAAATCAATCGCATAATCGGAAGCATTATAAAGCTCCAAATATTTAACGGCCGGTAAAGCTTCCGGAGCCGGGTTTATATCACTCATTATTTCCGTAATCACCACATCAAAGGCTTTGGGAGCATAGTAAACAAACGGCAGTTCAGCAGCGCGCATGGGATTATTATTAATATCTTCTACATTTTCGATACTAAGGGTGTATTCCTGTGTTTCATCAAAACTTTCCGAAAATTGTAATAAAACAGCCATCGAATTACTGTTGGAGATTTGCGCAATCTGTGCCGTTCCTATTCCCTGATTTACAAGATAATTATCCGGCTTTTGTGCAGTTTCCGGACTGGGTTTTTCGGAAAAATAAACTTTCAGTTGGGTATCGGACACAGCCTGTGCATATTTCGGGAATATCAATTCATAATTAAAAGTCGTTAAAAAATCGTCCATAATATTGCCGCAAGGGTCTGAGATATTTTTAACCGCAAGGCTGTTTTCTCCTTCCGGGAAATTGTTCTCAAAAACCAGTCTTACGCTTCGTATATTATCCTCGCCCACAAAAGCATTTACCGGATTTAGCTCAGAATTTAAAGTATAGTTATCAATATTTTTAGCATCATCATAATCCGGTTTTTCTGAAAAAATGACCTGCAGCTCTTTAGAAGACAGAAGCTCAACAGAAGTAACTTGCGGCCGGGTATTATCCGGATTTACGGCATATACACTGTTAGCTTGTCCGGGCGTACCGCCGGCAATATTTTCTGTTGCAAGCCAGTTATCGTTTTCACCGCAAAGGTTATTATAATCAATACGTTCCAAGGACCATCCGCCGTCTTCTTTATCCGAATCATTATACCAAGTGTCGGAATAATGAACCGTTTCAATCAAATTTCCTTCGGAGTCACGCAAATAAATAGCTTTGCCGCTTACGGTAAGATGCGATTCGGTAAGAATCGGAGCGACTGTTCCGTAGGCTTCAAATTGAGAAGCAGTTTCGGTTCCGCTTACAATCACATATTCTCCGGAAGCAATTGTAAGCTCCGGAAATATTTTCGAGCTGTTATCACCAATCTGCAAAGTCCAATTCGCTAATTCGATATCAAATTCGGAACGGTTATAAATCTCAATATATTTACCAACCGGCAAAGCTTCAGGAACGGGATTTATATCACACATTATTTCATTAATCACCAAATCATAAGCTACCGGCACATAATAAGTAAAAGGCCATTCGGTTTGGGTCATCATGTTTTCGTAACGATCTTCTATATTCTGAATATTCAGCACATAGCTTTGTGCCTGCTCAAAAGTTTGTGCAAAAGTTAAACGAACGGCAGTACTGTCGTCTTGCTGTATTAAAACATTCTCAGGATTGCCTATACCGTTATCTATAAAGTAGTTATCTGTATTCAAAACGCTAAGAGTGTCGGGCAATTTAGAGTATTCAACCACAAGTTCGGAAGCGGACAATATGCTTAATTTCTTCACTTCAAGCTCTGTCCAAACAAAGCTATAGTTTTCTTCGGAAACGGCATTACCGCTTAAGTCCTCAACATTATCCACAATGAGTGTGTTTTCCAAAATACTCTCAAAATTGTTGGAAAAAGTAAGCAAGACGGTTCTGTTATCCGCCTCTAAAACGGCTGTTTCAGGGTTGCCGATTGAATTATCAACCAAATAATTAGTCGGATTTTCTGCCGTTGCAGTTTCAAGGTCTTCAGTAAAAAGAAGCCGGAGTTGATTAGGAGAAATCGCAGTTATTTCAGAAACTTGAGGCGGAATGGTATCCGGAATTACCGGACCAAAATACACATCATCCACCGTCAATTTCAAATCCAATGTAGATGAGTATTTATAATATATACCGAAATAATCGGCTTGAGTATGAGCCGAATGTACGGATGTTCCGTATGAATCAAGCGCTTCAAAACCGCCGTTTTCGTCAATTTTAATTTCCCACTCTCCGGCCGTTGTCCGTAAGACTTCAAAACCTTTGGGGGTTGAAGCATCAATTTCTTCCCAGTTATAATCTGTTGTAATCACAACGGAAGGCGTACCGTCAGTAATTTCCCACAGTTTTACCAAATCATCGGAATCTGCATAATTAATTCCCAGCACGTAAGCATTCATCGGGTCGCCGGCTTTCATGGCTGTTTCGTCGGCATCGGACATCAGAAAAACCGACCAAAAGTTATTTGATGAAGGCGCGGAATTTTCAAATCGTAATTGAAATCGCCAAACTTTGGTTTCGGAAGCCAAGTCAACGCCGGTCAATGGATGAGCAATCACATCAATAGCGCTTTCGGAATTATCATAAATCTGCCGCAAGGAATAATCGCCGTTTATGGGATTATCCGTTGAAACATCCCATCGTCCGGTTTCTGTGGCTTGCCAATTATCGAGCATTGCCTCTTCAAAATCATCGTAAAGATGATAAACAAAGTCGGCCGATTCTATTTCGGGATTTGTTACCGTAGTCAATCCGGTTGCTTGCGCAGAAACAGAAAATATTCCGAGTTCATCATAAATCAAATCCGTCCAATTTGCCTGACCTCCTACACAACTCTGCGTCAATCCTGCTGCCGATGTCAAATTTCCGCTGCCGCTTGCAAGCGATAAACTGACATCTGCCGTTTCATCCAAATCCATATTTCCGTTGGCATCAACAGCCGCAACATCCAGACTAAATTCGGCATTTTCTTCAACCATTAAAGGCGGCTGCAGGAATTTAAGCTCCGTAGCCTGAATATCAATGGCAACAGCTCCGCTTTCAACTTGTCCCGAGCCAAAATATGAACCGGTATTTGCACAAGTTATATCGGTATAATCCAATCTGAAATCAAAAGCCAAATTATCACTCCCCTCCGGCAAATCGGTATTTAACCAAATATGGAGTTCATAAGTTTCAGTTGTTCCGTCGGCAATTGAAATCAAATTGTCCGAAGCAAAACTTATTCCGGATGAATTAACGCTTCCTTCAAAATCCGTTAAATCAGGACCAATGAGTTTTGCTCCGGCTATGGCCTGTTGCCAATCGGAAATAGCATTGGCCGTTCCCTGCGTAAAATTCAAACTGTCAATTATGGTTGCAATGCCGTCTGAAGTTCCTAAATCTTCGAAGGTAACATCGAGCACAGTCAATCCGTCAGGAGCATTTTCCAAAGAAGAAATACTTGCCGGAGAACTTGTCGGGCCGGGCGTTATTTGTGAGTCTACATCACGCACCATAACCGACACATCATCCATCCAAATTTTTTGGCAATTGGTTTTCGTAAAGTCATAAACTAAACCAAAATACCCGACATCAGTGTGTTCTGCATCAGTGCCTGTTCCGTAGGTTTCTAAGTTATCAAAGCCCCCGTCGGAATCAAGAAATACTTCCCATTCTCCTGCGGAAGAACGGATAATTCTAATACCTACGGTTCCGGATGCCTCCCAAGCAAAACCGGTATTTATTACCGAACTGCCGGTTCCGCCGGATACCTTGCGTAAATATAAAACATCATCGGTTATGCTTCCAAAATTTACTCCGAAAACATATCCGTTTACAGCGTCAATACCCTCGCTGCTTATATCAAGGTCTGAATATAAAAAAACATTCCATTTATTTGTCCCGGAGGGGTCTGTTTTATCATATTTTATTTGAAACTCCCAAGTCATCGTACCAAGTTCGGGCACCAAACTTCCGGCAGGAATACTTACAATGTCTAAATAATTACCGGTAACATCCGTGAAAAAATCATGCTGCATGGAATAACTTCCGGATATAGGACTGTTTTCGGTTGCCGCAAAATGTCCGGCGTTATTCTCTGTCCAAGCAGAAATATCACCGCTTTCAAAATCATCATTAATTTGCGCACTTGCAAAGAAAGGCAACAATAAAAGTATAAGTAAATTTTTTTTCATTGTACTGTTTTTAAAAATTAACTCAAATGAAAAGCTAAATATGATTTATGTTAAAAAAATTATAAAATTGCTTCAAAACACTATTTTTGCGTATTGGCTCAAAGTTAATATTAATCAAAAAAAAAGCAACGCTTTATGAAAATATCAATAGGGTTGAAGGAAAGAATTGTTGCGTAGAAACTCACGAAGTTTACGGATTCAAATAGCCTTTAACATCACTTATAACTTCCCCCGCATAATCAACAGCCAAACGCGCATCGTGCAATTCTGCTTTGAAAGTGATTTCATAATCGCCAAGCAGACGTTTATCTAAATTCTCTTTTAAAAACTTCACGGTTCGTATCGGAAACTTCTCGGTTTTGATAAAATGCTTGCTGAAAACAGCCAAAGTTCCGCTGTGTGTTTTGGCTGACAGCCCTTCGGAATGAAGTACGGCCTGAATGGCATGATATGCAGCGTAATAGGCTCTTGAAATACATGCCTGATAAAATTCATTTTCTAACATAAATACCGCCTCGCGATAGGTTTCATCGGCTTTTCTTATGTATAATTCAGTAGTTTTCACAAAAGTACTCCTTCTTGTCTCACATTTCGGTAGAATGATAAATCAGACTTCGAAAATCGCTCCCTATCCGTAGGAAGAAGGCTGATATTAATTCCGTACTTCAACAAGTAATCCGTTGTAAGTGTACTTGTATTGGTAATTTCCCTATATGGCGACTTCAGTTCATTAAGTACAAGTAACAAATCAACATCCGACTCAAATTTTGCCGTTCCGCGAGCATACGAGCCGTACAAAACAAGTGCATTCAGATTATTCGGATACAGTCTCCGAATATCCTTTTTAAAAGACATCAATATTTTTTTCAAAAGTTCTTTATCTGTTGCCTTAGTTTGCATTGAATTATATTTTTGAATTAGGCATTTTATTAATATTTACATTATTTTGATTCACAGGCTTTACAAAAGCTATGTTTTGCAAAAAATGTCTGCGATTAAGAATGCAAGCTACAAAATATGATTTTTCTCGCATTTATATTCTATCAATCCCCCTGTCCCTTCCGAAATAATCGGAACAGGCTCTTCTCCAAGGGGGAATCCAAAAATCGCTGGTGTGCTGTAATTTTAAAATTTGTCGTATTCACACGCCTAATTGAATTATATTTTATTCAAATTTACAATAATTTCATAGAACCTATTAAATCTGAATGCAAAATACTACTTTTGACTCAAAATAATGAAAACAAACAAGCATAACTTTATGAAAATATCAATAGTAGGTGCCACAGGTTTGGTAGGAAGAAAAATCATTCGAATTCTGGAAGAGCAGAATTTAAAACCCGAAGAATTACTGCTGTGTGCATCCGAAAAGTCTGTGGGTAAGACGCTTAACGCTTTCGGAAAAACGCACAAACTCATAAGCACGGAACAAGCCATAGCCCAAAAACCGAAGATCGCACTTTTTTCAGCCGGCTCGGAAACATCACTGAAATATGCGCCCGAATTTGCCAAAGCCGGCTGCACGGTTATTGATAATTCATCGGCCTGGCGAATGCACCCGGAACATAAACTGATAGTACCGGAAATAAATGCCGACATGCTTACAAAAGCAGACAAAATAATTGCCAATCCGAATTGCTCAAGCATTCAGCTTGTTATGGTTTTGGCACCGCTTCATAAAAAATACGGAATTGAACGGGTAGTGGTTTCCACCTACCAATCGGTAACCGGCACCGGCGTAAAAGCCGTGCAACAACTCAAAGATGAACAACAAGGCATTTCGGGTGAAAAAGTGTATCCGCATGCCATACATGAAAACTGTCTGCCGCATTGCGATGTATTTGCCGAAAACGGCTACACCAAAGAAGAAATGAAATTGGTAAACGAAACCCAAAAAATTCTTTCGGATGATTCAATAAAACTGACTGCCACAGCCGTACGCGTACCGGTATCAGGCGGGCATTCGGAATCGGTAAATATCCGGCTGTCAAAACCCTTTGAACTTACGGATATTCGACAAACTTTGAGTCAAACAAAAGGTGTCAGGCTGCTCGACAATCCGACCGAAAACCAATACCCTACCCCAAAGTTATCCGAAAATAAAGACGAAGTATTTGTAGGAAGAATACGAAAAGATTTTTCCGAAGAAAACAGTCTAAACCTTTGGATTACAGCAGATAATTTACGGAAAGGAGCCGCGACAAATGCCGTGCAAATTGCACAATATCTGATTGCGAATAAGTTGGTGTGAAGTATTGATTAGTCGACATTTCCGGAGGCTGAGCCTGTCGAAGCCGTTGTTTTCCGGAGGCTGAGCCTGTCGAAGCCGTTGTTTTCCGGAGGCTGAGCTTGTCGAAGTCGGTATTTCGGCTTGCATAATGATTTACCGGCTTCGACAGGCTCAGCCTCCGGGGAAACATTGATATTGCAGAATCTTAAAAAATCATTAAATTTGCATGAATCACAAAAAAACAGTCAGATTTCATGAGAGCCGTCATACAAAGAGTAAAAAAAAGCAGCGTTACAATTGAAAACAAAGTTAAATCGGAAATCGGTGCCGGGCTTAATGTTCTTATCGGCATAGAAGATGCCGATACGGAAGAAGATGCCGCTTGGCTTTGCCGAAAAATATCGAACATGCGAATTTTTGATGATGAAAACGGCGTGATGAATAAAAGCCTAAAAGATGTGAAGGGCGAACTTTTGCTGATTAGCCAATTCACCCTGCACGCAAGTACCAAAAAAGGCAATCGGCCGTCATACATTAAAGCCGCCAAACCGCCCAAAGCAGTTCCGATCTACGAAAATCTGATTCATCTGTTTGAGATAGAACTCGGAAAAAGCGTAAAAACCGGCGAATTTGGTGCCATAATGCAAGTAGAAATTATCAACGACGGGCCGGTAAGCATCATCATAGACACAAAAAACAAAGAATAATATGAATATCCGCATTTACCCCTATTCGCACTTTAAGTTATTGTTTATTAGCTTGTTATGCGTATTTAGTTATCACCGGCTTCGACAGGCTCAGCCTCCGAAAATACAGTAGGAGACTGCTGAGCCCTTCGACTGCTTTTCAGGAACCGCTTGTCGAAGTCGCTGATTATAATCTTGGGGAACATACGGATAATCACAAAAAACAAAGAATAATGACCATAGCCGAAGCCCAAAAACGAACCGACGAGTGGATAAAAACCATTGGCGTGAGATACTTTAACGAACTGACAAACACAGCCATACTGATGGAAGAAGTGGGTGAGTTGGCACGAATAATGGCACGAAAATTTGGTGAGCAATCGTACAAAGAATCCGACAAAGAAGAAAAGCTATCCGATGAAATGGCCGATGTATTATTTGTACTTCTGTGCATAGCCAACCAAACCGATACCGACCTGACCAAAGCCCTTGAAGAAAATTTCAAAAAGAAAACTGAACGCGATAAAGACCGTCATATAAATAATGAGAAATTGAGATAGAAAATTGAACCGATACAACGAAAACTGTTTTGACAGACATTCAATTTAATTACTTTTACCAAAAATAAAATATGAATAAAACAAAACATAAAATAATTACCGGAGACAGCAGACTGATGAATGAAATTGAAGACAAATCTATTCAACTAATCATCACCTCTCCGCCTTACTGGCAACTAAAAGATTACGGAACAGATAATCAAATAGGATATAATGACAATTATGAACAGTATATCAATAACTTAAACCTTGTTTGGGCCGAAAGCTACAGAGTTCTTGAAAGCGGGTGTAAACTTTGCATCAATATAGGAGACCAATATGCAAGAACTACAATTTACGGCAGATACAAAGTAATTCCCATTCGTACTGAAATTATTAAGTTTTGTGAAGCTATCGGTTTTGATTATATGGGAGCCGTAATTTGGCAAAAAACAGGAACTACAAATACAACCGGCGGAGCGAGTATTATGGGGTCGTTCCCGCATCCGAGAAACGGTATATTTAAACTTGATTACGAATTTATTCTTGTTTTTAAAAAGCAAGGAAAATCAAAAAAAAGAATTCCAAAAGAAATAAAAGAGCAATCGGCAATGACGATTGAAGAATGGAACAAATACTTTACCGGACATTGGAATTTTGGCGGTGTCAGACAAGAAGGGCATATTGCAATGTTCCCGCCCGAGTTACCAAAACGATTAATAAAAATGTTTTCCTTTACAGGCGATACCGTTCTGGACCCGTTTCTTGGCAGCGGCACAACTTCCATGGTCGCTCAAAAGTTGCAAAGAAATTCTGTAGGCTATGAAATTAATCCCGAATTTATATCCCTGATACAAGAAAAAATCGGGCAAAACTCAAACAGTCTTTACGATAATCCTGAATTTGAATTTATTACACAAGAGAAAATCACAGAAGATTTTGAACACAGCATAAAAAATCAGCCTTATATTTTTAAAGATTTTGTGAAATTAGAAAAGAAAACAGACCCTAAAAAACTCTCTTACGGCAGTAAAATTGACAAAAACTCAGGAAAAAGAGAAGATTACCACAAAGTAAAGCAAATTTTATCGGCAGAAAACCTTATTTTAGATAATAATCTAAAAATCAGACTTATCGGGATAAAAGAAGACAAATCACTAAGCAAAGAAGCAATTGAATTTTTAACCGAGAAAATAAAAGGAAAAAAAGTGTACTTAAAATACGACACAATAAAACACGACGACAATAACAACTTGCTGTGTTATTTATACCTAGAAAACAAAACATTTATAAATGCTCACCTTTTAAAAAAGGGATTAGCAAAAGCAGATATATCATTTGATTACACAAATAAAACGAAATTTATCAATTATTATAGACAAGGCGTTGATGAGCAAAAAGAAAGAAATTAAAAAATACGCAAAGCCTTTCGGTAAAAAGGAAAAGGTTTTAAACTATGCAAGCAACACATATCAACTTACCCGGCCAAATAAGGTAGGAGAAGTTATGGCTTTAATCAGAGAGTGCCAACCCAAAGCACTTGATGATTGGGAAAATTTTTACTTTGACAAAGCATTTACAAAAACAAAACAGCCCATAAAAATTACGCAGGAAACCCTTGATGAACTTGGCGACAGACTGTATTCAAAAATTACGGAAGTCGTTATTCCCGAATGGACAGCAGCTTTTCAATCTCTAACTTTGGAAGATTGCAAAGAATACATCTATCAAGTTACGATTGTAAGAACTTTTGACGGGTTTTTACTAGAAAAATCGGTTGTAAATGACGGCCTTTCCAAGTTTTTCCCGGAAGTAGAATTTGAAGAAAGTGAACCTGAATTAGACCACGCCGGTGATATTGATTATATCGGAAAAGTAGGTGATAAAGCATTTGGCATTCAAATAAAACCAATAACGGCAAATGCCAATTTCGGAAATTACAAAATAACTGAAAGAATGAGCGATAGCTTTCAGAATTTTGAAAATAAATACGGCGGAAAAGTATTTGTAATATTCTCTGCAAGAACAGGAAACAAGAAAGACATCGTAAACAAAGATATTATTGACGAGATTAGAAAAGAAATTAACAGATTAAAACAATTAATCAGATAGACAATAATAAACAAACGATACAAAATCAAATAACAAACCCATGAAAACACAAAAACTTTTTGACAATTACAATCTGAATATAAACGAAGCGGAAGTAACAAAAGCCCTTTCCGAAATCAAGGGAAAAAGCAAATCTTTGAAAACAAAAGAGAATTTGAAGAAAATTCTGAGCTTCATCGACCTTACGACCCTTGACGGAACGGACACAGCCGAAAAAGCTCAAAAATTTGCCGAAAAGGTCAATCAATTCAACGCGCAATTTCCAAATTACCGGAATGTAGCAGCCATTTGCGTGTATCCGGCATTGGTTCCGGAAGTAAAAAAACATCTGAAAGACAAAAACTTTAATTTAGCTTCGGTTACCGGCGGATTTCCGGCATCGCAAACCTTTATCGACATTAAAACGGCAGAGACAAAAGCCGTTGCCAAAGCCGGTGCCACGGAAGCCGATATGGTTATCTCAATCGGGAAATTTCTGAGCGGCGATTACGATACCGTGTTCGATGAAATCAAAAGCATCAAAGAAGCCTGCGGAAACATGCACCTGAAAGTAATTATGGAAACCGGCGTACTGCCTTCGCTCACCGAAATCAAGAAAGCCTGCATTCTGGCTCTCGAAGCCGGCGGCGATTTTCTGAAAACATCCACCGGCAAAGCCGATCCGGCCGCCACGCCCGAAGCCATGTACATTATGGCTCAAAGCGTAAAAGAATATTACGAAAAAACCGGCAAAAAAATCGGATTGAAACCCGCCGGCGGCATATCCGACAGTGATACAGCCATAATCTACTTCACCATCGTAAAAGAAGTATTGGGCGAAGATTGGCTCAGTCCCGAGCTTTTCCGTATCGGTGCAAGTAGCTTAGCTAATAAAGTACTATCTGATTTGGAAGAAAAAACAGTCAGCTATTTTTAAAACCGGAAACAGAAAATTGTATTTTTTCGGAGAATTTTGGATTTCAATTCCAAAATTCTCCGATTTTTTTGGAATTAGTTTCCAAAAATATCTTATATTTGAAATAAAAACATGATTTATCAACGCCGGATTTACGATAAACTAAAATTACACCTTTCAAAAAAACAATATACCATTATTGTGGGTGCAAGGCAGACAGGTAAAACTACCCTGCTTCGGAAATTATTCAAAGAATCGGAAAAATCAGAAAACTCAGTACCCTACTACCTTTCATTTGAAGACTTGACGCTATTGAACGAAATAAACAAAGACCCGGAAAATATTTTCAAGTTTGCGAATAAAGTATTTGAAAGTCATCCGAATAAAAAACTGTATTTGTTTATTGACGAAGTCCAATACGCCGAAAACCCAAGTCATTTCCTAAAATACTTATACGACAAATATGAAGAAAAGATAAAAATAACAGCTACCGGAAGCAGTGCCTTTTACATTGACACAAAGTTCAAAGACTCACTTTCCGGAAGAAAAAGAATATTTCACCTAACGCATCTAAATTTTCCGGAATACCTGATATTCAATAAAAAAGAAGAACTCAGCCGTGAACTGGGACTCATACGAAAAAACAAAAATTATATCTCGGCAAAACGAGCCGATATAAAATATATGTTTGAAGAATATCTCATTTTTGGCGGTTATCCGTCTGTGGCTCTCGAAACCGATTTAGATGAAAAAATATTTTTGCTCAAAGAATTAAAAGATTCGTATTTAAAAAAAGACATTGGCGAAGCATCGGTTTCATATCCGGGAAAATTCATGCAACTCATGCTCTTGTTATCGGAACAAACAGGGAATCTCGTCAACAGAAACGAATTATCAAATTCATTGCGCTTGGATAATAAAACCGTGGAAAGCTACTTGGAAGTGATGCAAAAAAGTTTTCATATTTCGCTTGTTCAGCCTTTTTCGCGAAATAAACGCAAAGAAATCAGCAAAATGCCCAAACTATACTTTCAAGACCTTGGAATGCGTAATGTGCTGTTGAATAATTTCCAAGCCATTTCCGCCCGATTTGACAAAGGCTCCATTCTTGAAAACTACTTTTTCAATCGTTTATCCGAGCTCTACCCGCCCGAAAACATTAAGTTTTGGCGCACAAGCAGTGGCAATGAAGTAGATTTTGTGGCTTTGGATTCATTTTCAAAAGGAAAAGCATTTGAAATAAAATACAATGCCGACAAACTGTCCCCGAAAAAATATCAAATATTCACTTCAAACTATCCGGAAATCCCCCTTGAATTTATCAGCTACGAAAACAATAAGCCGGAAGTGTCGAAAAATATATTGGCTGTATAACAAATTGATTTTTTTGGATTCCAATTCCAAAATTCTCCGATTTTTTTGGAATTGAATAATTGACTATTCAGGTTTTGAAATATCAGACTCCCCGGCTTCGACAGGCTCAGCCTACGGAAATGCAGTATCCGGAATCGCATATAGGCTGTACTCTCTAAACCGATTATGCAAATTCATAATTTATTCCTTTGACGGAATAATACCGTACTTTTTCATAAGAAATA
>CAYYQW010000049.1:0-29297 GCA_964472505.1 uncultured Bacteroidaceae bacterium | reverse complement strand
CCGTTTATTTCTCATCCTTTAGAAGTAGCCAAAATTGTAACCCAACGCATCGGTTTGGGAAAAACATCGGTAGCGGCTGCTTTATTGCATGATGTTCCATACAAAACGGAGTACACAACAGCTGATATTGAACGTTTTTTCGGAAAAAAAATAGCCGGAATAGTCAGCGGGCTGGCAAAAATAAAAAACACGGAATATTTTGCCGACAACCAGGAGGCATCCGTTTTTAGAGAAATATTACTGAGCATGTCGGAAGATATTCGCGTAATTTTTATAAAAATTGCAGACAAACTTCACAGCATTCGTACCATAGATTATCTAAGCCTGCGCAAACAGGAACGTACCGTGAATGAAGTCTTAAATATATACGCTCCGCTGGCACACCGTTTAGGTTTGTTTGAAATAAAATCCGAAATGGAAGATCTCTGTCTCAGGCAAACCAACCCGGGCATATACAACAGCATTCAAAATAAAATAAAAAGCACCGAAAGAGAAAAGCTGCAACATATCAACCGATTTCTGATTCCCATAAAGGAACAATTGGAACAAACTCCCATAGAATACCGAGTACAAAGCCGTGCAAAATCCATTTATTCGGTTTGGAAGAAAATACAACAAAAGCGGGTTCCGCTGAAAGAAATTTACGATTTGTATGCCGTTCGGATAATCTATGAAGCCAAGCCCAAAGAAGCGAACAGCAAAGCGCTTCAAATTGCGGAAATCATCCGCGGGCTTTACCCCGAAAAACCGGATCGAACACGCAACTGGTTAGATGCACCCAAAGAAACCGGTTACCGAGCTTACCACATTACCGTAAAAAGCTGCGACGGCTTTTGGGTGGAAGTTCAAATACGCTCAGAAACCATGCATACCGCAGCCGAACACGGTCTGGCTGCTCACTGGAGATACAAAGGCATAAAAGATCGTAAAAATAAATTGGACGAGAAAATAAGTGAGATTCTCAAAAAACTCAGAAAGGGAGGAGTTACCGGCGAAAACTTTATGGATACCTTAAAACAAGATATCTTTACTACGGAAATATATGTTTTCACGCCTAAAGGACAAGTAATAAGCCTGCCAAAAGGAGCCACTGTACTGGATTTTGCTTTTAAAATACACACCAAATTGGCCGCCACGGCACTATCGGCAAAAGTAAACGGGCAAGTAGCCCCCTTAAATGCCGGCTTAAAAAGCGGCGACCGTGTAGAAATAATAGCTTCGGAAAAAAAGGCGGCAAAAAAAGAATGGTTTAATTATGTAACCACTCACCGCGCTCTCACGGGCTTAAAGCACATTTTCAGAGAAGACCGGAAAAAACATGAAGACAAAGGCCGAAACAAGCTGGAAAATTTACTGGAAGCAGAAAATATTTTCGACCTAAACACGGCAACCAATACCCTGAAAAAAGTTTTTAATTATAAATCAACGGTAGATTTTTACATTGATCTGAGCGAGGGAAAAATCTCTAAGGAAGCACTGCTTTTTAATGCTCATTTGCATTGCACCAACGTGCGAGCCTATTTTTGGACCGTAAAAATTCCCGATAAAAAATTCAAAAATAAAGGTACCGAAAGTGTGAGCTTGGCCAATTGTTGCAAACCTGCTCCCGAAGAGCCTATTGTGGCAGCTTATGACAAAAACAAGCAAATTAGTATTCACACTGCCGATTGTCGATTGCTGAAGAACGAAAAACGCTTAAAAACCACTCCCGCCTTTTGGGCATCTTATGCTTCAATTGCTTACCGAGAAAAAATAAGCCTGCGAGGAATAAACAATAAAAGTGCGTTAAAACAAACAACAAATATTCTGTCACAAAATTTAGATATAAAAGTAAAACAAATGCTTTGGGCGGAAGACAAAAAGAAACTCAGCGTAAAAATTAATCTTTTTGTTAAAGACAAGGATGCCTTGAACCGCTTAATCGATGAATTAAAAACCATACCGGAAATTGAAGAAGTAATCGTAGGCTCGGAAGAAGCCACATTCTAAAATTTGAAAGCTCCATACATACCGCACAGGCTTGTTTTAATTTATTCTAAATAAATTTTGCGATTTCTGCTTTTTTTTGTTCCTTTATCTTTTGAAAACAGTTCTGCATAAAGCTGAGAGCAATTTTCAAAGGCCGCCAAATATTGGAAAATTTCAAGCATGAAAAAACAAGAAATAAAAGACACCGTAAAACAAATCTTTAGAGAGTATCTGGAGAATAATAATTTCAGAAAAACGCCCGAACGATTTGCCATATTAGATGAAATATACTCGCACGAAAGCCACTTTGACATTGAATCTTTGTACATTCAGATGAAAGAGAAAAATTACCGCGTGAGCCGTGCCACACTTTATAATACCATTGACATTTTGCTTCAATGCGGCCTGGTTGCCAAGCATCGCTTTGAAGGATCCATGGCGCAATACGAGCGTTCCTATGAATTTAAACAACACGACCACTTGGTATGTAATTCTTGCGGAAAAGTAATTGAATTTTGCGATCCGCGCATTCATCAAATCCAACAGACCATAGGTAATCTTATGAATTTTGAAATCAACTCGCATTCCCTGTATTTTTATGGTTTATGCGAAGATTGCCGACCACAAACAGACAAATCAAAAGAAGAAAGCAGCAACTAAAACCCAAAATCAACCACAACCGGATAATGATCGGAATATTTTTTACGAATCACATTAAAATCAACCGCTTTTAAGGGTTCATTATAGAAAACATAGTCGATACGAAAACGCACCAAGCGGCGAATGTAAGTATTCCCTATCCCAAAACCGGCCGTTTTAAAAGCATCTTTATAATCGGAACGAAAATATCGGTAAGCGTAAGAAACCGGAACATCATTAAAATCACCGCATAAGATAACCGGAAGTTCCGTCTCATTACTGTGGCGTGTGATTGCCGAAATTTCCGATAATCTTTTATTGTATGCAAAACTCATTTTACTCAAGATACCGTTTAAACTCTCAACGGTTTCCGAACGGTTGTTGTCAGCAATATTATCAATGAAATCATAATCGCTGTTGCTTAAGTATAGTGAAGCCAAATGCAGCGAATAAAAACGCAGGGTTCTGTCGCCCGCTTCAATATCTGCAAACACAAAGGTATTGTCCGAGCCGTCGGCCTGAAAGCTTCCGTAATTAACAATGGGAAAGCGAGAAAAAATAATACTTCCGAAGCTTTTTCCGTTTTCGTAGCCCGGGCAATAGTACTGCAAAAAATCACCCGTTTCCATAATTTCATCAATCAGATTTCGCTCAGTCGAATTTGAATAAAACTCCTGCATGCACAAAACATCGGGATTTTCGCGCTTTATAACGGCCATAATTTCATCGGCTGCATGAATGTCTTCAATCCAATCATACAAATTAAACAAACGCACATTGTACGACATGAGCCGAAACTCGTCATCGGCCGATTTTACGGGCAAATTAAATGAAAAGGTATTAGTCAAAGCCGGGTAAGCCAAAATTATGGCAGCTAAAGGCAACAGGAAATATTTTTTCCGATAATAAACATATATGACAAGAAATACCAAATTAATAAAAAGTAAAAAAGGAAATGTAAGTGCCAAAAAAGACGGTATTATCCAAAAATCCGGTTGAATATACATGGCAAGAACCGACAGCAGCATTAAAAATGCAAACAAGCCGTTCAAATAAAAAAATAAGCGTTCCGATAGTTTTTTCAAAGCAATTGTTTTTTACAAATGTAGGATATTTGTAATTTTTATAAACCTGCTGTATAACAATTTTTTTGTCCATGCCCGGTTCTGTTCGGTTATTAAGCGAATTGATACCATCGCCGGATGATGTAATAGTTGATACCTCTTCAATAAATAGTTAAGTTTCCTCATCAATCGGATTTTCCGAACGAGAAATTTTTAATTTTTCAATGGCCTTAAATCCGTCCGTTATAAACCGGTATGATTATTTTGTTTGAATTTTAAAATAATATTTTTACACAAGTTTTATTAAATAATTAGCAACGGCATTCATGCCGTTGTAAATAAAACAATTACAAATTTGGCTTTAGCCATAAACATTGATGAATATTTCGGCAAAAGCTCAATAACCACTTGTCGAAGTCGGTGATTATAACCTTGGGGAACATGCGGATAATCATTATATTTAATAAATTTTATATCAAAATAAACATACGGTTTGGAACTGCTAAACACTTAAACAGGTTATAACAGATGAGTTCTCAATTATTTTATACAATTCTTACTATGTGATTTTGTTGTTTTCTCCGCAAGAAGATATATTTTTACAGCCGGAAAATCAAACCGAAAAAACAATCAAAAAATGGCAAAATTCGGACACACGTGGTGGGGCGAGAATTGGTTAAATTCACTTTCGAATATTGATTATTCAAACCGTTTACCCCGCGGCAGAAGGTACGCAGGAAACGGCTCAGTGCGAGATATAAAAATAAAAGGAAACACAATAAAGGCCAAGGTACAAGGAACTCGACGTGCACCTTATCGAATTGATGTTACAGTGCCGGAATTCTCAGCGGCTCAGAAAAAAAAGTTAATTGATAAAATCATGCATAATCCGCTTATTTTGTCAAAATTAATCAGCCGAGAATTACCAAAAGAGCTTTTCGATCTTGCTAATGAAAACAACATTAAAATTTTTCCCGATTCATGGAAAGATTTGAACATGTCTTGCTCGTGCCCCGACTGGGCTGTACCTTGCAAACATATAGCTTCGGTGATTTATATTATTGCCAATGAAATAGATAAAAACCCGGCGATTTTATTCCAACTTCATGGTTTGGATATTTTTAAGGAGACGGAGAATATAGGTTTTGCCCCCGAAACAAAAGATACCGGCATTGTTCCGACAAAAAAATTGATGACCGGCAAACCAACAAAACAAACATCAAAAGTAAAGGATGAAACGAATACATTAGAAACCATTGATTATTCGATAATTCCGGATTTAAAAGAAAACATATTGTCAATTCTTGATGATGAAACAATTTTTACAACCAAAAATTTCAAAACTGTATTAAAAAGAGCATACACAGCCACAGCCCGAGGAGCGAAAAACTATATTCCGGAACCCGACACGGAATCGGATATTGATTTCTCTGTTGAATATGAAAAATTTCAAAATGCCGAAATTATTATAAATAATGATTTCTTTTATTTTGATACCATATTGTATTCCGAGAAAGATGAAAAGCACTTTAGCAAGCAAAAAGGTCTTGAAAAACTGATTGCTTATATAGAGGCTGTTCCCCATAAATATGCGGAAAGACTTTCACCGCATCTGAAAGCGCTATATGCCGTTTATCATTTTTCAATTAAATTATTACAACAGTCGGCCTATATCCCTCAAATACTTCAAATTTCGGGAGAAGAATATATTATACGACAGATTCCGGCTTTAATTAATGAACAGGTAAAGAAAACCTTTGATCTGATTGTAGATATTACGCCTCCGGATTTGGTTCAAATAACAGAAAAAGCATATAATATTAAATATCTGTCACCAAAGGAAGAAGTCATTCTAATTTTGTCCTTATTTCTTGATTATTATGTAAATTCTTATTTTGGAGAAAGCACCGGAAACTATAACAGCGATGATAAAATAGCTGATTTTTTCTTTTCATACCGTACGGCAAAATTTGATAAGCTCGGCGAAAAAGGAACACAAGATGCAATTTACAAATGGCTCAGTAAACTGTATATGGCTCAGCAGGATTTCGTCCCGCTGATAAAAGTTGATGAAGAAGATGAAAACCTTTTTGCTGTTTCGCTGTTTATTGAGAATAAAAAAGACAGTCTGAAAGAACCGGTCTCACTGAATAAATTCCTGACTCAAAAGAAATACATGAACGATAAATTCGCTGTGTTTGAGTCCTTGTCAAATTTGAGTAATTATTTTGAAGACCTCAAAAAGGTAATCGCATCATCGGGCGAAGAAGAATTATTCTACGATTCCGAAACCTTTACCGATGTTTTGCTTAAAATTATTCCGACAGTTAAAATGCTTGGGATAAATATCTTATTGCCAAATTCACTAAAAAGCCTTATTCGTCCCAAAACATCACTCGCCTTAACGGATACCGGGGCTGCAAAAACAGAAAAATCCTACTTAAGCCTCGACAAAATGCTTGATTTTCAGTGGCAAATAGCACTTGGCGACCAACATGTTTCGGTGGATGAATTCAAAAAGCTGGTCAAAGGATTATCCGGTTTGGTAAAAATAAAAGACCAATATGTGCTTATTGATCAAAAAGAAATACAAAAATTACTTAACAATTTGCAGAAAAAAACCGGTTTAAGCGCTCAGGAACTTCTGCAGGCAGCAGTAACGGAAGAATATCAGTCTGCAAAAATCAATATTACCAAGGAAGCTCGAAAAATTATAAAAGAGCTGATAAGTACCGACAAAGTTGCTCTTCCCAAAGAAATAAAAGCCGACTTAAGGCCATACCAACAAAGGGGATACGAGTGGTTGTATAAAAACAGCAAAGTGGGTTTCGGCAGCATTATAGCCGATGATATGGGATTGGGAAAAACCCTTCAGGTTATTGCTGTGGTACAAAAACTAAAGATTGAAAATAAACTTGTGAAACAGAAAGGTTTAGTGATTGTTCCTACCACATTACTTACGAATTGGGTTAAAGAAATTGAAAAATTTGCGCCGGATTTAACGCCTCATATTTATCACGGTCCCAAAAGAGAACCGGTTTTTGGCGGTATTGATATGATTATCACTACTTACGGCACTGTCCGCAGCGATGAAAAGATACTGAGCAAATACAAATGGGCTTTTGTGGTGATTGATGAAGCGCAACACATAAAAAATCCCGGGACGGGGCAAACAAAAGCCGTAAAAAAAATGAAAGCTCCCGTAAAAATAGCCATGAGCGGCACTCCCGTAGAAAACAGACTGTCTGAATATTGGAGCATTTTTGATTTTACCAACAAAAAATATTTGGGAACAAGAAAATATTTCAAGAAAGAATTTGCAAACCCAATAGAAACGGAACGAAATCATAAAAAGTTAGAAAAATTCAAAAAAATTACAGAGCCCTTTATTATCAGAAGACTAAAAACGGATAAAACGATTATAAACGACCTGCCCGATAAAATTCAAAATAACAAATTTTCAAACCTTACAAAGCAACAAACCGGTATCTATCAAAATGTAGTAAACCGGATGATGCAAGAAATAAATGCAGTAGAAGACGACAAGGGCATTCAACGCAAAGGACTGGTTTTAAAACTAATGACAGCACTGAAACAAATTTGTAATCACCCGAGCCAATTTCTGAAAAAGCCGGATTTTAACCCTGAGCTTTCCGGTAAAGCGATGATGCTGGTTAATTTGCTGGAAAAAATATATGAAAACAACGAGAAAGTATTGATTTTTACTCAATACAAAGAAATGGGTAAGCTGCTGGAAAAAATTATTGAAGACAACTTTCATACCGAAACCATGTTTTTACACGGAGGCGTGCCCCGGAACAAACGGGATAAAATGGTGGAAGATTTTCAAACCAAACCGCATCTCAAAACATTCATATTATCAATAAAAGCTGCCGGAACCGGTTTAAACCTGACGGCTGCCAATAATGTAATTCACTATGATTTATGGTGGAATCCGGCCGTTGAAAACCAAGCAACCGACCGAGCTTTCCGTATAGGGCAGGACAAAAATGTAATGGTTTATCGGCTGATAACAAAAGGGACTTTTGAAGAAAAGATAAACGAAATGTTGGTTTCTAAAAAAGAGCTTGCCGACTTGACTGTTTCCTCCGGCGAAAAATGGATTGGCAACTTATCTTCTGATGAATTAAACGAATTGGTGAAGATTTAGTATTGACGGCTTGGGGCTGCCAGGCAGATATAAATGTGCAATATATTTTTTAATTTTTTATGCCATTTAGTCAAAATATTTCTTTAAATGATGAAAGTTGCTGTCTTTTTTTACTATTTGCCTTTTGGATATCTTAACTTATCACCAACATTCGACCAAAGTTTATGAAATTCTCAATTTTTTTTATTGAGCAGCTTTTGCCAATTCCAACTCCCGCAAATACATCTGAACGGTATTGTGCAAGCCAAAATACAGAGCATCGGCAATCAAAGCGTGCCCAATGGAAACTTCTTTGATAAACGGTATTTTTTTTATGAAATATTGCAAATTGTCCAAATCCAAATCATGGCCGGCGTTCAATTCCAAATTGCAATCACGGGCAGCATTGGCAGCTTTTACAAAAGGCTCAACAGCAGCATCTCGATTTTGGTGATAAGCCTCGGCATAGGGCTCGGTATAAAGCTCCACACGGTTGGCTCTTAGTTTGGCCGCTTGCTCAATCATGCGGGTGTCGGTTTCAATAAACAAGGAAGTACGAATGCCGGCTTGATTGAATTCAGAAATTACCCCTTTCAAGAAATCGGCATGTTTTAAAGTATCCCAACCGGCATTGGAGGTAAGCACATCGGGCGAATCGGGCACCAGTGTTACCTGAGCGGGCGCTGCTTCCTTAACTAACTGTATGAAATTTTCGGAAGGATAACCTTCAATATTAAATTCGACAGTTACTACTTTACACAACTCACGCACATCGGCATAACGTATGTGGCGTTCGTCGGGCCTTGGGTGGACTGTTATTCCTTGGGCGCCAAATTGCTCGCAGTCTTTTGCGGCTTTTACCACATCCGGCACATTGCCGCCTCGTGCATTGCGCAGTGTGGCTATTTTATTGATGTTTACACTTAATCTTGTCATAACGCTGAATTTATCGGAAGCTTTTATTTACAATTGCCGAAATTATTGATATTTTTCTTAAGTTTGCCATACAATTATTAAAAATACAAAATTGAGAATTATTCGCTTGTAAAACAAACCTTATGTACGCCAAAGAACTGATTTCCGATATTGTACCGGCTCTGAGACTCGATGAAACGGGTGAAAAAGCTCTGAGTTGGATGGATTTTTTCAGAATATCTCATCTGCCGGTTATCGACAATAATAATAATTTGCTCGGGCTGGTATCGGATACTGAGATATACGATTATAACTTGGCCGACAAAGAAATGAGAACACATACTCTAAAGCTTTTTAGGCCGTATGTTTTTCATAATCAACACATTTACGATGTAATAGCTCTTGCAGCCCGACAAAAACTGAGCATTATTCCGGTGCTTGACGAAGAGGAAACTTACGCCGGCGTTATTACCGCTCAAGATTTAATCAGCTATTTTGGGAAATTAAATGCCTCATCCCAAGCCGGCACCGTATTTAAACTTATATTGAACAAAAACGATTATTCCCTCGGCAGAATAGCGCAACTGATTGAAGGCAACGATGCCAAAATAATCAGCCTGTACACATACAGTCCGCCCGATTCCAAAAAGCTTGAACTAACCATAAAAATTGACAGAACCGATTTCTCAGCCGTGCGTCAAACCCTTGAACGCTATGAGTATGAAATAGAAGAAAGCCGTTCGGAAAACGACAAAGTAAAAGAATTGCTTAATGAGCGCATGGATGAATTCTTACATTATCTTGACATTTAAACGGTTGATTACATGCAAGTTCAATCCAAACAAACCGACATCCTGCTCATTGTAATTATTGCTTCGCTGCTGTTTATTCCTTTTTTGGGAAAAGTGCATTTATTTGATTGGGATGAAATAAATTTTGCCGAATCGGCAAGAGAAATGATTCTGACCGGCGATTTCCTCAACGTGCAGGTGGACTTTAAGATGTTTTGGGAAAAACCGCCCCTGTTTATTTGGATGCAGGTGCTTGCCATGAAAATATTCGGAATTAACGAATTTGCCGCTCGCCTGCCGAACGCATTTGCCGGGATTTTCACATTAATTACATTATATCTTATCGGCCGTAAAATTCACAACCGAAAATTTGCTTTAATATGGGTTTTGGTTTATGCCGGCTCACTTTTGCCGCATTTTTATTTCAAATCCGGAATTATAGACCCTTGGTTTAATCTGTTTATCTTTTCAGGGATTTACTTTTTTATTCGCTTTATTGAAAAGCCGAAATCAGCCAATAAATACATCATCCTGTCGGCTGCCATGATTGGCTTGGGAACACTCACCAAAGGCCCGGTAGCTTTGCTCGTATTTTTGCTGAGCGGTTTGGTTTATCTAATCATTAAGCGCTTCAGGCTTGCCATAAGCTTCAAACAAATTGCGCTATATGCCGCTGTATATGCTTTGGTAGGCGGATTTTGGTTTATTCTGCAAATTGCAAGCGGAAACTTCACCATTTTTCAGGATTTTATATTGTATCAAATTCGGCTTTTCCAAACTCAAGATGCCGGGCACGGCGGTTTTCCGGGCTATCATTTTGTCGTATTACTCTTTGGGGTTTTTCCGGCCTCACTCTTTGCCCTGAAAAGTTTTGCCAAAAGCAAGTCCGACAGTTTAGCCGAAAAGCAGATGAGATTATGGATGCTCATACTTTTCTGGACGGTGTTAATTCTCTTTTCCGTCGTACAAACAAAAATTTTGCATTATTCATCGCTCTGCTATTTTCCCTTGAGCTATTTGGCAGCGCTCTCAATTATTAAAACCGATGATAGAGCCTTACATCCGTCAAAGTGGATTTCGGGTTTGGTCTTGGGATTTTCCGCTATTTTTGCTGCACTTGTTCTAAGCTTTCAATACCTTATAAATCATAAATCATTAATTATTGAAACTGAGCTGCTGAAAGACCCTTTCGCCAAAGCCAATTTAGAAGCCGATATTCCGCAAAGCGGTTGGGAACTATTACCCGCCGTATTACTGATTATCGGACTATTGTGGGCTTTCCTGTATTTCAAAAACAATTACCTCAAGCGCAGCATAACGATATTTGTCGGCAGCCTTTTATTCATGAGTTCTGCCATGTTCTTTATACCGGCTCAGGCCGAACGCATTTCGCAACACGCCGCCATAGAATTTTATAAGCAGTTTGAAGGCAAAGACGTGATGATAAAGCCCTACGGTTTTAAAAGTTATGCCCATTTATTTTATGCAAAAAAACCGGAATCAGCGGCCATACACGATTTAAGCGAAAAAGAATTTTTCTCGGGCAAAAGCAATAAAGCAAGTTATGCGGTTTGCAAAATTCATCGTGAAGAAGATTTCGTAAAAAAATATCCAAACGTACAGAAACTCTATTCGAAAAACGGTTTTGTGTTTTTCAAAATACCTTAATTACATATTATGGATCAATTTGACTTTGACAATCCGGAATTTAAAGAAGATTTAATAAACGATGCAGGCGATTTTATCGGCGAAGCCGGCGATGCTTACAATACTGAGGACGCCGCAACCAAATCCGGCAATAAAACAATTGCCCCGCTCCTGCTTATTGCAGGTTTCCTACTCTCCGCAACAGGCGTGTATTTAAGCAATGTTTACACATACATTCTGTGTTTTGTTTCCTTGCTTTTAGGCTACTACATTTTCACTGAAAAAAATAAAACAAAAACGGCTTACAAATACAATAAAACATCAAGGATATTCGGAGCAATTTTAGTTGCAGCAACAGTAGCGGTTATTATTCTTACAAAGTATGAAGTAGTGTAGGCGGATTAAAACCTCTCTCGGCGCGTCTTTGAGACGCACCGAGAGTAGGTGCAGAAAAACTGAGTGAATTCCGGCAAGCATAAATTAATTTGCCGAAATTATATTTTTTTATAAATTCGGCATGAAAATTTAAAAAACAAACTATGACTGATTTAGAGAAACACATTAAACAACTGGCTGACGATTTACTCGAAAGCATTACAAAGAAAAAGAGACCCTGCAGATTTGATAAGTATCTGCGTGATTGGTCAATTTTCAGATTATCGGATTCAAAAAGAGAAGATATAAAATTACTCTTTGAAAAATACGATTTGGAGGCCGTAAAATCTTATGATGAAGACTTTAAGTTCGACATCACAGAGCTTGAAAGATATGATTCCATAGTAGTGAAACTGAAAGACACCGGCAACGAAACAGAAAAAGCAGGCAAAATAAAAGCGGAAAATACCAACCGCCCTATATACACTGTAAGCAGTTCCGATTGCCCAAAAACGCCTTATGATTTTCAGGAAGAAGCATACCGGCATCTTAACGATTTTTATAATACCGGCCCCAACAAACGCGGACTTTTGGTACTGCCTACCGGTTCGGGCAAAACATTTACTTCCGTCAGTTGGTTGCTGCGACATGTAATAAACAACGGGAAAAAAGTAATCTGGACAGCGCACCGCCACGAACTGCTGGAACAAGTCAACGAAGAAATAGGAAAACTCTGTTACGCCAATATTTTACCAAACAGAACAGGCGAAAAAATATCCACTCATCTGATATCCGGCTCGCATGACCGCGTTGTAAGGTTAGATAAAGACGATGATTTCATAATAGCAAGTATTCAAACCTTGAACAGAAATTTAGACCGTTTGTATGATAAATATTTAAAATACAACGACGATGTATTTTTGGTGATAGATGAAGCCCACCATGCCACAGCTAAAACATACAGAAGCTTAATTGAAAAAATTGAAAGCTCCTGTCCAAAATATAATCTGTTGGGTCTGACAGCTACGCCATTCAGAACTGCCGAAGAAGAAGAATCATACTTGGCTAAAATATTCGATAAAAAACCCATATACAGCCGAGATTTGAACGATTTAATAATCAAAAAAATTCTTGCTGTTCCAAAATTTGTTCCCGTCGAAACAAATCTTACATTTTCAAAAAAAGATTTTGATAAAAATGAGTTGAATTTGCTTCAATCAAATTTCGACCTGCCTGAAACAATAAAAAAGAAAATGGTTCAGCGCAAAGACCGCGACCGAGCTATTGTAAGGCATTACACAGATAATAAAGATAAGTATAAAAAAACACTGGTTTTTGCTTTAGACAGAGACCATGCCATTCAGCTCGATACACTGTTTAAAGATAACGGCATTAAGACAAATTATGTAATCTCCGGCACACGCTCCGAGTCAGGCCGCACCATAGATAAAGAGTACAACAGCAAGGCAATTAACAGCTACAGAAAAGGCGAATTGGAAACGCTTGTAAATGTTAATATTCTAACGGAAGGAACCGACTTGCCTAAAACGCAAACCGTATTTCTGACACGCCCCACAAAATCAAAAACTTTGATGACGCAAATGGTGGGTAGAGCTTTGCGCGGCCCAAAAGCCAATGGCACGAAAGATGCCTACATTGTAAGTTTCATTGACGACTGGAGCGAATTGGTAGCTTGGCAAAGCCCCGAAGAATTGTTTGTTGATGAAAATGACATTACCGATACAAGTAAGGATTATAAAAAAGTCAAACTTCAATTCATCAGCATTAAACTTCTGCAACAATTTGCCCGACTGGCCGACAAAACAATCAATACCGAAGAACTTGAAAGCTATCCGGCCATTATGCGCATTCCCATAGGCTGGTATTCTTTTGAGAAAGAAATTGAAATGGAAAACGAAGATGTGGATTACAGGTCATGCAAAATACTTGTATATGAACAACATAAACCGGCTTTTGATGATTTGGAAGAAAATATTGAAGACCTTTACCGACGTTATGATTACAATAACAACAATATTTTGGAAACACAAGAACGAGAAGATTTATTAAAAGAGATAAAGCGTAAGTATTTTGACAATTTGGAATTTCCCAAACCAAGCATTCAAGACAAAGATTTAGAAGACCTTATAGATTATTACGACCGCCACCGAGCCATGCCCAATTACTTTATTTTTGAAGAAAGAGATAATTATGACATCAGCCTTTTGGTGAATAAAATATATAATACCGGTTTGAGTGAAAAAGAAAAAGCAGATTTTGTAAGAAATGAATGGAAAGGGAAGGGAGAAAAGTCTTATTGGAAAGAACTTTTTAGCAAAAAAAGAACATTTAGGAGAGAAATAGAAATTGAGTTGGATAAGTTAAATTACCCGGAAGACTATGAAGAATTCAATGCCCCAGTACGAGAATTTAAGGAAGAAGAATTGGAGAACCTGCCCCTTAGTAAATGGCCGCCCACACTTTACAAAAAAATGAGAAATGCCGTTTTTGATAAATGGAATCAAGATAATCCGGATAAAAAAATTGAGAAAAAAGACCGCCGTAAATATCAAATAGATCACATAAAACCGATGAACAAAGACGGTAAAACCGTACTTGAAAATTTGCAGCCCCTAAGCCCGGCCGACAACATGAGAAAAGGTGATAAGTGGGATGAAGAATAAAGCCCGCTTATATGGGTTTGTAGCCCGTGTGCTTCATTATAAAGAAAATTCATGAATTTCCTTTATAATGAAGAGTTGTCACCGGTTTGCCACAGCTGCTCGCGCGCGCTTGTAACGCGTGCGGATAATGCATGAATAAAAATATTATCTTACCGCCCTTGCAGGTGTCCTCACCTGCAAGTATCCGATTTCATGCTCCCTTTTTGTGTTTTCACCACATGTATCACCACTCGCCGTGCGATTACAAGTCACGCCGCGAGTTTTTTATAAAAAAACAAGCTAGTTACCAACTTTGTAAAAGTTCCGGCAAAAAATTATTGACACAAGAACTTTCAGAGTTTTATAAGAAAATTCAGTATGAATAAAATTATCAGATAGTTATTTCGTATATTTGCAGTAAATAATCATAAATATTAGTATCATGTCAAAAACTGATTGGGAAAGATTAAAAAACATGAAAGACGAAGACATTGATTATTCGGATATCCTGCTCGCGCGCGTTTGCAACGCGTGCGGCATGCGATCATTTACACCCGCCGGCGTACGCAGCATTTGCGGAGTACCCGGCGGCGTGTAATTAATACATACTTCGGCAAAAGGATTCCGAAAAAAAAGTGTTTGGTTATTGAAAAAATAATAATTTCGTACATTTGCTAATGACAAAATAATGAAATATACCAACTATTTTAAACACACACGATTGCGAGAAGACCGTAAAAACATAAAATTAGAATGGATAAAACAGGTTTTTGAGCAAGCCGAAAAAGAAGAAATTCAATCAGACGGTAGAATACGCAGGTGGGCTAAAATCGTAGAAGTTGATAAATATTTAAGAATTGTAATTTTAGAAGACAAAGAAACAATTCACAATGCATTTTTTGATCGCTCATATAAAAAATAAAAAATTATGGAAATAAAATATTTTAAAGATACGGATACTTTATATTTAGTTTTTAATAAAAATAAAATAGAAAATACAACCGATATTTCGGAAGATATTTTGGCAGAATTAGATGAAACCGGAAAAATTGTTGCAATCACAATTGAACATGCAAAAAATCAGACTGATATATCAAGTTTTTCGGTAAATATGCAACCCGAAATATCAGAAACATCAGAAGAATTTGCATAACAGGGTATAATCACAGGTTCAAACCGTGTGAAACGCGGCGGAAGTTGGAATACCCTGCTCGCGCGCGTTTGTAACGCGCGCGGTATGCCTATGATGCACGAATGACCCCAAACCCCTGAAAGGAGCTTAGGTTTGGTTCCGGGTTTCGGGGAGCCGGGACAAGCCCTCCTGCACCTGACAATATACGGTAAAACGAACCGCCGGATGTTCAAAAGTGTTTACTCGGCGAGTCTTTAGTACTCACCAAGTATTAAGACTGAAACAAGCCGAGTAAACTGTCCGATTATGAGGTTAAAAAAAGGCTTAATGATTGAATTTTTGCAAAACAATTCTTATATTTGGAATGACAATGAAACTGTTGATCGAAGAGAAAAAAATAACCGAGTATTTGTTAAGGAACGGATATGAAATAACCTATAACGGTTTGCTTGTTCTTTTGCCCTTTAACTTCCTTGAAAAAGTTCTTAAATAGCTATGCTATTCGCAAATTTTTCAAGTTGTTAAAGAACAAAATAGCTACGCCAACTATTATATCTTATTTCATAACCGTTCCTAAAACCCGCGGCAAAAGCAGACAAATCGCAGTTTTTAATCAAAATAGGGTATGATATTTTTAGTTGGGAGAAACTGCGAAAAGATATTATATCTCAATTTTCCAACTACGAAGCAGAAATTTATGACGAAAACGAATACGGTACGCTATACAAAATTGACGGGAAATTGCACGCACCGTTAAAAACAGTAGATTTAACAACAGTTTGGATTAGCATACCGGATATTACTGATTTAAAATTAGTTACATTATTCCCAAATAAAAAATCAAAAAAATGAAACATAAATTATATACCGAAGTAGAGTTAAAAACCGATTTGCCAAAATACGGGCTTAAAGCAGGCGATGTGGTAAAATTGATAGATTATTCGGGCGAAAACTGTGTTTTGGAAGCCTTTAATGTGCTTGGCGAAACCTTATGCGTATTTGTATTGCCCGAAAATTTTATAAAAAAATTAAACAAAAATAAAATTTTCAGCGCAAGAAATTTGGAAACTATTTAGTCGATGCGAGGTACGCGCTACGGATAAATTAAATGAAAATAAAATAATCGTTAAACATTAAACATTCCGCACTTGCAGGTGTTTCCACCTGCAAGTATCCGGTCTCCGGCAAACCCCGGCTATATCTGCCGGATTTTAACTCAAAAATCATTCGGGAAAAAATTGATAAGCAGTGCAATTTGCAAACACAAATCCGGCAGAAAAACGGTTTTGTGTTTTTTAAAATTAAAAAAAGATTTAAATTTTTAACGTTTTACTTTAATTTTGCCCAACGATTAAAATATATCTCATGCCTGACAAAGCGTTTTCCTTAAATAGGAACTTACCCTTTTATTTTATCACAGCGGCCTTTATTATTGGGCTGATAGTTCCTGTTTTAATACAGGATGGGATGTTTATCGACGGTGTTTTATATACATCCGTATCAAAAAATCTGGCCAACGGAATCGGTAGTTTTTGGCTTCCTAAATTTGATCAAATCGGTGTAGGCGGGTCAGAAAATTTTCATGAGCATCCACCTTTAGTTTTTGGAATTCAGTCAATATTTTTCAAAATACTCGGTAACAGCATTTACACCGAAAGAATATATTCATTTTTTACCGCCTGTTTTACAGCATTTTTAATTTTTAAAACATGGCAATTATCCGTCAAAAATGATGATAATAAGCTCTATTGGTTACCAATTTTTTTATGGATTATTACACCCATCGTTTTTTGGTCTTTCAGCAACAACGTTCATGAAAATACTATGGGTATTTTTACAATGCTTGCTGTTATTTTTGCTTTATCTGCAATGTTTTTTAAAAAGAATATATATTTAAACCTGACAGTTGCCGGAGTCTTTATCTTTTTAGCAGCATTCTCAAAAGGTGTTCCCGGTTTATTTCCTCTGGCAACAATTGTATTATATGCTGTTGTTTTTCAAGATATAAATATTAAAAAAATCATACTGTATTCTTTGATTTTGCTCATTATTCCCGCATTTATTTTTGCAGCCTTTATATTATTTATTCCCGAAGCAAATGAAAGTTTGTCTTTTTACTTTTTTGAAAGACTTATCGGAAGAATAAATCAAAGCCCCACTGTAGATAACCGTTTTCACATACTATACAATTTACTATTGGAGCTGCTTCCGGCTTTAATACTTTCGGGAGTAATCCTGTTGGTATCAAAACTCAAAAAAATCGTTCCCGAAAACACACAGAAGTATAAAAAGAAATCACTGCTGTTCTTACTTATCGGACTTAGCGGCTCAACACCTCTGATGCTGACTTCGGTACAAAGACCATTTTATTTCTCTCACGCAATACCTTTTTTTGCAATCAGTTTTGCATTATTTATTGCTCCAATCGTTTCATACGCTATAAAGCGAATAAACCCATTCGGAATCAAATACAAACTATTTTTAATTGCTTCAATCTTAGTTTTGATATCTGCAATAACAGTATCAGCGCTCCAATACGGAAAAACTTCACGACATAATACCATGCTCAACGATGTCTATACTCTCGGAAAAATTATCCCCGAACATTCCGTTATTGGAATTTCAAAATCACTGAGCGAAAATTGGAGCTTGAAATGCTATTTTGTCAGACATTTTAATATCAGTTTATCTCATCAAAAGAACCAATTTCAATATTACCTAAAAGAAAAAAATACAGAAGCTCTGCAAAAAGAAAAATACGTGAGGGTTTCTGTCGATACTAAACAATATAACTTATACAAATTAATTGAATAACTTATAACATGATTCGTAACAAAAAAATAGCCGTAGTACTCCCGGCCTATAATGCCGAAAAAACACTGGAACAAACCTATAATGAAATTCCTTTTGATATTGTAGATGAAGTCATTCTTACCGATGATTTCAGCAACGACGCCACGGTTGAGAAAGCTAAGCAAATAGGCATCAAACACATTGTACGGCACGAAAAAAATACCGGTTACGGCGGCAATCAAAAAAGCTGCTACAATAAAGCGCGCGAATTAAAAGCCGATATCGTTGTGATGCTTCATCCCGATTACCAATATACACCGCAACTGATACACTCCATGTGCTATATGATTGCCAATGATGTATTTCCGGTAGCCATAGGCTCGCGCATTTTGGGTAAAGGCGCACTGAAAGGCGGAATGCCGGTATATAAATACATCGCAAACCGTTTTCTTACCTTATTCCAAAACATTCTGATGAGCAAAAAACTCTCGGAATATCACACCGGTTACCGAGCTTTTTCTCGCAAAGTTTTAGAGGCCATTGATTATAATAATAATTCGGATGACTTTATTTTTGATAATCAAATGTTGGCTCAAATTTTTTATGCCGGTTATGAAATCGGAGAAGTAAGTTGCCCGACCAAGTATTTCGATGAAGCCTCATCCATTAATATTCGCCGAAGCATTAAATACGGTTTGGGCGTTATTTGGGTTTCAATTCTTTACCGCCTCAACAAATGGGGCGTACTCAAAAGTAAACTCTTCAAAAACCCCGAATAATAATTGAAAGTCATACATAAACACATTCAAAACTTGTTTTTGAAAAGAATGATTCTCGTCTTAGGCTCGGTATTCTTTTCACTTCATGTTTATGCACATACTGTGGGTGAAGACAGCACGCTTTTCAGTGTGCAAGTCATTGAAATTACCGGCAACAACAAAACCAAAGATTACATAATACTTAACGAGCTAAGCTTTTCAGACACAGGAAAATACAGCAAAGAACAACTCAGTGAGGAATTCAGAAAAAGTAAAGACAACCTCATGCGTACACCCTTGTTTCACTCGGTAAGTTTTCATGCCCGATATGATTCCGCTGCGGTTTATGTTGGGATAGAAGTCAGCGAACGGTGGTATCTGTGGCCGGAAGTTTTGATTACTTATGCCGACCAAAATTTTAGTAATTGGATTAAAAACCGAGTATTTCTTCGCTCCAATTTTGGCTTGGGACTTATGAAATTTAATTTCAGAGGGCGAAACGAAAAAATATCCTTTTTTGCAATGGGCGGCTACGACCGATTATTTATGACAGAATACACCGGCATAAAGCTCGACCCAAAAGGCCGACACGGTTTAAGCATATATTTCAGAACCACACAACGGAAAGAAACGCCGGCTTATGTCATTAATGATACTTTGCTTTACTATAAAACAGATACGGGTTTTGCTCTGCGTGAATATTCAAGTTTTATCAATTACAGTTACCGTCCAAAACTCAGCCTGCGCCACCATGTTCGTATGGGTTTTCGTTCAAGACAAATCTCAGATTCCCTGTCCGAGTTGAATCCGGATTACCTTCCGGGAAATACAAATAAAATACAATATGCCTATCTGCGCTACAGCTTTGAATACGATACACGCAATTCAAGAGCTTATGCCGAATCCGGCAATTTGATAAGCCTGAGTGCCGAAAAAACGGGTTTGCATATTTTTTCCGGTTCCGAGGCCTCTTCAGTTTATGCGCGTTTGCATTATTCCAACTTTACAAGTTTACGAAAAAACATTACTCTTCAAAGCCATATTTCTTTGAAAACAAGTTTTGGTTCGCAACAGGCATTTTTTCTGAATAATGCCTTGGGCAGCAACAACCACTTAAGCGGCTACGAATATTATACGGCACACGGCTCAAGCTACATATTCTTACAACACAGACTGTCTGCAAAATTGTTTGCTACAAAAATTCACCTGAGATTTATTCCTTTAAAACAATTCAATACCATTCCGGCTCAAATCTATTTTCAGCTTCACTTTGGTTACGGAAAAGTCAGAAATATAAATGCAAGTTATCTGCAAAACAACCAATTGGTAAACGAACATCTGTATTCGGCAGGCATCGGTTTAAATTTTGTGAGTTATTATGACAAACTCATGCGCTTGGAATACAGCATCAATCATCTAAAAGAACACGGTTTATTTATTCATTTCGGAATGCCCTTTTAAACAATAACTGAAGTTTCGCAGCATAATTTTTTTCACCCGTGTTTTTAGATATAAGTATTTAGATATAAGATATAAGACAATTTTGCCGGCGGGCTGCAAGACAGAATACATGCAGTTTTTTTGCAAAACCGTAAAACAAAAGTGCATAATAGTTTTTTATCTGTGCTGACAAAAGCCGCGTAGCGGCGCACTTTATATAGCCCCGTGCGGAAGCGCGGGCTTGTTTATTGCCGTAAGGCAAACCGCCGATGCAGAAATAATCATTGAAACACAAAACCTATTGTCGGCGGAACGGAAAAGCAGTTTGAATTTTTAGTTTTAAAAGTATGCATCAAAAATTATTTTTGACCCCCGAAAATTCTATACAAATCATTTCGTCAGTCTTGGACTTTTTTCTGTAAATAATTCATTGCGTGTTTTTTATATAGAATAAAAGATTCATTTTTATTAAAGTAAATTACTTATTTTTAGCAATTTGACTGCTGCGAAACTTCAGACAATAATTATTAACATTACTCGTAAAAAAATTATCTTTGCAGAATATCGCAAAGCAAAATTAATTTCTTAATACTGTTTTAATGAAAATTGCAATATACGGCAGGCGCTTCAACAAAAAATTCTTTCCGGCAGCAGAACTTTTGTTTTCGAAACTACAGGATTTTGCATCGGAAATATCGGTTTTCAGAAACTTTCATAATTTCATTGCCGAAGAAACCGGTATAGCGCCCGAAGCAGATAAACTGTTCGATAAACCTTTCGAAGAACAAAACAAACCCGATATGCTCTTCAGTATTGGCGGCGACGGTACTTTTTTGGACTCCACGGAATATGCCGGACAATTAAACATTCCCATAGCGGGTATAAACAGCGGGCGATTAGGTTTTTTGGCAAATATTTCCGAACCGGAAATTGAACAGGCTCTCAATAAAATTAAAGCTCAACAATACAGTATAGAAGAACGCATATTGCTAAAAGTTAGCAGCGGAATCGAAAATCTGACTTCTAACCCATACTGTCTGAACGAAATAAGCATCCAAAAGCAAAGCACCGACTCAATGATTACCATAAGTGTAAAAATTGATAATGAATTCATAAACAGCTACTGGGCCGACGGTTTAATTATAGCAACGCCGACAGGTTCCACGGCTTATTCGCTAAGTGTGGGAGGCCCCATTATGCTGCCCGAAGCACAAAGTATTATAATTATACCCATAGCACCGCACAACCTAAACGTAAGACCCATAATAATTCCCGATTATAAAACCATAAGCATAAGCGCCCGCAGCAGAAGCGGAAAATTTTTGTGCTCGGCCGACTCACGCACCGTTATTTTGAATACCGACAAAACCATTGAAATACAAACCGCCGATTTCAAAATAAAAACCGTACTGCCCGAAGGGAAAAACTTTTATGATACGCTCAGAAACAAGTTAATGTGGGGAGTAGATAAACGAAATTAACAATATATTTTTGCTTTCTGCGTTTTTCATAAAAGAAATTCAGCCGTTTATAAAAAAACAGCTTCTATAATATTGTTATTATAAAAAAAAGCTTTACTTTGCGTTTGAAACAAGTAGATTTAAGAATTATATCTGTTCGGTTATGAAAAAAATCATTATCGCTTTTTTATTAATGCTCTTTATTCCTTCGCTGTTGTCAGCACAAAGGTGGAAAAGAGAACGAATTGATGCCTATGTAGGTGTCGGCACTAATCATTTCATGGGAGACCTCGGCGGCGGAGCTGAAGATGCGGCACATTTTTTGGGAGTCAGGGATATTGATTGGCAAAAAACAAGGCCAACCGTTCAGATAGGTGTTCGCTACAGAATTTTACAAGAATTAGCGGTAAAACCAACCTTTACATACGCATTTATTACAGCTGATGATGCCACATCCGGCAGTTACGGCAGATACCGAAGAAATTTACATTTTCGCGCTCAACTCTTTGAACTCGGAGCGCAATTTGAATACTATTTCTTAAAAGAAAAAGAGATGGCCAAATATACCTTTGCCAGTATGCGCGCCATAAACCGATTCAGTGCCTATGCCTTCGTAGGCGGCGGCGGGTTTTATTTCGAACCCAAAGCAGAGCTCAACGGAGAATGGCACAAATTGCGCCCGCTCAATACCGAAGGCCAGGGACAGCCCTCTTACGAATACAACGGCGAAACATACACACCCGACGAGCCGTATCAGCCTTTTGCAGCTTACCTCAGCATGGGACTGGGAGGCCGATATAAACTTAACGACAGAATATCGCTTGGTTTAGAGATTTCAAACCGATACACAAGCACCGATTATTTAGATGATGCCAGCAACCGCTATTACACAAGTCACAGCGACCCGCTTGCGCAAGCACTGGCCGACCGACACATTGACGAAGACGGCAATCCTGCTCCGAATTATCCTACGGGATACCCCATGAGAGGAAATCCGGAATACAATGATGCCTATATTTTTACGATTATCACAGGATTTTATCGCTTCAAGTATTCCATGAGAAGTTTACCGAAATTTTAAAATATTTGTCCGACATAAACGTTATATAAACCCGCACACTGTTGCGGGTTTTGTTCTTATTAATAAGCAAACAATGAATACAAAACAAATTTTAACCGTCTGCATTTTAATCTTTCTTAATTCACTTACTCCGGTTCAAAGCCAAACATCCGAATTTGGCATCATTGCGGGGACGTCTTATTATATGGGAGATATTAATCACAGCCGCCTGCTTTACTCGCCGCAACTCGCCTACGGAATACTCTACAAACGAACCATTAATGACCACAATAACTACAGAGTGCAAATAAGCAGGCACAGCATAAGCGGAAACGATGCCGACTTTCCTTCCGGCTATCAACAAGACCGTATGCACAGTTTCAGCAATGATATTTATGAACTCGGTTTACAATATGAATTCAATTTTTTTCCCTATAATCTGCAAAAGCGCCTAAGCTTGACATCTTATATTACTACCGGCGCCTCGGCAGTACTTATCACAGCTCCGGAAATATATTTCTCACCCTCATTTCCCATAGGCATAGGTTTTAAATACGGCATAGGCAAACGCTTAACGGTAGGTGCCGAATGGACTTACAAATATGCTTTCACCGACAAATTGGATCTGTTGCCCCCAAACACACAAGATCCAAGCCTTAGCCCGCCGGAAAACAAACAAATTAATAATCAAAGCTCCAACGATTGGTATTCGCTTGCAGGAATCATAATTAGTTATAATTTTGCAAGCACAAAAAAATGGTGCCCGGCGTACGACAGGAAAAAATAATACTACAATGAATTTACGGGATAAGATTGAGAAAGACAAACTGCCACAGCACGTTGCAGTCATTATGGACGGCAACGGCAGGTGGGCAAAACAAAAAAACAAAAACCGAGTATTCGGCCATAAAAACGGAGTACAATCCGTAAGAAATATAGTAGAAGCAGCCGGCGAATTAGGTATAAAATATCTTACGCTCTATGCCTTCTCAACCGAAAACTGGCAACGCCCAAAAAATGAAGTTTCTGCATTGATGGAGTTATTGGCTACTGCCCTTAATAATGAAGTTAAAAAACTTCACAAAAATCAAGTTTCATTTAAAATAATCGGAAATATCTCGGATTTACCGCCAAAAGTTCAAAGCAAACTTCAAGAAGCCGTTGATCTGACAAAAAACAATACCGGACTCACGCTGATATTAGCTCTAAGCTATAGCTTTAAATGGGATTTAACCAATGCCGTTCAAAACATGCTGGCAAACAAAATTGACACGGAGGCCGTTAATCCGGAGCTAATCTCCGATTATTTATCTACAGCCAAATACCCGGACCCGGAATTACTCATACGAACCGGCGGCGAAAAACGCATCAGCAATTTCTTACTTTGGCAGCTGGCCTACAGCGAATTATACTTCACCGACATTCTCTGGCCGGATTTCAACAAAGAACATTTTTATGAAGCCCTATTGGATTTTCAACAAAGAGAAAGACGTTTTGGCAAAACCGGTGAGCAAATAAACAAAACACAATGAGCGTGATAAATATGCAAGTCTAAATCAATAATAAAATTTGTTAAAGATTATGAAACAATCGGCCAATTATAGCCAAAAATACGGAAATTTACTGCATATTTGCAGCCTTATAAGAATGCCTTTTATTAAAATTAATTCATCCATGAGCCAAACCAATACGCTATTCTTCCCTCTCGGGAAAAAACTAATTCTGAGCCTTGCGGCTCTTTTCATATGCTTCACGGCTTCCGCCCAAATTGACTACGAAAACCCCAAAACATATATCATAGGCGGAATACAAGTTGAAGGTGCTCAAAACCTGAATGCAGGGACACTTATCAACCTGTCGAAATTAGAACAGGGAATGGAAATAAAAATACCCGGCGACCGAATAACCGATGCCGTTAAAAAGCTTTGGGAGCAGAATATGTTTTCCGATGTCCAAATCTTAATTGACAAAATTGAAGACAACAAAGTGTATCTCATCATCAAACTTCAAGAGCAGCCAAGACTCTCGGAAATAATTTTTTCAAACACCCGAAAAACCGAAGCAGATGATTTAAGAGAAAAACTACCTTTAGAACGCGGCAGCCAAGTCACCGAAAACACAATTACGCACTCAAAAAATATTATTTTAGATTATTATCACGAAAAAGGATTTGCCAATACCAAGGTAACCCTAAGCAAAAAGACAGATACCGCATTTATAAATGCGGTGAAAGTCAATGTGTTTGTTGATAAAGGCAAAAAAACACGCATTGAAAACATCTTCATTGAAGGCAATGAAGTTTTCACCGACCGAAAAATTAAATGGAGCATGCTCAAAGATACCAAAGAAAAACGTTGGTGGGGCCTTTTCAAACCTTCAAAATACATAGCTTCAAAATATAAAGATGATAAGAAAAACCTTATCAATGAATACAATAAAGAAGGCTATCGAGATGCAGAAATCACTGCTGATTCGGTATATGATGCCGAAAATGACAATCTGAACATATACATAAAAATAGATGAAGGCAAGCAATATTTCTTCCGTAATATTGAATGGGTAGGCAATAAAATATATAAAACGGCATTGCTCCAAAAGCGCCTTCAAATTGAAAAAGGCGATGTTTACAATAAAGAAAAATTAAGCAACCGCCTAAATGTAGATGAAGATGCCGTGGGCAATCTGTATATGGATAACGGTTATCTGTTTTTTCACGTAAAACCCTTAGTTACAAGCATAGTCAACGATTCGGTAGATGTTCAGCTGCAAATATACGAAGGTCCGAAAGCGCGTATTGACCAAGTAGTAATAAAAGGAAACGACCGCACCAATGACCATGTTATTCGCAGAGAAATTCGTACACTACCGGGTGATTTGTTCAGCAAACGTGATATTATTCGCTCAGTACGCGAGCTGGCACAACTCGGGCATTTTGACCCGGAACAAATTGTGCCTACTCCCATACCAAAACCCGAAGAAGGAACCGTAGATATTGAATACAACTTGGTAGAACGCGGCAACGACCGTGTGGAAATCAGCGGCGGATGGGGCCGAAACATGCTGGTAGGCTCGGTAGGCTTATCATTCAACAATTTCTCCATTCACAACCTGTTTGACAAAGAATCATGGCGCCCGCTGCCCACCGGCGACGGCCAACAGTTTAGTATCCGTATGCAAACCAACGGCCGGCAATATCAGTACTACAGTGTATCATTTGTAGAACCTTGGCTCGGCGGCAAAAAGCCCAACTCACTCAGCGTGTCGCTCTATCATAACCTGCAAACCAATGGTTATGCTTCCAACAGCCCCATGCGGCGTGATGCAAAAATAAGCGGTGCAACCGTAGGTTTCGGAAGACGCCTGCAATGGCCTGATGATTATTTTACACTTACGCATCAATTGGGTTATCAGCGCTACGACTTAAATGAATGGACCTATTTTAAAGATATTACTTCCGGAGTATATAATACCGTTACCTTAAAAACCACTTTGGGAAGAAGCTCAGTAGATAATCCGCTTTACTCAAGACGAGGGTCATCATTTTCGCTTTCATTGGAACTTACGCCTCCTTACTCAAAACTTAACGAAAAAAGCTATTACGACCTGCCAAACCAACAAAAATTCAGATGGATTGAATATCACAAATGGATATTTAAATCGGACTGGTACAGCCAACTGTTTGATGATTTGGTGCTTCATACCAAAACAGAATTTGGTATGCTCGGCTATTATAACAAAGACATCGGTTACTCGCCATTGGGCGGATTTAGCCTCGGCGGCGACGGCATGGGGTACTACTCATACGGAACCGATATTATAGGCTTGCGCGGATACGAAAACGGTTCGCTGACTCCCGACAAAGGCGGAAATTTATACACCAAATACGCATTGGAACTAAGATACCCCATTGTATTGAGCGAATCGGCTACCATATACGGTATGGTTTTCGGTGAAGCCGGAAAATCATGGTACACTTTCGATAACTTTAATCCTTTTGACATTTACCGCTCAGCCGGTGTAGGGGCTCGAATATTCCTGCCTATGCTTGGATTGCTCGGATTTGACTGGGGTTACGGTTTCGACACATTACCCGGACAACAAGAGCCCTCAGGCGGACAATTTCACTTTACCATGGGTCAACAGTTTTAAAGCCTGATGAATATAATATTCCGGGCATTATTTTTGTTTTAATATAAAAAACTTTTAAAAAATAGTATTATGAAAAAATCAAACTTACTTAGCGTCCTTTTTTTACTGTTTGCAGGAAGCCTTTTTGCTCAAAAAACAGCCTTTGTTGATACCGAGTATATTCTTAGCAAAATACCCGCTCACGAAAGTGCTATAGAACAAATTGAGGAAGCCTCAAAAAAATGGCAAACAGAAATCGAACAAAAATTTGAAATAGTTCAGGAAAAATACAGCGAATACCAAACCGAACACGTTTTACTTTCGCCTGAAATGAAGAAAAAGCGAGAAGAAGAAATTATTCAGCTCGAAAATGAAGCCAACGACTTAAAAGACAAATATTTTGGGGAAGAAGGCATGCTCTACGAAAAACGTAAAGAGCTGATAAAACCGATACAAGACGAAGTATATAATGCCATAAAAGAAACAGCCGCTGAAGGAAATTACGGATTTATTTTTGACAAAGGAGCTAATCCGTCAATGCTTTATGCCGATCCGAAATATGACATCAGCGATGAAATTCTGAAAAAAATGGGATATAATTAATAATCGAAATAAATCAAAAAAAGAAGAAACACATGAAAACGTATTTTAAATTAAGCATTGTTGCACTGGCTTTAATCCTTTTTACCGGCCAAACCGAAGCTCAAAAAATAAAATTTGGACATTCCAATACCACTGAAATTTTTGAACTTATGCCGGAAGCGAAAGAGGCAGAAAAGGCACTGCAAGAAGAACAGGAAAAAATCCAAAACCGTATTATGACCATGCAAACCGAATATCAAGAACTCATTCAAGAATATACCGAGAATGAGCAATTGGTACCGCAAAGCCCCGAAAAATGGTCGGCTGCCGACAAAGCAGATAAAGAGGCTGCCATAAGAAGCTTGGAGCAACGTATTACGAGATACCAAAGCAATGCACAAAGCAGCTTACAGGAAAAACAAAGCGAACTCTACCAACCAATTTTGGAGAAGATAGAAAACGCCATTGAAAAAATCCGTAAGGAAAACGGTTTTACCATTATTTTTGATGATAATGTGCTTTTAAGCTTTGATAAAGAAAACGTTACCGACATCAACCCCATGGTAAAAAAAGAGCTTGGATTGCAATAATCAACAACTTCACGAATAAAACTAAAACCCTTCCTGCTGTTTGAAACACAGGCAGGGTTTTTTAATTTTTCACACATGGATAAAGCAAAACAAGCCATAGGCATATTTGATTCAGGAGCCGGCGGGCTTACCGTAGCATCAGCCGTACGCAACATACTCCCCGAAGAGAAAATAATTTACTTTGGCGATACAGCTCATTTGCCCTACGGCGACAAGTCTAACGAAAACATTCAAAAATATGCCCTTCGAATCAGTGATTTTCTGCTGAAAAAAGAATGCAAAGTTATTTTGATTGCCTGCAATACGGCATCGGCAGCAGCTTATGAAAAAGTAAAAGAACATGTGGGAAATAAAATACCGGTGCTTAATGTAATTGATCCGGCAGCCGAATATGTTGCACAAGTAGAAGAGATTCAAAAAATCGGGATTATCGGTACTAAAGCTACCATAAGAAGCAACAGCTACCCGCGAATGATTAAGGCGCTGAATAATACCAAAACAGTGGTTTCCTTGCCAACTCCGCTTTTTGCTCCCATGATAGAAGAAGGCTTTGTATATGATGATATCAGCAATGCCGTAATTCGCAAGTACCTCTCCGACCCCATACTTAAGGATATTGATTCACTCGTTTTAGGCTGTACGCACTATCCGATTATCAAAAACCAAATACGAAAATTCTACGAATTTGAAACCATGGTTATTGACGCATCACTCATTGTGGCCAAAAAGCTCAGAGAACTGCTTAAAGAAGAAAACTTACTAAATAATTTGCAAAAGCCCGCCCATGAATTTTTTGTTTCGGACTATACCGAAAGTTTCAAGAAAATGGCCGAAATGTTTTTCGACACACGCATTGAACTTCAACAAATTGAACTATAGGCCTGTCGGGGTTTCGGCTAAATATTATTTTGAGGTGCTAAAGTTTCTTCTTTTGATGCAGAAACAAATTATCAGACAGCTTACTTGAATTGTTCGGGGTTGAGCCTTATTGGGAAATAAGATAATAAGGTAAAATTATGCAGTTATGCTGTTTTCTACTGAGGTTAAACCCAATGGATAAGGTCTTTTAAAAACCTTATTTTTATAGTTTTGAATATCCGCATTTACCCCTATTTTTGTATCCACTCAATAAATAATGCTAA
>CAYYQW010000048.1:0-29312 GCA_964472505.1 uncultured Bacteroidaceae bacterium | reverse complement strand
ATATTAGGAATAATAACCGGCGTTTATTTTATATCGCTGTTTTTAGAATTCAACTGTGTATTTACGGATGAGTTTTACATGAATTCTTTGTCAGAAACAAATACCCCGGAATCCGTCAATTCAATTATAAAGCAAGCAAGAGAGGACCAATGGTTGAATTACCCTATAAGTTTACTCATTATTTTAGTACCGGCTCTGTTGATTTCCGGCATACTCTATATCGGGATTATTTTCAAAGAATATGAAGTAAAATTCAAAAAGGTTTTTAAAATTGTTCTGGCCGCCCAAATTATTTTTGCACTGAATTACTTGGTTTCAATACTATTGCGAATAACCCATGTTCTGAAGTCAAATTTATGGAATGTCAACAATAATTATTCTTATCAATCTGCATTGGTATTCTTTAAGGATACAGAACTTCCTTTTTATGCAAAATATGCCTTGCAAATGATTAATGTTACTGAATTAATTTTTATTCTCTTTTTAAGCTTGGGGATATCCTATTTGCTCGAAATAAAATTTTCAAAATCATTGAGTTTCGTTGCCCTTTATTACGGAGCAGCTATTATTTTATGGATAATATTTACTGTTTTTCTCTACACCCTTTTATATAAATAATTTCTTATCATGTCATCCTTGAAAAAGAAAACAGCCATAGGTTCTGTCGGGGCACTTGTAATTGTATTGCTGCTTATGCTTACATATATCTTCAACAATCAAACTGAAAAGGAGTACACTCCGGATGTTTTCCTTGATACACCGGTTTATGAATTAAACGGTTCCGAATTTGAAATTCCAAAAAACAAAGATGAGCTTGTGTTCGTTTTTTTTAACAGTAACTGCCACTTTTGTGAAGAAGAGGCTGAAAACATATCAAAAAATCATTCCAAACTAAATGATTTGCTTGTTGTTTTTGTGTCGAATGAAGCCCCTGAATTAATAAAAAAAATTTCACAAAATTATTCAAACCTAAGCTTCTTATATGATAAAAACAGCAAATTAACTGATGAATTAAATATTTCAAATTATCCCACCACATTTAAAGTATCTTTAAAAAGAAATACAGTTAAAAAATATAAAGGCTTAATTGATTATAAAGTGCTTTTGGCAAATGAATAAAAGAATCAAGAAAACGCATGTATTACAACACGACCAATCAGATTGCGGGGTGGCTTGTTTGCAGTCGCTTGTTCGTTTTTATGAGGGTGAAATCTCGATAGAGAAATTAAGAGAACTAAGCGGAACCGACAAACAAGGCACTACCTTATTGGGCTTGTATGAGGCTGCGGGTAAGATAGGGTTTGAGGCCGAAGGCAATCAAGCAGATATTCAATCGTTGATTGAACACGGCAAACCGGTGATTCTGCATGTTACACCGGATAAGCAATTACAACATTATGTCGTTTGTTATGCTTATGAAAACAAAAAATTCCTAATAGGCGATCCGGCCAAGGGCATTTCATATTATACGGCTGAAGAATTGGAAGAAATATGGCAAACAAAAATGTGCCTTACATTATCCCCAAAAGAAAGCTTTGTAAAAAGGAATGATTTAAAAAAAGCAAAAAAAAAGCATTTGTTGGAACTTATAAAAGATGATTATGACATTTTAGGAATAAGTATTTTTTTGGGGCTGATTATTTCATTAACAGGAATGGTTACCGCCGTTTTTTCGCAAAAATTAATTGATGATTTCTTACCTAATAAAGACATTCAAAAAATTTCAATTGGTATTATTACTTTGTTATTGATATTGATTGCAAGGAGTTTATTAATGTATATACGCCAATTGCTCCTGCTGAAACAAGCCAAAGGTTTTAATAACCGAATAATCGGATATTTTTATAATGCGCTGCTTTATTTACCAAAACTGTTTTTCGATACACGAAAAAAAGGAGAATTTGTAGCCCGATTAAATGATACGGTCAGAATTCAACGTGTTATAACCTCAACCATAGGAGATTCTATAATACAAAGCTTGATTGTGATAACCACCACCGGCTTTTTGTATATCTATTCTTGGCAGGCCGGTACCATTGCGCTTTTAAGTTTACCAATACTGTTTTTTATCATATATAAGTATAATCCTAAGATCATTTCTTCACAGAAAAATCTTATGATTTCTTACGCCGGAAGTGAGAGTAACTATATTGATACGATAAGCGGTATTTCAGAAATTAAAAGTTTTAATAAAGAAAAATTATACGCTGCAAAAAATAAACACATATATGGAAATTACCAGGATGAAGTATTTTCTTTGGGGAAAATTAATATCAAACTCGGTATTTTATCCGGGATTAGCAGTGTTATTTTTATAAGTTTGATTTTAGCAGTATGCTCGTACCTTGCTTATATTGATGAAATGAAAATAGGAGAACTCACAGCCGTTTTGACGCTTTCCGGGTCGGTAATTCCTTCGATCACGCAATTGGCGCTTATAGCTGTGCCTATAAATGAAGCAAAAGTGGCTTTCAACAGAATGTTTGAGTTTACAAATATAAAGCCTGAAAAAATTGATGCTGATATTAAAAAAAACTATGGTTTTTCTAATCTGCAAGTAAACGGTTTATCGTTTAGATTTCCCGGAAGAAAACAAATCTTGAAAAATGTACAGCTTTCAATTAATAAAGGTGAAATTATTGCCCTTGCAGGAGAAAGCGGAAGCGGAAAAACAACTTTAGGCTATATTTTACAAAAGTTTTACAAACACGAAAAGGGAAGTATTATTATAAATGGGCAAAAAGAATTGTCTGAATTTGATACGACTCTATGGAGAGAAATGGTAAGTTCTGTCCCGCAAGATATACAAATATTCAACGGTACAGTACTTGAAAATTTATGCATGGAAGCTTCTGAAGATGAGCATAAAAAAGTAACAGAATTTCTTAAAAATTATGGTTTTGAGAAATTTATAAATCGGCTCCCGTTGGGCTTATATACTATTGTTGGAGAAACCGGAATAAACCTTTCCGGAGGACAAAAACAAATCATTTCTTTGGCCAGAGCATTATATCAGCATCCCCGGTTTTTAATTCTTGACGAATCAACCTCTTCCATGGATAGAGAAACTGAGAATTTTACACTTAGTCTCCTAAAAAAAATTAAATCTGAAACGGCCGTACTGTTCATTACACACAGGCTACATATTTTGAAAAAAATTGCTGACAAAATATATATTTTAGAACAAGGAAAAGTTACAAATTCCGGAACTCATACCGATTTGTTACAAGGAAATAATATTTATTCCAAGTTTTGGAATGAACTATAAAAAACTTATCAAGCAGCGTATTTGTCCGTATAAAGGTCTCCGAAATCTGCCGGATTTCTCTTTGCAATATTCTTGGGACATTAATATTTGCAGTTATTTACTTTCTTAAATCCGGCAGATTTTTTTAAAAAAATTGGTCCGGCTCATATATAAATTTTACACAATAAATTGTAACAGCATCTGAGATTTTATGCCGGATTAATGGTTTTCATAATATCTATACCGTTTTTAAAAAAGATTGGAAAATGAACGAATTAGCCTGAGTACTTGCTAATAATGTTCAGTCAATACTTGCGTGCAAAGCCGGAAAACTACTACAAACTGATAAATTTTCGATGAAATTAAAAAAAATTTGTATTTTTGAGATATGAGAATAATTGACAGGAATATAGATAAGATTAGAGCTTTATGTAATAAACATAAGGTAGATAGATTATATGTATTTGGCTCAATCCTGACTGATAATTATAAAAAAACAAGTGACATTGACTTATTGGTTGATTTCTCAGGCGTAGATATTTACGACTACGCCGATAATTATTTTGATCTAAAAACATCATTAGAGAAATTATTAAAACGACAAGTTGATTTACTCGAAAATAAAGCCGTTAAAAATCCATATTTAAGAAAATCGATTGACTCTTCTAAACATTTGATTTATGGATAATGAGATAAAGACTTGCTTATATGACATCTTACAATCCATAAATGAGATTGACAGCTACTACGAAAATAAACCAAGGATTTTTGAAGCGTATGTTTCTGACATCAAAACAAAAAGAGCTATTGAGCGAAATTTAGAAATAATAGGAGAAGCTGTAAATCGGATACTTAAAAAGGACAAAAAATTCAAACTTGACAATGCTGAAAAAATTATCGGTACTCGAAATAGGATTATTCACGGATATGATAAAATTTCGGATGATTTGATTTGGAGTATTGTACTCAATCATTTGCCTAAACTAAAAAACGAAATAACCGGATTACTTAATGACTAAAGAGACGCACGCACAAGGCCTTAAGTCCAATATCTGCGGAGGTTCTGTAAAATCGTGATAAACTTAAAATAAAATTTCGTACGATAAAGACAGTCGAAACGGCCACTGAGTTTATGCCCGACCGGTATTTAACAACCAAAAAAACATTTGCAATACGGTAATTATTATTAGATTTGTATTCCTTGTCATTTCAAAAGCCGTATGAACAAAAACACAACGCATAAAGAAGCATCTCAGCCTACGCTGTTTCAGTCCGTAATTCCGATTATCGTTTTAATATTTCTGCTCACGCTCAATGTATTGTTTTGGGACGATACTTTGGCGGGCTCCAATCAAATGGCACTGCTTTTGGCATCGGCTGTAGGAGCCGTTATATCTTTGTATCTGGGCATGGACTGGACCAAAATAAGGGAACAAATAGTAAGCACCATCGGAAAATCCATGCCGGCCATGCTTATATTGTTACTAATCGGTGCTTTATCGGGTACTTGGCTGATTAGCGGCGTAATTCCTACACTAATTTATTACGGGTTGGATGTTCTGCATCCGACCATTTTTTTGTTTGCCTCGGTAATTATCAGTGCCGTGGTTTCTCTTGCTACCGGAAGTTCGTGGTCCACCATTGCCACCATCGGAGTAGCTTTGCTCGGCATAGGCAATGCACTGGGCGTAGGTGAAGGCGTAACAGCGGGAGCCATAATTTCGGGAGCCTATTTCGGTGATAAAATGTCGCCCTTATCCGATACCACAAACTTAGCTCCGGCCATGGCAGGCACCGATATTTTTACGCATATTCGTTATATGATGTACACTACGGTACCTACATTCTCCATCACACTAATTATCTTTTTTGTGATGGGTTTTACCTATACCTTTGAATCCAACCCGGCAGATATTACCTTAGTCAAAGAAACACTAAGCGAAAACTTTGTAATTTCACCCTTTCTGATGATAGTACCGGCCTTTTTAATTTTTATTATTGTAAAAAAAGTAAGCCCGATACCGGCTATGCTTCTCGGCTCACTGGCCGGCGGAATTTTTGCGGTAATTTTTCAGCCTGAAATCATAAAAAGCATCGCCGGCATCAGCGATAATTATATGAAAGCCTCCTACATTACGGTGTTGCAAGCCATGTACGGTGAGGTTCAGATAGAAAGCAGCAGCAAAATTTCCGATTTATTTAATACCGGCGGTATGGCAGGTATGCTGCCCACGATATGGCTTATTATATCGGCCATGGTTTTTGGCGGTGTTATGGAATCGGGCGGTATGTTGCGGCGTATTACGCTGAGCATCATCAAGCAAGTGCGCTCCACCGGCTCTTTGGTGGCATCTACGGCTGCTACCTGTATTTTTTTCAATGCTACGGCTTCCGATCAATACATTTCGGTGGTAGTACCGGGTCGGATGTTTCATAAAGTGTACAAAAAATACGGCTTAAAACCGGAAGTACTCAGCCGGACCTTAGAAGATTCGGGTACGATAACTTCCGTACTCATACCTTGGAATACATGCGGAGCTACGCAATCAAGAGTTTTGGGAGTTTCGGTATATACTTACTTGCCTTATGCGTTTTTTAATTTACTGAGCCCTTTTATGACCGTTCTGGTGGCTTATCTGAATTTCAAAATTCGCCGCACAAGCCCCGAAGCTGAAGAAGCTAAAGTCAATGCAGAAGATGCTAAAGAATAAAAAGCCAAGATGTAATATTGAATTTATTGTGTATCCGATTCGTCCAACATATCTTTTAGGCGGTCAACGCTCTTCGTAAGGATATTCGCCCCCGTATTGAGGCGATCGGCCAAACCGGCATTTCCTTGAGCAGCTTGGTTCACCTCATTTATGGCATGGTTCAGGCTGCCTATTCCGGATTTCTGCTCAATAACCGCCATTGAAATGTTCTTACTGTTATCCAAACCTTCAGTAATTGCTTTAACCATTGAGCTAACAGCATTTTGAGCCATATCGGCCTTAGTGTTGTTAGCTGCCGAAATATTGGAAATAACGGATGCTGCATCTTTACTTTTTTCGGCCAACACCCCCACTTCCTGAGCCACAACGGAAAAGCCTTTGCCGGCTTCGCCCGAGCGCGCTGCTTCAATAGCTGCATTCAAAGACAGTATATTGGTTTGAAAACTAATTTCATCAATTAAGGTTACATGTCGATTAATTTCCTTGACGGAACTCACAATTTCCTGCAAAGCATTTTCGGTATCGGCTATATACTTTTGGCTTCCGCCGGCGGATTTGCTTGTAGCTTCGGCTCGGTGTGAGTTTTCTTCTATCGAATTAGTCATCTCTTCCAATGCCGAAGACATTTCCTCAATGTTGGAAGCCTGCACATTGCTGCTGTCGCTCAAATCATTGGCCGTTGTTTTCATTTCCTTGGAAATACTTTGTATTTGTTTGGAAATGGCAGTAACCGACTGTATAATTTCCTTGGACCTTTTATTTTGTGCATCGGCAAGCTCTGCATCTTCTTTTGATTTCTCCAAAGCCATTTGAAAAATTCTGACAATAGAAAACAACACAGCACCTCCGCCAATAACAGCAAACATAAAGACGACGGATGCACGATCGGCAAACACTTGCAAATCTGATGAGTATGAAGGCGAAAGATAATGTGCCAAAAATGCAGCCAATATCACAATACCGGAATTGATTATGAAAAACAAGCGATCGGCAAAAAGCGCCACCAAAATATAAAAAGCAAACAAGATGTAATATCCGTCCACATACGTATTAAATGTGTTGTCCGGATTTCTTAAAACCGTTACACTCAAAGCCTGCATAATTATCAAAAGCGTTACCAAAAGATTAGAAGCAGCCTGAAAGCTGATTTTTCTCAAAGCAATAAAACCGGCAATGGGAATGAGCGCAACAAATACAGCCGGCAAAACATTTACGGAATACAACTCACCCGTGAGCAGAACGGCAGATGCGGCATACATAATTGCCATAAAAAAAATAAGAATATTCAGTATTACATAAATCCGAGCTTTAAGCTCCTGCAGATAAGTCAGGTTCTTTTGTTTGCTGAGAGCAAGTGCATAAATCTTTTTCATAATAATAATTAGGTTTTCAATCAACAACTGATAATTTCTAAAAACGGGTTATTTGCATCAATATTCATGCCTAAAAACCACAAAAAAACAATTACTTAACGGATAAAACAAAAAAATTACTTAAAAAAATTACCGGAAGTTATGTGAAATCATTAAATTTGTTTCGGTCGGTTGATACGGCCTTTTTTAATAATATTCATAAACCGGAAATATGACATCAGAAAAAAAATTTGCCCGAGACCTTATAGATTTCTTACACGAAAGCCCGGGACCGTTCCAAGCAGTGCGAAACATAAAAGCAGCCCTCTTGCGAGGAGGTTTTAAACAGCTTAACCGCAGTTTGGAATGGAATATTGAGCGCGGAGGAAAATATTTTGTTACAAAAAACGATTCGGCACTGATTGCCTTTGTAACCGGCGCAGGAAAACTGGCCGATAACGGCTTTAAAATAATAGCCGCCCACACAGACTCGCCCGCTTTAAAACTGAAACCAAAAGCTTTAATGAGTTCCCAAAAAAATTACTTAAAACTCAATGTGGAAACTTACGGCGGGCCCATTCTAAACACTTGGTTAGACCGGCCGCTTTCAATTGCAGGACGTGTGTTATTGCAAAACTCGAATCCGCTGAATCCGGAAACCAAATTCATTAATATTAAAAAACCGGTAGCCGTAATTCCTAATATGGCTATACACCTTAACCGAAAAATTAATGAAGGAAAAGAATACAACAAGCAGAAAGATATGCTGCCCATCCTTCGTACGGTGAAAGATACGTTTGAAAACGAAAATTATCTGCTTGAACTTATAGCTGAATATGCTCACAGTCCGGTTGATCGTATATTGGATTATGACTTGATTCTGTATGAAACCGAAAAAGGTACCATAATAGGCGAGCAGGAAGAATTTATTTCCTCCGGCAGAATCGACGACCTTTCCATGGTACATGCCGGAATAGATGCACTGTTGAGCAGCGGAACCTCAGCTGCTACCAATGTAATGATTTGCTACGACAACGAAGAAGTAGGCAGCGGCACAAAACAAGGTGCAGCTTCGCCTTTCGGCAAAGACATACTCAAACGCATTGCTCGCTCCATGAATAAATCCAATCCGGATGCATTTTTAAGAGCCAAAACAAACTCCTTCGGTATTTCTGCCGACATGGCACATGCCGTGCATCCAAACATACCGGAAAAACACGATCCGATTTTGCAACCGTACCTAAACAACGGGCCGGTGATAAAATATAATGCCAACCAGAAATACACTACCGATGCCGTTTCGGCCTCCGTCTTTAAATCATTGTGCCACCGGGCTAAAGTTCCGTATCAGGAATACGCCAACCGATCGGATATTGCCGGAGGCTCCACTTTGGGAAGCATCTTAAGCTCACAATTGGACATTCGAATGGCCGATGTTGGTAATCCTATGCTGGCCATGCATTCCATACGAGAACTGAGTGGAGTAAAAGACCACTATTATATGAAAAAAGTTTTTGAAGAATTCTATAAGTTATAATAATATCACAACAAAAAGATAAAGAAAGAGTTTGTCCACAAAGACAAAAATTGAGTCATCCTGAACTTGTTTCAGGATCTCAACATTCTGATTTACAGAAACAATAGATTCTGAAATAAATTCAGAATGACAGGTAGGTTGACTTTGTGGACAGCCTCTTTTTTATCTTTAATATCAACCAAGTCTAACTTTTAATATTAGCAACCAAAAACTCACGGTTAAGCCGTGCAATATGTGCCAGAGAAATTCCTTTGGGACACTGTACTTCGCAGGCTCCGGTGTTGGAGCAGTTTCCAAATCCGGCTTCATCCATAGCCGCTACCATGTTTTTGGCTCGACGCTTGGCTTCTATCTTTCCTTGGGGCAGGAGTGCCAACTGCGATACTTTTGCCGCAACAAACAGCATGGCCGATGAATTTTTGCAAGTAGCCACGCAAGCGCCGCATCCTATGCAACTGGCCGCATCCATAGACTCCTCTGCGGCATGTCTTTTTATCGGAATGCTGTTGGCATCCGGGACACCGCCGGTATTAACCGATACGAATCCGCCGGCATGCAAAATCTTCTCAAAAGCATTTCTGTCCACCATAAGGTCTTTTATAACGGGGAATCCGCCGGCTCGCCAAGGCTCTATGGTTATGGTTTCACCGTCTTTAAATTTTCGCATGTGCAGCTGGCAAGTTGTAATTAAGAGATCGGGGCCGTGAGCCATGCCGTTTACATATAAGCTGCATGTTCCGCAAATACCTTCACGACAATCGTGGTCGAAAGCTACGGGTTCTTTTTCTTCGTTTATCAATTTTTCATTCAAAATATCAAGCATTTCCAAAAATGAGCTGTCCACCGAAATACCTTCCAGTTCGTAAGTCTCGAAACGCCCTTTGCTTTTGGCATCTTTTTGTCGCCAAACTTTGAGTTTTATATTTATTGTTTTTGAAGCCATAATTATGTTTTATTAAATTTCCGAAAATAAGTTAAATAAGTTACAGACTGTTTAAGCCGTTTTATAATTACGCGTTTTTACTTCTGCTTCTTCATATTTCAATTCTTCTTTATGCATTTCCGCCGGTTGGCCATCGCCTTTGTATTCCCATACGGATACGTGCATAAAGTCTTTATCGTTTCGTAAAGCTTCGCCTTCTTCGGTCTTATATTCAGTTCGGAAGTGTCCGCCGCATGATTCTTCTCTTTCAAGAGCATCGCGCGCCATCAATTCTCCCATTTCAAGAAAATCGGCAAGCCGCAGGGCTTTTTCAAGCTCAGTATTCATAGCATCGGCTTCACCGGGAACGCGAAGATCTTTCTTAAATTCTTCTCGAATTTCTTTAATTTCGTCTATGGCTTTTTTCAGACCTTCGGCATTACGAGCCATTCCTACGTGCTGCCACATAATTTTACCCAGTTGCTTATGGAAAGAATCCACCGAACGGCTTCCCTTTACATCCATCAACTGCTTAATTTGGTCTTTCACGCCTTCTTCCGTTTTCTTGAATTCGTCGTGTTCTGTCGGTTCCATGCGCGGAACATTAATCTGGTCGGCCAAATAATTCTGAATGGTATAAGGCAGCACAAAATATCCGTCGGCAAGTCCTTGCATGAGCGCGGAAGCACCCAAACGGTTGGCTCCGTGGTCGGAGAAATTGGCTTCGCCGGCAACAAATAATCCGGGAATGGTTGATTGCAGTTCGTAATCCACCCAAATACCGCCCATTGTGTAGTGCACAGCGGGGAATATTTTCATGGGTGTTTTATAAGGATTATCGTCCGTAATTTTTTCATACATTTGGAAGAGGTTTCCGTATCGTGCTTCTATTACGTCTTTTCCGAGCCGTCCGATGGCTTCTTCAAAATCTAAGAAAACACCTTCTTTATTCGGGTTGTTTTCTATCCCAAAGCCCGCATCGGTGCGTTCTTTAGCGGCTCTTGCAGCCACATCACGCGGAACAAGGTTTCCGAAAGCAGGATAACGGCGCTCAAGGAAATAATCGCGTTCATCTTCCGACAAATCTTGTGGTGTTTTCTTGCCTTCGCGTATTGCTTCGGCATCTTCTTTGGATTTGGGCACCCAAATGCGGCCGTCGTTTCTGAGACTTTCACTCATCAAAGTCAGTTTCGACTGAAATTCTCCGTGAACGGGAATACAAGTCGGATGAATTTGGACAAAAGAAGGATTCGCAAAATATGCGCCTTTCTTATAAGCTTTCCAAGCTGCGCTTCCGTTTGAACCCATAGCATTGGTCGATAAGAAATAAACGTTTCCGTATCCGCCGGAAGCTATCACCACGGCATGGCCGAAATGAGATGTAATCTCACCGGTTATCAGGTTTCTGGCTACTACGCCGCGTGCTCTTCCGTCCACTACTACGATATCCATAACTTCGGTGCGTTGATGCATTTCAACGGAGCCGGCTGCTATTTGTCTGTTCAAGGCGCCGTAAGCACCAAGCAGCAATTGTTGCCCGGTTTGTCCGCGGGCATAAAATGTTCTGGAAACCAAAGCGCCGCCAAACGAGCGGTTATCTAACAAACCGCCGTAATCACGGGCAAAAGGAATGCCTTGAGCTACACCTTGGTCGATAATATTGTTGCTGACTTCGGCCAAACGATAGACATTGGCTTCGCGCGAACGATAATCACCGCCTTTTACCGTGTCATAGAACAATCGGTAAATGGTGTCGCCGTCATTTGGGTAATTTTTTGCGGCATTAATTCCGCCTTGTGCGGCAATACTGTGAGCCCTGCGCGGACTGTCTTGATAACAAAAGGTTTTTACTTTAAAACCTAACTCGCCCAAACTTGCTGATGCAGCGGCACCGGCCAATCCGGTTCCTACCACAATAACGTCTAATTTTCTTTTGTTGGCCGGATTAACCAAATTTTGGCTGTCCTTATAGTTGGACCATTTTTCTTTCAGTTTTCCTTCCGGTATATTTGATTTTAATTTATTCATAATCTATATTTTACGATACTATTTTTAAAAATAAATGCTTTTCTTAAAATATTAGGAAATACAAAGGTAAAATTGTAAATCCTGCGGCAATTACAATAGCGACAATATCACCAACTACGGTCAGGCGTTTTCTCCATAAATCGTTGCTCCAACCCAAAGTTTGAAAAGCCGACCAGAAACCGTGGTGCAAGTGCAATCCTAAAGCAATGGCGCCGAGAATGTAGAGGCCGGAAAAAACATAATGTGAACCGGCAAAGAAATCAGTTGTAAATAATCCCACTACCAAAGCATAAGCATTGTGCATCAATTCGCCGTTTACACTAACTTCGGACAAAAGCGGGTCGCCGGCAAACTTCATCTTCCAAAAGAAATTATACAGATGAACGGAAAGAAATACAAATATTACAATGCCCAAATAGATCATATTACGTGAAGCCCAGGTACTGCTCTCTTTTTGGTTAAACTTTTTATATTTAACCGGACGGGAGAATTGATTTTTGAATTCAACCACAAGGGCATAAATAATATGCAGTAAAAAACCGGCAGCCAAAAGGGGTTGCATAATCTGTATCACGATGTTTGTTTCCATAAAATGCGTGGCCGTATTATAGGCATCGCTTCCGGCCAACAAAAACAAATTTGCCGTAAGGTGGACCAATAAAAACATTATTAGAAACAAGCCGGAAATACTGACAAAAAACTTCTTTCCGATAGATGATTTAATAAAAACGCTCATAAGATTTTGTTTTATTATTTAATTAGATTAATTTGCAGTATCACAAAAATAACGCATTCAAAACTATGGATATTTTCATAAAAACAGAATGTTGCCGAACACATCAACACTATTTAGACACTTTTTAAATAATTACTTTATGAGATACAGTAAAATACCTTCAGAACTATTTAAGAAAAATCGAAAAAAACTTATTTCAAAACTTAAAAAAAATGCTTTGGCTATTGTGGCATCAAATGATGAAATGCCCCGAAACGGCGACCAAACTCATCCGTTTCGTCAAAACTCCGATACGTTTTACCTTACGGGAATAGAGCAGGAAAAAACCATGTTGATTTTAGATTCGGAGCAGGAAGATAAAAAAAAGCAGGCCACACTTTTTATACTAAAACCGGACAAAAGCACCGAGCAATGGGAAGGCCACAAACTAAGAAAACATGAAGCACGTGAAATTTCGGGTATCGAAAACATACAATATACCGAAAATTTTGATTTTGCACTCAGAAACCTAATTATTGAACGTGAGTATATTTACCTGAATACCAATGAGTACGCAAAATTTTTTACGGATGTCCCCTACAAAGACCTTCGTTTTATAAAGGAACTGCAAGCGGCTTATCCGCTGCACAAATATGAGCGTTTGGCGCCCATTATTACTCAATGTCGTTTAAGAAAAGAGCCCGAAGAAGTTGAGCTTCACAAGAAAGCCTGTGAAATTACCAATCAAGCATTTCACAGAGTAGCAAAATTTATTAAACCGGGTATTTACGAGTATGAAATTGAAGCGGAAATGACCCACGAATTTATTCGCAAGGGAGCCAACGGCCATGCTTATGCGCCAATCATAGCATCCGGCAAAAACAGCTGTGTGCTGCACTACATTAGTAACGACCAAAAATTAAAAGACGGAGATTTAGTTTTGATGGATTTTGGCGCCGAGTATGCTAACTATTCGGCAGATACCACACGCACACTGCCCGTAAGCGGCAAATTCACAAAACGACAGCGCGAAGTATATGAGGCTGTTTTGAGAGTTATGAAAAAAGCCATAAAACTAATCAGACCCGGTGCTACCATAAATAAAGTAAACAGTAAAGTAAATGAACTTATTGAGGAAGAATTAATACATTTGAAACTTATCAGCAAAGAAGAATTGAAAAACCAAGATCCGGATAATCCCGTACGCATGAAATATTTTATGCACGGAACATCTCACTTTATGGGATTGGATGTACACGATGTAGGCGGCAAAGATGTACCGTTTGAAGCCGGTATGTTTATGAGTTGCGAACCCGGTATTTACATTGAAGATGAAAACATTGGTATTCGTTTGGAAGACGATATTCTGGTAACCGAAAACGGTCAAACAAACCTGCTTTCGGATGAACCCATAGAACCCGATGAAATTGAAAAATTGATGCAGGCATAAAAAAGCTCTCAGCCGCTCAAAATAATATTTAGCGGAGAGCAAATTGCTGAAAAAATATTTGAAATAGGCGGATAACTAATACTTATAACTTCTTCTGTCCCAAGTGCCGCATATATTTAGTGATGACCGCCTCGGCAATCTGAATCGCACTCGGTTTTGGTATATCGGCTTCGACAGGCTCAGCCTCCGAACACCTCCGTAGGCTGAGCTTGTCGAAGCCGGTGATAAATGCTTGGATGTAAAATAATAGTTTGTAGTACTCATGCGCCTAATTCAAAAAAAGTATTTGAAATTTCCGCTTATTTCAAAAAATTATGTAATTTAGCAAAGCCAACAATTAAAATATAAAGCACGAATGACGCAAGAACCAAGCGATAAGCATCCGAAAAAAAATGATATTATTTCCAAAATTAGTGAAAGCATATCATCCATCGGGAGGAAGCTTAAACCCGAAACCAGTAAAGAGGAAAACAAGCCGCAGACAAACGAAAAATTTGCCGAATATAAATCGGGGAAAATTGCTTATACCGTTACCGGAGAAGGAATACCGGCTGTGCTTTTGCACGGCTTTTTAGAAGACAAAAATACCTGGGGGAATTTTGCCGAAAAATTAGCAAAGGACTTCAAAGTGATAAATATTGATCTTCCCGGGCACGGGAAAAGTGATTTAATGGCAGAAACGGCCACACCCAAATACATGGCCAAAGCCGCAGCCGAAGTTTTAGAGGCAGAAAATATTCCGAAAGCTTTTATTATAGGGCATTCAATGGGCGGATACGCAGCCTGCGCTTTTGCCGATTTGTTTCCCGAGCAGCTGAGTGCATTATGCCTGTTTCATTCCGTACCTTTTGCCGACTCGGCTGATAAAAAAAACGCACGTAATGAAACCATTCAAAAAATAAACGAAGGCGAAAAAGAAGCCGTGTGTAAAGCCCATACGCCCAAAGTTTTTGCCGATAATAACCAAAAGAAATTTTCATCGGAAATTGAAAAAGGTATTCAAACAGCTTTGAGCATCAAAGATAACACCATAAAGGCCACACTCAGAGGCATGCGAGACCGTGATGATTATTCTTTGACCGTAAAAGAGATGAGTCAGCCTTTTCTTTTTATACAAGGATTAAATGATAATTTCATACCGCCGGATGTTTTAAAAGCGGAACATTTACCCAAAAACAGCGAAATTTTGAATCTGGAAAAATCCGGACACATCGGTTTTATAGAAGAAGAGCAAGCAGCTCTTCAAGCCATTAGAGCCTTTGGTCAAAAAATCAGAACAGCAGCGGATTAAAACTCCGTTTCTGCAATAATTTGCTCAACTGAGCGATTGTCATTTGGCATTAAGTCGGGTGGCGGCGAAATATCACGAATTGCAAGTTGATACCGCTTACAGTTCATACGCCCGCTTTCACCCGCTTTGCAATAAATACTCATGTATATTTCCTGAGCTTTACTGCTTGCCAAAAGCGTTCCTTTAAACAAAGGACAAGTTGGTGTTTTTGGACAAAACTTGTCTTCCATTGTCATAAATTTTATACTAATATAAGAATAAATACTTAAGTTAGGATTAGAAAAAACAGATACTGTCATGAAAAAAATAATTATCCTCTGCTTGGCGCTCTTTTTTATAACGAAAATCGGATACAGCCAAAAAGTATTCTCGGTTAATTATGATTACCAAGCCGATGTAAAAGTATATGTAACCGACTACGAGCATCAGGCTGACCTAATTGTATGTAAAGTAGATTATGAGCACAAAGCCCAGCAGCCGGGCTTATGGTATTTTACCGATTACGACTACCAAGCCGATAAACGGATATTTTTTACGGACTACGATTATCAAGCCGACATAAAGATACATTTTACCGAAATGGAGCACAAAGCGGGTTGGAAAAATAAATCAAAGCAGCATTTGTTTTACTGAGAATTTATCTAATCAGTGTATGACATTTAGTAACTAAGGGCTCTCTCCGCAATTAAATTAAACACCGGAGGGATTAGGGGTGGGTTTGTTTCCGCTGAATTCCCAAGCCGGCTCAAGAATACCTTTTCTTGTGTTCAGAAAAAATTGGAATAATTGCACGGATTAGTTGCCTTAGAATAATTAATGCCGATTTTACTAATTGATATTTTCTTTCTCAATTGCATTTGTGGCTGAATTTGAGAAAGAAGCTCAAGCATACACAATCTGCCACTCTACGACTACTTACGAAACAGCGTACGAATGAGTTGTTCAATTTTTGAAAGCTGTATGATTTCTATCCCGCTCTGGGAAGTCGGGTAATTCTTATTGTATTTGGAAAGATAAATCTTCTCAAAGCCTAATTTACGGGCTTCAGTAATGCGCTGAGCAATACGTGTAACCGGGCGTATTTCACCTGAGAGCCCTACTTCACCGGCAAAACACACATTTTTAGGAATACTCATATCTAAACCGGAAGAAACCAAAGACGAGATGACTGCCAAATCCGCTGCCGGATCGTCAATACGAATACCGCCGGCTAAATTAACAAATACATCTTTACCGGAAATTTTATAACCTACACGCTTTTCAATAACTGCCAACAGCATATTTAATCGGCGCATATCGAAGCCGGTAGAAGTGCGTTGCGGAGTACTAAAAGCGGTATTACTCACAAGCGCCTGAATTTCGGTCATTAGCGGGCGAATACCTTCAATGGTGGCTGCCACGGAAATACCTCCGGTATCATCATCGTTATGCGAAAGCAACAATTCGGAAGGATTGGCCACTTCGCGCAAGCCGGTATGGTCCATTTCAAAGATACCGGGCTCTCCGACGGCTCCGAACCGATTTTTGCTTGAACGCAAAATACGGTAAAGATGGTGTCGGTCGCCTTCAAATTGCAAAACGGTATCAACAATATGCTCCAAAACTTTAGGGCCGGCCAAATGCCCCGATTTGTTGATATGTCCGATAAGAATAATGGGTTTGGCGTAAGCTTTGGCGTATTGCACCAGTTTTTGAGTACATTCGCGTACTTGCGTAATACTGCCGGGCACTGAATCCGATTCAACCGTGGAGATGGTTTGAACCGAATCAATAACTACAATATCCGGATTTATTTTTTCAAATTGCACAAAAATATCTTCCAAAGAAGTCTCACTCAGAATCAGGCAATTCGAATTTAAACGCCCGATTCGCTCAGCACGCATTTTAATGTGCTGCAAACTCTCTTCACCGGAGACATAAAGGATTTTAAAAGCATCCAGATCCAAAGCCATTTGAAGCGCCAAAGTGGATTTCCCGATGCCGGGCTCGCCGCCAATCAGCACTACGGATCCTTTGACCAGTCCGCCGCCCAATACACGATTAAGTTCGTTATTATTGGTGTCAATGCGCTGCATTTCTTCGTAGCGAATTTCATTGACCGGAGTAGCTTTGGCTTTGGTTTTTTGAGGCAGCCAACCGGTGTTGGCCGGTTTTTTGTCTAAAACTTCTTCTTCAAGCGTATTCCATTCGCCGCAAGCTTTGCATTGACCTACCCATTTGGGCGATTGTGCACCGCAGTTTTGGCAAATATATACTTTTTTTGCTTTAGCCATAGACAGGGTTATTTATGGAGGCTAAGCCTGTCGAAGCCGACTTCGACAAGCTTAGCCTCCTCAATATAAACTATCAAACAAGCCTCACAGACCTGATTCGGCATTAATCAATCAGCCGGTTCGATTTTGTATCAGGGAACACCAGTTTGGGCTCATATTCTCCGGCTTCCTTTTTTTCTACGGAAGCGTAGGAGATTATTATAACCACATCACCCACTTGCACTTTGCGTGCAGCCGGTCCGTTCAGTCCGATAATTCCGGAGTTTCTCTCCCCTTTTATTACATAGGTTTCCAAGCGCTCTCCGTTGTTAATATTTACAATTTGTACTTTTTCATTTTCAATAATATCGGCAGCTTCCATTAATGCTTCATCAATGGTTATGCTTCCCACATATTGAAGGTTCGCTTCGGTAACGCTTACTTTATGAATTTTGGATTTCAGTATTTCGATAAACATAATTCAAGTTTTAATATCAAAAAGGAATGTTATCAATTAATCTTACTTTGCCGGCATAAACCGCAATGCATCCGGTGGTTTGTCCGGGGACAATCTCACTAACCGGCTGCAAACTTTCGTTATTAACTATTTCAAAATATTCTACAGTTAATAAAGGATGTGCGTCAATCTTTTTGACCACTTCATCTTTAATCTCATCTGCTCCCAGTGTGTTTACTTTCGTTTTGTAATGTGAAAGTGTCTCATATATTACGGGAGCTGCCATTCGCTCACTTTTAGAAAGTAAGCTATTTCTTGAACTCATAGCCAAACCGTCTTTCTCTCTTACGGTAGGATAAGCTTCAATTTCTGTTTCAATGTCGGGCATGTAATTTTTCACTAAATATTTTACAATGGATAGTTGTTGAAAGTCTTTGGTTCCGAAATAAGCTCGATCGGCCGGAATAATTTCCAATAATTTGGAAACAACTTGTGCCACACCATTAAAATGCCCCTCTCGGTATTTGCCTTCCATTACGGTATCAAGTCCTTTGAAATCAAAAGTGCGCGTATCTTCTTTGGGATAAATATCCTCGGTTTCCGGCGCAAAAACATAATCGACTTTCTCATACTTTAACAAGCGAACATCTTCTTCCAAATTTCTCGGATATTTTTTAAGATCATCCGCATCATTAAATTGTGTAGGATTTACAAAAATACTCATAATTGTAACCATATTCTCCTGCACCGAACGCCTTGCCAATGCAATATGGCCTTCATGTAATGCACCCATGGTAGGAACAAAGCCTATGCTTTCTTCATCATTCTTATGTTCTCTAATGATTTCCTTAATGGCATCTACGCTTTTTATGATTTCCATCCCTGAATTTTTGAGCAAAAATACAACATTAATTAAAAATTCATCTAAATAATATAATTTATTACAAGGATTTATTATACCGGTTCACCGGGAAAAAATATTCTATAATAACTTAAGCTCATTTTTGCTCTTACTACAAATATAAGTATCTTAAACTCTTAAACACAATATATCAAAAAAAAATTCAAAAAAATAAGTGTATTTCAGGATTAAAACACATTGAGCTGCAAAAAAGCTGTATATTTACAATGTAAACTAAAAATATGATTATGGCGGCAATTAAATTTATCAAATTCGATTCCATGACATACGTGGCTCATTTTAAAAACGGCCAATTAAAAAAAGAAGGCAGGGGCTTATCTTTTTTCTACTACTCTCCCCGTTCGTCTATTACCGCAGTTCCTTTGGGCAGCCGAGACCTGCAGTTTATTTTCACACAAACGACCAAAGATTTTCAAACCGTTACCGTACAAGGGCAAATCACTTATATGGCAGAAAACCCTAAGCAGTTGGCCGAGCTTCTTGATTTCACCGTTGACGCAAAAAAAAGATATAAAGAAGATAATTTTGAGAAACTTGAATTGCGCCTTAACAATGAGGCTCAAACTTCCACTTCGGTATATGTTCAGGGACTGCTGTTGAAAGAAAGCATACGCAGCGCCAAAACTTTTGAGGAAAAAATTGAAGAGGGCTTACGGAACTCCGATGCCATCAAAAGTCTTGGGCTTAAAGTGCTGAGCGTGGATGTATTGGCGGTGCAACCCACACCCGAAATGCGAAAAGCACTTGAAACCGAAACCGTTGAGCTATTGCAAAAGGAAGCCGATCGTGCCATATACGAACGCCGAAATTTTGCCGTGGAACAAGAGCGAAAAATAAAGGAAAGTGAATACAATACAGAAATTGCAGTAGAAGAAAAGAAAAAAATCATCCAACAGAAAAAAGCCGAAATAGAAAAAGAAAAGCAGGAAAACCGTATTAAATTGCGTATCATGGACACAAAAGGCAGCATTGAAGCGGAAGAGCTGCGCAAACAATTGGTAGCCGTACAAGCTCAAAATAAAAAAGCCGAAGCCGACGCTAAAGCTTATGAAATTGAGAAATTACTTGAACCCTTCAGAACAATGGAGTGGAAAATACTGGCAAGTATGCCCGGACAAAACACCGATGCAAAAAATAATATCGCACTTGCTTTCAGAGAATTAGCAGAAAACGCTTCGAAAATTCAAAATCTGAATATTACACCGGATTTATTATCGGCTTTGCTAAACGACAAGGACACACAAACCCTTTTCCCGCCGGAAGCTGAAGCCCAACAATATCAATAACACCTTATGGTTGCCGAACACATTGTAATCGTTATAAATAAAACTCAGCTGGAACAACTGGTAGAACGTTTTAATACCAAAGCTCAGTCGCAATTCTATATTGAGCAAAGCGGAGCTGATTTCAAACAGTACCAAACAGGCCACGACAGCTTTAAGCAATCATTGGATACAGTAATAAAAAGCATTCCCTCTTCAATAAAATATAAAATAATTGACCGCAGTTTTTTGCCCAACTATATTTTTTCCGACAAAGACCTCGTCATTGTATTGGGTCAAGACGGTTTGGTGGCCAATACAGCCAAATATGTAAAGAATCGCCCCATTATAGCCATAAACCCGAATCCGAAGCGTTTCGACGGGCAGCTTTTACCTTTCAACCCATATAATTTTTTGCCTGAATTGCTCAATGCCTTTGAAAACAAACACAAAGTAAGAGCCGTTACAATGGCCGAAGCTCGATTAAACAACGGCCAACGACTGACCGCTTTTAACGATTTATTTATAGGGCCGCGCACGCATGTGAGTGCACGTTATCTCATAAACTATAACCAACGTGAAGAGCAACAATCTTCCAGCGGCATTATTGTTTCTACGGGGGCAGGCGCTACCGGCTGGCTCAGCTCTTTACTGAACATGGCAAACGGCATGATGAAAGCTTTTAACAGCAAACCCGCCGGCGCTAAGGCAATATCAAAAAAAAATACAGCTAAAAGCCCGGCCAAAGCCGGCTCAGTTGAACTGCCTTACAATATGTCGTGGGAGCAGGAACATTTAGTATTCGTAGTACGTGAGCCATTCAAAAGCAAACATTCCGGAGCCGACATTACAGCGGGCATAGTCAATGAAACAGTACGCCTGCAAATAGAATCGTATATGCCGGATTATGGCCTAATATTCAGCGACGGCATAGAACAAGATTACCTGCCCTTTAATTCCGGCAGTATAGCGTCTGTGGGAATCGCTTCCGAGAAAGCACATATCGTTCAAAACACCCAAGCAAAGGCTAAGCAATAAAAAGCTTACAAAGCGCACCAATTTATTGAAGCTCAAACTTTTTTGAATGTTTTGCGTGATATAGACAAATTTTTATTAAATTTGTGCACGATTTGGCAAAAAAAATTCCATTAAACACTCATATTAAAATGAAGTTGTTTTCAATTACAGTATTTTCAAAAATTCTGCTTATTTTCAAAGTTTTTGCCCGGTTGTTGAGCAATACGTAAGTAAGCGCTTGCTGTGTTCAGCGAGAGTTTATAAAAAATAAAGTATTAATTATGAAAAATAAAAACATTCTCTTTATCTCACAAGAGATCACACCATATCTGCCGGAATCACACATGGCAAATATAGGACGGAATTTGCCGCAAGCCATTCAGGAAGAGGGAAATGAAGTACGCGTATTTATGCCGCGATTCGGGAATGTGAACGAAAGGCGCAATAAACTCCATGAAGTTATACGCCTGTCGGGAATGAACCTAATTATCAACGACTTGGATCATTCCCTAATTATAAAAGTAGCATCCATTCAGGCAGCCAGAATGCAAGTTTACTTTATTGACAACGAAGAATATTTTAAACGGAAATATACCGTAAAAGATAAAAACGGAAAATTTTGTAAAGACAATGATGAACGGATGGTTTTTTTCAGCCGCGGCGTACTCGAAACGGTTAAAAAACTTCGCTGGACTCCGGATCTCATCCATTGCCAAGGATGGTTTTCGGCCTTAGCCCCACTGTTTATTAAAACAGCTTACAAAGATGACCCGCTCTTTGAAAATGCAAAAGTAGTTTATTCCATATACGACGACTCGTTTGACAATACCTTTGACGAAAGTTTCAGCGAAAAAATCAAAACCGATAACATCACCGATAAAGAACTCATCGGCTTTGAAAAACCCAATTTTGAAGCGCTTACCCGATTGGCTCTCAAATATTCAGACGGCGTTATTTTTGCACAACCCAACATTGATGAATCCATTGCCAAAATAGCCAAAGACTCTAAGCTTCCGCTTTTGGAATATGAAGAAACTGAAGATTACGCCAAAAACTATTCTGATTTTTTCGAACAAGTTCTTACAAAATAAAACAAAAATATTAGTTTTGCGTTTTTGGTAAACAGTTAAACACAAAAGATTTCTTTTAATGCTTAAACACCGTCATACCCTTATCAGCGTACTTATCCTAACAGTACTTTCCTTTTTTGCATGTAACAAAGACTCCGATATTGGCTTAGGACTCCTTCCGGAAGATTCACAGCTTAAGCATCTTACAACGGATACTATCAGCTTGGAAACAATAACAAAAAAAATGGACACCATAGCCGGAAGCCGGGTTAGCAAACTACTTATCGGCAAATATACCGATCCCGTTTTTGGCGTTTCCGAAGCAGCTACAGCTGTCCAAATAACTTTGGGCGATTACAGAAACTTCAGCGATACACTGATTACAGACTCCGTGTATCTGAACCTGTCATATAACAATACTGATTTAAGAGCCTACGGCGACACTACCGTTTTACAGACGGTAAATGTGTACCGCATGAGAAAAAATCTGCAATACGACAGTGTGTATTACACCAATACCGAACCCGAGAGTTTACACAACGGGGAGCTCATGGGCTCAAAAAGTTTTAAAACAGGCGGTAATCCCGACTCGATTCTGCGAATAAAATTAGACAATTCCTGGGCTGACTTTTTTATGCATGCCGAAGATTCGGCTGTCTATGAATTTGGCGAAGATTTTAGAAACTATTTCAACGGATTTGTTCTCACCACAGACGATAATCCCAATGCATCCATTGTATCGCTCACGCTGAATACCGAATCTCGCTTGAAAGTATATTATCACCACCCTTCGGATCCGGACTCGGCAAGAGAGGCTAATTTTCCAATCAATGAATTCTGTGCGCGGCTAAATATGTTTTCGCATGACTACACGGGAACACCGGCTGAAACAGCTATGGAAAATGACGAAGAACAAACTTTTGCATACCTTCAAGGCATGAACGGCCTTATTACGCATATCAAAACACCCTTCCTGCAGAATATGCGCGAAGCCGGAAACATTGCCATATTCAAAGCAGAACTGATAGCCGAAACAGCAGAAGAGAACGTTTCGTTACATAACAGCTACCCGCGAGTGCCTCGGCTTACGGCAACCGGAGCAAATGAAGACGGAAGCTTTTTTGCACTTCCCGAATACAGTGCCGAAGCCGGCTACCAAAGCATCAGCATAAGCGAAACCGGACAATACCGATTTAATATCACCTCATACACTCAAAAAATTATTAGCGGCATTTGGGAAAATAACGGGCTGTACATTTACCCGGCATCAAACAGCCAAAGTTTTTATCGGTCAGTAATAAACGGTGCTGAAAATGACAAGCCGATGAAACTTATAATTACATACTCTGAGTTGTAAAATATTTCTAATCTTTCAGCGTTATATTCTATATTTTTAACCTAAATTAACATATATATGTGTGGAATTGTTGGCTACATAGGAAACAAAGATGCTTATCCGATTCTTATAAAAGGCCTTAAACGACTTGAATACAGAGGCTATGACTCAACCGGCGTAGCGCTTGTAAACGGCAAAACCAAAATACACAAAAAAAGCGGCAAAGTTTCCGAATTGGAAGATTCCTTAAAAGGTAAAGACCTTAGCGGAAAAATAGGCATTGGCCATACTCGCTGGGCAACACACGGAGAGCCTAACGATATAAATGCCCACCCGCACATGTCGCAAAACAAAAAATTTGTTGTAATACACAACGGTATTATTGAAAATTACGCACGCCTAAAAGACCGGCTGAGAGACAGAGGCTATAATTTCAAAAGCGAAACAGACACGGAAGTTCTTGCCAACTTAATTGAATATATTTACCTAAAAGGCCAAGTAGATGCGGAAATAGCCGTTCGCTTGGCGCTTACAAAAGTTATCGGTGCATACGGCATCGTAGTAATAGCCATTGACGAACCCGATAAACTTATCGCCGCCCGCAAAGGCAGCCCGCTGGTAATAGGAATCGGCGATGACGAATATTTGGTAGCATCCGACGCCACACCCATTGTGGAACATACCAAAAGTGTAATATACCTTAACAATGATAATGTAGCCATTATACAAAAAAATGAGCTTACGCTGAAAACCATAGAAAATGATAAGCTGGAGCCCAAAGTTCAGAAATTAAGCTTGGATATCGGTAAAATTGAAAAAAACGGCTACGATCATTTCATGCTTAAAGAAATATTTGAACAGCCCACATCCATAACCGATACTTTTAGGGGGAGAATAGCTCCGGATCATTCCGAAATTCGCCTTGGCGGACTGTTGGATGTCATGCCTTTATTATTAGACGCACGCCGAATCATTATCGTAGGATGCGGCACATCGTGGCATGCCGGTTTGGTAGGAGAATATTTAATAGAAGACATAGCCAGAATACCGGTAGAGGTAGAATACGGCTCGGAATTCAGATACCGAAATCCGGTAATTTACGAAGATGATGTCGTGATAGCCATAAGCCAAAGCGGGGAAACAGCCGACACACTGGCGGCCATTGAAATGGCAAAAGAATCCGGCGCTACCGTTTTAGGTATTTGCAATGTGGTAGGCTCATCCATACCGCGCGAAACCGATGCCGGCGTATATACTCACGCAGGCCCGGAAATAGGCGTTGCATCCACCAAAGCATTTACGGCTCAAGTTACCGTCCTGACTATGATGGCGCTGGTTTTAGGTTATGGAAAAGGACAAATTGACAATAAAGAATATAAACGGCTGATAGAAGAATTAATCAGCATTCCGAAAAAGATTGAAAACTTACTGAAAAATGCTGAACTCTACAAAAGCATAGCTGAACTCTACAAAGACGCTTCCAACTTTTTATATCTGGGACGCGGTTATTTTTTCCCCGTAGCTTTGGAAGGTGCTCTTAAATTGAAAGAAATATCCTACATTCATGCCGAAGGCTATCCGGCTGCCGAAATGAAACACGGCCCCATTGCTTTGATTGACGAAAATATGCCGGTTGTGGTAATCGCCACAAAAGACAAAAGTTACGAAAAAATTATCAGCAACATTCAGGAAATTAAAGCACGTAACGGTGTTGTGATAGCAGTAGTTTCGGAAGGTGATGAAGTTATCAACGAAATGGCTGACCATGTATTGGAAGTACCCAAATCGCATGAAGCTTTAGCTCCTTTACTTACCGTTGTTCCATTACAATTGCTATCCTATTATATTGCCGTAATGCGGGGTTGCAATGTTGACCAGCCTCGAAACTTGGCAAAATCGGTAACGGTAGAATAAATACATCTCAAAACAAAAAAAGCTGCCTGAAAAGATTAAATAATCATATTCAGGCAGCTTTTGCATTAGTGTTTGGCAGAAAACCCTGCGCCCGTGCTGTGTTTTCACCGCACGGAATTATAAAGCAGCCTGTTTTGCGTCAGATGAAAACATCTGACGCGCGCAGTAAATTGAATTTGAAGTTTTCTGCCAAATACTACTTACAAATCCTTTCTTTAAGCTTTATACCTTCGGCTTCAAGTTCATCTTTAAATTTATTTACAATGGCCTCTGTTGAAAGCACTTCGTCAATTAATTCAACCGATTTTCCGGCAATCCAAAGATTTTTGTAGCTTCCGGGCTTCACGGATTTCTCAAGCTTTTTCATGCCGCGAACTTGTGTCAGCATTTTGAAGTATTTTCTGAGGGTACGATTTTTATTCATCAAACGCTCAAAAGCATTTTGCCGATAACCTATTTTCTTGGCATAGGCGGTATTGATAACCGTACTTGGGGTTCCGGAAATACGTTCCGTCATAACAATATCGTCCATTTTAGAATTTACCGTAGCTTGCTTATAAGCATCGGAAACCGGTGATTCGGAGCAAGCAATAAAGCGTGTACCCACGGATGCACCATCGGCACCAAAAAGCAGAGCTGCATGTAAAGAACGGCCGTCGGCAATTCCGCCGGCTGCAATAACCGGAATATCCGGAAATTTATCCTTCAAACTCGGAACTAACAAAGACAAAGGATTTGGCCCGGCATGCCCGCCGGCTCCCTGACCTACGGCTATCAATCCGTCGGCTCCGAGACTCACAACTTTTTCGGCATGTTGCAAATTGGTTACATCGCAATACACCTTAGCACCGTATTCGTGTGCCCGACTAATTACTTCTCTCGGATTTCCCAGTGAAGTAATATACATAGGTACTTTATGCTTCACACAAATGTTTAGATGTTTTTTATAAAAAGGGTTTGAACGCTGCACAATTAAGTTTACGGCATAAGTCCCGGTATTATCGAGCGTTTGAATTTCGGCATTTAAAGCAGACAGGGCTTCCGAAAGTTCATTTTCGCCTCGGTAATTCATAGACGGAAAAGAGCCGATAATACGGTTTTTCATGGCTGCTTTTACCATATTAACATCCGATACCAAAAACATGGGAGCCATGATTATCGGTAAATCCAAATTAAATTCTTCCTGAAAATTTTGGTTTATCATAAAAGGAGTTTAAAAAAGCAGATTCTTCGTTAAACCGAAAAACCTGCTTATAGTGATTAATTTAACGAATGTTAATTACGCTTGTAATTTTCGAATCAAATTCAAAGCAGAACCTTCTTTAAACCAAGCTATTTGGTTTCTGTTATAAGAATGTTCAGCTTTTATATCTTCAGTTGAACCGTCGGAATGTTTTATTCTGACTGTCAGCGATTTACCTTCTTTAAAGTCATCCAAATTAAGAATATCAAAGGTATCTTCTTCCTGAATTTTATCATAATCAGCCGGGTCGGCAAAAGTTAAGGCCAGAACGCCCTGCTTTTTGAGATTGGTTTCGTGAATACGTGCAAACGAGCGCACCAAAACGGCCACTACATTCATGTGGCGAGGCTCCATGGCAGCATGCTCGCGCGACGAACCTTCACCGTAGTTCTCATCACCCACAATAATAGTCGGGATTTTATTGTCTCGGTAGTAACGCGCCAATTTGGGTACTTCCATATATTCGCCGGTCACTAAGTTTTTAGCTGAATTGGCTTTATCATTAAAATAGTTAATTGCACCAAGAAGCAGATTATTGGATATATTATCCAAATGCCCTCGGTAGCGCAACCACGGGCCGGCCATTGAAATATGGTCGGTCGTACATTTTCCTTTAGCTTTGATAAGTAACTTTAAGTCTTTCAAATCTTCACCGTTCCAAGCCGGAAAAGGCTCCAAAAGTTGCAGGCGTTTAGATTCCGGATCAACATCTATTTTGATTTTGCTTCCGTCTCTAACCGGCTCTTGATATCCGTTGTCTTCAACGGCAAATCCTTTCTGAGGGAATTGCAGGCCTTTGGGCTCGGCTAATTTTACTTTTTTACCGTCTTTATTCACCAACACATCAGTCATCGGATTAAAATCGAGCGTACCGGCTATAGCAAAAGCAGTAACAATATCGGGTGAAGCTACAAAACCGTGCGTATTCGGATTGCCGTCGTTACGCTTGGCAAAATTACGGTTGAAGGAAGTCATAATGGAGTTGGGTTCCTGCTTTTCGGCGCCGTGTCTTGCCCATTGCCCGATACAAGGGCCGCAGGCATTGGCCAATACTTTTCCTCCGATTTTTTTGAAGCTGTCCAAATATCCGTCACGCTCCACCGTGTAGCGCACCATTTCGGAGCCGGGGGTAACGGTATATTCCGATTTTACTTCTAAGTTTTGCTCCAAAGCTTGTTCGGCAAGCGATGCAGCTCTTGAAATATCTTCGTAAGAAGAGTTGGTACACGAACCAATGAGGCCGACTTCGAGCTTCATGGGCCATCCGTTTTTCTTGGCAGTTTCGGCAAATTCAGAAACCGGTGTAGCTAAATCGGGTGTAAAAGGCCCGTTGATGTGCGGTTCTAATTCCGAAAGATTAATTTCAATAAGTTGATCGTAGTATTTTTCGGGATTATCATATACTTCTTTATCCGAGCGCAGGTGTTCTTTAATTTGATCGGCCAGTTCGGCAATTTCGGCTCGTTGGGTTCCTTTGAGATAAGTAGCCATTTGCTCATCATAAGCAAAGAGGGAAGTGGTGGCTCCTATTTCGGCGCCCATATTGCAGATGGTTCCTTTTCCGGTAGCGGAAATATTATCGGCACCCGGACCAAAATATTCCACAATGGCTCCGGTTCCGCCTTTTACGGTAAGAATACCGGCTACTTTCAGAATCACATCCTTGGCGGAAGTCCAACCGTTTAATTCTCCGGTCAGTTTAACACCAATGAGTTTGGGGAATTTAAGTTCCCAAGGCATTCCGGCCATAACATCTACGGCATCGGCTCCGCCTACGCCAATGGCAACCATTCCGAGGCCGCCGGCATTGGGCGTGTGCGAGTCTGTTCCTATCATCATGCCGCCGGGAAATGCATAGTTTTCCAGCACAACCTGATGAATAATTCCGGCTCCGGGTTTCCAGAAGCCAAGGCCGTATTTACTTGATACGTCGGATAAAAAGTCAAAAACCTCGCGATTAGTATCTTTGGCTTGCTTAAGGTCCTCATCGGCTCCGTCTTTGGCCAATATTAAATGATCGCAATGAACCGTTGAAGGCACGGCTGTAGTGTCTTTGCCGGATTGCATAAATTGCAAAAGCGCCATTTGAGCTGTAGCATCTTGCATGGCAACGCGGTCCGGTTTGAAATCCGTATAGGATTTTCCTCTTGTGTATTCTTCTTTAGGCTCTCCGATATGAAGATGTGAATACAAAATTTTTTCGGTCAAAGTCATGGGACGTCCCAAAACTTGTTTGGCTTGTTGAATTTTTTGGGGTAATTCACTATAAACCCGTTTAATCATATCCAAATCAAAAATCATAATTTGTCTGTTTATATGTTATCATAAATTAACGCATTCAAAGATATAAATTTTTCAATTATTGGCGAAGAGTTTATCGGGAAATAATAATTGAAAGGGATATGATTTTTGCCGGCAAACTACAAACCGGTGTTCATTCGTCCCGAAAAAATTTAGAATTATTGAATTCGGCACATGAGTACTAAAAACTATTATTTTACATCCAAGCATTTATCACCGGCTTCGACAGGAGGTTATTGAGCTTTTGCCGAAATACTCAGCCTCCGAATATCTCCGTAGGCTGAG
>CAYYQW010000047.1:0-30799 GCA_964472505.1 uncultured Bacteroidaceae bacterium | reverse complement strand
AACAAAAACGAATAAAAGACGGCCAATTATACGCCCTGACCGCTTTCGGAAGCGGGTTTACTTGGGCTTCGGCACTGATACGTTGGTAATTAGGTTTATTACTTTTTACAAAACCGACTTGCTGCAGTAAGTCGGTTTTATTATTTTTAGTAATTTAGTGAAAACAAAATCTTATGAATAATTATTTACTTCAGGCTGCCGACATTTTTTTTCTGATATTTCACAGCGTGCTGATTTTATTTAACAGCTTGGGCTGGATTTGGAGAAAAACACGAAAACTAAACTTGATTACACTCTTGCTTACGGCCGGCTCATGGTTTTTATTAGGAATTTTTTACGGAATCGGATACTGTCCGCTTACCGATTGGCATTTCGACATTTTGCGAAAATTGGGACAGAATAATTTACCGTATTCATACATTCAATACATCACCGAGCGGCTTACCGGCTTTTCTCCCAAACCGGCACTTACCGAATTGCTAACCGTAAGCGTGCTTGTTATTGCGCTTGTAATTTCAATTATTTTGAATTATAAAGATTTTAAAGAAAGAAAATCAGAAAAGCCCTCCGGCTAATACCGAAGAGCTTTCGTTTAGGCTTTTGATATAAAATCTACTCGTTGAGTAATTCATACAAACTGTCCAATTTCGGACTTAATATGATTTCTATGCGCCGATTTTTTTTACGGCCTTCCGGATCCGAATTATCGGCAACGGGCTGATACATTCCGCGTCCGGCAGCACTAATGCGCTTGGGGTCAATCTTATCGTTTTCTTCCAAAACTTTCACTATCGACAAAGCCCGCTCGGTGCTTAATTTCCAGTTTACGGCCGCACTTCCGGTATTGTCGGTATGGCCTTCTATCACAATGTCAATAGCCGGATTTTTACCCAAAACTTCGGAGAGTTTCTGAACGGCATCTTTTCCTTTCGAGTCTATTTTGGCACTGCCTACCGGGAAAAGCAGTTTTTCTTCCATGGAAACATATACTTTTCCGTCTTTCTGATAAACGCTCAGCTCCGAATCATCGAAGGCAATTAAAGCATCGGCAATAATTTTTCGAAGTTTCTCGGTTTCTTTTTTGTTTTCGGCAATCATTTCTTCCAATTCCGAAAGGCGTTCCTCTTTTTCTTTCAAATTTTCATTTAAGGCCTTATTTTCCAGGCTTTTTTCTTCCACCTTTTTTCCGAGTTGTACCAATTTTTCTTTCTCGCGGTTGTAATCCGAAATGGTTTCATTCAGTGTGCGCTGTAATTCATCGGCATCAGCCGTAAGGCGTTCAAGTCGGGTGGAAAGAGAATCTGTTTTGCTGTCTTTACGGGCATTGTTTTGCATCAATGCATTTTTTTGCTTTACATATTCTTCCAGGGTTTTATCTATGACATTCGATAAGGAGTCTTCGGTCAGTACTTTTTCCATAGCCAAAGCATCGTATTTTTTTTGAGATACTATACACGATGGCAATGTTCCCGAAATAAGAAGAGCCAATATCAATATCAAAATGTGATTTTTTTTCATACCTTTAAGATTAGAATTTTCACAAAAATACAACTAAGCCGGAACAAATACAAGATTAAGACCGATAACAGAAATTCGGAAAAGATTTTTATTTATTTTTCTTGCCGCAAAGGCACTAAGGCACTAAGTTTTTTATAGCGCTTATATACCGTCTTTGAATTTTTGAGAATTTCGCAAGGGGTTTCGGTTTACTTTTTTCTTACGAATATTTTTACCGTCTTCTTTGAGTCTTTGTGTCTTCGTGGCCTTTATTTTTTTTTTGCCACTAAGCCACTAAGTTTTTTTGCAGAAGTTATATACGGTTTTGAATTTTTGAGATTTTCGCAAGGGGTTCCGGTTAATTTTTTTCTTACAAATATTTTTACCGTCTTCTTTGAGTCTTTGTGTCTTCGTGGCCTTTATTTTTTTTGCCGCAAAGGCTCTAAGGCACTAAGTTTTTTATAGCGCTTATATACCGTTTTTGAATTTTTGAGAATTTCACAAGGGGTTTCGGTTTACTTTTTTCTTACGAATATTTTTACCGTCTTCTTTGAGTCTTTGTGTCTTCGTGGCCTTTATTTTTTTTTTGCCGCTAAGGCTCTAAGATTTGAGAATGCCCAAATCTTAATTTGTTTTTTCTTAAAATATCATCAACGAATAAGCAGATTCATCTTTGTAAACAGCGTATCTTGTTCAAGCGGCTTAGAAATAAAATCATCGCAACCGCTTTCAAAAGCTTTTTCTTTGTCTTCGGCAAATGCATAAGCGGTTTGAATAATTACGGGTATGTCCGGAGAATTTTCCTTAATTCGGCGGCAGGCATCCAGCCCATCCATTTCGGGCATGCGCACGTCCATGAGTATTAATTTTATATCCGGATTATTTTTAACAAGCTCAACGGCCTGCTTTCCGTTTTCGGCTCGCAGCAGCTTCAGGTTGGTTTCGCTCAGCAGCTCTTCGAGGTACATGTAATTGTGATCATCGTCTTCGGCAATTAAAACAACTTGCGATTTAAACTTAATCGGATCCGAAGGGTTCTGTTTTTCTTGTTTACCGCCATTAACCGTTTCTTCGCAAAGGGGCATGGAATATGTAAAATGTGAGCCCTCTCCTATTTTGGATTCTACATCCAAAGAGCCTCCGAGAATATCGGCATAAGCTTTACAAATGGCGAGGCCAAGCCCCACGCCTTCACGGAATTTCACGTGGTGTTTTTCATATCGTCCAAATCGGTCAAATATTTTGTCGATAATGGCATCGGAAATGCCTACTCCGGTATCGCTTACCTCAAAAAACAGCTCTTCATTAATAACTTTACAGCTAAAATTCACGCTCCCCTCATCAGTATATTTTAAGGCATTGCTGATTAAATTCGAAAATATTTGGCTGACTTTAGTTTTATCGGTTTGCACAATGCTCTGATTTGAGGGGATATCGGTGCTGTAATTCAATTCAAGTCCCTGTTTGCGAGCTTCGGGCAAGAAGAATTCATAGAACCCGGCCATGGATTCTTCCAAATCAAAAGCTTCAATATTTAAAGCGGTTTCGCCGGCCTCAATTTTTGAAATATCAATCAAATCATTTAAAATACGCAACATTCTTTGTCCGCTTTTCATAATTACATCCACGTATTTATCATGTTTATCCGTCGAGAGATTCGTGCGGTTCAACAGCTCGGCAAAACCCAAAATGCCGTTCATGGGTGTACGAACCTCGTGGCTGATATTGGCCAAAAATGCACTTTTCAATCGGCTGCTTTCCTCGGCTTTTTCTTTGGCGTCCGTCAGTTCTTTTTCCAGAATCATTTTGTCGGTAATATCCGATTTTACTGAAATGTAGCGGATGATATTACCGTTTTTATTAAAAACCGGTGATATGGTTTGTTCTTCGGTATAAGTACTGCCGTCTTTGCGTTTATTAATTACTTTTCCGTGCCAGACTTTTCCCTCACTGATACGCTTCCACAGAGCGGCAAAAAAAGATTTGGGATGCTTGCCGGATTTCACCAAATCTCTTGGGTTTTTACCGATAACTTCTTCTTTAGAATAACCGGTAAGTTGTGAAAAGGCTTTGTTGACCCACTCAATGGTTCCTTCGGGGTCGGTTATTATTATTGAATTTGCAGCCGATTCAAGGGCAATGTCCCGAATTTGAAGCACTTCATGGGCTTTTCGAAGATTTGTCAGATTTGTAAGCGAGATGTTGAAAAGAAAAGGCTTATCTTCTTCAGAAAAACACTGTTTGCCGTCCACTCGCACGTATAGCAATTTTTTGTTGGCCGAATAAAGTTTAATTTCTGTAGTTTCCGGTTTGCACTCGGGGCCGGAAGTTTTCGCTTTTCGAAGCAGGAATAAAAAATCATCCTGACTCTCGGGGTGTATAAATTTATAAAAGTTGGTATTCAATAAAACGCTTTTTTCTACATTCAATAAATTCAGAGCAGCTTTATTCACATTCCTAATTTGATAATCGGAATCTATGGTGAAATAGGGGTTGGGTGCATTCTCAAAAAGATCCAGATACATGTTTAAACTCTCTTCGAGCCGCTCTTGAGTTTTTTGAATTTCGTTGTTTTGATGTTCCAACTCAATTTGGTAAACATTTAACTCCTCCACCAACTGCTCCAAATCCAAAGCATACAAACGTGCATCTTTAACTCCTCTTTGGTGCAATATTTTCTCTGCTTTTTTTCTTAATTCTGATTTTTTAGGTCCTGACTCATCCATATCTGTTTCATTATTTTTTATAAAAGGTATATAAAATATATTTCATTTTGCTTTCAAAACAAAAGAAGGGTGTTGCATATACATCAAAATCTTTCTTTCTTCCGTTTATAATAAACTGCTGTTCAAACTTTGCATAAGGCGTTTTTGAATCTTTCAGGTATTCAAAAAGCATTTTATCTTTTCCCGTTTCATCACCGGATTTATCGGTAATCTTTTCGGCAAGAGCTGTATAAGGCATACCGGAGCTTTCGTCGTTAGTGGTTTCAAAAACTTTTTCGGCATGCTTATTTATGAACTGAATTATACCTTCTCCGTCGGCTATCAAGCCCGGCAAAGGATTATTTATTACGATGTTACGCACAAACTGCTCAGCTTCTTTTTTGTCAAAAGAAACCTGTTTTTCGGGAGTGATATTACTGACGATACCGGCAATTTTTTTAGGTGTTCCGTCGTCCCTGCTTTCCGTAATTCCGCCATAATCACGAAACCACAAATAGTCGCCTTGGGCATTTTTTATTCTGTAGTCTGCTTTATACTGTTCGGCCTCACCTTTTATGTGTTTTCGCATGGCCTCCATGGCATTTTCGTAATCATCGGGGTGTATCAGTTTCGTCCAATTTTCATAGGCGCCTTGCATGGTCTTGGGGTCATAACCCAACATGCGGCTTTTATTCTTTCCGCTTATAATTTCGTTATTTTCATAATCCCACTCCCACCAAGAGAGTCCGCCTTTATTCATGGCTAATTGCAGACGGCTGTTGAGGTCCGAGATTTCGTTCTCAGCTGTTTTACGTTCCGTTATGTTTATAAAAATTACGATGATTCCCATTACGGCATTTTCAGTCGTTCGGTAGGGTAATATTCTTAGCAAAAACCATTTGTTGTTTTTAGTTTGAACTTCACGCTCGCATACTTTAAGCGTTTCCATGGTTTGATCGATATCATCCACAAAACCTTTATACAAATGCTCAAAAGAAAGATGTTCAATGGGCCGGCCAATATCCGAATCGCGAATATTGGTTAATTTAGAAGCAACATCATTAACTTTTCTGATAGCCAGTCGCCTGTCAAGGAAAAGAGTTCCTATGCCGGTATTTATCAAGAGATTACGCATATCGGCATTCAATTCCGTAAGCTCTTCTATTTTTTCTTGATGTTCGGCATTTACGGTACTGAGTTCTTCATTAACCGATTGTAATTCTTCGTTGGTGCTTTGCAGCTCTTCGTTGGATGCGATTAATTCCTCATTGGATGACTGCAGTTCTTCATTGGATGTTTCCAGCTCTTCAACTGTGGCTTGCAGGCTTTCGCTTTTGTATTGCAGCTCTTTTTCCAAATCACCGATTTGTTCTAAGTATCGCTCATTCACATCCACTTCTTCAACGGGTTTTCCGGCTTTTTTGCTTGCTCTTTGAGAGGCCTCTTCAAATGATACTATGAAGTAATCAGTGCCTGCTTTACTGTCAAAGAGTTTTTTTACGGATACATCTAAACGCGCATTCTCTAAAGCCGATGTCTCTATATTATTAAAAACTACGCGTTTTTCCTGCTTACGAGCTTTGCGCAAAAGGGTACTGACCATAACTCCCAAATCTTTGGGCAACAAATTCAACAGGTTCAAATTTACTTCGCCGGCGGGAAACTTTACATAATTGTTTACATTATTTACGGTATGAACAATGTCATTATTATCATCTACAATAACCGAAGGCGGTAAAAATTCATTAAGTAAATCGGTAAAAAGTTCCGACAAACGACTGATTTTATATTTTTTTCGGCCGGTATTGTATTCATAATCTCGCTCGGTACTTCTGCGAGGCTCTACCGAAAAATTTCTGTCCATCGGCGGCGTATAACCTTTTTTGTATCGGTAGAGTTTATTTTTATTATCAATAATCTTAAAACCTTCAGACAAATTACCCAATGACTCACTACTGCCCAAAAACATAAAGCCGGGGTCACGCAATGAAATATAAAACATGGAAAGAACTCTTTGCTGAGCTTTATTTTCAAGATAAATCAGAAGGTTGCGGCAGGTAATTAAATCAATTTTAGAAAAAGGCGGATCACGTAAGATATTGTGCTTGGCAAAAATAACCATGCCCCGTATGCTGTCGTTTACGCGGTAACCGCCTTTTTTACGGGTAAAATATCGGCTCAACCTTTGCGCGGAAACATCGGAAGCTATTGATTCGCTGTATAAACCGACTCCGGCATATTCCAAAGCTTTGGTATCAATGTCGGTAGCAAAAATTTTTACTTCTCGGTTTATATCCTGTTCTCGCATATATTCCTGAATCAAGATGGCCAGGGAGTAAGCCTCTTCACCGGTAGAACAACCCGGCGCCCAAATCCTTAAAGCTTGCGAAACTTCAAAATGTTCAAACAATACCGGAAGTATTTCTTTCTGAAGTTTATCAAAAGCGGCTTCATCCCTAAAGAAACGTGTTACGCCTATGAGCAATTCTTTAAAAAGAATATCCACCTCGCGTTTATTATTTATCAGAAAATTTGTGTATTCCGATATGCGCTCAAAGCGGTTGATACTGATACGTTTTTCCAATCGGCGAATGATGGTACTGTCTTTATACTCGGAAAAATCTACACGCTTGCTGTCGCGCAGAATACTTATGATTTTTGTAAATTGATTGGCATCTTTACTAATTTGGTCTTCTATTTCGGCCGGCTTACTAATGAGCGGATGCTTAATGTAAGTTACCAATTCGGAGCCCAATTCGGTGGCCGGCAGAATAAAATCCACTAATCCGGTAGAAATGGAACTGCGCGGCATACCGTCAAATTTAGCCGAACGGTCGTCCTGTACCATGGTCATTCCGCCAAATTCTTTGATGGCTCTTATACCCAAAGTTCCGTCGCTTCCGGTACCTGACAGAATAATGCCGACTGCGTTTTTTTCCTGATCCTGAGCCAATGAGCGAAAGAAAATATCAATGGGTAGATTTAAAGATTTTCCCTGATCTTGATCGGTAAGCAATAACTTACCGTGAAAAATAGTCATATTCTTTCGCGGCGGAATGAGAAATATAGTGTTTTCACGTACTTCCATTCCGTCTTCCACACGATGAATATCCATATTGGTATAACGTGCCAATAATTCATTCATCAAGCTTTTATAATCAGGCGAAAGGTGTTGTACAATAACAAAAGCTGCCCCGGGATTATCGGGTAAATTCTTAAAAAACTCCTGTAAAGCTTCCAGACCTCCGGCCGAAGCACCAATTCCTATAACCGGAAAGGGACAAATATCCGATTGGTTTTCCTGTACTTTCTTTTCAATCTGTTCATCTTGTTGATTCGCTGCTTCGTCATTTCGTTTGCTCATAAATTAACAATTAAATAAACCCGTCATAAGGCATATCCAAAAATAATATTTTTAGTTTTACCGACAATAGTTTTAAGCCAAAAGTGCAAATGAATTATTTCAAGCTAATCTTCAAATAAAAGTCACCCTTGGTTAATCCTTCCGCACCGGCCACGCCAATTACAACTTTATACGGATTATTTACGGCATTTAAGCTAACATGTCGCGTATGGTCTTGGGTTTTCCCTTTTTTAGGATAATCCCATTTGTGGTCGGCCTCACAACTTACGCAAGTCGAAAGCTCGGGCGGATAGCTGTTGCTGTTCATACCGGTTGAATAGGCATAAAGGCTCATATTTTTAGTTTTATCTTTGGGTACCAACTCAATATCCATAACAGAACGCGAAGGCAATTCGGTTACAAAAAACAAATGGTTGCCGGTAAACTTTGAATTTTGAGTAGCCGGAAAACAAGCCGTGCTGCTGCGCGAAGCCCACGACAAATCATGAATTTTCACACCCTCCTCTAACTTGCCGCTGTATGCAAGCGTTTTCCCTTTTTCGGCTTTTGCTCGGTATATTTTTAACGGTTTTTGTTGTTCGTTGTTTTCAACGCGAGTTTTCAAATCCACTTTTACCGTAAAGCTGCCCGAAGCCAAACCCTCGGCACCGGCTACGCCAATCACAATATTATAGGGATTTTGAATGGCGTTGAAACGAATGGTTCGCGTGTGATCCTGAGTTTTTCCGCGTTTCGGATAATCCCATTTATGCTCGGCCTCGCAGCTTACGCATGAAGTCATATTCGGAGGCAGGCTGTAATTGGAAGTGCCCACTTGATAGCCGTATATGCTCATATTAGCCGATTTGTTATCGGGAATTACAGTGATAAACATTTCGGAATAAGGCGGTATTTGGGTTGCGAACAATAGGTGTTTTCCGTTGAATTTTGTATTTTGAGTGCCCGGAAAACAAGCCGTGCTGCTGCGCGATGCCCATGACAAATCCGGCATGTCAATGCCTTGCGATAAATCACCTTTAACTTGGACTATCGAATTGGGTTTCGCGTCAAAAGTCTTGACATATTCGGGGTATTGTGCATTCGCAGAAAGACTGATACTCAATATCAGCAAAAGTAAAAAATATGATTTGCTTTTCATGATGTATGGTTTATATGAATAAAAATCAAGTGAAATAATAAAAGTGCATAATCCGGATATAAAGCTACTTAAATATCCCAATACCGTCAATGTTTTTTTGATAAAACACCGGAAATTAAGGTTTAAATAAATTTTTATTTTTGATTCCGAAGAATGGTTGTTGACTTCTTCTCTCCCCCGGAGGCTGAGCCTGTCGAAGCCGGGTAATCTGCTTGCAGTCAGCAACAATGAAATTGAGTACCTTCCCGAAGAAATGGGAAATATGGAACTGAGTGAACTTAACTTGGTCGGTAACCCAATAAAAGAAGTGCCGAGAAGTTTTAAAAATTTAAGCAGAAACTGTACCTTTGTGGTCAGCAAAAAAATGCCGGAAGAAACATTGCGGCAGTTTAAACAAATATGCGGCACCGACCGACTGAGGTATAAAGAAAACATCAGTATCCGAAGAGGCAGATAGATTATGACACATTCGCACCAATTTTCATACACATTCGAAGTAAGAGACTACGAATGTGATTTACAGGGAATTGTAAACAATTCGGTATATCAAAACTATTTAGAACATTGCCGACATAAGTTCATAAACACCATAAATCTTGATTTTGCCGATTTGCACAGCCGCAGCATTGATTTGGTAGTACGCAGCGTAAACCTGACCTACAAACACCCCCTGAAAAGCGGCGATGAATTTGTATGTACCCTTAACATGCAAAAAACCGATCCTTATAAAATCATTTTTCAGCAAAACATATACCGACTTCCCGACAAAAAATTAATGCTGAAAGGAGAAGTTGCAGCCGTTGCCGTTCAAAACGGAAAACTAATTAAGTCCGAAATAATTTTCAGTTAAATCTTTAATTCAATCCATGCATTATTCACAAATTTACCGCTCAATGAAACAATTCTTCTTCCTGTTTTTTTTGCTGTTTGCAACAGCAAGTATGCTTAGTGCTCAGCAAAACAAAGCACAACTGATTTCATCTGACGCAGATGAAACCTTAATAAAATTCACACTGAATAATTATAAATTTCACACCGTAAAAACTGCGGAAGGCTCTAATCGGCTCATATCGGCTGAAGGACTGAGCCCGCTTTTAAAAGAAGGAGCGCCCGAACTGTTAAAATTCTCGGAAGCTATTATTATATCTGATATTTACGACACAGAACTTGAAATAATAAAATCTGAATATACCGATATTCATAATATTGAAATAGCACCTTCCAAAGGAAATCTTCTGCGAATGGAAAACCCCGCAAATATCCCCTATTCGCGTGGAACAGTCTATGAGAAAGATGAATTTTTCCCCGGCCGGCTTGCAAAACTTAACGAACCATACATTATGCGGGACTACAGAGGACAATCAATTCATGTTTACCCCTTTCGTTACAATCCGGTTAAAAAAGTATTGCGAGTTTACTCAGAAATCCTTGTAAAAGTTTCAAATAATAATAAAACAGGGAAAAATCCTTTAACAAGAAAAACAAACAAAAATACCGCAGAACAAGAGTTTGAGCTTTTGTACAAACAGCGGTTTTTAAATTATACACAGAAAAAATACACACCGCTGACCGAAACCGGCAACATGCTGGTAATTTGCCACAATGACTGGACCAACGAAATGCAGGCTTTTGTGGATTGGAAAAACACAACCGGGCGAAAAACGGAAATGCTAAGCACGGCGGAAATTGGAAATACAGCCGAAGAAATCAAAGAATTTACGGAAAATTATTATTACACCAAAGGACTTGCATATTTGCTATTGGTAGGCGACTCAGAACAAATACCAACTAACAACGGAGATGACTTAGGCGGTGATTCCGATAATGCTTATGCTTATGTTGCCGGCGATGATCATTACTTAGATTTTTTTGTGGGAAGGTTTTCGGCCGAAAGTGCAGAAGATGTTCAAACACAAGTTAAACGCACTATAGATTACGAAAAGGGCAACACACTTCCGGATAATTGGCTGAACCTAAGCACCGGAATAGCATCGGAAGAAGGGCCCGGTGATGCCGGAGAATACGATTATGAACATTACCGAAACTTGGCCGAAGACCTGCTGAATTATACTTATACCGAATCTTTGGAATTTTTTGAAGGTTCGCAAGGCGGAAACGATGCTTCCGGGCATCCTTCAGCAAACATGGTTGCCGAAGCAATAAATACCGGAACCGGTATTATAAATTACACCGGACACGGCAGTCCATACTCATGGGGTACATCCGGTTTCAACAGCAATAACATTAATCAACTCAACAATATCAATAAGCTGCCTTTCATTTGGTCGGTAGCCTGTGTAAACGGCTATTTTGTGGATTATACCTGTTTTGCCGAAAATTGGTTAAGAGCAACACATAACGGACAGCCCGCCGGCGCAGTAGCCATAATGGCTTCCACCATCAACCAAAGTTGGGGGCCGCCCATGGCAGCACAAGACGAAATGGTTGACATACTTACCGAAAGTTACCAAGATAACATCAAACGCAGCTTTGCCGGCATTTCCATTGACGGCTGCCACTACATGAACGACACTTACGGAGATTTCGCCATGACTGATACCTGGACTTGCTTTGGCGACCCTTCGCTGCTTTTACGCACCGACAATCCGAAAGCCATGGAAGTAAGCCACGCGGAAACATTACTATTCGGAAGCCAAGAATTTATCGTTTCAACGGATGCCGAAAACGCTCAAGTGAGCCTTTCTGCCAAGGGCAAACTGCTCAGCTCCGCAAAAGTTTCAGGCGGACAAGCCGTTCTTTCCGCAGAAAACGTTCAGCCCGACGACCTTTTGACAATTGCTGTAAGCGGCTATAATAAAATCACTTATATTTCGGAACTGCCTGTGGAAACGCCTGAGGGGCCTTATGTAATTGCAGATGCTTATGATATAGAAGGCGAAACAACTATAAACTACGGAGAAAGCGGAAATGTTTCCCTTAAACTCATGAATGTCGGTAAGCAGGAAGCCGCCAATGTAAGCGCTTCGGTAACAACGGAGGATGAATACGTAATTTCAATCAACAATAACAATAATCTTAATTTCGGCAACATAGCCGGCGATTTCACAACTGCCGATGCATCTGAAACATTCAGCATCGAAATTGCCGACAATACACCCGACAAGCACCTTGTAAAACTGAATGTAACAGCAATTTCGGGAGATAAGCAATGGGAAAGCAGTATCGATATAAAAATTAACAGCCCCAATACAGCAATCGCTCCACATTTTGTAAGCGAAGACGATAATACCAACACCCGCTTAGACCCGGGCGAAACGGGCAATATAAATTTTACCGTTACAAATACCGGCAGTGTTGATGCAGAATTTTATGCCGAGCTTGCTCTTAAAGAAAATCCGGATAATTATTTAATTGCGAACAATACGAACGACGGCCCGGTTGATATCCCCGCCGGAGCTTCTTATAATTTTATTTTCGAAGCTTACGCCAAAGCAGAAACTCCGCTCGAAACCGAAATAGGGCTTGAGTTAAGTGTATTTTCCGGAAGCTCCGCCCAGTACAGCTCTACCGTTCAACAAGAACTCATCATAGGTCTTATACCGCTGTATAATATTGATACCGAAGGTGAACTGACCGTGTGTACGGGTACTTTTTACGATTCCGGCGGAGCCGATAATCCTTATGAAAATGATGAAAGTTACAACATGACGTTTTACCCCACGGAAAGCGGGAAAATGCTTAATTTTAAATTTCAACAATTTAATGTTGAACATAAAGAAGAAGGCGGTTGCTGGGATGAACTAAAAATTTACAACGGAAGCAATGCGTCGGCAGAATTGATAGGAACTTTTTGCGGAAACAGCATTCCGGAAGTTTTAGAAAACTTATCGGCCTCGAACCCGGAGGGAGCATTACATTTTGCTTTCAGCTCGGATCCTTACGTAACGGAAAGCGGCTGGATTGCCGACATCTCATGCACGGATGCTTATACGGTAAATTTTATTGTAAACGACGGAAACCAAGCAATACCAAATGCCGAAATTCGATTTGCACACCAAACAATCTCAACCGATGCGGAAGGGGAAGCGTTATTTGAAAACGTTCCTGCGGGCACACATCGTTATACGGCAACGGCTCAAAGCATGGCAGAATTTACGGGCGAATTGGAAATAGCCGATGATGCCGTTGAGTACATTACAATGAGCGTATCGAATATGAATACTATAAGACAAGCAGGCTTGCGCATTGCTCCAAACCCAAGCTCGGGAATAATAAATTTTTATATTTCGGGCACCGGAGATCTTCATTTGGAGATTTATAATCCGTCCGGACAAAAAGTGCATTCCGAAACAACCGAAAACCATGCCGGAACACTAAAAATCCAAAGCGACCTGAGTCATCTTAAATCCGGTATTTATTTTGTAAAAATCGCAAACGAGAACAAACATTATTTCAAAAAACTGTTAATTCAGAGGTAAGAAATATTTCTTTTGAGGTATAATCACGCCAAAATATGATAAAATACTATTTATCTGTTTTCATAAAACTGAGTAAATCGCAGCAAATTTTATTTTTTTATTTCTGCATATTCGGGTACATTTGTAATCTTAGATAAATCACAAAGAAAAGAATTAACCATGGCAAAAAGCGACGAAAAAACAGCAAAGCAAAAAGCACTACAAGCTACGCTTGACAAAATAGATAAAGAATACGGAAAAGGCACAATAATAAGAATGAGCGAAGGTGCCGTAGCCGATGTTCCGGCTATTTCAAGCGGCTCCATAGGATTGGATATTGCATTGGGTGTAGGCGGTTATCCGAGAGGCCGTGTAGTGGAAATCTACGGACCGGAATCTTCGGGTAAAACCACTTTGGCACTACACGCCATTGCCGAAGCACAAAAAAAAGACGGCGTGGCCGCATTTATAGATGCCGAACATGCTTTCGACAGCAGTTATGCCCGCAATTTGGGTATTGATGTGGATAATCTTTTGGTTTCACAACCGGACCACGGTGAACAAGCCCTGGAAATTACCGATCATCTGGTACGTTCGGGAGCAGTAGATATTATTGTGGTGGACTCGGTTGCCGCTTTGACTCCCAAAGCCGAAATAGAAGGCGAAATGGGTGATTCAAGAATGGGTTTACAGGCCCGACTCATGTCGCAAGCACTCAGAAAACTCACATCCAATATCGGTAAAACCAAAACATGCATGATTTTCATTAACCAATTGCGCGAAAAAATTGGTGTAATGTTTGGAAATCCGGAAACTACCACCGGCGGTAATGCGCTTAAATTTTATGCATCGGTGCGTATAGATGTGCGCAGAATAGGCCAAATAAAAGACGGAACGGATGCTACCGGAAACAAAACACGAGCTAAAGTAGTTAAAAATAAAGTGGCTCCTCCTTTCAAAAAAGCAGAGTTTGACATCGTCTTCGGAAAAGGCATCAGTAAAATGGGTGAACTTACTGACTTGGGTGCCGAAACCGGCATTATAACCAAAAGCGGCTCATGGTACAGTTACAATGATACTAAATTGGCTCAGGGCCGAGATAATGTTCGTGATTTGCTGGAAGACAATCCGGAATTGGCAAAAGAAATAGAAGAAAAAATATTTGAGCATATATCGGGCAAAACTCCGAAACAAAAGCCGGAAACGCCAATAGAAGAACAAGAAGAAAAAAAATAATGAATGATTGATTATTGAAAAAGTAGTGTTATTCGGAAAACCGGTTATTATTATACCGGTTTTTCGTATTTTTGTCAGATAATTTTTATTTTAACCGAACAAAAACACTAAAAATGGATGCTCGCACACAAAAAATAATTCGCTTCACTTTTATTCTGTTTTTCATTATTTTATTTTTATACGGAATAACAGTAGCGCGTGGGTTTTTATATCCCATAGCATTGGCCGTACTTTTTGCATCATTGCTTTATCCCATAGCTAACTTTTTTGAAACCAAATTACGCTTTCCGCGTATAGTGGCCAACTTGGTTTCCATATTATTCGGACTTGCCTTATTAGGCGGCATTTTCCTGCTTATGTTTTTTCAGGTAAAAGATATGATGTCTGATTTGCCTGCACTAAAACAAAATGCACTGGAAAAGGCAGAGGCCATACAAGTGTTCATAACCGAACGTTTTGGAGTGGGAGCCTCTCAACAGCAATTATGGCTCAAAGATCTAATATCCAATCTGTTTGATACGGGAAGTAATTTTCTTCAAAACATATTCAGAACCACAACCTCTACAATGGTAAACGTTATAATAATGCCGGTATATATCTTTTTTATGCTGCTGTACAGGGATAAATTGAAAACATTTTTATTGCGCACCGCAAAAGAAGACGGAAAAGAGAACCGACGCAAATTAGTAGATGCCGTATCGCATGTGGCCGAAAAATATATGGGCGGCGTAAGCATCGTCGTGGCCATTTTGATGGTGGTAAACAGCACGGTATTTTATTTTATCGGTTTGGAATACGCTTTATTTCTGGGCATAGTGGCAGCCATGTGTAATTTCATACCTTACTTTGGTACTATTTTGGGGTTTTCCGTTCCCATGCTGTTCAGCTTACTTACCGAGCATTCGCCGGAACATATACTGGGAATAGCCATTACATTTGTAATTGTACAATTTACCGAAAATAATATACTTACACCAAGTATTGTAGGCTCCAATGTAAAACTCAACCCCTTTGTAATTATTTTAAGTTTAATTATAGGCGCCATGGTTTGGGGCCTTCCGGGCATGTTAGTGGTAATTCCGGTAATTGCGGTACTTAAAATTTATTTTGACCAATCCGAAGCACTAAAGCCGTTCGGTTACCTCATAGGAGCCGAAGGTTCCGGAAAACACACAGTTTCTCTGAAAAAGATTAAAGCATTCAGAAGAAACATTCGCATGCGAAAAATACGCAAAGACAAGAAGAAGGAAAGCAAAAAACACGACTCATAAATTATTCAATTAAATGCAGCTTAATTACGCAACTGTAAACATTTAAAAGCATCTTTGCAATTGAGAGGCTTTAAATAAAACACATAGAATTCTGAACGGTCAAATGGAGCATTTATTGGAATATTTGTTTTACGGAGTATATGCAACGGCATCTGCTTTCTTGCTGCTTGTGCTCTATTTGAACCGAACCAATCGGCGGCTCAACTATTTGTTGGGCAAAATCAACAAGCTCTCAGGCGTAGATGAAAATGAAGGCTTTCCAAAGTCAAAAATTCGAAATTCCAGACAAAAATTTCTGCGTTTTTTGGTAATTGCCCGTCAAAAACTCAACGATATAGAAATTCGAAGATACATTCACGAATATTTTCTTGCGGCAAATTTTATTACGGTTATCGGAAGCATATTATTTGTTCTGGGAATCGGCTTTTTTGTTCGTTTTTCGGTTTTTGATTATTTTCCGGATATTATCTCACGCTCGGTAATTGCTCTTGGCGGCAGCCTGTTGCTGATATTTGTATCGCACTCCATGTATAAAAAGCATCCCGCATTCAGCTCCATAATTATGGGCGGGGCTTTTAGTATTTTGTATTTCACACTCATTACGGCTTATTATAACTATAACTTATTCGGTACCGGAACAGCTTTTATAATTGCTTTTTTAATTACGGCTTTTTCGGTCTTATTATCACTGGGCTACAAGCGTTATTCGCTCGTTACTTTGGCTTTCATAGCCGCCTACTCAACACCCTTTTTGGTAAATTATTCCGACAGCGATAGCTTTCTTCTTTTCAACTATCTGATATTGTTGGACATTGGCGTACTTGTGTTGGTTATTTTTAAGAAAAACTTATTTCTAAATCTCACGGCATTTGCATTTACCGGTGTCTATTTTCTGATATGGCTGATAACAAGCATAAAAATCGGACATCAGGCTAATTATGATATCGGCTTCCTTTATCTTATCATATTTTTCCTTATTTTGCTGCCGCTTAATACCATCAGCAATATTGTTAAAAAGAAATTCTTTCTGCCTTTCGAGCTGTCGGTAATCATTACTTTAAATATGATGGTCTATGCAGCCGGTATGTATATGTTGCTTTCTCTGAACCCGGATTATCGCGGCCTGTTTACGGCGCTTCTCGCTGTTTTCAATTTAGTATTTCTGTATATTCTTCTTACAAAAGTCAAATACAATCAACGGTTGGTTTATCTTACCATAGGGCTTATTATAATATTCGTTACACTTATACCGCCGGTGGAACTGGTAGGCCGCTCCATTAGTATGGTTTGGGCATTGCAGCTGATATTGCTGCTTTGGATATCCCAGAAATTAGACGTTGTGCTAATGAAATTGGGAGCCGTACTGATAAGCCTTGCGCTAATATATAACACCCTAACTGAGTTGTTCGGTGTATTACACACCATCAATCCTCTGGCCGAACCCAAAGACATACTGATAAATACAGACTTTATGTCCGGGCTTGCAGCAGCCTTAGCGCTCTTATTCAGCGTATTTATGATGAGCCGTGAAAAAAGCAAGTTCATATTTAAACCGCTGCGGGTGAAGTTGTATCAAATTTTTGCGGGAATTGCAGCAGGTATATTGCTGTATTTTAGCTTATTTGTGGAAATCAAATACCAGCTTACAACCCATGTCAGTTCCTTCTATGCGCGGCAAATATACTTAGGCATTTACAATTTCGCATTTGCCTCCTCAATAGTTGCGGCAACGATATTTCTTCAAGCGCGTAAAATAAAATTCATCAGCCTGATTCCGGCAGCCTTAATTTTCTTAGGCTATTTTGTGTTTTATTATTTAGTTGTTATTCGTGCCCGCAGCCAATACATTGCCGAAGGCGGAATACATCTTTCGCAATTTGCTTTCGTATTTATTATTGACCTGATAATGGTCGGTGTAATGTTTGCCGTGCATCTTAACCTGAAGCAAGCTTATAAGAACAACAAAATATTATCGCAGTTTACTTTGTGGCCGCTTGTGATATTCTTATTTATTGCATCATCCTTAGCTTTGGATCATTATTGGATCATTCTATACGCCGACCAAGGCATTATGGCTTCGGAATTATTGGAGGAAGCACACCGAATGCCATATACCGTTTTATGGGCAATATTGGCTTTATTACTTACATTTTTCGGAACCGTATTCAAGCAAATACAATTTCGGCAGATTGCTCTCTTTGCAGTTTTAGTTGTACTTATAAAACTCTTAATGAGCGATATGGCCGATATGAATACCGAAGAACGCACGTTTGCCATGTTAGTTGTGGGAGCTGTTTTGCTGCTTATTGCTCTGATATACCAATTTAATAAGAAAAAATTTGATGAACTTGAACCCATACATAAAAAATCTGACAATTTTTCCGATTTAAGAGATGAAGATGAATAGTATCCTTAAAATGCTTAGTTGTACCGCAAATAAAAACATGTTCAGGAAAGAATGATATGTACGTAATTGATACAAAAGAATATTCATCTACTAACGGCACAAGCCATTGGCTAATATAAGTATGATTAAAACACAAAATTTCAGACAAATGAAACACACCATATTTCTCTCATTGCTGATAACACTGTTTGCAGTTCGGCCGGCTGATGCTCAACACTTCAAGTATGAAGCGGATATACCCTCGGTTTCAAGTTCCGGTTTTTACAAAATATACTTGGCTCCGCAAATTACAGCCAAACTGCAACGCCACTATCCGGATATACGCATATATAACCGGCAAACAGAAGAAATTCCGTTTCTGTATGACACCGATAAACAAATGGCTTCGCCCGACAGTACCAAAATCCTAAACATCATACAAAACAAACACCGACTGCTAAAGTCTCACACTTCGGTAATCATAAAAAATGACTCTTTAAAACCCATTGACAACTTTGCTTTTCTGATAGATAATACCGGCATACGCAAATGGATAAAAATATCGGCGAGTAAAGACCAAAAAGAATGGTATGTGGTTAAAGATAACTTCCCTGCCCAAGCGGCCTATTCTGATTCATCCAAAACCGAACTGTTAATCTCCAACATCCCGGCCGGTGAATTCCCCTACTATAAAATCATTTTTTACGACTATAATAACCAAGCTGTAAAAATACACAAAGCATATACTTATGAGTCGCCTTTGGCTCAACAAAACTATGCTAAACTCCCGGAGCTCAAAATAAGCCATACCGACACACTTCATCGTACGGTTGTTTATCTTGAATTTGAAAAAGCACAATTCATTGACCGCATAACATTTGATATCGAAGGACCGAAATATTTTTTCCGAAACGCTGTTTTTGAAAAACCCGGCGAAAACAGAGAAAATGAAGGCAAACTTTTTTATGATGAAATAAAAAAAGAAATACAATTAAGCTCCGATAAAAAAAATATACTTGATCTTTCGCACTATAAGGCCAAAGCAATAAAAATAACCATTGACAACCGAAATAACCCGCCGCTGCGCATAAAAAAAGCTACGGCATATCAACAGAAATCCTATCTGATAGCCTACCTTAAAACCGATGAAAAATACACGGTTCATTTCGGAAATTCCCAAGTAGATTTTCCCATATACGATTTGGAGTATTTTAAAGAGCAAATACCAAAAAATATTAAGACCCTTAAAATCCAAAGTATAAAACATAAACAAAACGGAGACAACAAACTGTTTTCATCCAAAATTTGGAACATGCCCATTCATTATCTTTGGCTGGGTATGGGCTTAGTAGGATTAATACTGCTCTACCTCACAGGCAAAATGGTTTGGCGGCAATATAAATCCGGGCGCGAATAAAACCGCCCTTATTTGCAATGTTCATCTCACAATAAAAGCTTTGCAATGATAAGGGCTAAAGATTGCTTTGAAGTGTTGCTGTCAATTACATTTTCATTTAAAAAACGGTATAGATATTATATTAAGACGCTCGAAGGTGCAAAGCACGCTTCGAGCACATGATTTCTGACATTCAAAAAAAACAATTATAACCAAGCTTATTGACCTTATTGGTTATCATTGAGTTTTTTTCGACCATATATTTTCCTAAAACGGTGGATATGTGAAGTACTCCTAAATTCGATCTTAAATACGGCATAAAAATGAGAAACTAATCGTAACGCCCCAAAAATAATATCTAACCATGATAAGCTCACAGTTTGTACAGCATAAAATGATTGCATATATAATATTGATATTTGCATTTTTTTTATATTTTTGTTGTTCATTTATTTTGCCGGGAATCAGAACAAATTAATTTTTAATTATATAAACCTTTTGAAGATGAAAGTATATACAACCGGAGAAATCAGGAATATCGCATTAGCCGGCAATGCCGGATCCGGCAAAACCAGCATCGCTGAAGCCATGCTGTTCAAAGCCGGAAAAATTAAACGTTTAGGCAGTATTGATGCCAAAAATACCATATCAGACTTTAAGCCTGTTGAGCATGAGCAAGAGAGCTCAGTGTTTTCAACTGTAATGCATACTGAGTGGAACGGAGTAAAAATAAATATATTAGACAGCCCCGGCGCACTCGACTTTATAGGCGGTGCCGTAAATTCCATCTCAGTTAGTGACACCACACTTTTGGTAATAAACAGCCAAAACAGCATTGAAGTAGGAACGGAAATGCACTGGCGATTAACCGAACAATTTGAAAAACCCGTGGTACTTGTTGCTAACCACTTGGATCACGACCAAAGCAATTTCAATAAAACATTAGAAGACGCCAAAGAAAAATTCTCCAACAATGCCGTTGTGATTCAATACCCCGTAAACCCGGGACCGGAATTTAATTCGGTAATTGATGTACTGACCATGAAAATGTACACTTGGAAAGATGATTCCGGAGAACCGGTTGTAGAAGACATACCGGCAGCCGAAGCCGATCGTGCGGAAGAGCTTCGCATGGAGCTTATTGAAGCAGCCGCCGAAAGTGATGACAGCCTCATGGAAACTTTCTTTGAAAACGAAACCCTTACCGATGAAGAACTCAAAAAAGGTTTGTTAAGCGGTATTCTTAAAAGAAATCTTTTCCCAATTTTCTGTACAGACGGAAAACACAATAAAGGCACAGGACGCCTGATGGATTTCATTAAAAATGCTCTGCCTGCACCCAATGAAGTGCCTGCACCAAAAACTGTTGAAGATGAAACCATTGAAATCAAAGCCGACGGGCCGACTTCATTATTTGGATTTAAAATAGCTCATGAGGAACATCTCGGAGAAGTTTTTATCTTTAAAATGATGTCCGGAACTCTCAGTGAGGGCGAAGATTTGATTAATGCCAATAATTTATCCAAAGAACGAATATCGCAAATCTACTACATTAACGGTAAAGAAAAGGTATCGGTTAAAGAAATTATAGCCGGCGATATTGGCGCAACCGTAAAATTAAAATCAACCAAAGGCGAGCACACGCTCAACAAAAAAGGTACCGAATATAAATTCCCCGGAATTGATTACCCGAATCCCAAATTCCGAATTGCCGTAAAAGCAGAAAGCGAATCGGATGAAGAAAAAATGGGCGAATACCTGCATAAACTCAGAGATGAAGACCCTACCTATATCTTAGAATACTCAAAAGAGCTGAAGCAACTTATTATTCACGGACAAGGCGAACACCACCTGAATACTTTACGCTGGCATCTTGAGCATTTGCACAAAATAAAAGTTGAATTCATACCGCCTCGTATTCCTTATCGCGAAACCATTACAAAACCGTCACAGTCTGATTTTCGCCACAAAAAACAATCGGGCGGCGCCGGTCAATTTGGTGAAGTACACTTGATTATTGACCCATTCGAAGAAGGAAAACCCGAACCGTCAACCTATAAAATCAACGGTAAAGAATATTCGCTCTCTGTAAGAGACACAGAAGAAATTCCTTTAGAATGGGGCGGAAAATTAGTTTTTTATAACTGTATTGTAGGCGGTGTAATTGATAAAAACTACATGCCGGCCATTATAAAAGGCCTTATGGAAAAAATGGAAAACGGACCACTCACCGGAAGCTACGCACGCGATATCCGTGTTTGTGTATATGACGGTAAAATGCACGATGTGGACTCCAACGAGGTCTCATTCAAAATTGCCGGATCCAAAGCCTTTTCGGAAGCCTTTAAAAAAGCCAAACCCAAAATTTTGGAGCCCATTTACAACCTAAAAGTTATGGTTCCAAGCGACCGCATGGGTGATGTTATGAGCGACCTTCAAGGACGCCGTGCCATTATTCAGGGAATGGAAAGCGCTAAAGGTTTTGAGATTATTTCAGCTAAAGTACCTCTGGCGGAAATTACCAAATATGCCACAGCCCTCAGCTCAATTACCGGCGGACGCGCTACTTATGATATGGATTTTGATGAATATGCTCCCGTACCCGGCGACCTGCAGGAAGAGCTCATCAAAAAACACGAAGAAGCCGAAAACGAAGACGATTAATCTTTTGTTTATTATACAAAAAAGCCCTTCAGCTGTCTGAGGGGCTTTTTTTTATCTCTAAAATATAAATTATAGTAGAAACTTCAGAACTCCTGACTTCTGAACAGATTATTAGCTTGTTATGTGATGTTCTTCGTAAACCGGTGTTGTCGTAAAATAAGGTAATAATGTTTTTTTGTATTTGTATAGCCTTTCTACTGAGATTGCAACCAATTAATTCTACTTTACGGAGTTACATTGAGTTGATAATTAGCCTGAAAGGCTTAAAAATATCAGCGCAGGGCAACGCCCTGCGAAACTGTTGCGCAGCGGTTAAAGCCCTGTAAGGGCGAAATATTTCGCCCTTACAGGGCTTCAGATCCGGACGGTTATAATTACATCGGGCGTTGCCCGATGCTTATATATTACGCTCTTTCAGAGCTCTTTTAGAGCCTGTTCAAAATCGTAAAGTAGAATTAAATAAGGTCTTTTAAAAAATACACTATCTCAGTAGAAATAATAACGAAATGTTCAAAAACCTTATTAACCTAATTCAAATAGTACTAAAAAAGTGACAATCTGATTTAGGTAAGGTCAGGAGTTCTAAGTTTTAGAACGGGTATCCGATACCTATATTAAAGGTCCAATCATCATAATTGTAAGAACGATTAAGCGGTATCCAACGTTTATCCTCAGGCATTGACGGGTCTTTTAATTTGAGACCAAAATCCAAACGTATAATAAAAAAGTCAAAATCCAAACGAAAGCCTACTCCGGTTCCGATAGCGATTTCTTTATAAAAATCAGAAAATTCAAATAAAGCACCCTCCCTGTCATCATTTTCATTAATGGCCCAAATATTTCCGGCATCCACAAAAAATGCACCTTCAATCATCCAAAACAGTTTCATGCGGTATTCAAAATTACCTTCAATTTTAATATCGGCCGTACGGTTTGGGAAACGGTCGGTTTCATCCTGAAAAGTATAAGCTCCCGGCCCTAAATCTCTTACTTGCCAAGCTCTGATACCGTTAGCGCCGCCTGAAAAATATTTTTCGCCGAAAGGCACTACGTCTAAATTGCCGTATGGTAAAACAGCTCCTGAGAACAGTCTGAAAACCAATTTATTGTCAGTACCGGGAATGCGTCGGTAATATCTCAAATCAAAATCTAATTTTGCAAATTGAGCAAACACATTGTTGTTAATGGATTTCCCCGGAGTATCATCATCTTGTACCAAAGTCATTACAGCAGAAAGGCTGTTACCTGCCAGTTTAGTGTTAGTTCGCAAATAAAAATAATTGGACTTTTTCTCTTTTCCGCTGTTATTAAAAATCAAACTGTATGCCGAGCCAAATACAAAATGGTCTTCATAACTGCCTTGTAAATTATAGCGTGCAATGTATTCCAGAAAAGCATCGGTAGGGTTGCTAAGATCAACATAATCCAACACTACCGGCTTAAAAAGATGCTCCAAAACCTGCGAAGACTTCCAAAAGTAACCGTAAGAAAAGCCGGCTACCGTGCGCGTGTATTCGGGCCTTTGCAAATAGCTGTAATTAAGCAGTATTTCAGTACCGGGATTGCTTCGCTTAATGAAACTCTTAAGTTTCAAGGGCGCCAAAAAACGCGGAAACTTAATACCGGCTTCCACACTTAATTCCCGACTGTTAAAAAATTGCTCCGTTTCTATGGCATCTTGCCCGGCGTAATTGGTCTGTCGTTCCAAACTTCCTCTAAGGCCAAAATTAAACACTTCCGCACCGCGAAAGATATTACGGTGCGTATAAGTGGCGCTTCCTGCCGCACCAAGGTTTCCGTTGGTGTGGGTTCCCTGTATCTCAAAAGTACGCGCCTGAGAAGCGTTATTTGAAATTTTTATGTCGCATTTCAAATAGCCTTTTTCCGGATCATATTTATAAGGCAGTTTAGTAGTGTCGGTAATTTCGGAAAAATCAACATTTGCAATTTTAATAATCTCCATGCCGGTGAGATACTTATAAGTGGCACGAATATCCTGCACCCGGTAAAGGCTGTCTTGATTTATGTATATACCGTGCATTATGGCACCGGGCTTAAGTTTCGGCTCAGCCACTCTGTGAAAAACAAAGGGTTTATTATCGTACAAATATTCTTTTTCCGTAAATTTTGAGAAATAATCTTCTTTGTCGGTCAATGCTTTTCTTGGCTCATAATCCGGCCATATATTTACTTCCTGTATATAATACTTTTTATGATTAATGGGTTTTCCGTCTTTTTTAGGTTTTAGAATTTTCATTTCTACATTGGCATTCATGCCGGGACCGATGGTATCTATGGAATACGAAATAAAATTCTTGGTAAAATGGTAGTAGCCGCGATTTCTTAATACTTCGGTTATGCGGTCACGCTCCTGCTGCAAGAAATTCACATCCAAACGGGTGCCCGGTTTAATCAATGACCCATCTTCATGCTCAAAAATTATATTCTGCAATGTATCATCATTAATTTCATAAGTAAGCGAATCGATCCGGTAAGCTTTACCCGGTTTCACTACATATTCTACTTCTGCTTTTTTTTCTGTTTTATTATGTTTTTCCGTTTGCACAGAAGGGTAATAATATCCCCGGTTTTTTAAATATATCCGTATTTGCCGCGCATTACGGTATTGATCATTGGTTTTATAAACCACCGGAGCTTCGCCTATACGATGTGTCCAAAGCGTATGATCACAATCTTCATTTTTGAGTTTATTGCGTTTTTCCTGCGTGTTTTTTAGTTTATCATCATATTTCTCATAATTCTTTGTTCCTTTAGGGTAAAGGCTGCGATTATACTCATACCGGCGTATATCGGAATCATATTCCATAAGTTTCTCTTGTTGTTTTTCCTCACATTTCTCTTCTTTTTTCTTTTCCTTACGCGCAGTTTTCTCAGGTGAGTAAATATTGTAAATCGCCAAATTTACACGCATAAAAAGCAAACGACTGTTAGGGCGAGGCCGTATTACATCTTTTAGGTCGTCTTCGCTGATATCTGTTTTTTTTTCTTCCGATTTAATTTTAATTTTATTCTTTACAAGTAATTGCTCACGTTCATCCAAGTATTTTGTGGTATTACATGAGTAGCTAAAAACAATTAAAATGATGGGCAGAAAAAAACGGTATTTCTTTAAATATGGTTTTAATTTGGTCATTATTTATAATTATAAACGAATAAAAAAACATTATGCTCGGCAAAAATAAAATAAAGCTCATTAATTCTTTAAAATTAAAAAAATATCGAAAAAAAAACAGACTTTTCACCGCAGAAGGAGAAAAAACCATAAAAGATTTTTTAGATGCCGGCTTTAAACTGCAATTCTTAATTTACCGGAAAAACTATGCCCTCCCCCGGAAGTTGCCCGCAAATGCCGAAAGATTTGAAGTAAGCATTCAAGTTATGAAAAAGATAAGCAATTTCAAAAATCCTCCGGAAGTTTTTGCGGTTTTCGAAATTCCGGACTATCCCTTTCCCGATTCTGAAATAAACGAACAACTCAGTCTGTACTGCGATACCGTTCAAGACCCCGGCAATTTGGGTACCATTATTCGCACGGCTGCCTGGTTTGGAATACATACCTTAATATGCTCCGAAGATACGGCCGATGTTTTTAATCCGAAAGTCATTCAGGCATCGATGGGGGCTGTGGCCAAAAGCCAAGTGCATTACATGCAGCCGCAGGAGTTTTTTGAAGAAAAGATGAATCCCAAATTTCCCGTTTTTGGAGCCGATTTGGAAGGAGAAAATATTTATACGGCAAATTTGCCGTCAGCCGGCATTATTGTTATGGGAAATGAAGGGCAAGGTATAAGCCCCGAAACACAAAAATATATTTCCCGTCAATTATATATTCCGTATTTCTCGGAAGCCGGAAAACAACCCGAATCGTTAAATGTAGCGGCTGCGGCAGCAATTATCTGTTCTGAGTTCAGGCGCCGACATAATTCAAAGCTCTGAATGCAGAATTTATCAAAATCGGAAATAGATAAATTCTTTGATTCCAAAATTTCCAAAAAACAACAAAATCAAAATGGATAGATAATACAGTGACCAGCGTATGGCAAGCGGACGAGACGAAACATAATCCACAATGTTTTGTCGGCGTTCAATTAATTGCACAATCAACAGAAATGCAATCAGCATAAAGTTACGAAGGAGCATTGGGCGGTCAAAGTTCAAGGAAGTTTCACTGAGCAGCAAGCTGTTTTTTATCAGCATAACGGCAATACTCACCGATTCGGAGCGAAAAAACACCCAAGCAAAATTTACCAACGCAAATACCAAAAGCATTTTTGCAGCTGACGGAAGTTTTATCTTAAAAAAACGAAGAAACGGTTTCATAAAAAGCTGTTCAGACAAATAAAACAGCCCGTGCAGCAAGCCCCAAATAATAAAATTCCAGCCTGCCCCGTGCCAAATACCGCTTAAAACGAAAGTTATCAAAATATTAAAAACCCAATGCGCCCGACGCTTCACCCGACTTCCGCCCAAAGGGATAAAAACATAATCGCGAAACCAGCTGCTGAGCGAAATATGCCAACGCCGCCAAAATTCGGCGATAGTTTTGGCAAAATACGGACGTTTAAAATTCAAGCGCAGCTCAAAACCCATTATTCGTGCTGCACCACGCGCAATATCGGTGTAACCGGAAAAGTCGCAGTATATCTGTACCGAGAAAAAGAGCGTGGCCAAAACAACATCCAAACCGAAATAAGTCTGTGGGTTCGCATATACTGTATCAACCAAAGGCGCCATATTATCGGCAATAACCAATTTCTGAAAAAAGCCCCAAAACATCAACTTCAAACCGGAAACAATACGGGCATAATCAATTCGGGCTTTTTTATTAAACTGAGGCAAAAGCTGCGAAGCACGCTCAATAGGCCCCGCGACCAATTGCGGAAAGAAAGAAACAAAAAGGGCAAATTTCACAAAATTACGCTCGGCTTTTTGTTGTCTTCTAAAAACATCAATGGTATAACTTATGGTTTGAAAAGTATAAAATGAAATGCCGACCGGCAAAAGTAAGCGCTCAAAATTGCCGCCTTGTGTCCAACCGGAGCCCAAACCCAGAAAACGATCCAAATTATAATCAATAAACACAAAATATTTGAATACAAACAAAATACCCAAATTAACCGACAAACTAAAAAGCAGCCAAGCTATACGCTGTGTTTTTTTACGGGATTTCTCAAGATTAAGGCCGGCGAAATAATCCGTAACCGTAGAGGCGATAAGCAAAATAAGAAATTCGGGTTTCCAGGCTGCATAAAAATACCAACCCGCCGCCAACAGCCAGACTCGCCTGTGCGGCATTTTTTGCAAAGCAAAATAAACGGCCGTTACAAGCGGGAAAAAAATTATAAAATGCAGCGAATTAAAAAGCACGGCTCTAATTTTGAATATTCGGAAATAAATTCAAACTTACTCAAACAAACTGCGAATAGTTTTTTCATCGGTAAATTTAAGAATATTTTCTCCGGTAATGATTTCATCGGACAATTTCTGTTTAGTTTCCTGAAGTTTCAAAATTTTCTCTTCCACGGTTTGTCGGCTGATATATTTATATACCATCACTTTTTTGTCCTGCCCTATTCGATGTGCTCTGTTTACGGCTTGCTTTTCGGCGGCCGGATTCCACCACGGATCACTTATGAACACATAGTCGGCAGCCGTAAGGTTAAGGCCGGTACCGCCGGCTTTTAGTGAAATCAGAAATATGCGAGTTTCCGGATCATTTTGAAACTTTTCAATAACCTCCTCGCGCTTAGATGTTTTACCGGTAAGCATGGCATATTTCATTTGCTTGCGGTCAAAAACCTCTCCGAACAAATTCAGATGCTTAACGAAAGATGAAAAAATTAATACTTTATGATTTTCCTGCGTAATACTATCCACGGCTCGAACAATTTCGGAAAATTTACCGGAATCTTCATCATACTCGCTGTCGGTGAGCACGGGATGATTGGCTATTTGCCGTAATTTTGACAGAGCCTGAATCACCCGTACCGGGTTTTTTTTAACTTCTTTGTTATTATAAGATTCCAGCAATTCATTTCGTATTTTGGATTTTTCGAACTCATAGATTTTTTTCTGATCCTTCGACATGCGGCAGTATATCACCTGCTCGCTTAGGGGCGGTAAATCACTCTCTACTTGACTTTTAGTCCGTCGAAGAATAAACGGATTAGTCAAAAGCTTTATTTTTTGAGCATGCTCGGGGCTTTTATCACGCTCTATCGGAACTTGCAAATTTTCCTTAAAAAAATGTCGATTTCCGAGCAAACCCGGGTTTATAAAGTTCATTTGCGCCCACAAGTCCGACAAAGAATTTTCTATGGGCGTACCCGTGAGCACCAACCGGTGATCGGATTGCAGCCGCATAACGGCTTTATATATTTGTGAGTCAGGATTTTTTATGTACTGGCTTTCATCCAAAATGACATAAGAAAAATCCATTTTCTCCAAATCTTCAATATCGTTTCGTACCACTCCGTAGCCGGTGAGAATAACATCGTAACGAGCAAAAGATTTTTGTTTCCGAAAACGTCGGCCTCCGTGGTACTGCAGCATCTTAAGAAAAGGGCTGAATTTCATAATTTCGTTTTTCCAATTATGAATCAGCGATACGGGCATAACAATCAGTGCCGGTTTTCTCAGACTTTTTTCTTTATCGGGTGTTTCGGCTTGCGGCTGAGAAGCAAAAAGCGATAATTGCCCGGCTTCAGGCTTTTGGACGGCAGGGCCAATTTTTTCGGCTCCGACTTTTCTATCGTCTTTCAACTTTTGCAAAAGCGTAATGGTTTGCAGGGTTTTCCCAAGGCCCATATCATCGGCCAGGCACATGCCCAAATCAAGCGATTGCATCAAATACAGCCGCTTAAAACCGTCTTTTTGATAAGGCCGCAGCTCAGCACGAATATCCTCGGGTATTTCAACCGGCGGCAATTCGCCTTCATCAAGCAAATGCAAATCTTTAAAATATGAACTTTCCGGAAGTTCAATCTTTTTTTCAGACAAAACAGAAAAATGATGCTTGGCCAGTTTTAGGGAATCATCATCTTTCTGCGAAAGTTGCAGTAAATCGGTGTATTTGGCAAACCACTCTTCGGGAATCAGAGCAATGGTGCCGTCCGGCAATTCAAACTCACGATTACCGCTTAAGATTGTATCATATAGTTCCACAAAAGGAATTTCAAATTTCCCAAATTTGGCAACGCCTTTCAAATCAAACCAATCGCCTTTGGCTTCGGCAGAGAAATCAAGCGAAGGAATTTCCGTAAGATAGTTTTTATTACGAAATTTCTGCCGAATTTCCAGGCCGTCGGATTCTATCTTATCTTTATTCTCTGAGGCCCAGCGCAACATATCATATTTTTGCACGGATTTATCGTCATATTTTCCGCCTAATTTAAAATTGGAATTTCCAAAGCGCTTCAGACTCGTCTTCTCCAAAAAATTAATTACTTTTTTTTCCTGCGACGACGAACGTTGCATTTTCTTAAAAGCAATTTGTTCGTCATCAAACAAAACGCGCGTTTTTTGGGGATCGCCGGCCAAGAATCGGTGTTCGCCGTAATGAAATTCCAAACGAAAAGAAAATTCATTCTTCCAATCCTGTTCCAAAACAAGCACCGGCTGAAAATCGAACGCAATCTCTTCAATTTCAAAACCTTCGGCATTTACCGAGTATTTTCTTACAGCTTGAGAAGCAAAGCTTTTAAACCACTTTTTTTCGGCTGATTTGGGAATGCTCAGATATTCTTTGGAAAAAAAAGGTTTTAACTTTTTTCCGTCCGTATCTTCAAAATAAAAAATATCTCTCCCCAGCACCAATAAACAAGGCTCATTACTCAAAACAAAGCCGCCGCGGTCTATCAATTGAATATCCTTGCCGGAATGACTCAATGAAAGCCAATAGCGTATGCCCTCATCGCTGCGGCGAATATTAAAAACCGTTTTGGCCGGTTCTTTGTGAACTCGGTATAAATCATCCGTAAAAAAACTTTCATATTTCGTAGTTTTATGAAACATGCGAATATCATTGTCCCTTACCAACTCATATATTTTAAAAATCTGCTTATCCAAAAAAGGCCGTATGCGCTCACTGAGGCCGCCGCGGCTTAAGGATTTCAGAAATTGTAATTGCGATACCTTTTTCTTGGAATAAATCTTCATCAGGTTTTGGTCGGAATATCCGTCAATGATACGAACAATTTTTTTCTCTACCTCTGTTAAGTTCTCCGGCGGATTTTCGGCATCGGTATAAGTTGCCCTTTGCAGTATTTTATAATTACGGTCGCCTTCCGGCTCAATAAAATAAGCCGAAACCAAATAACCTAAAGATTCATGTTCGCGAATGGCTGTAACAAATTCGGGCATGGTATTCATTTTGTAAACGGTAAAAATATATATTCTTTTTTTGACTAAAAAATATGGTTTTGTATCCATTGTATCCAAACCGAAGGCTTCGCTTGGGGCGAAGCTTTCGGTATGGATATAATGATTAGCCCTGCGCCCGTGTGGTGTCCTCACCACACGGTGTTTTAAAGCTGCCTGTTTTGCGTCAGGTGAAAACACCTGACTTGCGCAGTGAAAATGAGAACTTTGCCAAAGTTTATCTATTTCACTTATAGTGTTGATTATTAGCTTCATTACAGTTTGCAAACTCAGAACTCCTGACCTCACGTAAAACAGATTGTCGTTTTTTTTAGTAATACCTGA
>CAYYQW010000046.1:0-31322 GCA_964472505.1 uncultured Bacteroidaceae bacterium | reverse complement strand
CTACATTTGTTCAAATTTACAGAACACGAAAATTAAATAAGAATGAACATTCACAAGAAAACGATCGATCTCGGTAACGGACGTGAAGTTACCATAGAAACCGGAAAAATGGCCAAACAGGCCGACGGATCCGTAGTTGTAAAACAAGGTGACACCATGCTTTTGGCTACCATTGTTTCCGAAAAAACCGGCACAAGTGATTTAGATTTTCTGCCGCTTTCGGTAGATTACAGAGAAAATTTTGCCTCAGCCGGACGATTCCCCGGCGGATTTAAAAAACGAGAAGCCAAACCCGGCGATAACGAAATACTGGTATGCAGGCTTGTAGATCGCGCATTGCGCCCCTTATTTCCCGCTGATTATCATGCCTCAACCTTTGTAACGATAGATCTTATTTCTGCTGACAGAAATAAGGAAGTATTACCTGATGCCTTAGCCGGCTTAGCCGCTTCGGCCGCCATTATGGTTAGTGATATTCCTTTCGCCGGCCCTATGTCGGAAGTAAGAGTTGCGCGTATTAATGGCGAATTTATGATAAATCCGACGGTAACCGAACTTAAGCATGCCGATATCGACATTCTGCTGGGAGCTACCGAAGAAAATATTATGATGGTAGAAGGCGAATCGGACGAAATTTCGGAAGAAGATTTGATGAAAGCCATGCAATTCGGTCACAAAGCCGTAATTGAACAATGCCGCATACAAAAAGAGTTGGAAAAAGAAGTCGGTTCAACTGAAAAACGTGAGTACGAACATGAAGAAAACGATGCCGACCTGCGCGAACAACTCAAACAAGCCGTAAGCTCAAAAATTAGTGATGTAGTCAAAAACGGCACAGCCAAACACGAACGCCAAGACACTTTTGAAGAAATGAAAGCCGAATTTCTTGAGCAGTTTGCAGATGCCGATGATCTTGATCTCAAAGAAAAACTTACAAACAAATATTTCAAAGAAATTGAAAAAGACATTGTTCGTAACATCCTGCTTGAAGACAAACTGAGACTTGACGGCCGTAAGCCCGAAGAAATTCGCGATATTTGGTCAGAAATTGATTATCTGCCCGGTACTCACGGTTCAGCCGTATTTACTCGAGGCGAAACACAAGCTTTAACCAGCGTTACTTTAGGATCTCCTTTAGACGAACAAATGGTTGATAATGTATTGGAACAAGGCAGTGACAAATTTCTGCTCCACTACAACTTCCCGCCTTTCTCAACCGGCGATGCAAGGCCGAAACGCTTTACAAGCCGCAGAGAAATCGGACACGGACATTTGGCGCAAAGAGCATTGAAGAAAATGTTGCCCGAAGATAATCCTTATACCATTCGTATTGTATCCGATATTTTAGAATCCAACGGATCATCATCAATGGCTACCGTATGCGCAGGCACACTCGCACTTATGGATGCTTCCGTAAAAATTAAACGACCCGTATCCGGAATAGCCATGGGACTGGTAACCGACGGCGACCGATACACCGTACTCTCTGATATACTCGGAGATGAAGACCACTTGGGAGATATGGACTTTAAAGTTACCGGTACCGAAAAAGGTATTACAGCTTGCCAAATGGATATAAAAGTTGACGGACTTTCCTATGAAATACTCGGTAAAGCTCTTGAACAATCCAAAGCCGGCCGTTTGCATATACTTAAAAAAATGTTGGAAACACTTCCGGAACCCAGAGAAGACTATAAAGACCACGTACCGGGTATTGTATCCATAAAAATTGATTCCGATAAAATTGGAACCATTATTGGCCCCGGCGGAAAAATGATTCAAAAAATTCAAAAAGAAACAGAAACCCAAATCTCCATTGAAGAAGTTGATAAAATGGGTAATGTAGTAATCTCAGGCCCCACGCAAGAATCCATCGAAAAAGCTTTACAAATGGTTAAAGGCTTGATAGAAGAACCGGAAGTAGGAAAAACCTATCATGCCCTTGTGAAATCGGTAGTGAGCTTTGGAGCTTTTTGTGAGATTTTACCCGGAAAAGAAGGTTTACTCCACATTTCGGAAATCGATAACAAACGCATTGAAAAAGTTGAAGACGAAATCAACGAAGGCGATGAAATTGATGTGAAACTCATTGGTTTAGATAAACGAAGCGGAAAAATGAAGCTTTCGCGTAAAGCACTTCTTAACAAAGATGACAAAAACAACGATTCATCAAACGCTTAAGAACCGCTTGCATAAACATTGAAAAATCTTAGTTTTGTAAAGCTCAATTAATCGTAACGGATTCATTGAGCTTTTTTTCAATTAATAAAAAACAAGCTTCAAATCTGTTTTACAATTACAAAAACATATAAGTGCAGTAAAACCCTCATGGAAGAAAACACAGAAAAATTTGAACATTTTAAGTTCACTGCCGATCCCGGGCAGAAGCCGATGCGTATTGACAAATTTTTACGCGACCGCATTCAAAATGCTTCGCGAACAAAGATTCAGCAAGCGGCCGACGAAGGCTTTATAACGGTAAATGATAAACCGATAAAATCTAACTATAAAGTGAGGCCGGGCGATGAAATTGTGGTTATGAAAGACCACGAACCTAAAAACACAGAGCTTGTAGCAGAAAATATTCCTTTGGATATCGTTTATGAAGACGAAAGCCTCATTGTACTAAACAAAGAAGCCGGAATGGTGGTACACCCCGGATACAGCCACGAAGCCGGTACTTTGGTTAATGCCTTAAAATACCACTTGAAAGACAACCCTTTCTTTCAATCGGAAAGTATGCGCCCGGGCTTGGTACACCGTTTGGATAAAGATACTACCGGACTTTTGGTGGCAGCCAAAACAGAAAATGCCGCCAATAAACTCGGTGAACAATTTGCCGATCGTACCACCGGAAGGCTATACACGGCCATAGTCTGGGGTTTGCCAAAAGAAGAAACCGGAACCATAACCGGACATCTGGGGCGACATCCAAAAAACAGAAAAGTTATGCATGTATTTCCCGAGGCCGAACACGGTAAACATGCCGTAACTCACTACAAAGTGCTGGAAGATTTGGGCTACGTATCGATTATAGAATGTAAATTGGAAACCGGCCGCACGCATCAAATCCGAGCACACATGAAACACATCGGACACCCTTTATTCAACGATGCCGACTATGGCGGAGATAAAATTCTGCGCGGAACTCGATTTTCAAAATATAAACAATTTGTGGATAATGCATTCAAAATATTACCGCGTCAAGCATTGCATGCCCGCACATTAAGTTTTGACCATCCTGAAACAGGCAAACGCATGGAGTTCAATTCCGAACTGCCGGAAGATATGCAAAACCTGATTGAAAAATGGCGCCATTATACAAAACACAGAAAATATTAAGATCAACTATGGCTTGCACCCAAAAATATTTCTTATCGGGCACTCAACTTTTAGATACCAAATACTTTGATATCTCAGAGTTTGAAAATACTACGGCACTCTATGAAGTAGTGAAACTTATTAAAGGTAAAGTTTTGTTTTTTGAAGACCATATAAATCGTTTGAAGCATTCCGCCAAATTATCAAACAAAATAATTCCGTGGAGCGACAATGAAATATCCCGACAAGTAAAATACCTGATAAAAACCAATAAGCTACAAAACGGACGGTTAAAATTCCTGTTTAGATACAATACCAACGAAGCTCCGAAGTTCTTTGCATTTTTTTTGAATGATATTACGCCCGATCCGGAATACTACATAAAAGGAGTAAGAACAGTTTTCTTTGAAGCATGCAGAGAAACACCCGGGATTAAACAAATTAATTATCGGCTCAGACACAATGTAAAAGCTTACATAAATGAAAATGATGCTTTTGAGGCCTTACTGGTTAATGAAAAGAAAAACCTTACCGAAGGCAGTAAATCCAACTTCTTTGCCATAGGTAACGGGAAAGTCTATACGCCGCCCACACAGAACATACTACCCGGCATTACGCGCAGTTTTGTATTAAAAATATGCAAAGAACAAAACATTCCGCTTATAGAGCAAGCCATTCCGGCCGGAAGTGTTTCATCGTTTGACTCCGCCTTCTTAAGCGGCACATCCATAAGTATTTTACCGATTAATTCCATTGAAAAAATTGAGTTTTCAACCAATAATCCGATTCTAAAAAGCATTATTGAAGCGTATTCCGAAATTAAAACCAATTATTTAAAAACTAAGCAAAGCCTGCTTACATTTGAATAAGGATTTGCAAACTTTTTGTCCATGACAACACCCACAAAAGATAATAACACACGCGCCGTTTGGTTCAAGGGAGAAACGGTTTTCATGATTGATCAAATCCGATTACCCTTCGAAAAACACACCGTTGAATTGAAAGACTATACAGCTACCGTAAAAGCCATAAAAGAAATGCTTACGCGCGGTGCCGGTTCAATAGGCGCAGCTGCCGGTTTTGCCTTGGCTCAGGCTGCAATAAAAGCAAAAGGAGATTATGAAAAATATATTAGAACAGCAAAAGCAGAGATAGAATCAGCACGGCCTACCGCCAAAGATTTGTTTACGGCAACGGAAAGGGTTTTTCGGGCAGCCTTGCAATCGCCGCAAAAAGCAGTGGAAGAAGCGCAGGCTTTCGCAGATGAAATAGTGGAAGCGGCCTACTCTATCGGTGTTTACGGCAACGAAATTCTTCCCGAAAAAGCTTCCGTATTAACACATTGTAATGCCGGTCGTTTGGCCATTGTGGATCACGGCTCAGCCACCGCCCCAATATACGAAGCACATCGCAAAGGTAAAGCAATTCACGTATATGTTGATGAAACCCGCCCGCGCTCGCAAGGCGCTCGTCTGACAGCCTACGAACTGCACGAAGCCGGTGTTCCGCACACAGTTATTCCGGACAATGCAGCGGCATGGCTCATGGCATCCGGAATAATAGATTTACTGATAACCGGAGCCGACCGTATTGTTGCTAACGGCGACACCGCCAATAAAATAGGAACGCTCGAAAAAGCCATTGCAGCCAAATATTACGGAATTCCCTTTTATGTGGCAGCGCCTTTTTCTACTTTTGATTTTGATACGCCAAGCGGACAAGAAATCACCATTGAAGAACGTAAGCACGATGAAGTACTTCGGCAGACAGGCCCGGATTCCGAAGGAAATATTCGAAGTATTCAAGTGGTTTCGCCGGGAAGCCCCGTTTTTAATCCGGCTTTTGATATAAGCCCGTCTGAACTGATTACCGGTTTTATAACACCGAGAGGAATTTTCAAAGTTTCTGAAATGCAAAAAATAAAACACTATGTCAAGTGAAAATTATACAGGAATAAAATTCAAGCTAAAAGTAATTTCTGAAGAAAGCCCAAATCACAATTTGTTACCGAAACTAAAGAAATACTGCGCAGCATTTCACAAGCTAAATTATGCCCCGGAAAATGAAGACGGTTCAGCGGGCAATTTAAGTTTCAAAGTAGCAAAATCAAGCGATGCATTCATTATAACCTGTTCAAGTACAAAGCTACGCCCCGAAATGCCAAACAGCGATTTTGCCGCCATCCATAAAATTGAAATAGAGAATAATGCTGTTGAAGCCGTTTGCAAGCGCAACCCTTCCTCAGAAAGTTTGATGCACGGTGCCCTTTACAGAGCTCGCCCGGGAATTAATGCTATTTTTCACGGCCACGATGATGCCATTATTCGCTTGGCCGATACAACAGATATACCTGAAACGGAAACTGAACAAGCCTACGGAACTCCTGAATTGGTTTGCGAAATATTGGGAATCCCCAATAATCCAAACTTTATTATCCTTAAAAATCATGGTTTTGTTTCTCTGGGGAAAGACATGGAAGAAGCAGCCCGGATAATTGAAGATGTCAGAAAAAAATATTTATGACATTCTAAAAGTTTTTTGCATTTTTGCTGAAAACAGAGCAGATGCCCAATAAATCAATCATATTAGTTATTACCCTTATGCTCCTGACTGCTGTGGGATGCCGTGTAAAAAAAGCAAGTTTTCCCTTAGATGCTTCGCAATTTACCATGCAATACTACCTTTATGAAAACCGCTCCGATCGCAGATATTATAATCAAGAAATTGAAGTAAAAGGAATCCTCTCGCAAGTTACAAGAGATAAAGACAAACGTCTGGTAGTCATTCTTGCTCAACGCAGAGCGCCTTACGGAGTTAAATGCATATTTAAACCCACGGAAAGCATACAAAAAAAACCGCTTGAACTGAACAGCTTGGTTACCGTAAAAGGTATTTGTAAAGGACTTGACGAACACGTAGTTCTGGTAAATTGCTCATTCGAAGAACGATAAATACAAAATTAAATCAAATATGAGTCTGCTCCGAAATGTAGCAAATAAATCTTATGTTTCGACTAAGAGCCTATGCATTAGCTTGCTGCATAACCGACGGCTTAACCCGTCGGTTATTAATTATCAGACATTTACGATTTTATTCATTGAATCATGGACTTTTCGGAGTACTCTCGTTATTACAAAAAGCAAACTTCTTATTTTCAGTAATTTGAAAACTACCAAACTTTAATTTATAATATTTCCCGCTTCCTTTCCTATTCAAAAACAACGAATAAAAAAACTCAAAAAGGCGGTATCGGAGGAAAACTATTTCTTTGATTTCCAAATCTTTGATAAAAACTAAAAAAAAGTAAAAATATATTAGAATTATTACTTAAAAAATAAACATAATTCCTAAATTTGTAAATTGTTAAAAACGTGGGGCCAATGACCAAAACAAAATTAATTAAAACCGCTTTAATTTCTGTATGGGATAAATCCGGAACTGACAGAATTTTAAAACTTCTGAAAGACGCCGGCATTCAGATCATTTCCACCGGCGGTACGGCAAAACACATTCAAGATCTTGGCTACGAAGTAACTGCTGTTGAAGATATTAGCGATTATCCGTCCATACTCGGAGGACGTGTTAAAACACTGCACCCAAAAATATTTGGCGGCATATTGCGCCGTTCCGATATTGAATCGGACCAGAGAGAAATTAAAGAATACCAAATACCGGAAATTGATTTGGTCATTGTGGACCTTTACCCCTTTGAAGCTACATTGCGCCAAAGCAATAATGAAAAAGAAATCATTGAAAAAATAGACATTGGGGGCATTTCTTTGATACGGGCAGCCGCCAAAAATTTCAAAGAAGTCTTAACCGTTTCATCCAAAGCACAATATGCAAAACTGGAAAGCATTTTAGAAAATTTACCTGCAAAAAATACACTTAACACGCGAAAACAATTTGCAGCAGAAGCTTTCAATATCTCATCACATTACGATACCGCTATTTTCAACTACTTTAATGCAGATAAATCAATCAGCGCATTTAAAGAAAGTATTCAAGATGTGCGAGCGCTCCGGTACGGAGAAAACCCTCACCAAAAAGGCTTTTTCTTCGGCAAATTTGATGAAATTTTTTCACAGGTTCACGGAAAAGAAATATCCTACAACAATCTTTTGGATATCGACTCGGCCGTAAGCCTGATTTCGGAATTTACCGACGAGCCTGCATGTGCGGTATTAAAACATACCAATCCTTGCGGACTGGCCACACGACAAAATATTTCAGATGCATGGGAAGCAGCCCTTGCCGGTGACCCGCTTTCGGCATTTGGCGGAATAATCGTTACAAACTCAAAGATAGATAAAGAAACAGCCGAAAAAATCAATAAAATATTTTTTGAAGTTATCATAGCTCCGGCTTATGAGGATGATGCCCTTGAAATATTAAAGTCTAAAAAAAATCGCAGAATTCTGATACAAAAAAAGTACATACCCTCTAAAATGCAACACCGCACGGTACTTAACGGCATTCTAAGTCAGGAAAGGGACAAAAAAACAGAAAACTCAGAAGATTTAGAACTTGTAACAAATAAAAAACCAAGCACCGAAGAACTTGAAGAACTCTTGTTTGCAATGAAAATTGTTAAGCATACCAAATCCAACGCCATTGTACTGACTAAAAACAAGCAACTGTGTGCGGGCGGTATTGGACAAACTTCGCGCGTGGATGCACTAAAACAAGCCATTAAAAAAGCTAAAACTTTTGAGTTTGATCTCAAAGGTGCTGTTATGGCTTCAGACGCCTTTTTTCCTTTTGCCGATTCGGCAGAAATTGCACATAAAGCAGGAATAACAGCCGTAATTCAACCCGGCGGCTCTATTCGCGATAAAGACACCATAGACTATTGCAACCAAAACAATATGAGCATGGTCTTTACGGGTATCAGACATTTTAAACATTAACCAATTGACGACATAAAACAATTATGGGCTTCTTTTCATTTCTCAACAAAGAGATCGCAATAGATCTCGGAACAGCAAATACCATTATCATCGAAAACGACAAGATCGTAGTTGATGAACCCTCAATAGTGGCAATAGACCAAGCTACCGGAAAGCTGGTTGCCATTGGGCATAAAGCCAGACAGATGCACGGGAAAACGCATGAAAACATCCGTACCATTCGCCCTTTGCGCGACGGTGTAATTGCTGATTTTCAAGCTGCTGAATTAATGATTCGAGAAATGATAAAAATGGGCACCAGTAAATCTCGATTCGGCTCACCTTCATTAAAAATGGTGGTATGCATACCCTCCGGAAGCACCGAAGTAGAAACTCGTGCCGTACGCGACTCCACCGAGCATGCCGGAGCACGCGAAGTATATATGATTTTTGAGCCAATGGCCGCGGCTCTCGGTATAGGAATTGATGTGGAAGCACCGGCAGGAAATATGGTCGTTGATATCGGAGGCGGAACTACCGAAATAGCCGTTATTTCGCTCGGAGGTATAGTAAGCAACCGTTCCATTCGAGTGGCAGGCGATGATTTCACTGCCGACATACAAGAATATATGAGGCATCAGCATAACATAAAAGTGGGCGAAAGCACGGCCGAACAAATTAAAATCAATGTTGGCTCGGCGCTTACAGAATTAGAAGATAAGCCTTCCGATTATATCGTTCGCGGACCGCACCAAATGACTGCCTTACCGGTTGAAATTCCCGTATCATACCAAGAAATTGCCCATTGTCTTGACAAATCTTTGGCTAAAGTAGAAGCAGCAATTGTTCATGTATTAGAAAAAACGCCGCCGGAATTATATTCGGACATTTATAAAAACGGAATCTACCTTGCCGGAGGCGGTGCTTTGCTGCGGGGATTAGACAAACGCTTAGAGGAAAAAACCAATATGCGCGTTCATATTGCCGAAAATCCTTTGCACGCCATTGCCCGAGGTACCGGTATAGCCCTCAAAAATGTGGATAAATTCAAATTCTTATTGCGTTAATGAACTTCCAAAAACAAAATAAATAATGCGGCAGATTGTAGATTTCCTCATTAAGCATTATACTTTTTTCTTATTTCTGCTCTTGGAAGGTATAGCTCTGCATCTCACATTATCTCATTACAACAGTAAAGCGGAAAATATAATGACATCCGCCAACCGAATATCCGGTTTTTATTTTGAAAAAATTCATGCCGTCACCGATTATTTCAGTCTGAGAGAGTCAAACAAACAATTGGTTTCAGAAAACGAAAAACTGATAAACCGGCTTTCTGCTTATCGATACTTCAGCCAACAAGACGACCAATTTTTGGAAGAGAGGCAGTACAAATATACATTGGGAAAAGTTATTAAGAACTCAGTAAACCGCCAACAAAACTACTTAACCATAAATAAAGGAAAAAAAAGCGGAATAAAAATTAATTCAGCCGTGGTAAGCCCCAAAGGTGTAGTAGGCGTGGTTGCCAAGGTGAGTAACAATTATGCAACGGTTGTATCATTACTTAATACCAATTTTTCAATGTCCGGTGAGTTGGAAAAAACCGGCTACTTCGGAAGCTTAAATTGGGACGGAGAATCACCGGAATACCTCACACTTAATGATATTCCCGGGCATGTAAAAATTCAGAAAGGCGACACGATCGTAAGCTCAGGATATTCAGCCATCTTTCCGCAAGCTATGCCGATTGGTATAGTTTCGAAAATTTATAAAATCAAACAGAGTAATTTTTACCGACTGCAGGTGAAAACTTTAGCCAATTTCAGAAAATTGGATTATGTTTACATAATCGAAAACACCTACAAAGCCGAAAGAGACTCCTTAGAAAAAGAAACCGAACAACAGTTTAGATTTCTGGAGTAGCGGTTAATGTTCACCGCATTTCACTTATTTGTCATATTTTCACCAAGCAAAATGCCTGATATCCTTAAAAAAAGCCTTTCCCGGTCCGCAAAAGCCTTAAATCAAAACACATAAAGCATTAAAAAACAAGCAATTAAAAAATAATGCTAATTTTTTTGGCATTTTATTGCCAATTTTTTTGGCAATTCCATTTTTTTGTTTTATCTTTGAAAAAGTAAACACAATTACAAACACTTAAATACATAAAATCATGGGAATATTCAGAAGATTATTCAGTATCGGAAAAGCAGAAGCACACTCAGCAATCGACAAAATGGAAGACCCGGTTAAATTAACTCAACAGGGAATTCGTGAACTCAAAGAAGACTTGGACGAAAGTATTAAAGCACTTGCAGAAGTAAAGGCCATGGCGATTCGCTCACGAAATGAAGCCAACAACCACAGAGAACAAATGAAAAGCTATGAAAGCAAAGCCATGAAATTGGTTCAAAGAGCCGAAGCCGGCGAATTAGACCAAGCAGAAGCCGACCGCTTAGCAACCATGGCGCTCGAACAAAAAGAACGCAGCGCACAAAACCTTCAAACAGCGCTTCAGCACCAAAAAACTTACGATGCGCAAGTGGCAAAGTTAGACGCCAATATTCGCAAATTGAAATCCAATATTTCAAAATGGGAAAACGAAGCCAAAACTTTGCAAGCCAGAGCCAAAGTAAGTGAAGCTACCAGAAACGTAAACAAGCAGTTAGCAGAGATTGATTCGTCAAGCACAGTATCCATGCTCGAACGAATGAAAACCAAAGTGGAAGAGAAAGAAGCATTGGCAGAATCGTATGCCGACATTGCTTATGAAAACAGAAGCATTGACGAAGAAATTGACGAAGTACTCAAAGATACTTCCCAAACCGGTTCGGCAGCCTTAGACGCCCTCAAAGCAAAAATGAAAGGTGATGACTCAGCCGGACAAGACGAGAAAACCGAATAAATATTCGAAATACGTAAACAAAAAAACACCCGGCACATTTTGTCGGGTGTTTTTGTTTTCCGGCTATTAATATAAAAATTACTCAAATTAATCATCATCAAATAAAACCGTTCCAATCAATTCAATCAATTCTTTTCGAAGAATCGGCTTGGAGATATAAGCATTACAACCGGCATCCAAGCTCTTTTTTCTGTCGGCCTGCATGGCGTAGGCTGTTTGTGCAATAATTATCACCTTCTCATCAAATTCTCTTATTCGGCGTGTAGCTTCGTATCCGTCCATACCGGACATTTTTATGTCCATCAATATGATATCGGGTGAAGGCTTCTTTCTAACTGCCTCAATGGCTTCTATGCCGCTTTTTACGGTAGAAATTTGCTTGCAGTAAGGCTCCAAAATCTCAGACAAATACAATCGGGAAATTTCATCATCATCCACAACCAAAACCGAAGAATCGGCCAGTATTTGCCGCGTTTGAGATTGGCTATTATCCGAAGCGCTCAACTCATCTTTCTCAAAACTGTTAGAGTCAACAGGAATCGTAAAATAAAAAGCAGCGCCTTTACCCGGGCTTGAATCCACCCGGATATCACCGCCCATCAACTCAAGGTATCCCTTAACAATAGCCAAACCCAAACCGGCACCTTCATAGGGTTGAGCGATGTTTAAATCAGCCTGAACGAAGCGATCAAATATGGCTTCACGACGCTCTTCGGGTATGCCTATGCCGGTGTCTTTCACGTAACATTCAAGCATTCCGCCTGATTTTGCAATACCAAACTCAATTTCTCCTTCATCGGTATATTTTACGGCGTTTTTAATCAAATTCATAAAAACGACATACAACTTTTCTTTATCAATCACTACATGCGGAGTTTTTCCTTTTAAATCAAGCGTATAGTTAAATTTCAATCCTTTATCATCGGTATCGGGCTTAAACAAACCGTATAAATAATTTGCAGCATCATTGAGATTAAGATCGGAAGTATAAAGTTTAACTTCTTTGGCTTCAATGCGTGAAATATCAATGAGGTCATTTATGGTATTAAGCATTCGTTCACCGCTTTGCTCAATAATATTCAAATATTTTTTTTGCTGCTCTTCAGAAACTTGTGCTTGTTTTAATAAAGAAGCAAAACCCAAAATACCGTTCATGGGGGTTCTTATTTCGTGACTCATATTTGCCAAGAAGACGGTTTTTAGTCGATCACTTTCTTCGGCACGTTCTTTGGCCTCTTCAAGTTCAATATTAATTTCTTTAATCCTTTGCAAGCCTTCGTTTAATTCCTCATTGGCAGTCAAATATTCTTCATTTTTCCGTAATATTTCTTTTTCAGCTTCTTTGCGATTAGTAATATCCATAAACAGAATAAAGTCTAAATCATCGGTTTTTGTCAGGCGAAATTCAATATACTTGTCCCTACCGTCTTTGCAGCTTACTATAGCTTCAACCGGCCTTACCGGGGTATCTTTTCCGGATGCTTCCTTAAGCACGGTATTCCAGCGTTCTTGGACAAACCTTCGATCATCATCATCCGGATAAGCCAATGGCCACCAGTGCTCTATAGTGGGAATATCTTCAAGTGTGTATCCTAACATTTTTGTAAAATGACTGTTTTGAAAAACAGTTTGTCCTTTTTTGTCGGAAATAATAATACCGATCGGGGCAGATTCAGCCAGAGAACGAAAGCGTTTTTCGCTGTCGGCAAATTTTTTCTCAATTTTCTTCAGTTCGGTAATGATATCGGTGTATAGTACTATACCGCCAATCTCGCCATTTTCGCTGTACCAGGGACGGCATACCCAGCGTGTATAATCAATACTTCCGTCTTCATGTACAAAGTATTCATCATCACCGCTTACTACTACTTCGCCTTCCAATGCTCTTTTGTGGACTTTCTTCCACTTTTCCGGTATGGTGGGAAACACATCATAATGATTTTTCCCGATAACATCTTTTTCTTCTACCTTATAGTCCCGCAAAAAAGTTTTACTTACAAAAACATGATTCATTTCCTTATCAAAAACCACACGCCCGCCCGGATCATGCTGTATGATATAGCGCATAAGTTGCTCACGCTTTTTCAAATCGCGTTTGGCTTGCTTGCGAAGGGTTATATCTTGTATAATTCCGTGAACTTTATTGTTTTCGCTGTCATACTCCGCCACAGAATGAATATCCAGAATTGCACCATCGGTTGCTCGCTTTATCTGAAATTCTTCGTCATAGTTTTTACCTTCTTTAATTAATTGCTCCATTGCTTTGTCAAGGCTTTTGCGGTACTCAGGCAAAGGTATTTCTTTTATATCCTGATAGCTCACGACAGAGCCAAGTTCAAAACCATAGATTTTGTAACTTTGTTTGGAAGCCGATACTTTGCCGGTAGTCAAATCAATTGTCCAACTCCCCATTTTCCCAATGGACTGAGCTTGCAACAAGTGCTTTTCACTTTTTGCAAGCGCTTCCTCAGCAAGTTTTCTCTCGGTAATATCTTCCACCAAACCTAAACTGCCGACTATTTTTCCGTCCGAATTGCGAATACCTTTAAAAATTATTCTCACCGGCGTTACTTTATCAGCCGTAACAGACCGGTAATAATCTTCATAATAAGCTTTCCCCTGCGTCAATGATTCTCTCACCGCAGACATAAGCACTTTGTCTTTCAGTTGCTTAAGCATATTCAAACCAACTAATACAGACTTTGAAGAACCGATGATTTCTACAAATCGATCATTACAATCCGTTATTACACCCTCTGTATCATAGTGAAAATTACCCAATGGGGTTTCATGAAAAAGGCTGCGGTATTTTGCCTCGGCTTCTCGGTGTATTTTTTCAGCCTCATATTCATCACTTACATCTCTGAAAACCAACACAACACCTTCAATCTGTTCTTTTTCTCTGATAGGTGAGGCAGAATCGGCTATGTGATATTGTGTACCTTTATCGGAAGTAAGTATGGTATGATTGGCCAAAGCAACCGTCTTGCCGGCCGCCAAAACTTTATCAACCGGATTTTCGACAATTTCTCCGGTTTTGGCATTTTTTATATTAAAAACCCGATTAAGCGGCCGCCCTAAAATATCGCTTTCGGTTCTGCCAATTAGCTCTTCGGCAACCGGGTTCACGCCCGTTACCCGACCCTTGACATCGGTAGTTATTACCGCATCACCAATTGAGTTTAAAACCGATTTTAGATATAAATTTCCTTTTTCTAATTGGGATCTTACTTTTCTTAATCGCTTATATAAGATCAAAAAAACCAAAGCAAGTAACAGAAGAATTACAATATATGACAAGCGAATCAGAATTTCGCCTTCGGGTATGTTTTTATACAAAATATCGATAAAACTGTAATCCGATTTATAATGCACGTAATAATCCAAGATTGCTTCAGCAATCCAAATAACAACACCGGAAATTATCACTATTAAAACAACAAAGAAGCTGTTTAAGCTTTTTTTATTTTTTATTTCACTTCCGTTTAATGGCTGTTTCATATATGTTATTTACAATAAGAGCTTTTCATACACAAATATATATATTTTTTTTCACAGTAAATTATCTTATCTCCATTTACAGGCAATAACAGCTCAAGGCAGATAAGCACAGAACAAGTCAAACTAAAGAAATCAACTATAGTTGCGATTTTCAGAAAAATAAAAAATACTCAAAAAAAAATAAAAAAATTCGGATATTTCATAATCAGCGGCGGCATTTAAGAAGAAAAGCTTTTGAAAAAAGCACAAAATTTATTATGTTTGCATAATAAATTTAACATATAAATCTTTTTAGATATGAAAGCTCTTGTTTGCATAGGTCACGTACCTGACACCACATCAAAGATCCGATTTACGGATGATGACACAAAATTTGACACTACGGATATCCAATACATTATCGGCCCGTATGAAGAATTGGGGCTGACACGTTTATTGGAAATCGACGGACTGGAAATAACCGTTGTAAACGTTGGGCCCAAAGCAACCGAAGCCACATTGCGTAAAGCATTGGCCATGGGTGCTCACAATGCCGTTCGAGTAGATGCCGAGCCAAGCGATGCACTGCTTGTTGCAAAAGAAATCGCCGAAGTATTCAAAAAAGGAGAATATGACTTTATCCTTACCGGAAAAGAATCCATTGATTTCAACGGCGGATTGGTTGACGGAATGCTGTCCGAATTACTTTCAATACCAAACATTTCAAGTACAACAAAATTTGAAATAGACGGCGACAAAGTTGCTTATGAAAGAGAAATAGACGGCGGTTATGAAAAAGGAGAAGCTCAATTTCCTTTCGTGGCCGGTGCCGGAAAAGGTTTTGCACTTGAACCCAAAATACCGGGCATGCGAGGCATTATGACGGCACGAAAAAAACCGCTTGAAGTTCTTGAAGCTTCCGGAGCGGAAAGCAATACCGAAATTAAAAAATACCACCTGCCCGAGGAAAAAGGCGATTGCAAGATGGTGGATGCCAATAATACCGATGAACTGGTAAGACTGCTCAACGAAGAAGCAAAAATACTGTAATCCTTATTTCGTAACTCTAAAAACAAAAATTATGTCAATATTAATATATACCCAAAATTTCAACGGCAAGTTTAAAAAAGCCACTTATGAGCTTATCAGCTATGCCGCAGCAATGAATGAAGAACTCAAGGGCAGCATTACAGCACTTACCATAGGTGAAGTAAGCGATGAGGCTGTTCAGGAATTAGCTAAATACGGTGCATCAAAACTCTTGGTTGCCAAAGACGATAAATTAAAAGATTTCTCGGTGCCGGCCTATGCAAAAATTATTGCAGAAGCCGCCAAAGCAGAATCATCTAAACTTGTGCTGTTCCCAAATAATCCGGAAGGAAAAGCCTTGGCTCCGGCAGTAAGCATTAAATTAGATGCCTCAGCAGCATCGGAAGTTACCGAACTGCCTTCTTCTTTCGATCCTTTTACGGTGAAAAAGAAAGTATATACCGGAAAAGCATTTGGTGAAGTTGTACTAAAATCGGATGTAAAATTGCTTACGCTCACACAAAATTCTTATGAAATAAAAGAAAATCCGACAGAAATTACAACTGAAGATTTCTCTGCCGAGATACCCGAAAATGCCTACGGAGTGCAGCCAACCGAAATAATGAAAAACGAAGGTAAATTATCGGTAACCGATGCCGACATTATAGTATCTGCAGGACGCGGATTAGACGGTCCCGATAATTGGGGAATGATAGAAGAAATGGCTGAAACTTTAGGCGCAGCAACAGCTTGTTCCCGCCCGGTTTCTGATTTAGGCTGGCGTCCGCATGAAGAACATGTGGGACAAACCGGTAAAATTGTTGCCCCCAATTTATATTTTGCCATAGCCATATCAGGAGCGGTACAACACATGGCCGGCATAAACGGCTCCAAAGTAATTGTAGCCATAAATACCGATGATGAAGCTCCGGTTTTTGAATCGGCTGACTACGGAATTGTAGGAGATGCCTTTGAAGTGGTGCCCAAACTAAATGAATCTTTGAAAAAATTTCTGTCTGATCAATAGAAAAACCCATTCACTTAGGAACGGATAAGGAGAAAGTTCTTTGAATTTTCTCCTTTTTCTTTAATTTTAATACCATGCAAACTTTATCCATTGTTCTGATTGGTGCGGGAAATGTAGCTTGGCATCTTTGCAAAGCTCTTTCCGCCAACGGCATGAAACCCAAATATATTTACAGTAAAAGCCTGTCATCGGCAGCCGAACTCGGCCAAAAACACCAAATAGCCTACGGAAATGATACGGAAAAACTCCCTAAAGCCGATATTTATATTTTTTCGATAAAAGATACCGCGCTTAAACAGTTGGCTAAAAAGCCGGTATTGAAACGAAGGATTTCCGATGCCCTCTGCCTGCATACCGCCGGAAGTATTCCCGCATCTGTATTTGAGCCTTTGACAAAAAATTTCGGTGTGCTCTACCCGCTCCAAACATTCAGCAAAAACATACCCTTAAATTTCAGAAAAATTCCAATATGCGCAGAAGGCAATACGCCGGAAAATACGCAAAGAGCCATGCAAATAGCCGGTAAAATAAGCTCCGATGTAAGAATAATGAATTCGGCACAGAGAGAAAAAATTCATCTCGCTGCTGTTTTTGCCTGTAATTTTGCCAATCACCAAACGGCTATGGCCGAGTCATTGTTGGAATTTTTCGGAATAGATTTCAAAATACTTCGCCCCTTGATAAAAGAAACCACAAGAAAAGCCCTGTCGTACGGTGCTCGCCAATCCCAGACCGGACCTGCCTTGCGAAATGATTCCGAAACACTTGGTCGTCATTCCGAAATATTAAAAGAACTTCCGGATTTCCAAAAGATTTATACTTTTGTGTCCTCAAGTATTTACAGACATCACAAAAATAATTTTATGGATAATTTTAAAGAGCGCCTTAAAGATATAAAAGCCTTTGTATTTGATGTGGACGGCGTATTTTCGGATCTTATTATACTGCACTCCGACGGAAAATTAATGCGACACATGAACGTAAAAGACGGTTTTGCCGTAAAAACTGCCGCCGAGGCCGGTTATAATATCGGCATTATCACCGGCGGCGATTCAGAATCGGTTCGTTCACGTTTCGATAAGCTCGGCGTACGCCATGTATATCTGGAATCGTCCGATAAAAACAAAGATTTTGATGACTTTCTCAAAATTAACAATCTAAAAGCCGAAGATGTACTCTATATGGGCGATGATATTCCGGATTACACGGTCATGAAGCGCTGCGCACTGGCTACTTGTCCGGCGGATGCCGTAGAGGAAATTCAAAGTATTTCTCATTACATATCAGATAAACCCGGCGGAACAGGCTGCGTAAGAGACGTTATAGAACAAGTTATGCGCGCTCAGGGCAAATGGAAAAGCATCAACGGAACAAACTAAATTGGCGGAATAGTTGAGCAATTATTATAAAATTTCATTATTATTATGTATTATTGCATTCTTAATCAAACTCTTTAAACAAGAATAAATACCCATGAAAAAAACAGTAATTTTAGCACTGGTTGCACTTATTTTTGCAAGCTGTGACACACAGAAACAAATGGAAAAAGCAGAACTGAAAACTAAAGAAGACTCTTTAAGCTATGCATTCGGAATAAGCATTGGCGATAACCTGAAAAAAGATTCAATAGAACTGGACCCCGTAATGTTGGGCAAAGCACTCATTGACATCAAAGAAGACAAAGGCGCAATGACTCCGGAAGAAGCTAACAAAACCATTCAGGATTTCTTTGAAAAGAAAGAACAATCCAAGCATCAGGTAAACATTGATGCAGGCGAAAAATTCCTTGCCGACAATTTAAAAAAAGAAGGTATAGAAACAACCGAAAGCGGACTTCAATACAAAGTAATTAAGGAAGGAACCGGAGAACAACCCGATGCTACCGACCAAGTAACGGTTCACTATGAAGGAACTCTGATTGACGGTACTACTTTCGACAGCTCTTACGAAAGAGGCGAACCGGCAACATTTGGATTAAACCAAGTGATTCCGGGTTGGACCGAAGCGCTTCAACTAATGAAAGAAGGTGCTGTATGGGAAATTTATCTGCCCCACGACTTAGCCTACGGACCCCGCCAAGCCGGACAAATTCCGCCCTACAGTACACTTATTTTTAAAGTGGAACTTGTATCAATAGGAAGCGAAGAATAAAAAGTTTAAAAAAATACTGCAAAGTTGTATAGACAAATTTAGTTTATACAACTTTGTTGTAGAAAAACCATTTACAAACAATCAGAGTAGCATAAAAAATATACAATTATGACAAAAGGTAAAATGATTACGGAAAAAGGAGATATGCTGATAGAGTTTTACGATGATGCAGCTCCAAACACAGTAGCTAATTTCACAAAACTTTCCAAAGAGGGCTTTTACGACGGATTAAACTTTCACAGAGTAATTCCTTCATTTGTAATACAAGGCGGAGATCCTAAAGGAGACGGTACCGGCGGGCCCGGATACGCCATCAAGTGCGAAACCCGGGGAGACAAACAGTATCATGATCGCGGCGTTTTGTCAATGGCTCACGCAGGCAAAGATACCGGCGGATCACAATTCTTTATTTGCCACGGCAGAGAAAACACCGCACACTTAGACGGGGTGCATACCTGCTTCGGAAAAGTAACCGAAGGCCTTGAGGTTATTGACAAAATTGAACAAGGTGATAAAATAAAACAAGTAATAATTGAAGAATAAATCTTGCTAAATATTACAATAATTATCATACATAAAAAAAGCTTGCCCATATCGGCAAGCTTTTTTTACAACAAATCTGTTAATCTATTTATTTTCTGTTTCGTCAGAGTCAATTGCCGGAGAGACCAAAAGACGGCCACATTCCTCACAATACATAATTTCACGAGAAGTTTGAATATCAATTTCACGCTGTGCGGGTAAAATACTGTAACAACCGCCACAAGCCGAGCGTTCAACTTTTACAACTGCCAAACCGTCAAAGACCGTGCTTCGAATTCGATCATAAATATCCAAAAGGCTCTCCGGAATTTCTTTACGCAATTTTTCAGCTGCTTTCGTCAAGCGTTCTTCATCGCCTTTCGTCTCATTTTCAATTCCCTTCAGCTCGTTTTGCTTATATTTTAAATCTTCGTTTTTATCTTCAGCTTGTTCTTTTAGAATATCTAAAAGCTTTTCATTTTCGGCAATTTTTTCGGAATATTCTTTAATACGTTTTTCGCATAACTGTATTTCAAGCCCTTGGTACTCAATTTCTTTGCTTAAAGAATCAAATTCCCTGTTATTACGTACATTTTTTTGCTGTTCTTTGTACTTTTTAATTAGAGCTTCAGCTTCTTTTGCTTCGTGTTTCCTTTCCGATATTGATTTTTCAAGCGATTTGCTTATTTCATCTGCTTCATCAATGCGTGCTTGCATTTTTTTTACGTCCAATTCAATCTCTTCAATTTCGAGCGGCAAACTTCCTCTTAGATTTCTTATCTCATCTATCTGAGAATCTACAGTTTGCAATTCATAAAGCTTTTTTAATTTATCTTCGGTCTTCATTTTCTTGGTTGTTCCGGCCATTTTATAAATAATTTATCGGATTAGTATTGATTGCTGATATTGAGCACGCAAAATTAGAAAAATTTTTCGTAATCAACTCATAAAAAAGATTTTTTGTATATTGTTCACTTTCGTAATGTCCGATATCTGCAATAATTATATCATCTTCGGCATCAAAAAATTCATGATATTTAAAATCGGCACTTATAAAAATGTCGGCTTTCCGAGCTTTGGCGGCAGAAAGCAGAAAACTTCCCGATCCTCCGCAAAACGCGGCTTTTTTTATACTTTTTCCTTTCAATGCAGTATGCCTTATGCAGCCGGTATTAAATATTTTTTTTATTTTTTTCAGGAAATCCAAAGCCGGTTCTTCGTAAGGCAAATCTCCGATAATTCCGGCTCCGATTTGCTGATGCTCATTTTCTAAAGCATATATATCATAAGCCGGCTCTTCGTAGGGATGCGCTTTGTGCAATGCTCTGATTACCGAGGCTTCATGATAATCCGGATAAATGGTTTCGGTTCGTACTTCCGGCTCGGTATGAAGTTCGCCTTGTTTTCCTACAAAAGGATCTGTATTTTCTCCGGCTCGGAATGTGCCGCTGCCTTCCAGATTATAGCTGCACTTATCGTAATTACCGATATGCCCGGCACCGGCAGCAAATAATGCTTCGCGTACTTCCTCCAACTGTGCTCCGGGAACAAATGTTACCAGTTTTCGCAATCGTCCTTTTTGCGGACTGAGAATATCGGTATTTTTCAAGCCCGTCAGCTCGGCTATTTTGCTGTTCACTCCTCCCAATACATTATCAATATTGGTATGAGCAGCATAAAGGGCTATATTATTTTTTACGGCTTTAATGATACACCGTTGCACGTAATCATCGCCGGTAAGTCGTTTTAAGCCTTTAAAAATAATGGGATGATGTGCCACAATCAGGTTGGCACCTTTTTCAACAGCTTCTTCAATAACAGCTTCCGTAATATCTAAACTAATAAGTACGCCTTGTATTTTGTCTGCAGCATTGCCGGTTATTAATCCGGCATTATCATAACTTTCCTGAAGTGCTTTAGGAGCAAGGCTTTCCAAAAAATCCGTAAGTTCTTTTATTATCATGTGAAGTATTATTTTTGTAATTATTTGATTGGCGCTCGGCTAAGGTTCATCCAAAGCCAAACCGGTTTCCGGATCTGTGGGATAATGAGCGGCATGAACCGAATTACAACGCAGCAAGCGATCAAATATTTGGGGCAGTGCAAGTAATATCCCTATTTTTTGGCTTGCCCTAAGTGCATATTCCGAACATGACGGCGTATAAACACAGCTGTTTTTATCTTGCGAAGAAATATATTCTTTATATACGGAAAACAGATAGCCGGCCATGCCTTCATTAGAAGACTCAACTGTCCGCTTAGAATCAGCGTGGAGTGAATAAAAATCACTTATATCCGGATTTTGGGCAAACGAACTGTTAACTATAAAAAGAAAAAGCAAGCTTTGTTTAAACATTCAGCTGTTTAAGTAGTTTATGTTTGGCAAATCCAAATTCAATATTCAGCTTAAGGGTTTCTTTATGAATGGGTTTTATCAAAAATCCGTAAGTGTTTCTTAAAACGGCTTTCTGAACGGTTTCGGTATCGTGATCGCCGGATATATATATAACCGGAATATCCATTTCTTTACCCATAATATCGGCCGTAGCTATACCGTCCGGTTCTCCGCCAAGGTGTATATCCATCAACACCAAATCCGGCTTTTTTTGACGACAAACTTTTAGGGCTTCTTCACCGTTTGGTACAGTTGCCGTATGTTTGTAACCCAGTTCTTTTATAAACATTTCAAAAATTGTACACAGCATAGTGTCATCTTCCACAACCAACACGCTGTTAGCTTCCGTCTTTTCCATAGGTAAAATAAATTTTTGCCCTGTAAAAATACAACAAACGTATAAGATAAAAAACTATTTACTTATTTTTGTTGCAAAAAATTGACCAATAATATGAACCTGATTGCAGACATAGGAAATTCTTTTACTAAAATTGCATTTTTTTCAAATGATGAACTTCTGAAAATTATAGTTTTACATAGCGGTAAGCCTGAAAGAGAAGAAGAATTCCTTAGATTCTTTAAAAAGCACAAATCAGATATTCACCATGCTGTTGTATCATCGGTAAAAAGAAATTTACCGGATTTTTTGCAAAAAGTTTTGACGAAAATACCGCATGTAATACATTTGGATGAGCACACAGCTTTGCCCATAAAAAATGCCTATAAAACTCAACCGACACTCGGCAAAGACCGTATAGCAGCGGCTGTGGGAGCCAACAATATTTTCCCGCATTGTAACGTTTTGACAGTTGATGCCGGAACGGCGCTGACCATTGATTTTATTTCGGAAGAAGATGAGTTTTTGGGAGGCATAATTTCGCCCGGCATAAATATGCGTTTCAATGCACTGCACCAAATGACAGAACGATTACCCCAAGTAAAACCGGACAATAATTTTAGCGAGCTAAAAGGGCAAACAACCGAAAATGCCATAAAAGCCGGCGTGCAAAACGGAATGTATTTTGAAATTTTAGGCTATATTAACCATTATACAAGCAAATACCCTAATTTAAAAACAGTTCTGACAGGCGGAGACATATTTTTCTTTGAAAACAAGTTAAAAAAAAAGATATTTGCAGAGCCAAATTTAGTACTTAACGGCTTAAACAGAATTTTACACTTCAACTATGTTCAAAAAAATTAGAGTCATTTTAATATTGTTTTTTTTAAGCGCTTCTGTATCGGCGCAAAACATTACAGGATCTCCTTTTTCGGCTTTTGGCTACGGAGTAATAGAAGACCTGAGTACCGGAACTGCACAAAGTTTTGGCGGTACATCCGTTGGCCTGAGCCTCTCGGATGAAATCAATACCCAAAACCCGGCCGGATACGGAGTCATTCCCCGACAAACGTTTTTATTCAATGCCGGACTCAAAGCCAGACAAGTTACCTACGATAACGGAATCACAAATGCCACAAAATACGATAACGGTTTTACGGGCTTAAATGCAGCATTCAATATAGCTGAACACTGGTCGGCAGGATTCGGGATAATGCCTTACAGCAGTATCGGTTATAAAATAAAAACCCAAGACAGTATCTTTTTTGAGGATCAAAGTTACGGAACATCAACCAATTATTACGGAGAGGGCGGTTTAAATAAAATATATCTCGCAACAGCCTTTAATTATGAAGGCTTTTCAGCCGGGATTGATTTCAGTTACATTTTTGGTGTGCTCGGAGCCCGAATTGAGTCTGCCGTAACGGATGATTTTCACTCAGGCTTTTTGCTAAACACCAACAACCTGAACATGAGCGGACTATACATGACCTACGGGCTTCAATATAAGCACAACATTAGTGAATCGCAAAGAATAACGATAGGAGCTACATACAACCACACAAGTAATTTAAAAAGCCGAAGAACTCAATTTACCAAAACGATATCGACAAATCAATACACAAATGTAACCGATACAATTGTTCAGGATACACTTTTTGGACTCAATGCACAATTGCCGCAAGCTTATGCCGTAGGTATTTCATATCAAACAAAAAAATGGCTGTTTGCTGCTGATTACTCAAGCAAAATGTGGGAAGGAATTACCGTAGAAGAACGGCCGGTTTCGGAACTTACAGACAGCTATAAGGTGTCGGGAGGAATAGAATACGCACCCTCGCTAACACCCGAAAATTATCTGCAAGCCATGCGATACCGAATCGGCGGCTATTATACCAACGAATACATTTTAGTAAACGGCAATCCGCTTAATGCTTATGCTTTGACATTTGGTATTGGGCTCCCGGCCGGAAAATCACGCACAATGATTAATCTGGGTTTTGAAATCGGACAAAAAGGGAACATCAGTAAAAATCTTATCCAAGAAAGCTATTACGGATTAAATGTAAGTCTCAATATGTCAGACATTTGGTTTATTCAAAGAAAATTTGATTAAAAATATTAAGCCTTTTTATAAAAAATTTATTTTTTTTACGGTTCAGATAAGAATAAAACTTTTAAAAACATTGTTTATTAAAAAAGTCATTTGAAAAAAAACATCATGAAAAATTTAAAAACACTATTTGTCATTGTTCTGATTTTAAGCAGTCAGCTCACTTTCAGCCAAGAAGCAAAAGAATTGTTCAAAACGGAATTTCCGAGTTTAACGGCAAACAGCCTGCAAGGCGATCAGGAGCTCAGTAAAGAAGAAACTGCCAAATATCGCTTCCAATTCCAAAAACTAAAAAAAACAAGTAAAGAAATTGACACATACAAACACGGCGGTGCTACGGAAGAAAACATGACCGTCTTTGGATATAAAGATCTGCGAAGCCTTGAAAGATCAGAAACCATCGATGATTTAGACAGCATAGTCAGCTCAAAACTAATGAGTCTTAAATCGTATATGGCCGACAAAACCAGATACGGCGCCGACAGTGTAGAATGTATTGAACAAAGCTCCATATTAAAAACTTTAATGGATGCCAAAGATTATAAAAATGCTTATTTGCCTTGGAAAATGCTCTATACCTATTATCCGATTTCATCAAAAAATATATATATCTGGGGTGAAGAGATGCTGGAAGAAAAAATAGAGAGCACCCTCAAAAAAGCAAAAGAAACTCAAATTGAGGCAAAAACAATTATCGAAGAAGCCGAGCCCCTAAAAGAAACCGACGTTAAGAAATACAATGAGGAGATTGAAAAGGCCAACGAAAAGTTGAACAGCATAGAAGCCATTCTCGAGGTACGTGACCAATGGGTAGATACACTTCTTCAAGTATTTGACCAACGCATAGAGTATTACGGCGATGACAGCAAACAATACGGCGAAGGCTATTTAATTGGCAAAAAAGGCGTTACAGTTTATAAATACCAGAAAAAAGAACGTCTGGAAGACGCATATAATTTCTTAAAAAAATCCGTGAAAATGCAGAAAGATTATCCGTCATTGGCGCATCTGCAATATTTCTTTTTTGCTTCGGATGAAATGTACGAAAGAGAGCTTCACGAAGCAGAAACCGTTGTGGAAGACTACACATTGGTGCAGGATGTTGCGGATAACTACATTGAAAAATTAACCAAACTTTATAATCAAAAACAACAAGACAAATACTTGCGTGTGATTGAAAGTGCCGAAAAGGTAGCCGGCAATATAACCGATAAGTTCACAAACGGTGCTTATGCAAAATGCGATGTACTGGTTCCGGCCTTTGACAAAAAATTCGACGACAACAAAAACGATATCGAATGGCTTAAAAAAACTATTGATATCATGCAAAACCGCAGAGGCGAAGATAAGGCAAACTGCCTTCAATCAGAGTTTTACGAAAAAGCAACGGTGCAATTATACCAATTGGAACCATCGAGCGAAGCCGCATACAACCTTGGCCAATTCTATCTAAAAAAAGAGAAACCCAATTACTCGGAAGCAGCCAAATATTATCAAGAAGCCAGCGACTTAGCAACCGATTCTACAAAAAAAGCTGACTACTACTACGATGCAGCCGTTATTGCAAGTGCCCAAAATCAACTGAGCAAGTCCAGAAATTTAGCACAAAATGCGCTTAACTTAAACCCCAATATGGGTAAAGCCTATATCCTAATCGGTAAATTATATGTAAAAAGTGCCGGAACATGCGGCGAAAATACCTTTGAGCAATCTCAAGTATATTGGTTAGCATCGGATATGATGCTGAAAGCTAAATCAGTTGATCCGTCCTTAAGCGATGAAGCCAACCAACTTATTAATGCCTACAGCAGCAAATTCCCAAGAAAAGAAGATGCTTTTATGTACAGCATAAAACCCGGAGACAGCGTTACCATTAACTGCTGGATACAGCGCAGCACAACTGCTCGATTTATAAAATAATCTACTCATAAAACAGAATCAAAAAACTGTTTCCGTAAACCGGAAACAGTTTTTTTTTGTTTGTTTCGGCCTGACAATAAATCTTTTTACCGTCAATATTTTTTACTAAATTTGCAAACTATACTTACAGACAATGAGCTTACTAAAAAAGCTTAGCAGAAAAAAGTTTAGTTTTAACAGCGACAAATATTTAAGAAATGGATTATAATACATCAAGAAATAAATTAAAGATGCCTGAGTATGGCCGTAATATTCAGCGTATGGTTGAAATGCTCACCGAAATCCCGGAAGCGGAAAAGCGAGAAAAATATGTTGAGCGTATCATTTCAACAATTGAACAACTTAACCCCGGGTCAAAAGATGTAAAAGATTATAAAAAGAAATTACGAGACCACATATATTTAATGTCGGACTTTAAACTCGAAATAGATTACCCGGACGGTTATAAGCCTTCCAAAGAAAAAATTATACCCAACCCAAACCAAGTACCTTATCAATCCAACAAAATTAAATATAAACACTACGGAGGTACCGTTGAAAAACTCTTAGGGCACGCTGCCGAAATGGAAGACGGAGAGAAAAAAGACATCCTTATAGCTCTGGTTGCCAACCACATGAAAAAACTGTATTTAATTTGGAACGACCGACAAAACGTTTCGGATGAAGATATTTTCAGAGATATAGCCACACTGACAAAAAATAAAGTACAAATTCCGGAAGGCATTGTACTAAGCAGTAAAGAAAATTTACCAACCGGGAATTTTCAAAAGAAAAAAAAGAAGAAAAAGAAAAGACGAAAAAATAATTAATAATCATGAGCGCTTTTGAAGTTACCGGCGGATACAAATTAAAAGGAGAGATAATTCCCCAAGGTGCAAAAAATGAAGTATTACAAATACTTTGTGCCGTATTGCTTACACCGGAAAAAGTTCGGATACACAACATACCGGATATAAAGGATGTAAATAACCTCATTGAGCTTTTACGAAAATTAAAAGTAGAGGTTACAAAAAACAAAACAGGCGATTACACCTTCTGCGCCAAAAATGTAGATACGGAATACATAAGAACCGAAGAATTCAGAGAGCAAGCTACGCGTTTGCGCGGATCGGTTATGATTTTGGGGCCGCTTTTGGCACGCTACGGAAAAGCATTTTTACCGGCTCCCGGAGGCGACAAAATCGGAAGACGCAGGCTGGATACTCACTTTTTTGGATTCGAAAAACTGGGCGCAAAATTCACATACAATAAAAAAACATCCTGCTTCACGGTAGAAGCTCCGGACAAATTAAAAGGCGCTTATATGCTGCTTGATGAAGCATCGGTTACCGGAACTGCCAATATTCTGATGGCTGCCGTTTTAGCTAAAGGCGAAACCACTATATATAATGCCGCATGCGAACCTTACCTTCAGCAGCTTTCTAAAATGTTGAGCCGTATGGGAGCCAACATTCGCGGCATAGGCTCGAATCTGCTTACCATAGAAGGCGTACAAAGCTTAGGCGGAACCACACACACCGTACAAGCTGATATGATTGAAGTAGGCAGTTTTATAGGCTTGGCCGCCATGACCGAATCTGAAATTACCATTAAAAATGTCAATTATGAAAATCTCGGCATTATTCCGGAGGCTTTTCGCAGGCTCGGCATACAAGTAGAGAAAAGAAACGATGATATTTTTATCCCGGAGCAAAGCCACTATCAAATTCAATCCTATATCGACGGCTCTATAATGACCATTGCCGACGCACCCTGGCCGGGACTTACACCGGACTTGCTCAGTGTTATGCTTGTAACGGCAACACAGGCAGAAGGCAGTGTTTTGATTCATCAAAAAATGTTTGAAAGCCGTTTATTCTTTGTAGATAAACTAATTGATATGGGCGCTTCCATAATTCTCTGTGATCCTCACCGTGCAAGTGTTATCGGGCATAATAAAAAAATCAGACTGAGAGCTGCCGAAATGAGCTCGCCGGACATACGCGCCGGTATTGCCCTGCTTATTGCAGCAATGACGGCTGAAGGCACAAGCACTATTCATAATATTGATCAAATAGACCGAGGTTATCAAAACATTGACAAACGGCTTAATGCCCTCGGTGCAAAAATTAACCGACTCTAACAGTCATAACACAATTTCTGTTAGAGCGGAAATAATCTCACTGTGCCGGCAAATCAAAAAATCGAAGCGCTTTTACACTTATACTGACGCCAAAGCGCAGGCATTACTGCCAAAAAAAACAAAAACCGGAGGCAATTCTGCCAATATGTCGCTATTAACTAACCGGCAAATCTTTTGTACATACACTATATTAAAATAAGCATATTGTAAAATTAAAAATATCAGCACGAATGAAAGAGAATAAAAATTCAGCAAAATTTGATTCCGAAAACAAAAACACGGAGGAAAATAACAATCCCGATTCGGTTAAAACGGAGCAAACAGACGACAAAGCCGAACAACAGGCAGCTGAAGAGGAAAACGCGGAAAAGTCTGAAGCAGACTGCGAAAAAAGCGAAAACAGTGAAATCGAAACGGAAGGAAATTCTGAAGACAAATATAATAAACTCAACGACAAATATCTACGCCTCGCTGCCGAATATGATAATTACAGAAAACGTACACTGAAAGAGAAAATGGATTTGGTAAAAAATGCGGGAGAAGACATTTTGTCTAACTTTCTGCCCATATTGGATAATATGGACAGAGCCAAAAAATCCATAGATGAAACATCAGATATTGACTCGGTAAAAGAAGGCATTACCCTAATTCATAAAAACTTAAAAGATTTCATTGCATCGCGTGGCGTAAAAGAAATAGAAGCCATAGGAAAAGATTTTGATACCGATTTGCATGAAGCTGTCACTAAAATACCGGCGCCTGACAAAAAGCAAAAAGGAAAAGTTATTGATGTTATTGAGAAAGGCTACAAATTAAACGACAAAGTCATTCGCTACGCAAAAGTAGTAGTGGGAGAGTAAAATAATTTTAAAACAGAAGCATGGCAAAAAGAGACTATTACGAAATATTAGGCGTACCAAAAGATGCCGACAAAACTCAAATTAAAAAAGCATATCGTAAAATTGCGCTGAAATATCATCCGGATAAAAACCCGGACGATAAAGAAGCAGAAGATAAATTTAAAGAAGCTGCAGAAGCTTATGAAGTATTGTCGAATGATGAGAAACGTCAAAAATACGACCGTTTCGGCCATGCCGGAGTAGGCGGAGCTGCCGGCGGTGGTGGCTTTAGCGGAGGCGGTATGTCTATGGAAGACATATTCTCACAATTTGGTGATATCTTTGACGGATTTGGCGGATTTGGTTTCGGAGGCTCCGCCGGAAGCCGAGGCAGAAGACGCGTAAACAAAGGCAGTAACCTCAGAGTGAAAGTTAAGCTTACGCTCAAAGAAGTCATGAACGGTGCCGATAAAAAAATTAAGGTAAAAAAATATGTCAGTTGCGACGCATGCAGCGGAACCGGTGCCGAATCAAGCTCAGGCCACACAACTTGCCAAACCTGTAAAGGAAGCGGACAAGTTGTCAGAGTGCAAAATACCATTCTCGGCCAAATGCAAACGGCCTCAACCTGCCCTACTTGCGGCGGCGAAGGAAAAATCATTAAAGACAAATGCACCAAATGCTACGGAGAAGGCATTGTAAAAGGCGAAGAAATCGTAAGCATTAATGTGCCCGCCGGAGTAGCCGAAGGCATGCAAATGAAAGTTAGCGGTAAAGGCAACGCAGCCAGACGCGGCGGTATAAACGGCGACTTAATTATCGTATTTCAGGAAGAAGAACATCCGGAACTTATTCGCGACGAAAACGATTTACTCTACAGCCTGCACGTCAGTTTTCCCGAGGCAGTTCTCGGTACATCAGCCGAAATACCCACCGTTGAAAGTAAAGTAAAAATAAAAATTGCTCCAGGCACCCAATCCGGAAAAATTTTACGGCTTCGCGGAAAAGGGCTGCCTTCTTACGGAAGCTACGGAAAAGGAGATTTATTGGTAAAAGTGAATGTTTGGACACCTCAAACACTCTCAAAAGAAGAAAAAGCAGAAATGGAAAAAATGCTTAACTCTCCAAACTTTAAACCACAGCCCGGAAAGGAAGAAAAATCTTCTTTTTTCGACCGGGTTAAAGATATGTTCTAAACTGAACACAAGAAGCACATTCAAAAAATCGGCTATACCATAAAGAAAATTCTCTCCGGGTATAGCCGATTCATTTTATTGTTCGGGAGCGTTTTTGCACACTACTTAAAACTCACTAATTCCGTGGTGCCGGTTAAGCGGTCTTTTTTGTCATAACTCTCTGATTTGACTGAACCTACGCCTTCCGAAATCCAACTCACCGTTTTAACTTTTATTGTTACAAATCCCAGTTTATTTTCAACTTCTTGCGAGATTTTTAAACAATCAAAAGTACCGGCCGGCGTTGTTACCGATTCACGCGCTTCAACCTTGCGGTTAATAATTTTGGTTTCATTAGTTATAGTTGCCATACCCATATCAATGGTTAGCGTAACCGATCCGTCTTCAAGCTGCATACCCGGTTTCATATTTGCCGGATAACCAATATCTTCAAAATCAATGCTTATTTGAGATTCTTCATAAGCCTCGGTTTGGTTTTCATCAATATATCGGCTCATATCAACATAAAATGTACCGTTGCGGCATTCAAAGATTAAAGTATCTCGGTTAATCTCTTCCTTCTTGTCATCCTTTGTAACTTGTAAAACTTCGTAATGTACAATTCCGTCACTTTCTTCATGCTTCAGCAGCTCTTGACTGTGATAAGACTGTATTTTGCCTTTTTTATCTTTATTGGCATACTCAGCAGTTTTACCCTTTTGTGAAACAATGTATGAGCTGCACTCTTGCGCATTAAGGCTGCTCAATGCAAATAATAATAAAAACGCGGATATTAAATAGTTTTTCATGTTAAAAAATTTAGAATGTGAAAAATAGTTTTATACTGATTTTAGATCTAATTTGGGCTTAAAGATACAAATAACAGCAATAATTAAAGAACGGTATTACACGAAAACATTTTTTTCTTAGACGAATATATAAATATCTATAATATCAATGGTTCGTTAAACTTTGGCAAAGTTGCAGTTTGCAAACTGTAATGAAGCTAATAATCAACACTATAAGTGAAATAGATAAACTTTGGCAAAGTTCTCATTTTCAGTCTAATGGAAAAGCATAACGAACTATTA
>CAYYQW010000045.1:0-31446 GCA_964472505.1 uncultured Bacteroidaceae bacterium | reverse complement strand
TTTTTATTATGAACCATACAATAATGTACGGCGCCATGCCTGCCAAAGCACTAAGCGCGGAAAAGAAAAGTGAAGCCGGCAGGAGCATTTTCCTGCCGGACATGTAGGATTGAAGTTTTGATAATGTTTTCATTTTTCCTGCTTTATCTATATTAGAATACAAATCAAGCGGAAAAATGAATAACTGACAATCGCTAAAACCGGTGAAAGATTGAGCAATTTATCACTAAGAAAGGGGATAGGGAAATCAATCGATGGATATAATATTCTGTGTAACAGCATATATGGTAAGGCCGGCTAAGCTCCTTATGCCGGTTTTATCCATAATGTTTTTTCGGTGGGAGTTTATGGTGTGAATACTCACGTTTAAAGTATCGGCTGTTTCTTTATTGGATAAACCTTTTGCCAGACATCTTAATACATCGACTTCGCGCTCGGATAAATGCTCGTCATTTTGATTCGTTGAAGTTTTGTTACCGGAAATTTTATTAATCTTCCGAATGATTACCGAAATATCGTCTGTTATTTTAAATATACTGTCAAACAGTTTAAGGATTGCATTATCATGGAAAGCGTAAATGATACCAATCCAGCGGATTTCGGGGTATTGGCTTTTTAGTTTTTTAAATTCGTTTGTTCTGTTTTGCATCGTTACCGGATTTATCAAAACCACCGAAATTTCTTTCCGGATTATCAATGTTTCAAGCTCGGTGAAACTGTCAACACAGAAAAATGAATAATTGTATTCCGATTTTGATATCGAAGCGTACAGCCCTTCATATACAATCGCAGAAGGTTCGAGCACAACAATATTTCTTCTGAATTTATCCATCTTGCCGTGCTTCAATTTTTTCAATCAACGGAATAAGGATTTTCTCTTCTACAATCGAGTGGGTTTTTAGGTCGAATTCCAGACCGAACAGGGTATTCAGAAATTTCCGCTTGGTATTCAACCGGCTTTTAATTTTAATATGTTTAAGAAACAAATTTTTTAAATCCGTCAATTTTGTTTCTATATCGGTATGATGATTTTTGTATTCATCTGCCGAAAAGGATTTTGCATGGCTTATTTGATTATTTTGCAAAAGGCTGTAAAAATAGGGGAATGCTACCTCGTCTTCGTATTTTAGGTGCTCCAATACTTCTTCAAAATAGTCATTAAAAAACTGTTCAATTAATTGAAAATCTTTGCTGTTGTGGTCTTTTTTCATTTTACCCAAATAGTATTTTAATACCGGATATTTGTCGTCAAGATAAAATGAATGACTGTTTTTCAGGTAAAACAAAACCGATGTAATATCATCAATTTTTTCAATTTCTTTTTCGGTGGGAAAAAATCCGTTATACAAATTGGCGATAACAATAAAAGCGTTAAGACTGATTTTATTGTTTCTACATATTTCTCCGACCGTTTTATCATCCACTGAAAAATCAATATCAAAATGCTGCAAACAAAGTAATAATGCGAAATTATCATTGAGTAAGTCAAACATTTTTTTGTCCGGGGTAATATAAGATTTTTGAGCTTTATACATCTTTTTTATTTGCAAAGTTAAATTAAAATCGATAAAATGTAAGTATTCTTCGGTAAATCAAAAAAAATGCAGCAGATACTTCAGCTAACATCAAATTATTATTGAGCAACTCAATGATTATTATACGATTTAGAAAGATTCCCCGAAACTTGTTCGTATGCAAATAATGCCGATTTTTCTTAAAGATGCTGTGCCCCGCATCGGGTTTTAGGAGTCCGATACTTACTTTATCTCAGCGGGATAGATTGTATGGTATTTCCCTACTAACGGAGCCAAGAAGGACTTTCAAATCGGTGAATTTGATCATCCTTTTTAAGGCATCAACAAAAAATCATAAATCTAATTCCGGAGCCTGAAACTATGACCTGCCGGCATCTTTGACCCGGCAGCGTCCGGCTAATCAGCCAAGAAGTAACCGAGATGCTTCCGGATCCTAAAAAGGGATGCCGGAAGATCTTTTCTTCATTCTTAGGATTGTGATTTTACGGGGAGACGGTTTGTCCGGCAATGTCGGGAGTCAGATTATAGATTTATTAGTTTTGCTTTTATTTCTTTGGCTTTTTGCCGCAGAATTTGTATTATGACTTTCGGGGCGCCACAATAAAACCTGATATTGCACTTCCCTGTGGCGCAGCTAAACCGAGCCCGGGAGGTTTTTGAATTGAGCTGCAAAACTAAAAAGGCGAAAACAAGATGCTGCATGTTTTCGCCTTAAAATATACCATTGCTTGTTTCAGGGCTATTTGCCGGAATAAAAATATACTTCGTACAAATCATCGTTTTTCTTGTCTGCCCAATGTTCAAAACCTATGCTTTTGGCTTTATCAATAAGCGGTGCCGGCAGAAAAGATACCGTGAGTTTATAGATTTTGTTTGATTCGAGTTTTTGCAAATCCGCCATCACCTGATTAACCGGGTGTTCGCCTGCAGCCAGCATTTCGCGTGCATCCAATTCTTTAGCTATGCGTTTTTTCTTAAACCATTTGGGCTTTGAAAAATTAAAGCTTTCAGATTCTTCTTCGATATAGCTGTCTTGTCCCACTTCTTTTCTCAGATGATTGATAAGTTGGTCGGTGCTGACTTCACCGGTAGCGGCCACTTGCTGCAGAGTGGCAATGCGTGCAACCGTTTTTCGCAATATCGGATTTTGTAATTTCTTAAATGCCGGAAGATAATCAATGAGGACTTCTTCAAGCTCGGGATAAGCTTCCAAAAGCTTCATGAGCTTTGTTTTGGGTGTTATAATTAATCGTTCTTTATGTTCCATTTTCTTTATTTTTCGTATGATAAAATTCTTTGTTCGCCTTCCAATTCGCGGTAGCGAGTTACATTGTGTGATACTTCAAGTGTACCGAGGTATTCGCCTTGCTCATTTCGCAATGCAAAATATTCAATGTGAATCATTTTTCCGCCCATATTAATCCAAAAAGGTGCCCGGCTTTCGCGGCCGCTTTTAAAGTCATCAATGATTTTATCAACAATATGCGCACTTGCGGGCGGGTGGCAATGCCGTACATCGCGATTCAGAATGGCACGGTTTCTCTGAAAAACTCGTTCATCGCCTTGTGAGAAGTATTTTACTTTGTCGTTTTTGTCCACAAAAGTCATGTCGATGGGCAGGCTGTTGAGAATGCTAATCAGTTCTTCGGCACTAAAATTACCGGAAGGCAGCTGCATTCGCCCGTCGGATGTTTGGCTGCTTTTGGTCTCATCGTCAATAACCGAATCGGGTTTCCATTGCACGGGCGGATCATACAGACAAAAGCCTATTTCAAGCGATTGTTTATCGATTTCATACCATTCCTGTTCTGTGAGTTTGTCTAATGACATGGGCAGCAGAATTTCTTCTTCTTTGCCGGTCATTTCGTGTACGCCGCGAGCTGCGGGCTCCAAAATAATTTCTGCCGATGCGATGAGTTCTTCGGGACTGATATTTTTGGTGGTAAGAATTTCTATGCTTCCTTTCAGTAATTCGCGTATTTCATCATGCTTTCCCCACATTACTTTTGGCGGGCCGGTAATGTCTTGCTTTTCAAGATAAGGAAAAAGCAAATATTCTTTTCTTAAATAGTGCTTGTCGGCATCCTGCAACTGATTATATAGGTGCCGCAATTCCAATATTTGTTTTTCAAAAGTCGTTTTGTCCTTGCGTTCGATTTTTTTTAGTAAATCCAAAGCATCTTCGCTGACTTTACGCAATTCACGGTTTTCTTTGAGCATAATATCCGCCGGATGCCCGTCGGGAATTTCTTTGCTTGCGCTTAAATCTACATTGCCTTGCAAGACAGCAGAGTGTGTATCGCACAGCTGTAAGATTTCCGTTTCGGGAAGTCCTTCGGTAATCAGTTCCTGCTCTACTTCCACCACTTCGCCATAAGGAATTTCGCCCAAAGTTTCCATAAGTTCTTGCCGAACTTCGGCTTCGGGTGTACCGTCGTGTATTTTTAAAATCAATGCTTTCAACTTTGATTTTCTTATTTCGGAATTGTTAATTAGTTCGCTCATAATCTGCTGTTTTTAATTATTTTTTACAAAAGTACGCTAAGATTGGCATTAAAACAATACCTATAAGTGGTGATTTTTGTAAAAAAGTTTGCAGAGAATAATCCAACAGGACTTCGGATATTTAAAGCAATTTGCTCAAATATTTTTTCAAAAAATAATTTGACAATTAAATTCTTTTGTTATATATTTGACCAAAAAATTAAACTTAATAATTAAACAATATGGTCAGCATGGTAACAACCGAGCCAAATAACGAAACGAGAATATTAGAAGCTGCAAAAACGATTTTTTTGAAAAAAGGAAAAGATGGAGCGCGCATGCAGGAAATAGCCGATAAAGCAAAAATCAATAAATCATTGCTGCATTACTATTTTCGAAGTAAAAATAAACTATTTGATGCCGTTTTTGAATATGTATTTAAATATTTTTCGCCGAATATATTTGAAGTTTTTAGTGAAGAGATATCTTTTCAAGAAAAAATAAAAATATTTGTGGCATCCTATATTGATGTCGTTGCCAAAAATCCGTTTATTCCGGTTTTTGTAATTAACGAATTAAACAGCAAAAGCACGGATAAGTTGGTAAAGCAATTGAAAAAAATTGGTGTGCGAACCGACCTTATAGAATCTCAAATTAAAGAAGAAATTAAGCAGGGCAGAATTGTGCCCGTAAACCCAAGACACTTAATGATTGATATTATTGCTTTGTCGGTGTTTCCGTTTGTAGCGCTTCCGATTTTCAGAGAAATGATTTTCAACGGAAATGATGATGAAGCACAAACATTTCTTGAGGAGCGTAAAAAGCATGTTATTCACTTGATAACGAGTTATTTAATAATTTCGGAGAAATAAAGATTATGCGGAACATTATACTTCTTTTAATCGGATTATTTGTTGCCGAAGCGGCATTCTCCCAACAAAAGCTTAGCTTGGATTCCTGTATTGCAATGACAAAGGCCAATTTTCCGACAGTAAAACAAAAACTTAAAAATGCAGAAACCAACGAGTTGAGAATAAAAAATCTCAAGACTAATTATTATCCGAAATTGGATTTGGAAGCATCGGCAAGTTATCAATCCGAAACGGTTCAAATTGAAATCAATGCTCCTATTCCCGGGCTTGAATTGCCGGAACCGCCGCTTGAAAAATATGAAGCTGCTTTGGTTCTAAAACAACTGATTTGGGACGGGGGAGCCACCAAGCATTTAAAAAAATTGGAAGAAATACAGCATCAATTACAAAACACCCAAACCGATTTGGAGCTTTACAGGCTTGAGCAAAGTGTTCAGGAAATATATTTCGGAATTTTAATTATGAATGAAGTCGAAAAGCAATTAAAGGCCTCTCTCTCACTTCTGAAATCAAAAGTAAAAGTAGTAAATTCAGCCGTGGAAAACGGTGTGCTTACGCCGGATAATCGTGAAAATTTGCAGGCTGAAATTATTCTGACTGAACAACAAATTATTGAAACAGAACATAATAAAGATGCTTCAAGGCGAGTATTAGCAGAACTTACCGGCGACAGTGCAGTTTTGGAAGCCGGTTTTTTGCCTCCCGAAATATCGGACAGTATTCTCAACTCCAAAACAAACCAAAGGCCGGAACATCGGCTGTTTGATTTGCAAAAAGAAATCAGCAGCCGGCAGCAGGATTTACTCAATGCGCAGCGAATGCCCAAAGCATCGGCGTTCGTAAAAGGAGCTTATGGAAATCCCGGCCTGAATATGTTTGAAGACGAATGGGGACCTTATTACATAGCCGGCATTAATCTGCAATGGAATGTGTATGATTGGGGTAAAATAAAGCGGGAGAAGCAAATGGCTCAAATAAACCAAGAGTCGATTGAAATCAAACGAGAAGGCTTTAATAAACAAATAGAAATCCTGCTGATTGAACAAAAATCAGATATTAAAAAGTTGGAAGAACTGTTGGAAACTGATAATCAATTAGTGCAAATCAGAAAATCCATAAGAGAAAAATCTGCCGCCCGTTTGGCCGGCGGTACCATAACTTCCGTAGATTTTGCCGAAACGCTTACCAAAGAAAATACGGCAGTTATCCAACAAAAAATTCGTGAATTAAAAATCATTAATGCCAAATACAATTATCTCAGAATTTTAAACTCTAACTAATGATGCGTAATAATAAACAGAGGTCAGAAGTCAGAAATCAAAAGTCAGACGGTCGTTGGCAAACAGTCGGGAAGATATTAGTTTGCAAAAATCAATACCGGTCTTTATAATTTAATAATGAAATAATCCAATCCCATGCTCGATTATAATGAAATGAGAGAACCGGCCGAAATGTTTTTCAAGCAAAAACAACACGATCAAGCCGATGGCGTTTACCATAAGCTGTTTAATGAATTTGAAAATAATAAAACACTTTTGAAATCCGTGAAATATGCGGTTTTAAGTTTTTTAATGTTTTCGATGTTTTCGTGCAATAATAATGGCGACAAAGCCGATGCCTACGGTAATTTCAGAGCGAAGGAAATCATAGTTTCTTCGGAAAATGCCGGTAAAATTTTTGATTTCCGGGCGGAAGAAGGCGATATTCTAAATGCGGGAGATACTATATGCAAAATTGATACGGAACTTTTAGCAATAAAAAAGCAACAGATTGATGCTCAAATGCAGGCCACGGAAAATAAGTTTTCCGATATTTTGGCACAAGTAAAAGTACTGCAAGAGAAAAAAGAAATGTTTTTAAGAGAAAAGAACCGTGTGAAAAAGCTTCTGAAAGACAGCGCTGCAACTCAAAAGCAGATGGATGATATCAATTCCGAATTGGATATTTTGAATCGGCAAATTGAGCAGGTTAAACTGAAAAACCAAAGCGTGTTTGATGAATTGGCCGTATTGGAAAAACAAAAAGAATATTTGAAAGCACAAATTGATAAAAGTTTTATTACAAGTCCGATAAAAGGAAGTCTGCTCGAAAAATATGCCGAAAATTATGAAATAACTACACCCGGCAAGCCACTGTGTAAAATTGCCGATATCAGCGAAATGATTCTAAAAGTTTATGTGAGCGGCGATCAATTAGACGATATTGAAATTGGAAAAAATGTAAAAGTGTATATTGATAAGAACGAAAATGAAAATTGGGAATATCGAGGCAAAGTTCGCATGATTTCGGATAAGGCAGAATTCACACCAAAAATTATTCAAACCAAAAAAGAACGTGTAAATTTGGTGTATGCCGCTGAAATTATCGTTGAAAATGACGGAAAAATTAAAATCGGAATGCCCGGAGAAATTCAATTCACAGAACAAGATTAACCGCTCTCAAACATGCGAAATAATTCAATTGAAATACAAGGCATATCAAAAACATATCAGAAGAAAGTTAAAGCTTTGGATGATTTCTCATTGTCGGTAAAACCGTCCGAATTGTTCGGCCTTATCGGGCCTGACGGTGCGGGCAAAACGAGTCTGATTAGAATTCTTACTACGCTCATTTTTCCCGATAAAGGTAAAGCAAGTGTAGCCGGATATGATGTGATAAAAGAGTACAAAAAAATCAGACGAATTGTGGGTTACATGCCCGGTAAATTTTCACTTTACGAAGACTTATCCGTTGAAGAAAATCTCAGCTTTTTCGCTTCTGTATTCGGAACAAGCATTGAGGAAAACTATGAGCTGATTGAGTCTGTTTATTCTCATATAGAGCCGTTTAAAAGCCGGAAAGCCGGTGATTTATCGGGTGGGATGAAGCAAAAATTGGCATTGTCCTGCGCACTAATCCACCGTCCCAAAGTGCTTTTTTTAGATGAGCCTACCACCGGTGTTGATGCGGTGTCGCGCAAAGAATTTTGGGAAATGCTTAAAGAACTCAAGAGCAAAGGGCTTACCATAATGGTTTCAACACCCTACATGGATGAAGCCGAAATGTGTGAACGGGTGGCCTTAATGCAAAACGGAAAAATAATGGCCTTGGATACGCCCGAAAATATCAGAAACAGCTTTAAACAGCCTTTGTTTGCCGTGAAGTCTGATGATATTTATAAGCTCTTAAAAACACTAAGAAAACTACCTTCTCACAGAACGGTAAATGCGTTCGGACAATTTGTGCATTATACCGACAAGGATGTTGAATTAAGTTCCTCTAATTTGCTCAAAATGCTTGAAAAAGAAGGAATTGAAGACGCAAAAGTAAGCAAAACAAGCCCGTCAATAGAAGATTGTTTTATGGAGTATTCGGGAGAAATATAAGAGGTTAGATGTAAGATGTAAGATGTAAGATATAAGATGTAAGATATAAGATTAGAAGTTCATTCAATAGTTTAGACATGACCGATAAAAAAATAATACAAGTCAGAAATCTTAACAAAAAATTTGGGGATTTTTATGCTAATAAAAATTTGTCCTTTGATGTATATGAAGGCGAAATATTTGGCTTTCTCGGAGCCAACGGTGCCGGAAAAACTACGGCTATTAAAATCCTGTGCGGTTTGTCGCAACCCACATCAGGTGAAATCGAAGTTGCCGGCTTTGATGTTTATACAGAAACCGAAGCCATAAAAAGGAACATCGGGTATATGAGTCAAAAATTTTCATTGTATGAAGACCTTACGGTTTGGGAAAATCTTAGGTTATATGCCGGAATATACGGTGTGCGCGGTAAAGAATTCAGAAATAAAGCCCGAACCCTTTTGGAACAATTAGATTTTATGCACGCAAGAAGTAAATTAATCAAGAATATTCCTACCGGCTGGCGGCAAAAATTATCATTTTTAAGTGCTGTTTTTCACAATCCTAAAATTGTATTTTTAGACGAACCAACCGGAGGTGTTGATCCCGTAACACGCCGTCAATTCTGGGATATGATATACGAAAAAGCCGATTCGGGTATGACCGTTTTTGTTACGACTCACTATATGGACGAAGCTGAATATTGTAACCGGGTTTCAATAATGGATAAAGGAGAAATTGTGGCTATCGGAAATCCTTCAGACCTTATGGAAAAGTACAAGGCTCAAAATATGGATGAAGTGTTTGTATCTATTGCAAGATAATTTTTGAAGCATGAAACGATTCATTAGTTTTTTAATAAAAGAATTTAAACATATTTTTCGAGACACCCGAACCATGATGTTTCTGTTCGGCATTCCTGCCGCACTTTTGCTCTTGTTTGGTTTCGTTATTAAAAATGAAATAACAAATGTATATGTAGCCGTATGGGATCAATCTCAAGATGAGCTTAGTACGAAAATTACCGAAAAAGTGTTTTCATCCGGCTTTTTTCTCCGAGCCGAAAATGTGTATTCAACCCAAGAAGCTAATGCCGTTTTAAGAGGCGGAAAAGTAAGGTTGGTTATTGCTTATGAGCAGAATTTTTCCGAGAAATTCCATAAAGAAAAACAAGCACGGATACAACTCATAGCTGATGCCGCCGATGCTAATTCTGCCAATTTAATTGTGCAATACGTTTCGGCTATTATTTCGGATTATGTGATGCGGCAAAACAAACATTTAACCCTGCCCATGCGCATCAATACCGAAACTCGCATGCTTTATAATGAGGAACTGAAAGATGTTTACATGTTTGTGCCCGGTATTATGGCCATGATTTTAATGTTAATTTCTACCATGATGACTTCCATTTCTGTCGCCGGAGAAAAGGAACGCGGCAGTATGGAAGTCATTTTAGTTTCTCCCTTAAAACCCATTCAAATTATTTTGGGAAAAGTAAGTCCGTATTTTTTGTTGTCCTTTATTAATGCGTTGGTGATTCTTTTAATGAGCTATTATATTTTTGATATGCCCATACACGGCAGTTTGGCTTTGCTATTAGGCGAAACCATGTTGTTTATCCTTCTGGCCTTGTCTTTGGGAATACTCATTTCAACAGTAGCTCCTGACCAACAAGTGGCTATGATGATTTCCATGTTTGCGCTTTTGCTGCCGACCATATTGCTTTCCGGATTCATTTTTCCGATTGAAAACATGCCGACCATATTACAATATTTAGCTGCTCTAATGCCGCCAAAATATTTTATCATCATACTTAAAAACATTATGCTTAAAGGAACGGATTTTAGTTTCATTTGGAAAGAAACCCTTATTCTGGCCGGCATGACTTTATTTTTTATTCTTCTGAGTGCCAAGAAATTTAAAACAAGGCTTGAATGAAAACAATATTAATACTCATCCAAAAGGAATTTATTCAGGTTTTTCGCAACAAAAACATGTTGCCCATTATATTTATTCTGCCCATTGTGCAGCTTATCGTTTTGGTATATGCCGCTAATTTGAATATGAAAGATATTCGATTAACGGTATGCGATAACGACCGAACTCAACTGTCAACTCAGCTGATTGAGAAATTCAATGCAGCTCCGTTCTTTATTCTGAGCAGCGTATTAAATGTGCCTGAAGGAAAGCGTGCCATAAGCTCCAACCAAACCGATATTTTAATGGTAATTCCGGATAATTTCAGTAAAGATTTACATAAAGAAAACCAAGCCGGAATTCAATTCCTGTTTGATGCGGTTAATGCATCGAAAGCCGGAATCTCACAAGGTTACTGCATGCAGATTATAAGAGATTTTAATCAATATATAATCGTTGAAGAAAATGCCGTAAATGCCGATATGGCTCAATTTAAAAGTATTGATGTAGGACGGCGGTTTCGTTTTAATCCGGAATTGGACTACAAAATATACATGTCATCCGGAATTTTGGTTATTCTTATAACCGTAGTCAGTATGTTTTTATCCGGTCTTAACCTTGTCAGAGAAAAAGAAATTGGTACCATTGAACAAATCAATGTAACACCCATAAAAAAATATCAATTTATATCCGCCAAATTACTTCCTTTCCTATTTATTGCCCTTTTTGAAATGGCCTTTGGTTTATTGGTTGCTAAAATATTATTCAATTTACCCATGCTCGGCAGTTTATGGCTTTTGTTCGGAATAACGGTTGTGTATCTGATTGCCGCTTTGGGCTTGGGCTTACTCATGTCTGTTTTTGCCGCGCGTCAGCAACAGGTTATGTTTATGTCCTTCTTTTTTCTGATTATCTTTATCTTGATGAGCGGCATATTTACCACGACTGAAAGCATGCCCCAATGGGGAAAAATGCTGAATACAATTAATCCGGTTTATTATTATATGAATATTGTAAGAATGATACTTTTAAAAGGTTCTGTATTCAGTGATGTAAAGAGTGATTTCTTCGCTTTATTAATTTATGCCTTTTCCGTAATCAGTATTGCTATTCTCAGCTACAGGAAGCGGGCATGAAAAACTATAAAATCGGGGTGCGACTAACAAAGTTAAACTATCAGACATATTTTATACTCACCTGCAGTTTTAAGAGAGTCGCGCCCCGATTCTTAAGTCAAAAATTCTGACTTTCCGGACAAGCACTAACTAAAATATTAGGTGGTATAAACCGAATTAAACAACACGTAGTCAGTGGTTAAGTCGGCGCCCCAACCTTTGGCATTACCTTCGCCTTGGTTTACTGCGAGTTTCATTTGTAAATGTGATTCTCTCAGCAGCCGTTTCATATAATTACGGTCGAATTTTTCGGGTTTTCCTTTCTTTAAAACCTGTATCATGGTTTCCTCCGAACCGAGATACAAATCGGCTTTGTGATAGTCGAAACCCACGCCGGCATTTCCGGCAGCGCTTACAATGCGTCCCCAGTTGGGATCGCGCCCGTACATGGCGGCTTTTACTAATGTAGAATCAAATATGCTGCGCAGAATGATGCGCGCGGTATCATCATTTTTGGCTCCAACTACTTTATATTCAATAAATTTGGAAGCTCCTTCGCCGTCGGCTACGATGAGTTTTGCCAAGTGAATCATCATCTCCTGCAAATTCTCTTTGAAAGTTTCGTAGCGCGGGTCGTCTTCGGAATTTATTTCCGGATTTCGTGCCAGTCCGTTGGCCATAACAGCAGCCATATCGTTGGTGGATGTATCGCCGTCCACGGTTATCATATTGAAAGAATTTTTTGTGGCTTCGCTTGTAGCTTTTTTCAGCAGTTCCGGGCTTATGGCAACATCGGTAACAATAAAGGCCAGCATGGTAGCCATATTAGGATGAATCATTCCGGAGCCTTTAGCAATTCCGGCCATATTTATTTCGTAGCCGTCTAAATCAAATTCATTAAAACCTTCCTTAGCAAAGGTATCGGTAGTAAGAATAGCGTTGGCCACGAAGGAGCCGGCATTGGAACGCTTGGATAGTTTTTTTACATTTTCTTTGATGCCTTTAACTATATCGTCGGTAGGAAAGGGTTCTCCGATAAGTCCGGTGGAAGCCACCAGTATCAGTTCTTTATCGATACCTAATTCTTCGGCTAAAGTTTCGGCCATGGCGTGGGCACCTTGGCGGCCTTGTTCGCCGGTACAGGCATTGGCATTTCCGGCATTTATTACAATGGCTTGTGCTTTTCCGTCGGCTACGTGTTCGCGCGAAAGTATTACCGGTTCGGCTACCACATCGTTTTGTGTAAAAACGGCTGCTGCCGAAGCCGGTTCTCGTGAGTATATAATGGCCAGATCCCGCCTCATGGATTTGATTCCGGTATGGGCACCCCAGCAGGTTATGCCTCGCACGTTTGTCATATTTTTAATCATTGTGGTCATGGTAATATCCTTTTATAAGATGAGTATTTGATTAATAATTAGGGATGAATCGGAATTTGTTTTAAGCCTTCCGTCTCATCAAAACCAAATCGGATGTTCATATTTTGAACAGCCTGTCCGGCTGCGCCTTTCACCAGGTTATCAATGGCACTTATTACAATGGTGGTTTGGGTGCGTTCATCAAAGGTAGTGTAAATATCGCAATAGTTTGTACCGCGGACTTCTTTAATGGCCGGAGCTTGGCTGCGAATACGCACAAAGGGAGCATCGCTATAGGCTTCTTCATACCTTTCTTTTAGTTGTCTGTCCGATAAGGGTCGTTCGTTTCTCAGGTATGCGGTAGTCAGAATCCCTCTGTCAACGGGTAATAAGTGGGGTGTGAAAAGCAGAGAACTTGTTTTTTGCGAAATTTTATCTAATTGTTCTCGCATTTCAATGCTGTGCCGATGGTTTTTTAGTCCGTAAGCTTTGAAGTTATCGTTTACATTGCTGTATAAATTAACAGCTTTAGGTTTTACGCCTGCACCCGTAACACCGGTTTTGGAGTCAATAATGATGTTCTCTTCCCACACCATACCGGATTTTAAAAGAGGTGCAATTCCTAATATTGCACCGGTAGGAAAACAGCCGGGATTAGCAATAAGATCGGCTGTTTGAAGCTTTTCTTTGTTCCATTCAGGTAATCCATAGACTGCATTCTCAAAAGCTTCGGCAAAAATGTGTTCTTTCTGATACCACTCTTGATAAACTTGCGGCGATGATAAACGAAAATCGCCGGAGAGATCTATTATCGTATAATTTTTACCGTAAAGTTGCTTTACGAAATTCATCGATACACCATGCGGAAGTGCCAAAAACAAGAGATCCAATTCGTGCTTGCCTATTTGGTCGGCCGATTGGGTTTCTAAGTCGGTAAGGCCTTCAAAAAACGGGTGAATGTCCGAAAATTTCTCACCGGCTCTGCTTTCCGATGTAATAAGTTTTATTTCTGCATGTTGATGATTCAGGAGTATTCTTACCAATTCTGATCCGGTATATCCGGTAGCACCAATAATGCCTATTTTTATTTTTTTCATGTTTAAAGATTATTTACGGATTCTTTAATAACTTCAATTATTTCTTCTAATTCAGGATAATCAATAATGAGCGGCGGAACAATGCGTAATACATTGTCGGCGGTAGCATTAGCCAAAACGCCTCTGTCTAACATTTCTAAAACTAAAGGCTTGGTTTCGAAATCAAATTCAATCCCGATCATCAAGCCTTTGCCTCGTATTTTCTTGATTGAAGGAAGTTTTAAAGCTTTGATTTTTTCTGTAAACCATTTTCCTTTTTCTTCGGCTTGTTTGCTTAGGTCTTCTTTTTGTGCGGTTTCAAGCACGGCAAGTGAAGCGGCGCTCGCCAAAGGATTACCTCCGAAAGTAGTTCCGTGGTCGCCGTAATCCATGGCTTGTGCAATTTTTTCATCGGCAAGCACGGCACCTATCGGTACACCGCCGCCCAAGGCTTTAGCCAGCGTCATGATGTCGGGTTGCACATTGTAATGCTCTTTGGCAAAGAACTTTCCGGTTCGGCATATACCGCACTGAATTTCATCAAAAATGAGCACAATCTTTTCTTGAGTGCAAAATTCCCGTAATTCTTTCATGAAAGTAGGATCAGCGGGATTAATACCGCCTTCTCCCTGTACGGGTTCAATTATAATAGCTCCCGTATCTTTATCCGCAGCGTCTTTTACCGCTTCCATATCGTTGAAGGCTACTTGCTTAAATCCTTGGGGAATGGGATCAAAGCCTTGTTGCATTTTTTTCTTACCCGTAGCAATGGTTGCTAAAGTTCGCCCGTGAAATGAGCCTTCAAATGAAATTACGGTTCCGCCTCTTCCGACTGAATGGGCATATTTTCTGGCTATTTTCAGAGCTCCTTCATTGGACTCGGCACCGCTGTTGCTTAGGAATACGCGCTGCAAACCGGAAAGTTGGCTCAACTTTTGAGTAAGCATGGCTTGGGGCTCGCTCAGGTAAAAGTTTGAAATATGAATCAGCATTTCTGCTTGTGCTTTAATAGCTTTCACCAAAGCCGGGTGATTATGGCCCAGAATATTTACTGCAATTCCGGCCAGCGCATCTAAGTATTTTTTACCTTCTTTATCCCAAAGATAAACACCTTTTCCGCGTTCAAAAACCTGCGGGTAGCGTTTAAAGGTTTGTAAATAATGTTTTTTGTCAATATCCGTATAGGATTTACTTTTATTATTGCTCGTCATATTTTTCTTATTTAGTAATGAGTGTTCCTATGGTTTTTTCGTCCGTAATTTGTGCTATTTGCTCGGGTTTGGTGCCGTTTATTATTTGAGCTGCCAGAGCGCCTGTTTCAAGCGCAGTTTTGCAGGATTCCGTTTTGGGAATCATACCTGATTGTATGGTTTTATTTTCGGTCAGTCTTTTGATTTCGTTTACTTTAATTTTGGGTATCAAAGAGTTTTCATCGAATTTGTCGTGCAGCAAACCATCCACATCGGTAAGTATTACGTAACGTTCGGCTTTAACGGCGCCGGCAATGTATCCGGCAAATATATCGCCGTTGATATTATAATCCGTGCCTTGTTCATCGGATGCAATGCAGGTTATTACGGGTAGAAAATCATTTTCCAGAAGCAGATTTAGTAATTCCGGATTTACTGACTCAATATCGCCTACGCGGCCCAAGTCAATTTCCTTGCCTTTGTTTTCTCCGGTTTGTCCGATATGCAGGCGTTTTTTTGCGGTAACTATTTTTCCGTCTTTTCCCGAAAGCCCAACGGCTTTACAACCTAAGGCATTTATTTGCGAAACCAGTTTTCCGTTTACCCTTCCTTTCAGAGTTGCTTCTACATGCTCATAAGCTTCGGGCGTTGTTACTCTTTGGCCGTCAATAAAGTCGGATTCTATTTTTGCAGTTTCTAAAGCTTCCTTAATAAAAGGTCCGCCGCCGTGGACGATTACTACGTCTTTACCTTTGGATTTTAGTGAGCAGATATTTTTAAGTACTTTTTGTTGCAAAGCTTCATTAAGCATTGCATTCCCTCCGTACTTGAAAAGTATTACGGAATTTTTTTTTGTTTCTGTGTTTTTCATAACTTTTTGTTGTACAAGTTAATAAATTTTTGTCATAATTAGTCTTGCCGGTCACTTAATTTTATTGAGAAGTATTTTTTGAATGCTTGAGTAGCAGGACTACAGATAGGATTGGCTTTACAAAAGACAATTGGTGAGTTGCCGGTGATTTTGTTTTCTTGTTGCTGATTTTTTGTAAGTCATTGATTTTCAATTGTGTTTGTTTTAGTTATATGCAAATATAAATAAAAATATGTTTATGCCCAAAATATCTCGAGCCAATTGAATCGGCGGGCACCAAAAGCTCTAAAGCGCAAAATTTACTAATATTAGTGAATTCGAATCATGTATCAAAAAAGTGATTGGCTGCTTAATGAAAGAGAATTGACCGGTATATAGCAATAGCTTTGCGTTTAAATTAATTTACATAAAAGCTTATTTTTAAAGGCTATTATTGTTCCGGAATGCACGCTAAATATATTTTATGCGTTAATTATATGTGCTAAACTAAAATCAGCGAGATTTGTCCTGATTGTGTGTTAATTTATATTAATACGGTTTTCAACAAAAATATTTTCAGGCATTTTACTATCTTTGCATCATATTAAATAAAATTAGAAATTATGCTGACATTAAAAACTACCGCAAGAAACAGTATTCTATCCTTACTGTTTCTTATCATAACTTCTTTTTCATTGACAGGGGACAGCCCTGAAAAAAGAAAAACAATTTTATCTTTATTGATTAACTCACTGGAACGAGTTCATTATACGGATCATGAGATAAATAATGAGTTTTCCGAGAAAGTTTATGATTTATATTTGCAACGCATGGACTATAATAAACGATTCTTTTTGCAATCGGATATTGACGGCTTCGAAAAATATAAATATACACTTGATGACCAAGTAAGTAAGTTTTCATTGGACTTTTTTTTATTGACTAAAGATATTTATAAGCAACGTATAAAAGATTCTGAAAAATACTTTAAGAAAATTCTGAAAAAACCTTTTGATTTTACCATAGAAGAAACGATTGAGAGCGACCCGGAAAACAGAACTTATGCTCAAACAAAAGATGAGCTGAAAGAGTACTGGCGAAAATACTACAAATATCAAGTATTGATGAAGCTATCCGACAAATTGGATGTGCAGGACGATGCGCGCAATAACAACGATACGACTGTTGAAATTCGGACTTTTGAAGAATTGGAAGAGGAGGCACGCAACGAGGTTAAAACCACTTATGAAGATTGGTATCACCGCATGTACAAAATAGAAGATGACGACATTGCCTATCTGTTTTTTAATTCCATTGCAGCTTATTATGATCCGCACACACAATATTATCCGCCTGAGGATAAAGAAAACTTTGATATCAGCATGTCCGGGCAATTGGAGGGAATCGGAGCACAACTTTCGCAACCCAATGCCTATATTCGAGTGGAAGAAATCGTGCCCGGAAGCCCTTGTTGGAAACAAGGTGATTTGGAAGTGGGCGACCTGATTTTAAAAGTAGCACAAAAAGGAGAAGAGCCGGTTAATGTGGTTGACATGCGTTTGGATGAAGCCATTAAAATGATACGAGGAAAAAAAGGCACGACCGTAATTCTTACCGTAAGAAAACAAGACGGAACGATAAGCGAAATACCCATCGTAAGAGATGTTGTGGAAATGGAAGCTACTTTTGCGCGTTCATATATTATAGATACCGGAGAAGAACGAATCGGGTACTTAAATTTGCCAAAATTTTATGCCGATTTTAATAAAGAAAACGGCCGATCAAGTGCTGAAGACGTTAAGAAAGAACTTTTGAAATTGAAAGAAGAAAATATTAACCGATTGATTTTTGATTTACGTAATAACGGAGGCGGCTCTTTGCAGGATGCGGTTGATATAACAGGTTTCTTTATTAAAAAAGGCCCGGTAGTTCAAATTCGTTCCCGTTACGGAATGCCGGAAATACTTTCAGATCGTGATAAAGATATTATATTTAACGGAGATCTTGTAGTCATGGTCAATAACCGAAGTGCATCTGCATCGGAAATTATGGCTGCTGCTTTGCAGGATTATGAGAGAGCAATTATTATGGGCGGTAATTCAACTTTCGGGAAAGGAACCGTGCAGCGTTTTATACCTTTCGACGGAATGATTAGAGGCAATGATGATTTAAAGCCTCTCGGCGCCTTAAAAATAACCACTCAAAAGTTTTATCGTATCAACGGAGGTTCTACTCAACTCAGAGGCGTGGAACCGGATATTTTATTGCCAAATATTTACTCCGGTATTATTAGCGGCGAAAAAGATATGGATTATGCCATAGAATGGGACGAGATAACTCGTGCCGACTACGAACCCTATTCCGTTGATTACGATATAAAAGAAGTTACCAAACGAGCAAAAACCGCAATATCGAGTGATACGATATATAATGTAGTGCAGAATTATGCTGATTTTCTTGAAAATAAGCAGGAAAACACGCTTCAAACCTTAAATCTGGAGCAGTTCAGAAAAGAGCGTAATGAACGTCAGGAAATGCACAAAAAGTACAATAAGGCTGTGAAAATTCAAAGTCCGTATGATTTTAATATTTTAAAGCAAGATTCTGTTATTGCTTATTCCGACTCCATTACTTTGGCGCGATATAAAGCCGGCATACAGCGGATAGAGAAAGATGTGGATCTGCATAAAGCAACCCGAGTATTAAGCGGCATCGAGAAGCAGAAATGAGTAAAAAAGATTATAATTGCTCAGTAATATTAAATATATTCGCCGTTTCAAAAATTGAAAGATTTTTTAACATTATAACCAAAGATTTATGAAAGCATTTCATGCCTATGACATTCGAGGAATTTATAACGATGAATTTAACAAAGAGGATGTTTATAAAATAGGATTCTTTTTACCGCAACTTTTAAAAACAGATAAAGTTTTAGTAGGCCGGGATGTACGACGTTCCACACCCGAGATTTTCGAAAACCTCTGCAAAGGAATTACCGACAGAGGAGCCGATGTTTATGATATCGGATTGGCAACTACACCAATGGTATATTTTGCAACGGCAAAATATGATTTTGATGCATCGGTGATGATAACCGCTTCTCACAATCCGAAAGAATACAACGGGCTTAAAATTTCCAAAACCAATGCACTGCCGGTAGGTTATGATTCCGGGCTTAAAGAGCTTGAGGAAATGATACAAACGAAAGCTTGTGAGCCGGTTGAAAAACGCGGCTCGGTTCAATCATTGGATGTAAAAGAAAAGTACATTGAGTTTTTAAAAGAATACACACCCGATAATCTTTCCGATATTAAATTGGCGATAGATTGTTCCAACGGAATGGCCGGATTGCTGATAAAAGATGTATTCGGAGATGCACCCCATTATTTGTATCAAGAGCCTGACGGTGATTTTCCTAATCACGAAGCCAATCCTTTGGTCCCCGAAAATATACGCGATTTGCAGTCCGCTGTAAAAGAACAAAATGCCGATTTAGGAATGATTTTTGACGGCGACGGCGACCGGGTAATGTTTACCGATGAAAACGGAAAATTTATTTCTCCGGATTTATTAATTGCTTTATTAGCCGATTACTATGAGGGACAAGGCGGGAAATTTTTACAGGACATTCGAACATCCAAAGCTGTGTCGGAATATGTAGGTGAGCGTTTTGAGATGAATATGTGGCGTGTGGGCCGTGCCTATGCCGCTTCAAAATTGCGAGAAATTGACGGCTTGTTTGGCGGAGAACTTGCCGGACATTATTATTTCAAAGATTTCTTTTATTCGGATTCAGGCCTTTTGGCTGCACTTATTTTTACCGATGTGTTTTTACAAAAGAAAAAACAAGGATTAAAGGTTTCGGATGTCATTGCTCAAATTGAACGCTACGACAATTCCGGTGAAATTAACTTTAAGATTGAACAGAAGAAAGAAGCAATGGAAGCCGTAAAAGATTTTTACTTGCAGCAAAAAACAAAGCCAAGTGCATTTTTTGATTTTGACGGTTATCGAATTGAGTATCCCGAATGGTGGTTTAATATTCGCCCTTCGAATACCGAGCCCTATTTGCGCTTAATTGCCGAAGCCAAAAATCCTGAATTGCTGAAAGAAAAATTAAAAGAAATAAAAGAAATTATCGGACAATATAATTAAGTCTGCACTGATAATTTGACAGAAGAAAAGACTAAAAAAACTGAATACTAAAAAAATGAAAAACCAATCCAGAACAAAAATTATTGCAACCATAGGTCCGGCTTCGCGCGACAGAGCAACATTGAAAAAAATGTTTAAAGCCGGAGTAGATGTTTGTCGTTTGAACTTTTCACACGAAACACATAAAGTACACGGCGAAACCATAAAAATGATTCGCAGCCTGAATGAGGAGATGAATACCGATGTGGCTATACTTGCCGATTTGCAAGGCCCTAAGATGCGTGTCGGACAAATTGAGAATGATAAAGTTGAAATTAAAAAAGGAGACATCCTTGAAATTACCACCAAAAAACAAGTGGGTAATTCAAAACGAGTATCTATTGATTATGAGGATTTTGCACACGATGTGGAAGCCAATGATATTATTTTGATTGATGACGGTAAACTAAAATTGAAGGTAGTACAAAGCAATAAAATCGATTTGGTAAAAGCCGAGATATTGTACGATGGTTTTATATCGTCTAATAAAGGCGTAAACTTGCCGAATACCGAAATATCTCTTCCGGGTATGACTGAAAAAGATGTGGATGATGCACACTATGCCATTGAAAATGATGTGGATTGGATTGCGCTTTCATTTGTAAGAGCTGAAAGTGATGTGATTGAGCTCAAGCAGATGATAAAGCGCAAAAAGAAAAAAGTATCGGTTATTGCAAAAATTGAAAAACCACAAGCCATTGAACGGCTGGATGCCATTATTGCCGAGTCGGATGCCATTATGGTAGCACGCGGCGATTTAGGCGTAGAAATTGACTTTGACCGCGTGCCCTTGGTTCAAAAAATGATTGTAGAGAAAAGTATCAATGCTTCCGTGCCGGTTATTATTGCAACTCAGATGATGGAAAGCATGATAGATAATTTCAGCCCTACGCGCGCCGAAGCCAATGATGTAGCTAATGCTGTGCTCGACGGAGTGGACACACTCATGCTCAGCGGCGAAACAGCTATGGGGAAATTCCCGGTGGAAAGTATTGAGAATATGCATAAAATTATTCAATATACCGAAGTAAACAGTTACCGCTACAACAGAGGTAATCCCCCTTGCCCCGAAAGTCCTCGCTTTATTCGCGACTCCATTTGTTACAGTGCATCCATTATGGCCGAACGCATTGGAGCTAAAGCCATTGTAACTTTTTCAGACAAAGGTAATACCGCCAAAACCGTTTCAGGTTATCGGCCTAAAGCTGATGTATTTACATTTACAAGACATACCTATTTGCGCAGTATTTTATCATTGCTTTGGGGAGTAAAAGCGTTTTATTTTGATGAATATAACGACATAAATAAAGCCATAAGCTGCTCCATAAAGCACCTGAAAGAAGGCGGATATGTGCAAGAAGGGGACTATTTAATACATGTAGCCAGTACTCCCTTTAAAGTAACGCACAAAACCAATCTGCTGAAAGTTACCAAAGTGGAGTAGATTTGAAATTGTGATATTCAGAAAATTATCATAAAAAAAGGAATACTAACATGGAAATTGTTGAAGTTAGCAATAGAAGAGAAACAGATGAGTTTCATCAGTTACCTTTTAATATTTATAGAGATGATGAAAACTGGATACCGCATTTAAAACTGGATATTGAGAAAAAGTTTCATGCTAAAAGTAATAAATATTTTACAGGCGACAATGCCAAGCGCTGGCTTGTTAAATCTGAATTTGGTAGGTTGCTTGGAAGAATCGCAGCATTTATTCATCCCAAAACAGCATACAGCGGTGATTTTCCCGTAGGCGGCATCGGCTTTTTCGAATGTGTGAATGACAGTGATGCAGCCGCATTATTATTCGATACTGCAAAGCAATGGTTACAGTCCAAAGGTATGGAAGCCATGGACGGCCCCATAAATTTCGGTGAGCGCGATCAGTTTTGGGGTTTGCTGATAAAGAACTTTGAGTCGCCTCCAACCTACGGCATGAATTACAATCCGGAGTACTATCTGAAATTATTTACTGATTACGGCTTTCAGGAGTACTTCCAACAATATATGTATTACCGTTTGGTGGATGATCCGCTTCAGGAGATATTTGTAAAAAAAGCCGAAAAACTAAAAACAGATAAGGACTTCTATTGTGAAACCGTAAAAAATAAATCTTTGGATCAGATTGCCGAAGATTTTACAAGCGTTTATAATGATGCCTGGGGAAATACGCGTGAAGGTTTTAAAGCCATGAAAAAAGAACAGGCTCTTAAAATAGTAGAAGCTTTAAAACCCGTTATGGATCCCAATATTGTATTTTTTGCCTATTATGCCGGCCGGCCGATAGGCTTTTATGTCAATATTCCTGAAATGAATCAAATATTTAAACATGTAAAAGGTAATTTGGATTGGTTCGGGAAACTGGTATTTGTGTTTCAAAAGTTTTTTAACCCGCCCACCACCATGTACGGTCTGGTATTTGGAGTAGCCTCCGATTTTCACGGAAAAGGCGTGGAAGGAGCCATGATTAAATATGCCGAAGAAACTATTAAGAAAAACACTAACTATAAAGACACCGTAATTACTTGGATAGGAGATTTTAACCCAAAGATGCTTAAGGTGATGGAAAACTTAGGAGCCGAACAATATCGCACTTATGCGACTTTGCGATATCTTTTTGACAGAAGTCGTAAGTTTGAGCGTGCTGCTTCGGTTAATTAAATTTTTATCATAAAATTTTAATTCAGTATTTTTGCCGTAAAATAGAACTATGAAACAGAAAACAGTCATTATTACCGGAGCATCCTCCGGTATTGGCAAGGCGCTTGCTTTTGAGTTTGCGGCAGCCGAAGCTAACTTGGTTTTATCTGCCAGAAGCATTGAGCTTTTGGAAGAAATAAAAGCAGAAATAAATAAAATATACCAGGTAAAGATTATTGCCGTTAAAACGGATGTTACCGTTGAAGCTGAATGTAAAAATCTGGTGGAAACAGCTTATGCTGAATTTGGTAAAATAGATGTTTTGATAAATAATGCCGGCATTAGTATGCGGGCTTTATTTAAAAACTTAGACCTTAAAGTGCTAAAACAATCAATGGACGTAAACTTTTGGGGTACTGTCTATACCTCCAAATATGCTATTAACCATTTATTGGAAAGCAGCGGAAGTCTGGTAGCCGTTACATCAATAACCGGTTTTGCAGGCCTCCCGGCACGCACCGGATATGCCGCTTCAAAATATGCCGTGCACGGGTTTATGGAATCGTTACGTATTGAAAACATGGAAACCGGCTTGCACGTCATGGTAGCTGCTCCCGGATATACACGTTCCAATATTCGCTTTAATGCGCTTACCGCCGACGGAAGCCCGCAGGGAGATACACCGCGTGAAGAAGAAAAAATGATGGAACCTGAGGAGGTAGCTAAACGAATACTAAAAGGTGTAAAAAAACGCAAGCCAATAATTGTTCTGACTTTTCAGGGGCGAATAATGGTATTACTTCGGAAATTGTTTCCGCGTTTGCTGGATAAACTCACTTACCGAGCCATAAAAAGAGAACCCAATTCGCCTTTTTAGATTCGGGATTTTAGTTTCTTTCCTTCAAAATGTGTGCAAGTGTATAAAAGTCATTCACTTTTATATACTTGTGTTTTTTGAGCATCAAAATTTCAGAATCAGAGCTTAACAAAATATCCGGGTTTTGCCGGTTCTCGGAAAGAATTGCACGAAAACCCAAGCGTTTTGTCGTTTTTTTTAATCCGACTAAGAGGTTTTCGTTATTGCTTTGGTCTTGGATGTAAACGGTGTTTTTTAACTTTGGTTTTTGGCGAAAACTACTGCTGATTTTATCAAAGAAAATATCCGGCAAATTAAACAAGCGGTCAAAGCTGTTATTCAATATTAAATCTTCCGGACTGCCTTCCGAGATATTTGCATCTTTGAAAAGCCATACTTTATCAGCACGATGCAGAGCCGAGCTGATATCGTGTGTAGAATAAATAACGGTTTTGTTTTGCTTTTCTGTCAAGTCTTTCAGTATGTTTAAAACAGCAAAACTGTTTTCCGGGTCTAAAAATGATACCGGTTCGTCCAGAATTACTATCGGACTGTCTTGAGCCAACGCTCCGGCAATAAGTGCTTTTTGACGTTCGCCGTCGCTTATTTCGGTGATTTTCGCGTGGCTTAAATGCTTTAAACCGACGATTTCCAAGGCATTTTCAATGATTTTTTTATCGGTCTTGCGGATCTTTCCCAACATTTGGCTGTAAGGAAAGCGTCCGAGGCGCACCAACTCTTCGGTTGTCATGTATCGGTCGTAGAGTGGGGTAGCTGCAACAAAACTCAATGCTTTAGCTTTTGCTTTTACGGAATAATCCTGCATTGGCTTTTCAAACAATTCAACCGAGCCGCTTAAAGCCGGCTGCAAAGCTGCCAAAGTTCGAAGCAGCGTACTTTTTCCGCTGCCGTTCGCACCAATTACGGCAATTTGCTCGCCTTTTAGGCCGGAAAGCTCTATCTTGCTTTTCAGAACTTTTGAGCCGTAGCCAATGCTGAGATTTGTGGTTTTTATAACCGGTTTTTGCAGCAAACTTTCCGAAAGTATGTCCATTGAATTAGCTATTATATTTGCTGTAATTAGTATCTGTCTATAAAGTCCGGAGTTTGAGCTCTAATGGTCCGGTTCTGGGCTTTTCGATTTTAAAAATCAAGGAATTTACTAATCTAATCGACTATTTTCAAAATCTATATAACGATGAAATTGGATATTATAGACAAACTCTAATTATGTTTTTCGGACAGATTTGTAATACGAGCCTTTTAATTGAAATGCCGCAAGAATTAATCCTTGCGGCATTCTAATCTTTTTTACTAACTGCTTAGTTTACAATTAAGTTTAAGCCAACAAACGGGATGATGTCTTGCCATCCGTTATTCACATCTCGGTAAGCAAGACCGACATTGGCATATAGTTTAGTAGGGCCGACGGCTAAGAGTTTATACCCGCCTTTAGCTTCAATCGAAATATATACCGGTTTGGATATTTCATAATCATAAGCCAATCGCCCTTCAAGGCTTCCGGTTACGGTTCTGCGCATTATGGCTCCTTCTATACCGAGAAAACTTTCATGAAATATGCCTTCGGTATCTAAGTTATAAAGCACGCCTTGTCCGATTGCCGCCCGAAACATATTGTTTGGTATAATATTGAACAATGCCAATCCGTGAGCTGTTTTATAGGGATTTACAGAAAAATCATCGGTATCGGCCCAATAGTCAATTAGAATATCGCCGGATAAAGCACCATAGTTGGCACGAAATCGCGGAAGCAGATTCAAATAGCTTAGATTATTGTTATCTAAAGGAACCGAAAAACCAACAATGGGCATTATCTCAAAAGAACGTGCCATTTCTTTTTTCTTTGAGCTGCCTAAAAGATTGCTGTGATATTTTCCGGCAAACATTCCTGCCGTTCCCGTAAGGGCGCTTAAACAGTCTGTGTCTCCGCCGCCGCCGCCGTCGTTATTTCCGTCTTTGTTTCCGTCGGTCGGGTCATTTGTTTTCTGGCCCATGACTATTCCGCTTACCAGAATAATACTTAACAGTGCAATAAGAATTTTTCTCATAATTTTAAGCTTTAATTTTATATTTGTAAAGTTACAAATTTAATGTTGATATGAATAAAAAACGAAGAAAATACTTGATTTGGTCTTTAAGCATACTGTTTTTTTTGATGATTGTTATGGGCATTTGGGTGTATGCAAAAATTTTTATGCCCAATATTAAAACCGAAACTGAATTATTTGTGAAAACCGGAACAGAATATGAGGAATTGCTTGAATTGTTTTCGGAAAATGATGTATTGACGGATTCACTGTCATTCATTTATACCGCTAAATTAAAACGATTTAAAAATCGAATAATGCCGGGACGATACATTATAAAAAAGGATATGTGCAATAATGAGCTGATAAATATGATTCGCAGCGGAAAACAAACTCCCGTGAAAATTACGTTTAATAACATACGCGATATCAATACTTTGGCGGGCAGAGTTTCCGAACAAATTGAGGCCGACTCCGCAGCATTGAGTAATTTACTGAATGATTCGGATTTTATTGAAGCGCACGGCTTTAGCAAAGAAACCATTTTAGCGGCATTCATACCGGATACTTATGAATTTTATTGGAATACTTCGGCAAAAGCATTCTTTGATCGCATGTTGAAAGAATATGAACGTTTTTGGACTGATGAACGGCTGCAAAAAGCCGAAGTTATAGGGCTGAGTCCAATCGAAGTCTCGGTTTTGGCGTCCGTAGTGCAGGCCGAGCAGTCAAGGCACGATGACGAAAAAGCGCGCATAGCCGGATTGTATATTAATCGGCTTGAGCGCAGAATGCCTCTGGAGAGTGATCCCACTTTAATATTTGCCGGAGGAGATTTTACCGTAAAACGTGTGTTGAATAAAGATAAAGAAATTGATTCGCCCTACAATACCTATCTCAATGTCGGTTTGCCGCCAGGACCCATTACCATGCCCGATAAAGCTTCTTTGCAGGCTGTTTTGAATTACGAGAAGCACGATTATATTTTTATGTGTGCCAAAGAAGACTTTTCGGGTTATCATTATTTCTCAAAATCATTGCGAAAGCACAATGAAAATGCCCGAAAATATCAAAGAGCTTTGAATAAGCTAAAAGTGTATAGATGATTGTTTGGCTGTACCTTCGGAATTTAAAATTTGGATATTTCGCATATTCCGACCTATTTTGCAGTTTGGATTGATTATTTAAAATATATGTATTATGGAAGATAAAATGAGGCTTCAGATTGAATCAGAGGTAGGAGAATTGGAAGGTGTTATCGTGCATACGCCCGGGCCGGAAGTGGAAAATATGACTCCCGCAAGTGCCAAACGAGCTTTGTACAGTGATATTTTAAATTTGAATATTGCCGGGCAAGAATATGCTGAATTTAAAGGTGTTTTGCAAAAAGTAACCAATACGTTTGAAGTAAAAGATCTTTTGGGAAAAATAATGCAAAATACCAATGTGCGTAATGCACTTATCGACCGAATTACCGAAAACTGTTCCGTACCCGATATTAAAACCTATCTGCTTGAGAAAGAGCCTAAAGAACTTTATCGGATGCTTATTGAAGGAGTGCCTAAACGCTCGGATTCATTAAGCAATTTTCTTGATAAAAATTATTTTTCGCTTGATCCGCTGCACAATTTCTTTTTTACGCGCGATGCTTCTTCCATCATTCAAAACTCGGCTTTGATTAATCGAATGGCCAATCCGATTCGAAAAAGGGAATCCTTGATTATGGAAGCCATTTTCGATTATCATCCCAATTTTATTACCGATACCGTTAATCCGGAAGTCAGTCGGCATTTTAATGATAAAATCAGTATGGAAGGCGGCGATATTCTTGTAGCACGTAAAGATGTTTTGCTTGTAGGAATGGGAAGCAGAACAAGCTCGCAGGGCATTGATTACATCGCTAAAAAGCTGGAAAGTCGACAAAGTACTCGGCACATTATAGTGCAACAATTGCCCGAAACACCCGAATCATTCATCCACCTTGATATGGTATTTACTTTTGTGGATCGTGATACCTGCGTGGTTTATGAGCCTTTGATAAAAGAATTTAATAAATACTCAACCATTCATTTGACCATTGATAACGGTAAAATTTCCTCCATTCAACAAGAAGATAATTTGCCCGACAGCCTGAAAAAATTAGGCATGCCCGTAAAAACAATTGCCTGCGGCGGTAAACACAAACACAATCAAGAGCGCGAGCAATGGCACAGCGGAGCTAATTTTTTTGCTTTTGCCCCGGGAAAAGTTATCGGTTACGAAAGAAATCACCATACCATTGAAGCTTTAAATAAAGAAGGTTTTGAAGTTCTGCCTGCAAACGAGGTCATTAAAGGCAAGCGGCACCCCAAAGATTATAAAAAATGCGTGGTTACCATACAAGGTTCCGAGCTGTCGCGTGGCGGCGGCGGCGCACGCTGCATGACCATGCCTCTGAAACGCAAACCGGTTTAAATTTGCCGGTTTTGGATTTGCAAACTGCCCGACAGACACTTGTTTTTCGGGCAGTTTTTCTTGCCGGAAATCCGACAGATTTTGATGAACGTCCAAAGGGTATAATTTCAAACTGTCTCTGTTTTTTTACGTTGCGAAAAAGACAAGCAAATTCTTCCCTTCTAAAATTCTTGCCGCAATCATCGCGTCACGTTGAGAGCTAATGACTTTTGAACGTCCGGAGGACTTCAAAACGTCATGATCTAAATGCAAGTTAAATCTGCCGGATTTGAGTTCGTTTGACAGTTGTTAAATTGTTGTCTTTCAGGTTTTTAATAGGTAAAAATCCGGCAGATTTTCATCAACTTCAAAAGGTCTTTATTTTATTTATTTACTTGCTTTTCCGCCCACACGTTCAAAAGTCTTATCCTTCGGCTGTTGCTCAGGAACCGTCGGACGTTTTGAAGTGTTTCGGGTATTTGCGAATTTGTGTTTCGTGGGAATTTATTTGTGGTTGGTGATTGAATGGTCAAATGACTTTTGTACGTCCGGGGGCTTCAAAACGCCAGAGCCTGAATGCAAGTTAAATCTGCCTGATTTTAAATAAAATCTTTTCAGAAAATAATATAACGGCAGGGCAATTTCAAACACATATTCGACTGATTTTAAGCCACTCTCGGCACGATTTTAAAACGCAGCGAGAGTATAGTTTGAAATATTTTCTGAATCTTAGTGTATTTTTTACACTAAAAACTTGCTTTTTAATTTTTATTGTCATACCTTTGTGTAGAAATAACACTTTGAAGATATGACATACCAATACAAATATCCCAGACCCGCAGTTACAGCAGATTGTGTAATCTTTGGATTTGACGAAGGCGATTTAAAAATTTTGCTTATCAAACGCGGCATTGAACCGTTTAAAGGACAATGGGCTTTACCCGGCGGCTTTGTTCGTGAAAATGAAACTACCGAACAAGCCGCACTACGCGAGCTAAAAGAAGAAACCGGCCTGACCGATATTTACATGGAACAATTATATACTTTCAGCGATATAGACCGCGACCCGCGAGGCCGTGTAATCTCAACCGCCTATTTTGCTCTTGTAAAATCAACAAACAGGCAACCCAAAGGCGGCGATGATGCCGCTGAAGCCAAATGGTTTCCCGTCAAAAATATACCCCCTACTGCATTTGACCACAACTTAATAATTGAAACCGCTCTAAATCGACTCAAAGGCAAAATTCGTTATCAGCCGATAGGCTTTGAGCTTCTGAGTAAAAAATTCACACTCAGTCAATTACAACATCTATATGAAGCGGTGCTGGAAAGTTCGATCGACAAAAGAAATTTCAGAAGAAAAATTCTAAAAACCGGACTTCTCACAGAATTAGACGAAAAACAAAAAAACGTAGCTCACAAAGCAGCACGATATTACAGTTTTGATAAAAACAAATACGAGCAACTCAGCAAGAAAGGCTTTAATTTCGAAATATAAGTACCTTTATTTATTCACACTCTAAAGAAAAAAGACATGAAAACCAATGCCCTTTTAATTATCGACCCGCAAAATGATTTTTGCAACCCCGGGTTTGCAAACGGAAAATCACGCGGCGCACTCTATGTAGATGGTGCCGAAAAAGACATGCAACGCCTTGCCGACTGGATTGGCAAACACAAAACAGCCATTGACTTCGTAGGCGTTACCATGGATTCGCACCAACCCAACGACATTTCGCACCCAAATTTTTGGACGGATAAGGATGGTAATTTTCCGCCGCCTTTTACGCAAATTAACTCGTCAGACGTGGAAGACGGTAAATGGACTCCCCGTTTTAGTCCGCAGCGATGTCTGAAATATCTGAAAAGTTTAGAAACGCAGGGCGAATACCCGCACATCATTTGGCCGGTACATTGTGTAATCGGCTCGGAAGGCGCAGCCATTTTCAAAACGCTCATGGATGCACTGATTGACTGGACGGTGCGCGGCAAATACTATCAGGTAGTGGCCAAAGGTACTTTCCCGTTTACGGAACATTTCGGTGCTTTCCGCGCACAAATACCCGATCCGGAACGGCCTGAAACACAGCTTAATCAGGCTTTATTGAAAAATCTGGAAGACTACGAAAACATTTACCTTGCAGGACAGGCCAAATCGCATTGCGTGGCCAACAGCCTGAAACAAGTGCTGGACGAAGCTCCCGACCTGGTGCACAAACTCATCGTATTGGAAGATACCATGTCAAATGTCAGCGGCTTTGAGACATTGGCCGAGCCCATTTACAAAAAAGCTAAACAAATGGGTGTTCGCTTCTCAGATACCAAGCAAGCGATTTTATAATCAACTTTAAAAATCATTAAAGACCGATAAATTACCAAAACGGTCCTGTTAATTCCGAATTAGCGAAACCGATTTGTTTCGCCGACAGCCACTTCTATGCCCAAATATTATTTCAAGCAGATTTCTTAATTATTTGATTTTCAGGACTATAAATACAAAAAAGATGAAACACATAAAAAACCCGGAAACGGAAAATATTAATTTTAATTTGGATTTTGCCAATTTTGACCCCGAAGAAATTGAGACCGATGAAACCATTAATGCCGTATTCGTAGTGGACACGTCTTACTCGGTGCAAACTTATGTAAAGGAGTTAAACTATGCCTTTAACGATTTTACGGAAAGCATGCAAAAATCACACATAGCCGAACGCCTGTTTGTTTCGGTGGTGGAATTTGACGAGCATGTACGTGTCAATCACGGATTTAAGCCGATACAAACACTCGGCACAAAAGATTTTTCAAAGAATTTGGGTGGGTGGACAGCCCTTTATGACGGCGTATATCTGGCTTTGAAAAATGCTTCGGACTATCGCCAAAATCTGGAAAACTCCGGCGTGGAAACAAAAACCCTGCTGTTTGTGATTACCGACGGCGGCGACAATAAATCGAAACACCGACCCGAAGATGTAAAAAAATTAATTGACGAATTAGAAAAAGACGAGTACGGCGCGTTCTCGTTCACATCCATTTTATTTGGCGTGGGCAATGCCGGCAGTTTTACGGCAGCTCAAAAATCAATGGGGATTCGGCATCTTGCGCAGATAGGCACTTCCGGAGCCGACATGAAAAAAATGATCGGATTTATTTCGCAATCCGTATCAGCCGCATCATCCGGCATCCCGGGTTCATCACCTATTTTCTAAAGCACCAATACGGCGGTATATTTTTCGGAAAACTTCATTCCGAAAAACCGACAGATATGCCGCTCTTGATCTCAATTTGTAAAAATCAATATGATTATCCGTATGTTCCCCAAGATTATAATCACCGACTTCGACAAGCTCAGCCTCCGAAAATACCGAAGGAGGCTGAGCTTGTCGAAGCCGGTGATAACTAAGTATGCATAATAAGTTAATAAGCAACAACTTAAAATACGAATAGGGGAACATGCGGATATTCATAAAAATAAATATACAAAACATGCACATTTACAAACTATTAAGAATCGGCTCCAATCATAAAACCCAT
>CAYYQW010000044.1:0-32290 GCA_964472505.1 uncultured Bacteroidaceae bacterium | reverse complement strand
CGGCTAACCGATATAATATTTTCGGGCTCAATAATTTGGCGATTTTGGTAGCGCAGATAAAGCTGTGCTACGGCGGTCGTATCTTTTTCGCAGTAAAGGGCAATACGGTCTAAGTCTTTTTCATCGTAATAGACGCTTTTTACCATGCTGCCGTCAATATCGTCTTTGGGCGTGGGGATATTGAAAATTTCGGTCAGCAGATTTAATGAGGTATAGTGTTTGTAATCACCAAATTTCCAAAGCTCCAAAGTATCCAAATGACGAACTTCCCATGGTTTTTTGCCGGCCATGTTTAAGGGCTCGGGCAGTTTAATGCCGTTAATCAACATACGCCGGGCAATATACGGGAAATCAAACTCTTTGCCGTTATGTGCGCAGAGGTATTTATTTTTGTAGGATTCGTTGAGCAGCTCCCTGAATTCATGCAGAATTTGTTTTTCGTCATGCCCGAAAAACGATTTTAAACGCAACTGCATAATGCCTTCGGAGGTTTGAGTGATAAAGCCGGTTGAAATGCATACAATTTTACCGAATTCGGAAAAAATACCGGCACGTTCGTAGAGTTTGTGCGCTTTGTCATTGGCACTTATTCGCTTGGCTTTTTTTACCCAAAGTGCTTGCATGTTTTCACTTAAATCACTGAATTTTTCGTGTTGGGCTACGGTTTCTATATCCAGAAACAGAATGTCTTTGAGTTTAATGTAATCGAGCATGGTTTTATGTTAAATAACGTTTTACCAAAGTGGTCAAAACATCTATGGCTACTTTATTGTGTCCGCCTTGCGGAATGATTAAGTCGGCATAGCGTTTTGAGGGTTCTATAAATTGTGCATGCATGGGCTTTACGGTGGCATCGTAGCGTTCAAGTACAGTTTTTACGGTTCGTCCGCGTTCCACAATATCTCTTTGTATTACCCGGCTCAGGCGTACATCATCATCGGCATATACAAAAAGCTTTATGTCAAATATATTTCGTAAAACCGGATCGGTCAGTATCAAAATACCTTCCACTATGACCACTTTTCGGGGCACTACGGTTTTGGTTTCTTTGTTTCGGGTGCAAGTCAGGTAGGAGTAGGTGGGTTCTTCAATACTTTTCCCGTCTTTTAGCTCTTTAAGGTGTTTAGCCAATAAATCAAATTCTAATGAAGACGGATGATCGAAATTAATTTTTTGGCGTTCTTCAAGCGGCAGATGAGAATTGTCCTTGTAGTAGGAGTCTTGCGAGATTAGCGCCACTTCATTCTCGGGAAGTTTGGATATAATCTTATTTACAACGGTACTTTTTCCGGAACCGGTACCGCCGGCTATTCCTATTATCAGCATGCCTTCCTTTTTAAGTTTCCGGATTCAAATATAATAACAATATGCGGAACTCTTGGTATTAAATTTTCAATATTTTCCGGAATTTTTTATTATGTTTGTTTTAGCTTTAATGGTTCGTTAAACTTTGCCAAAGTTGCAGTTTGCAAACTGTAATGAAGCTAATAATCAACACTATAAGTGAAATAGATAAACTTTGGCAAAGTTCTCATTTTTAGTCTGATGGAAAAGCATAATGAACTATTAAGCTTTAAACAGAAAATATTAATTATGAAAAAATTGGTTTCTTTGCTTTTATTTGCTTCCGGTATTTTTATTTCGGAAGCTTTTGCTCAAACTCAGTTGAGAAATTTTGATGATTTGGTACACGCTTTAAATACCGGAAAAACCGTAAGAGCCGTTATACATTATGGTGATTGTATGTTGATTGACGATAATGAGATACAGGAAAGTGCGCCGGATGCCGTTGGAGGAATGGACTTTGATGTTTATGAGTATATCGCCCGGCAATCCGTAAGGAATGAAAAAGCCTTTGTGGTAAGTTCGGCAGCTAAATTAATTCAGAATCCTAAAGGAGAAGGCTTTGTGTATAACTACGGCAAAATTCGTGCAGATGAAGACGGCAAAGTGAAAATTACGGTTAATTATGTGAATCCCACAGATTATTCAGTACTGATGGATGAGAATTTTTTTACCGAAATAAATGACGGAAATAACAAAGGTGCTGCTTACTTTTATATAAAATCCTGCGAATGAAATTTACTGTTATAATAACGATATTTTTAATAGCTTCTTTGCAAATGGCTCAAGCACAGAATTTCCCTAACAGTTCACGTTTGAAACAAGTAAAGAAAAAACGCGAAGTCGAAATAAAAAAGGCTTTGGCGGATGAAGGCTTTACTTTTGGGCAGCCTGTATTTATGCGAATATTCAAGACCGAAAAACAGCTTGAGTTGTGGATAAAAGAGGATAAAACATATCGATTATATAAAACCTATGATGTTTGCACTTTTGGCAGCGGCGGCCTCGGGCCCAAACTTAAGGAAGGCGACGGCATGGCTCCCGAGGGTTTTTATTTTGTACGTGCGAAACAGTTTAATCCGTACAGCAGTTTTCATCTTTCTTTTAATTTGGGATATCCAAACACCTACGATCGCACACACAAACGCACCGGCAGCGCATTAATGGTGCACGGCAGTTGTGTGAGTATCGGCTGCTATGCCATGACTGATCCGCTTATTGAAGAAATTTACCTGATTTCCGAAGCTGCTTTAAAAAACGGACAAGCCTTTTTCCGTGTTCACATTTTCCCCTTTCGCATGACAAATATGGGCATGAATTTGGTGAAAAATTCAAAATGGTACGACTATTGGCTCAATCTTAAAACCGGTTATGATTATTTTGAGAAACACAAGCTTCCGCCCAATGTGCGAGTGCAGAATAAGAAATATGTTTTTGATTAATACCTGATCACATTTTGCGGATTTAAGGTAATCAATAATCATTATGAATAACTTAGAATTTATTATCTGACGATTGTCCGGATATAAGTATTTCATAGTCTTTTTGGCATTTGGGGCAAAGTTCATTGGATTTTTGATCCACGTCTTCTGTATAAGTTGCCGAGCGCATAACGCAAGTGGGCGTGTGGCAATGTTTCAATCCGAAGGTATGGCCGAGTTCATGCACAATTTCTTTACAAAAACGTTGGTGGTGGAGTACCGGGTCAGGTTTAATTCCAAATCGTTCGTTCGAAAGCCTGTATTTTGACACAATAGCTGTTCTGCCGCCCAAGTGGGCTTGTCCGAAAATGTAGGTGAAAATGGGAATAAACAGATCCACGTTTAAAAGCCCAATGGTTTTTGCATTATCTTCTCCGTATAATTCATCGGTCATTTTCAGAATTTGATTGGCATTATATTGGCCGCGCGTTTTGTCATAAAACACGCTAAGGTCAGTATGCGGCTCATGAATTTCAACCGGCAGCAGATAAGCTTTTTTTAGGCATTGTTTGGTTTTTTCCAATCCTTTGGATTCAATGTAGCTGAATACGATTAATTTTATCTTTTCTGCTTGCATTATGAGTTCATAAAGTTGGGGCATACGACTAAGCAGCAATTATAAAGTCAGTATTGCTGCTAAGCTCTTCGTAATACTATAAGTTATATTTTTTTATTTTATTGTAGAGGGTTGCTCGGTCTATTTTAAGCGCTTTGGCACTGCGGCTGATGTTGCCGTCGTATTTCTCCAGAATTTGTTTTATGTGTTTTTTCTCAAGTTCCTCTAAACTCTCGGATCCGGAATCCGGGCTTTTACTTTTTTTGTCTAAAGGCAAATCTTTAACGGTGATTTTCTTGTCGTTACCCACTACAATGGCTCGTTCTATCATATTTTCAAGCTCACGGATGTTACCCGGGAAATCGTAATCTTCCAAGCGTTTTATAGCGGTTTTGTCGATTTCCATTGTCGGTTTATTCATGGATTTGCAATATTTTTCCACAAAATATTCGGCTAAAAGCGGAATATCGCCTTCGCGATCGCGCAAGGGCGGAACATCAATGGTTACAACATTCAGACGATAATATAAATCTTCACGAAAAGTACCTTGTTTGGTCATTTCTTTCAGGTCGCGGTTGGTGGCACAGATGACTCTGAAATCGGATGATAATTCTTTGTTGCCGCCCACACGCATGAAGGTTTTAGTTTCCAAAACACGCAAAAGCTCTATTTGCATTTTTTGCGATATAGTGGCTATTTCATCCAAAAAAATGGTTCCGTTATCTGCCATTTCAAAACGCCCTTTTCGGCTGTAAACAGCACCGGTAAATGCCCCTTTTTCGTGTCCGAAGAGTTCGCTTTCCAAAAGTGTTTCCGATAATGCGCCGCAATGTACCGAAACCATCGGGAAATATTTTCTGCTTGAATTAGAATGAATGGCGCGTGCTACCAGCTCTTTTCCCACACCGCTTTCACCGGTAATAATAACCGACGAGTCGGAGGGAGCCACGTTTTTTATATCCAGAAAAACTTCCTGCATGGCTTGGCTTACACCGATAATGTTTTCGGTGTTCTCTAAATTGACTACCCGTTCTTTGAGCGATTCATTTTCTTTACGCAATTTTATTTGCTTTTCTGCATTTCTTACCAAATGCGACAAGTCATCCGGGTCAAATGGTTTTGTGATATAATCGAAAGCTCCGTCTTTGAGCGCTTGCACGGCCGTATCAACCGTAGCAAAAGCAGTCATCATAATGACAATGGCTTCGGATTCCTGCGATTTTATTCTGCACAGCATTTCCATACCGTCCATACCGGGCATTTTTATGTCAGACAGTATGATATCAAATTCTTTGGATTCCAACTTATCCAGTGCCGTTTTGGCATCTTCTGCGCATTCTACAATGAACCCGTCTTCGGCAAACCAACTGTGCAGCGATTCTCTTACCGATGGCTCATCGTCAACGATCAACATGGAAATATTTTTATCTGTCATGATCTTCTTGCTTTGTTTCGTTTTTAAGAGGCAGTGTAATTATAACTGAAGTTCCTTTATTGAGCTCTGAATCTAAATTAATTTTACCGTTGTGATTTTCAATAATACCGTGGGTAATGGCCAATCCCAGGCCAATGCCTTTTTCGTTTTGCTTTGTTGTAAAGAAAGGCTCAAAAATGTGCGGTATAACCTCTTCGGGTATGCCGCTGCCGTTATCCTCTATTGTGAGTGTAATATGTTCGGCGTCCGGATTGTGTGTTTTGATTATGATTTCTCCGTTTTCATTTATGGCTTCCGAAGCGTTTACAAGTACCGTAATGCAAGCTTGTTTCAGCTGATTGGGATTGCAATAGACCGTATCTTTTTCTGCCGAAAAATCTGTGAGAAACATAATTTTGCCAATTTTCATTGAGTGAGCCATTAGGTCATAAGTTTCACTCAAAATATCATGTAAATGCTTAATTTTGAATGCATCTTGGTCTTTTCGAGAAAAGTCCAGAAGCCCTTTTACAATATTACCGCACCTTTTTGATTCATTCTCGGTCATTAAAAGGTGTTTAACCATGGTTTTCTTTTTTTCGGGCTCAATATCGGATTTTTCAATTTGCTTGCGTACCAATTTGGTGTATATTAAAATACCGGAGAGCGGATTGTTGATTTCGTGTGCTACCGAAAGCGAGAGTTTTCCGAGCGAAGCGGTTCGTTCTACATTGATGAGTTCGTATTGAACCTGGCCGAGTTCTTCGGTTTTTTTTCGTACTTTGTATTCCAATTGTTGCGACCAGTTTTCAAGTTCTGTGGTGGCGCTTTCCAAATTATCCAACATTTGGTTGAAAGTCATGGAAAGCATTTTCATATCATGAAGCTGGTTATGCGAAATTTTCACCCTGCGGCTGCGATCGCCTGTTTTTACGGCTTTACTCACGCTCATAAGCGAATTGAGCGGTTCTTTGATGCGTTTTCGGGTAAAATATACCAAAATAATCAGCAGCCCGATTGTCATAGCTGTTGCGGTTAGAAAAAAGTCGCGCGAAATTTCGTCTTGTGCCCGGTCTAAATTACACAGAGGCAGTTTTATAATTAACGAGCCAAGCAATTTTTGCTCACGCGGATGCGCATGGCAGGCCGCATTATAGCAAGAGGGTTCGTTGAGAATCGTTGATCTGACAAAAAGTTGTCGTTTGGTATCGTAACCTGTGCTCATGTCGCAATCGCTGTCAATATCTATAATTCGGAAAGCTTCATGCTCATTAGAAAACAGAGAAGCTATATCGCTGTGGCATTCTTTGCAGTTTGGGTTTCCGTGGCTTTCATCATCGCTTGCGTATGAAGTGTAGGCGGGTTCGTCCATTTGATTATATACGGTAACATCTTCTACGCCGGTCATTTTGTTTATCACATTCAGGGTGCTTTGCATGCCGGCTGCGTCATTCTCCAACATGGCTTTATACAGTGCACTTTGAACCAGAAGCGCTACATTCGTACCGCGCTGTTTAATTACATTTTGCATATATTTTTCGTTGACCGAACGAAAAATCATACTAAAAGATACAAAAAACAATAGCGATAAAGATATGATAATAAAAACCACTCTTCCGTATATGGATGATCTAAATTCTGGAAGCAATTTTTGCACGATACGGCTTTGTTGCAGTTTTTTGAAAATATTCATAATACAGAGCTTCATGTAAGATTAGATAAAGATAGTCCTATTTCCGAGATTTTGCAAGCTGCGGGAGTTTGATATAAAACATATTCCAATTTTACATTTATATAACTGTTGTAGAGTTGTAGCTTTCAACACAAAATGCAGGCAATTATTCAAATGGCGCACAAGCTTGGCGCAAAAATGTTTGAAAGCAGGTTATGGAAAAAATGACTAAATTTTGTGCAAGACAGGCAAAATAGAACAACGCCAATTGCTTAAGCTGTCAGAAGCCTTGAACCGGATTGCGCTAAATTGATTTGTTTTTGGTTTATCCGATTTATCTTTCACTAATTACGGTAATACGCTTTTTCCCGTCAATTTGGATAGTTAAAGGCTTTTTCAAACGGATATGCTGCACATATTTTGTTTCTTTTTTGATATCATGATTTGCAAATTTTTCCCAACGGATAAATTCTTGCTTTGAATTATGCTTTACTGACATATAAGCTACGTTCATGGAGGTTACATTATGAAAAAAATGCGAACCGGCAGAAGCTTCCAAAGGAAAATCCGGAAGCCCGGCTTCCACAATTACACGAGCTTTGGAGATTTGGCTCCAGAGCACCGGCACGCCAATCCACTTATCGCGAGAACCCCAGCGCCCGGGGCCAATTAGCAGATATTCTCGGTTTTCTTCCATCATTTGGTTGTTGAAAGCACTTACTTCTTTTGCAATCTCTTGTGTCTTTTGATTGTCAAATTTTTCGGGAGGTATGATAATTATGTCTTCTATATAGTCAATTAAACCGTTGCCCATGCTGTTTTGCGATATAACAAGGCTGTTTTCCGTATCCGTTTTTTTAAAGTCTATACTGTAGTCGGTATCGTTACCTATGAGCGGCTTTACTTGTAAAAGATAGAAAAGTGCTTTACCGTCTTGCTTGTCCAAGTCAACGGAAAATTCGATTTCAACCGGAGCACCCATGGCTTCTTTCATAACATCCAGTAATCGTTTTATGGTGTTGGCCAACGGGATGTAATTATACTTCAAAATGTTTCCGAAATTAACTACCCGCGGCCCAATTTTATCGGTTCCGGGGGAAATGACATCATTATTCCCGTCGTAAACCGACAGGCAATGCTTAAGGTGTTTCGGGTCTAATTTTTCCGCTTGTCGTACTTTTATTCTCTTAAGCCCGGCAGTTTCTCCGGCGCTGAGGTTAATTATTTCTTGGCTCAAATCAACAGCGTACAGTTCTCGTTGGCTGTTGCTTACCATATCTTTTGGGCTGTGGTTTTGCAGTTTAGGATAAACCGGACAAAAACGCATGGCTTTTTCACCTTCTACTACGTACATCCCAAGCCCTATAGCCAGCACGGCCGCACCGTCTTCCGGCTGAATTTTTCCGTAAGGGTAATAGTTAAACGATTGGGCAGTGCCGCTTATGTGCGGAAAATAGACATCTTCGTATTTATTGCCTACAACTTCCTGAACCACAACGGCCATTTTTTCATCTTCTATATTGTAGTTAATCGTTTTTATGTAGGATTTTGAGGCCTCACTGAAAACCGATGCAAAAACCAATTTAATGGCATCCGAAATTTGTTTTAAGCGATATTCTTTATTTTTATGATTATTAGGAAGCAGATAGGTTGCAAATACACCCGCAAAAGGCTGCATGAGAGAGTCTTCAAAAAGTCCGGATGAGCGTACGGCAATCGGGTTTTGAATTAAATCCAAGACTTTTTCCAGCTTAGAAATCAGGTGTTCGGATAGTTTGCCTGTTAGAAATAATTCGCGCGTTGTTTCATAGCTCAAGTCATCTCTGTATATTGTATCGTAGAGTTTATTGTTTTCTATAAATGAGTCAAATTCATCGGTTCCGATGACAAAAGTTTTTGGTGTTTTTAATTTAATGCCCGGGGTAAGGACTTCACAATTGTATTTATAAATCATTTTATTAATAAAAGCTAAGCCTCGAGCCTTGCCTCCGAGAGCACCGGTTGCTAACTGCCCGATATTGCTTTCTTCATTAATAGCCGGGTCGTCGGTTTCAATGATTAGCCCTTTGTTTTGTTCTACTCGATACTTGTAGAAACTCTCAATCAATATTTTTCGAATGCCTTCCGGTGTTTCAAAGTCATCGGGCTTGTAGTCCATAATGCTGTCGGCCAGCTTGAATTCTCCGCGAGCTCTCAGCCATAAAGAGAAATGATTTTTGGATGCATGAAACAGCAAGCTTTCTTCTTTCAGGTCGGCAAGTTTGATAAAAAAGTCTTCAAGATTCTCAGCTCTTCCTATTTCATTCCCGTCGGGTAATCTAAAGATAAAAGCTCCGAATCCCAGATAGTATTTTATAAAATGTTGAAGGTCATGATTTAAAGATTTGGACTTTTTATATAGAAAATGGGAGTTAAGCGTTTCGGCTTTATCTTTATTTTCAATATTGGATGATTCTATGGCTGTAGGTAAGTCCGGTGTATGTTTTTTTATGTATTTAATTAGCTCAAATCCTGCTTCCCCTTTTTTTGTACCGTTTTTTTTATATTTCACATCAGAAATCACACAAAGCAAATTGTCTTTATATTCCTTGTAGATGCTCATGGCATCTTCAAAATTATCGGTATGCAATATTTTTGGACGCATACGCAGTTTAAGGAATTTGTATGAATCATCTATAATATCGGAATCTTCTGTAATACGCAGAGTTTGCCTCATTACGCTTTGATATAGAGTAGGGATGTAGCGAGAGTAATATTGCGGATTATCTTCTACCAGCAGCAAAATGCGTGAAAGTCCAATTTTTTCAATATCATTTTTTAGATTTTTTCGGTCTTCCTGCATTTTTACGATTGCAAAGAAAATGGCCGGTTCGCCACTCCAGATGAATAATTTATCGTAGTATTTTCTGTTTTTTGAAAGGCTGAAGTAGTCGGCGTATTTGGGGTTGTTCAGTAGAAGGTATATCGGGAGATGAGCTTGTTTACTTTGTATTTTTTTGCTGATTCTCAGCGGTATTTTTTTATCAATGCCAACCATGATAATAACCATATCGAAGCTTTTTTTTTCGATTTTATCCATGGCTTCTTCATAATTATTTACACTGGTGATTCGCGGAATGGATGTTATGTTAAGCTTATGGTAATCACCAAGAATGGTTTCCGATAGCCGTCCTTCTTGTTGTACGCTCAGGGCATCGTAGATATGTGCAATGAGCAATATTTCTTTGACTTTGTAAGGCATTAAGTCATGAAAAATATCGGCTTCATTGGTAATGTTTTTACTGAGTTGAGATATAATGTTATTTGACTTTTCCATGCATTGGGCATTTTTGCTTTTTTATCGGCAGTTAATAGTTATTTTTCGTCTTTTTCCGTTTGGTCTGTTTGCTTGCTGTCCGGTTTTTCTTTCTTGGCGCGTCTTTCTTCTATGTGGGGTTCTTGAACATTCTTTTTTATTTCGTCAATGTCTTTTTTTATTTCGTCCTGTTCTTTCGTGATTTCCTGTTTGATATCTTCGGTGGCTTTTTGCACTTCACGATATCCTTTTCCGAATGTACGTGCAATATCCGGTAATTTGTCGGCTCCAAAGAGCAAAACGATAATAAAAAGTACAATCAGGATTTCTCCTCCGCTTATAAATAGAAAATATTGAAACATGGCATAAATTTTTTCCAAATTTACTAAAAACTTAGATTTTTCTTATCATTTCACGAATATTTGCACTTGCTTTTTTTATAGGTCACTAAGGCTCAAAGACACAAAGCGTTTTGATTATGCAGGCGGATATTCGATTTTTCTTAGTGTCTTCGTGTCAACTATATGGATTGTATGATTTTTTCACCGAAGCTTAAGTTTCAAGCAGGCAAATCGTTTAAGGGGTATTTCGTATAAAAAAAGCGGCTCACCAATTGGTAAACCGCTTATGTTGTGTTTTAAATAAAATGCATTATTTCTTTCTTTTCTTTTTTCCTCTGTAGTCTCGTTTGCTTTTAATTTCAACGCGTTCTTCGTTGTCATCTTTAGCCGTATCAAATACTACCGGGGTAGCAATAAAGAGTGATGAATAAGTACCTACTACGACACCTACAATCAAAGCAAAGATAAATCCGCGAATCGTCTCGCCGCCGAAGATGAAAATTGCCAAGAGTACGATAATTGTCGAAATAGAAGTATTGAAAGTACGACTAAGCGTGCTGTTCAAGGCTTCGTTATAAACAACTTTGCGTTTTTTTGATTTGTTCAGCTTCAGATACTCTCTAATGCGGTCAAAAACTACCACGGTATCGTTTACTGAGTAACCTACTACGGTAAGTATGGCTGCAATAAACGATTGTCCGATTTCCATAGAGAAGGGCATGAAAGTGTGAATGAGTGAATATATACCCAAAACTACCAACACATCGTGTACCAAGGCTGCCAATGCTCCGAGGCCAAACTGCCAGTTTCTGAAACGGCTGAAAATGTACAAGAAAATGGCTAAGAGAGAGAAAACAATCGCCCAGAGAGCTGCAACTTTAATGTCGGCTGCTATGGTCGGCCCAACTTTTCGTGAGCTTTGCCGATTATCTTCCAAGAAGCGATCAATATTAATGTCTTCCGGAAGGAAGGGTTTCAATCCCTCGAAAAGAGCTGCTTCTGCAATGCTGTCGGCTCCCTCTACGGTGTCGTCCACCATGAACTTAGTTACAATTTTTACTTGGTTGCTTTGTCCGTAGGTTTTAACCGACGGAGCTTCGTTGAAAGATTCTCCCAAACTCGCGGCAACTTGAGTTGTGTTCACGTCTTGATCGAATCGAATGATATAGGTACGCCCGCCTTTAAAATCAACACCAAGGTTCAGGCCTTGCACAGCTAAACTGACAACTGCAACAGCTATAAGTGTGCCTGAAATTAAGTAACTTACTTTCTTGGAATCAATAAAGTTGAATGATGTATTTTTAAAAGCATTTTTTGTAAGCTTTGAATGGAACGATATTTCGCTTCTGTTTTTAAGATAATTGGTAAAAATTATTCGAGTTATAAAAATAGCTGAGAATAATGAAGTAAGAATACCAATAATTAAGGTAGTGGCAAATCCTTTGATTGGGCCGTGGCCGAATACATAAAGAATAATACCGGTAATAAGGGTTGTGAGGTTGGCATCTATAATGGCTGAATAAGCATTTTTATATCCGTCCTGAACAGCCAATTTTAAACCTTTCCCTACAGCCAATTCTTCTTTAATGCGCTCGTAAATAAGAACATTGGCATCTACCGACATACCTATGGTAAGGACAATACCGGCAATACCGGGTAGTGTCAGAACGGCATTAAGTGAAGCCAGTACGCCAAAAATAAAGAATATATTTGCTATAAGTGCAATATCTGCAACTAAACCGGCACCTCTGTAGAAAAATGCCATGTATATCAATACAAAAATAAAGGCTATAAGAAATGAGATAAAACCGGAATTAACGGCCTCTTCTCCGAGAGAAGGACCAACGATTTCTTCTTCAATAATATTAGCGGGTGCATCTAATTTACCGGATTTTAGTATGTTGGCAAGGTCTTTTGCTTCCGGCTGCGAAAAGTTTCCGGATATGGATGAGCTTCCGCCCGTGATCTCTTGGTTTACTACGGGGTAAGAATACACATAGCCGTCAAGTACAATGGCAATTTGTCGCCCTACATTCTCTTTGGTTATGCGCGCCCAGTCTTGGGTTCCTTTAGCATTCATCGACATGGATACTTGCCATTCGCCGGTGGTTTGGTCGGTTTCTTCACGTGCATTGGTTATTACATCTCCTTCTAAAGCCGGGTTGTTGCCTTTTTTGGCTTTCAAAGCAATAAGACGGAAATAATCTTCGCTTTCACCGCTTTGGCTTTCGATATCAAAGGGTTTTACTTCCCAGGCAAATTGTATATTATTTGGGAACAAGTTTTTTATGGACGGGTGAGCCAGTATTTTATTGACCTCTCCCGTATCCGATACATGAGCATAGCCAACGGCTGCTGATTGAATCGGTTGATTTTCATTATTTATGTATGGTCGGAGTACCGAAAACAAAGGATTTTGATGTTGCATACTTTGTTCTTCGATGAGTTCGTCATCGTCAGTATCCAGTAAACTTTCGCTTGTATCGGTAGTATCCGATAAAAGGTTGAGTTCGGTTGTATCTGATTCGCTTACCGCGCTTTCTTGCGTTGTGTCATTTACGGCAGTTGACTTTTCGCTTCTGCGAATTTCGGCCAATTTTTGGTCGGCTTCGTAGAACGATTGATATACTTCCGTATAATAATATGTTTCCCAGAACTGAAGGTTTGCACTTCCCTGGAGCAGTTTTCTTACGCGCTTGGGATCTTTTACACCGGGAAGCTCAATCATAATTCTTCCGGTTTCACCTTCGAGTTTTTGGATGTTAGGTTGAACCACGCCGTATCGGTCAATACGCGTTCTGAGGACATTGAGAGAATTATCCACGGCATCTTTTGCCTCCGTGCGTAAAACATCTAATACCTCATCATCGGGGGTATTGGGTTTAATTCGGTCTTTAAGTTCATAAGTGCCGAATATCGCTGCTAATTGCGCATTTGGATCACTTTCTTTAAAGGCTTCGTAAAAGAGCGTAATGAAATCGTCGGTGCTTTCTGTTTGGCGTTCACGTGCCAATTTTATGGCTTTCCTGAAAGTCGGGTCTTCGTTATTGTCGGCAAGGTTGAGAACGAGGTCCGGAACAGAAATTTCCAAAATAACGTTCATCCCGCCTTTAAGGTCAAGCCCGAGATTGATTTCGCTTTGTTGGCAGTCTTTAAAAGTAAATCCAAATAGCGGATAAACTTCTTTGTTCGACATCGAATCCAAATATTGCAATTCTTTGTCGTAATCGCCTTGTCCGTATTCTGCTGCTTGTCTTTTTACTTGCGACGACACAAAAGTAAATGATAGCTGATAGATACTCGCCAAAGCTAAGAGTATCGCAAAAATCGTAATAATTCCTTTGTTTTGCATTTCTGATTACTTCTTTTGATTATATACGTTTACATCATTTTTTAGGGCTGCAAATATATTGTTTTTTTTTTAAAAAAAGAATTCCGTATTGTTTAGATAATTGTATAAAATAAATCCTATGCCAATTAGCTTCGGCGGTAATAGCTGTTATAATTACTAAGGTGGTGCTTGTAGATTCCCGCTTGGCGAATGGTAGGGGGAGTGGAATTCTTTTATTTCTTGTAACTCAGGCTTTTTTAGAAAAGTATTGGAATAAAATATTTTTTTGTTTTCATAAAAAAGGAAACTTATTTTTTCGTGGTAATATATAAAAATCAGTCACCAAAAAGATTTGCCGGACTATAGGATTGTGACTTTTGGATTTTTAACAGCTTTATTGAAGATATTAAAAAAAGCAGCCAAAGCTAATAAGCTTTGTTTGGCTGCTTCTGTTTCACTGTTGAATGGGGCTGCTTTAAATAATTTTCATTGCATCAAATTCTTTCATTACTTTTTGAACGGACTCTGCCGATTTGTCCATCAACGCTTGTTCTTCTTTGTTTAATTCAATTTGAATGATTTGCGCAATTCCGTCTTTATCGAGCACTACCGGTACTCCGAGATAGAGGTCTTTCAGGCCAAACTCTCCGTTAAGTTTAGCACAAACGGGGAATATTCTTCTTTGATTATCCACAATGGCTTCAACCATTTCGGCTACTGCCGAACCGGGAGCATACCAAGCAGAAGTTCCCATTAAACCAACGAGTTCACCGCCGCCTTTTTTGGTGCGTTCTACAATTTTATTCATTTCTTCATCGCCCAATAATTGCGTCACCGGAATACCGTTTACGGAGGTATATCTCGGAAGCGGCACCATGGTGTCGCCGTGGCCTCCAAGCAGAAGTGCATGAATGTCTTTCGGTGATACATTGAGTGCATTGGCTAAGAATGCTCGATAACGCCCGGTATCTAAAATACCCGCCATACCAAATACTTTACGCGGCTCTTTATTGGCTGCTTTAAAAGCGGCATAGGTCATAACGTCTAAGGGATTGGATACAACTATTATAATGGCATCGGGCGAATATTTTACGGCTCTTTCAGTTACGTCAATTACAATTTTTGCATTGGTTTTAATCAAATCATCGCGCGACATTCCGGGGCTTCTCGGTTTGCCCGATGTTATAACAATAATACCTGAACCGGCTGTGGCGAGGTAGTCATTCGTAACACCTTTTACGCGGGTATTAAAGCTTCTGATAGATGAAGTTTGCCAAATATCCAAGGCTTTGCCTTCGGCAACCCCTTCTTTGATATCCAACAGTACAACTTCTCTTGCCAGATCTTTTTGAGCAACTACATCAGCTACGGTGGCGCCTACGTTTCCGGCACCTATTACGGTAATTTTATTCATAATGATTGGTTTAAAAAATTTATGATTATTTTTTGATTTTTGGCTAAATTAATAATTTTTGACTTTTTTAAAAAAATATATTTAGTCACATATCCGGAAATGTAATTGTTTAATATAAATGTGTTGCGGAACATTTTTTTTCTGAGCTAATAAATTCCGGGATGATTTTTGTATTTTATGGAGATTATGGAAACTAATTTTATTTTCTAACAAATAAACTGTATTTTTACGGTCAAAACTATAAGCTTTTGAAAAACTTATCCGAAAATAGCAATTTGCTTGAATTGGCATTTCAAATGTTTACTTCTTTGAGTGAAGATGATTTTGAATATATCTATCGAGGAGAATTCTCACCTTCCATATCAAAGAAGATATTGTCATTGGCGGAAACAAATGTTTTGAAAGCTGCCGGTGAACGTTCCTTAAAAAAGCGTATTTATTTTTTAATGGTCGAAGGGCTGCAGAACGTTACAAAACACAGAGAGGCAGAAGAAACAGAACCCGGCGATGATATATTCGCCATTCAAAAAAACAGCGATCGATATTTTATTACTACCGGAAATGTTATCAAAAAAGACGATGAAGACTCTTTGCGTCCTAAGTTAGAACAGATAAATCTTTTGGAGGCGGATCAACTTAAAAAATTACATAAGGAAATTTTGGTTTCCGGCAGTTTGTCGGAAAAAGGAGGAGCCGGCCTTGGTTTGATTGAGATGGCTCGTAAATCCGGAAAAAAACTTATGTTTAATTTTGATCCTTTAGATCAAGATACTTCTTTTTTTTATTTCCGAACCGAAATTTCAGCCGAGAAAGATGCAAGGCCTTCGCCCTTTGTCGAAAATAAAAGCGGAAAGTCAGCTGCCGATGCCATTCGAAATTTCGATAAGAAACTCAAAAAAGAGAACGTGTTGGTTAGTTTTAACGGGCGTTTTAACCGTCAAACCATTCTCAGTATTTTGTCTATAATAAAAGGGCAAATGAATGTTTCAAAAACTTCAAAAAAAGTATATGCTTTAATGGTGGAGATGCTTCAAAATATCAGCAAGCATACTTTGCACCTTGAAAATGGCATGAAAAGTAAAGGCGTGTTTATGCTGAGTAAAAAAGACGGTGCTTTTTATTTGACTTCCGGTAATTACATCGAGAAGGATGAATTGCCTAAACTCAAACGACGCATTGAAGAAGTGAACAGCCTGAATGAGGATGAATTATATACGCAATATGATCAGATCCTTTTAGGTGGCGATAATGCTGATGAGCGCAGAACCGGTTTAGGTTTTATCGATATGAGAATCAAGAGTAAAAACTTGATACGTTCGTTTTATCAACCGGCTGATGAAACGCATCATTTTGTAGCAATACAGGCTACGGTAAAAATTTAAAAAATAGAAAACAGATATGGAACCATTGATTATTAAAGCAACTGAGGATACTCCCGAAATTTATTTAGATGCAGAAAAAGGGGTTTTCAGCATTACAAAATCGTCATTACCCGAAAATGCGGTAGAATTTTATCGCCCGATAATTGATTGGATTAATGCTTATGCGGCTAATCCTAATCCCGAAACTGTTTTTGAGTTTAATGTTGAGTATTTGAATACAGCTTCATCAAAACAAATTTTTGAAGTTATAATGGCTATTAACAGAATATTAAATAAGGGTGATGTAACCATTCGCTGGCATTATGATACTATTGACGAAGATATGCTTGGTTTGGGAACGCGTTTCTCAAATTTGGTGAGTGTAAATTTTGAGTTCATCGAATATGAAAGCGAAGATGAAGATATGGATTTTAGCATTTAGTTGTTGAATTACTCTGCATTCAGCAGGAAAAATTATAAATTCAAAACGACCTTTGTTATTAGTTATAGCAGAGGTCGTTTTTTTACCGCGAAGGTTTAATTACACCAAGCTTTACAGAAGCTGTAGGTTTGAAGTTTTTTTCTTTGTGTTCCTGTGTGTTCTGTGTGGTTTGTTTTTTTGCCGCAAATGCACCAAGCTTTACAGAAGCTGTAGGTTTGAATCTTTTTCCCTTTGTGTTCCTGTGTGTTCTGTGTGGTTTGTTTTTTTTACCGCAAATGCACCAAGTTATAGAGGAGCCGTTGATTTGAATCTTTTTTTCCTTGTGTTCCTGTGTGTTCTGTGTGGTTTGTTTTTTTACCGCAAATGTACCAAATTTTAGAGAAGCCGTTGATTTGAATCTTTTTTTCTTTGTGTTCCTGTGTGTTCTGTGTGGTTTATTTTTTATCGCGAAGGTTTAAAGTCCTAAGTTCTGAGTGTTTCTGCATTGTGTGTTTGCAACATCTATTCTACATTGCAAAAATCACACTTTAAGCCCGATAACAAGCACATCATCCATTTGATCAAGTTTTCCTCGCCATTTGTCGAATGTTTTCTCGTATAGCTCTAACTGTTTTTCAAATGGTTTTTGATGGTATTTTTCAAACATCATGCGCATGCGTTTAGAGAAGAATTTTTTTCGTGTTTTTTCTCCAAACTGATCAGCATAACCGTCGGAGAATATATAAAGGCGGTCTTCAGGTTCCAAGTCCAGATGGTGGTTTTGAAATTTCTCTTCTCCGTATGATATTCCGATGGGCATATCATCACCCTTGATGCGCTCTGTCTTTCCGTTTCTGATAAATACTAAAGGGTTTTGTGCACCGGCAAATTCCAGATGCATATTATCTTTATCAATAATGCAAAGCGACATATCCATACCGTCTTTGGCTTCTCCGCTTTTGCCTGTTTGGCGTAATGATGTTTTGACTTTATCTCTGAGTTCATCTAAAATAAAACTTGCACTAATCTCGTGTGATTTGTTTTCAGCAATTATTTGGTTTAAGAATGTAATGCCCAGCATGCTCATAAAAGCACCCGGTACACCGTGTCCGGTGCAATCGGCAGCTGTTATAATGAGTTTATTGTCTTTCTCTGCAGCCCAGTAAAAATCACCGCTTACAATATCGCGCGGGCGAAACATTATAAAGTGTTCGGGTATGTATGCTTCGATTACTTCGCGGGGAGTTAGCACGGCTTTTTGAATACGTTGTGCATACACAATGCTGTCGGTAATTTTTTTGTTTTGTTTGGCAATTTCAGCCTCTGCTTCTTTTACTTCGGTGATATCGGTATCAATCAGCACCAGCCGATCCACCATGTCTTGATTGTTAACGGTGGGCGAGATGGTCGTTTGCGACCAACGTGTTTGCTTATCTCTGGTTGTTACTTGGCTTTCGTAGCTAACCGGGCTGCGGTTTTCAATACATTTCTTTACAATTTCATTAATTTGCGGATGATTACTTGCCGTGAAAATATCTTCTCCTACTTCATTTCTGAGCAGTTGTAGAGTGTAGCCGTACATTCTTGTAAAACCGGCATTTACCCACTCGTATTTTCCGTTGGGGCGCAATATGGCAACGGCATTGGACGTTTCACTCGCTACAATTGACAGCTTTTCTAATTCTTTGTTGACTTGCTCAAGTTGAACGGCCTGCAGTTCTATTTCATTTTTTTGGTTGGCTAAAATTTTGTTTTGTCGTTTCTGAGTTCGGTAACTTCTAAACAAAAAGAAAGATAAAATCAGGATAAATCCAAGTAAGACACTAAATATCAGTAATGCATTTTTTTGGGTGCGAATTATTCCGGTTTGCGAGGCAATTTCAATTCTTTGTTTCTTAATCTGCTTTTGCCGCTCTTCTATTTCTTCATTTTGTTTTTCCAGAATCTCCATTTGCTCCTGAGCCTCAATTTTTTGTTCTGCCAGTTTTTGATTTTGTTCTTCAATGGCTTTTTCTTTTTCACGCAGCACTTCAATTTTTTCAGCCAATTCGGCTCGGTTTTCGTTGGCTCTTTTAATGAGTGATTCCAATTCTTTTCGCTGGTTTGAAATGCGTGCTTGCTGCTTTTTTATTTCCGCCTGGTGTTGGTCTATTCTGCTTTCTTGGCGTGCAATTGTTTTAAGCTGATATTGAAGTTTTACTTGCTGCATTTTCAAAACTTCCTGTTGTTCTTTCACGCGCTCACGCTCTTCCTGCAAATTTCTTTCCGATTCATGGTACAAGTAACTTTCATCTACAATAATACCGCCCGACTGATGTATGGTTGAAAGCACATTTATCCCCACTTCATTGATGTTACCGGGGTTGATTTCAAATGTCTGAATACCGTTTTTTTCGGTTAGATTTATCATTACTTCTTTTTTTAAATCCCACCCGTCCGTGATTACAACGGTATTTTTGTTATTTATCGACTCAACAATGTCCAATGCTTTGTCATTGTATTCCGAACCGATATACAGAATATCCACATTGAAAGAAGTTGCCTCACGCGGGCTTTGAATAAATTTGGTTTTATAGGATTTACCGAACGGATAGCTGCCGCTTTCTAAATCATTTAAACTGCGCAGCAAAAACTTTGAAGCTCCAAGCAAGCCGACCGTAATATTGCCGCCGGTGTTTGGCCATTTTAAGTATTTGGGAATATTATAAAGAATCACGGCCTTCTGGCGTTCTGTTTCTTTGTCGCTTCTTTGAGCAAATCCTGACAAAGGAAACAGCAAAAGCAGAAAAGCAGATAATACCGTATATGCAAGTAGTTTTTTAAGCATGAGTCTTTTTAGAATATTCTAAAATGCATAATTCAGACCTATGTAAAAGCCCGAGCCGTCTTTTTTAATATTGAATGCACGTCCGTATTCAAACGCAACAATGAAATTATTATTGAGTACAAATCGAAAGCCGGCTCCATAGCTGGGATGCAAACTTTCTTCCTCGTATTCTATCATATTTAGGTTTTCCTGCAAACTGTTTCCGTAACCGCCGGTAACACCGGATAAATCCGTTTGGTATTTACTTGTAACGATGCCGGCATCCAAAAAGGTATTTAAGCCAAGATAAATGTTTTGATTAAGAAAAACTGTTTTGAAAAACTTCCAACGGAATTCCATGTTTCCGTATGCAACGCCATCGCCTTGCAAGCGATTACGATAAACGCCTCTGAGGTTTTTGCTGCCGCCCAAGCCATCGTTCGTATCTTTTGATTCAAAAATAAAGGGTAACATATAAAAAGGGATTTCTCCGGCTATTTTTGTTTGCCAGCTCAGGCGGTAGGCAAATGTAAGTCGGCTTGGTACTACGGTAAAATATTGGCGGTGTGTGAGCATAAGTTTTGTATAGGCATAGTCGTTGCCGAGAAAGCCGGGGGCATTTATTGCCATCATTTCCGACCACATTCCGTGGTTTGGGTTGGCTTCGTTATCGCGCGAATCGTACACCATTCCCAGTTTAAAGCTGTTTACCTTTCCGCCCTCGGCCTGGTCAGCTTTTATCACGCCCCATTCTACATAGCGGTCGTAAAGAGTGGCTGTGTCGGGCAACATATCTTCTTCGCTTTGGCCTTCATTGAGAGTTTCCAAATCCACACTTGATATGTCCACCCCGTGATGGGCAAAGCCTGCAAGCCAACGCAGGTTTTCTATACCGGTATTGCCTTCAAAGTCAGCTTTCAGCCGAACCATTTTTCGTTCGTGGCGGTAGAACATTCGGCTGATGTAATCCGAGTGCGTATCATCAGAAAAATCACCGTTGTAGTATGCGTTATATCCGTTAAAGCCATAGAAATCAAGCGCTTGTTCCGTCAGGTAGCGCGCATCCAATTGCATACGCATATTGGGAATAAGTGTTCGGGTGTCGTAAGTAATTTGATTGATACCGCTTCCTTTCGTTGTTCGCGACCATTCCATATAGAGGGAATGATCATAGTTAGGATAATTGGTTCCGTCGCCGTACCAGTAAAAATTCACCAAACCTCCGTACTTAAAGCCGGTATCTGTATTATAGGCTACTACAGGTACTCCGCCAAGGCTGAAGCCTGTTTTTACGGTTTCGTTATTCTTGAGTGTGTCGTTTTGGGCAAAAATCGCTGAAGCTAAAAAGCTAAAAACCAAAAAGAATAGTGCTTTTTTCATTCGGAAGTTATTTTTTTGTTAATACATAAACACAAATGTAAATAAATTCTATTATAATTGAAATTTTGTTAAAAGATTTTATAAATTAGCATGAATATTTTTGTATATTAGTGGACAATATTATCGTGTTTTATTAGAAAAAATAATCTAAATGAAGAAAATTTTAAAAATTGTGTTATACCTTTTGATATTGGTACTGTTGGCTTTTGGCGGGTTTTTACTTTATGCTACAGTTACGGACTATAAGCCCGAAGAACAAGTGAAATTGTACGAAAATGACAGCCCCGATGCATTTAATGATACCTCCGTTATTAATTTGTTGATTTGGAACATCGGTTATGCCGGCTTGGATGTCGAAATGGATTTCTTTTACGACGGCGGGGAAAAAGTACGTACAAGCAGCGAGCATACCGAAGTGAACTTGGAAGCTATAGAAGCTTATCTCAGTACTCAGGATACCGTAGATTTCTTTCTGTTGCAGGAAGTAGATGTCAATTCCAAGCGGAGTTATGGCTTGAATCAATACGATTCACTTGTGAAAATTTTCCCGGATTATGTGCCCGTTTTTGCTGCTAATTATGATGTTTTTTTCGTGCCTGTACCCATTGCTAAGCCCATGGGTAAAGTTAGGGGCGGCCTGCTTACTTTAAGCCGATACAAGCCCTTGGAGTCAGTACGTTATTCATTTCCCGGTAATTTTGATTGGCCCAAAAGCCTTTTTATGTTGGATCGTTGTTTTCTTGTAAACCGTTACCCTTTGGAGAATGAAAAAGAATTGCTTGTAATCAATACCCATAATTCTGCTTATGATGACGGCAGCTTGCGTGAAGAGCAAATGCAATATTTGAAAAATTTTATGACAGAAGAGTATCGTCAAGGCAACTACATAATCGTAGGCGGCGACTGGAATCAATCTCCCCCAGGATTTAAAGCTAACTATTCCGATGATATTCCCGATAATGAAGACAGGCAGGATATATCCAAAGACTATCTTCCTGCCGGCTGGACTTGGATGTACGATGCCGATAAACCCACAAACAGAAGACTGAAAAAGCCTTACAAACGAGGCAATACACCTACGGCTTTGATTGATTTTTACTTGCTTTCACCCAATATCGAAAGTCTTGAAGTGCATACGATTGATTTGGGATTTAAACATTCCGACCATCAGCCGGTTAGAGCTGCCGTGAAACTTAAGGCATCCAATTCCGTATTGTAAACAACTGTAAAATACTATCGACTTAAGCATAATTATTCGTATTTCAAAAATTAAATTAAATAAAGTATATTATGAAAAAAAGCAGAAAAATTTTTATCGTTTTCATAGTTGTTTTTGTTGGTATTGCCATAGGAACATACATTTTTGTTCGTATGCTTGCCGGCAGCGGGCTTGTAGATTATAATCAAGATATGCAACTCAAAGGCCTTAGCGGCGAAGTGGAAGTATTGCGCGATAGTTTTGGCGTGGCGCATGTATTTGCCGATAATCAAACGGATTTATACCGAGCCGTGGGCTATATTCAGGCCCGCGACCGTTTTTGGCAAATGGATTTACTCAGGCGAATCACTACCGGCCGACTTTCCGAAATGTTTGGCGAAGATATGATTGATGCCGATATACTGTTTCGTTCGCTGCGCATAAGCGAAAAATCAAAAGCCATTTTGGAAGGCTGCAAGCCCGAACTCAAAGAAATTTTGGATGCTTATGTGGCCGGTGTTAATCAATATCTGGAAGAGGACGATTTGAGTTTTGAATTTACCGTATTGGGCTACGAACCTGAAAAATGGGAAGCTTATCATTCCATAAATTTGATTGGCTACATGGCTTGGAGCCTTAACACCGGTTGGCGAACCGAGACGGCTTTTCACAAATTGAAACAAAAAATAACTGCCGCGCATTTTGATGAGTTAATTGCGGCTTTGGATTATCCGCGCCCCGTATATCCGGATTTTGACCTGAAGGGCATACCGGACGACAGCGCATTTACTGCCGCTTCCGAAAAAACAGCCGCCCTGATGCCTGCCGTTTTCAGCGGAAGCAATAACTGGGCCGTGGCCGGCAACAAAAGCACCACCGGAAAACCCATTCTGGCCAACGATATGCACTTGGGACTGATGTCGCCCGGCGTATGGATGCAAATGCGCCATTATGTGAAAGGTGAATTGGATGTAACCGGCGTGGTTTTGCCCGGACAACCGTTCATAATTGCGGGGCACAATGCCGATATTGCCTGGGGCATGACCAATGTGATGTTGGATGATATTGATTTCTATGTGGAGACCGTAAATCCTGCGGACAGCAATCAGTACAAATTAGATGGGGCATGGAAAGATTATAATCTTGTAAACGAAAAAATTGCCGTAAAAGGCAGCGATACGGTTGAACATCTCCAACGGTATTCTCACCGAGGCCCCGTGATTAGCGGAATGAAAAACATTGAAAATGAGGTGGTTTCCATGCACTGGCTTGGAAACGATGAAAGCAATGAATTGCGAACAGTTTATTTGCTGAACCGTGCCAAAAATTGGGACGATTTCAAAGATGCCGTCAAAACATTTATATCCGTGGCACAGAATGTAAATTATGCCGATACGGAAGGAAATATCGGTTTGTATTGCTGCGCCGGTATTCCCAAAAGAGAGTTGCCGGGTTGGATGTTTTTCCCCGGAGATACTACACTGTATGATTGGAAAGCTTTTGTACCCTTTGATTCGCTTCCGCATCAGTACAATCCGGAAAGGGGCTACGTAATTTCTTCCAACAACCGCACCGTAAGCGACAAGTATCCGTATTACATAAGTGCCTGGTACGATTTGCCCAATCGATTCAACCGCATAGAGCAATTGCTTACGGAAAAAGAAAAACTGAGTCCGGAAGATTTTAGAAATATCCAAACCGACCAACATTCCTTATTTGCAGAAGGAATGCTTCCGAAAATCTTGATGCAGATTGATGAAAATGCACTCAGCGAAAACGAAAAAATCAGTTTAGATATACTTAAAGCATGGGATTATGAGATGGACGCCGATAAAGCCGCTCCTTTGATTTTTGAGGAGTTTTATTTGGTTTTTGCCAAAAATCTCTTGCATGATGAAATGGGGGATGATTTATACCGCGAATATCAGAAATACGGTCGACTCACGAATTACATGACGGAATATATTTTAAAAAATCCGCAATCGGTATGGGTTGATAAAATAGATACGGAAGAAGCCGAAAGCCTGACTGATATTGTTCGGCTCTCTTTTGAGCAGACAACCGACTCTTTAACAACTAAATACGGGAAAAATATTAAACATATAAAATGGGGCGATGCGCATAAAGTAAATATTGAGCATCCTTTAGGCAAAGTGGCCATTTTGGATTTACTTTTCGGACTGAATCATAAAACCGGTGTAGGCGGCAGCTACCATACGGTAAACCCATATTCGTACAGCTTTTCGGAACCATTTGAATCATCCACCGGAGCATCACAGCGGCACATCTACTCACTCGGTAATTTTGATGAATCGTATGTGGCCATTCCCACCGGTGTATCCGGCATTCCCGGCAGCAAGCATTATTTAGACCAAGCCGATGATTTCATACAGGGCATTTATCATCCGGATTATTTTTCTCCGGCGATGGTTAAAGAAAACGCAGCCTACAAAATGAAATTTTTACCGTAGAGAAAATTGCAAAGACCCGCTCGTTTCGCATCATCCGACCGGCCGCTTTGAGCGGTCTGACGGGTACAAATCAAAAAGACTTTTGAACGTCCGGCAGGACTTCAAAACGTCTGTTTTATGAAAATTTACCGCCTGCCATTCCGCCCACACGTTCAAAAGACCTGCCCTTCGGCTGTTGCTCAGGAACCGCCGAACGTTTTGAAGTGTTTCTTAATCTGCCGGATTTGGGTTTGCTTGGCAGTTGAGAAATTAATGACTTTTATTTTTTTAGAATGAATTTGATTTAGTTCTTTTTTGTCGTTTTTGATCGAAAGTTATAATTAACCCCAAATGAAAAAGAGCAGTTATATAAAAAATATGGTTGCCATGCCGAACCACTAACTCCAAACGGAGAAATACCGTTTTGTAAATCTAAAAATAAGTCTATTTTGTCTGTCGGCTTGTAAGTAAAAGCCAGATAAATATTTAATTGGTATTTAAAGGTTTCAAAGTTGGATACTTCCGTTTTTGTTTGATTATTTAAGATAAAATTATTTGTAAACCCAACACCTATTCCCGTCTGCCTTTTAAAATTTTTGTTAAAAATCACCGGTATTGAAATAGCATAGTGTAGGTGTGTGCTTGTAATATCATCGTAGCGATAAAAAGATGTGTCATTGTCTATCCACAGAATGCTATCGCTGACAATGAATTTAGTTTTTAATGTCTTTTGTTCTATAAGAAAGCTCATTGTTATATCATTATCATAGTTATTATAATCGTAGCTTAGTCCAAGGCCGATTTTATTTTTCAAACTTGGGAGCATTTTATTTTCGTCATTATATTCAGACAATTTTATTTTGTAAAATTGCGATATTCCGGTTCCTATTTGAGCATGATAACTTATCTGTGCTAAAATCATATTATTAAAAGTCACTATTACTATTAAAGAAATAAAAATAGATTTCATGGCTGAGAATATTTTTTTATGAAAATTTGCGGTCTGCCCTTTTGCACACACGTTCAAAAGTCCTATCCTTCGACTGTTGCTCAGGAACCGTCGGACGTTTTGAAGTGTTTCCTGAAATCGGATAAAATTTTCATACGTTTTTAAAACAATTCTGAATGCGAGCCGGTGCGCACAAGCGTTATTTTGTTATCTGCTTGCGGCAACCAAATAATAAGCCAATCCGGGCTTATGTGGGCTTCTCTGTGGTCTTTGTAGTCTCCTTTGAGTTGGTGAGTTTTATATTTGTCGGCAGTAAGGTCGCCCGTCTCTTCAAGTAGTCTAAAGACTTTATGCAATCTCTTCAAGTCTTTGTTTTGCTTTTCTATTCGCTTGTAATCTTTTTTGAACTGCTTTGTGTAGCCGAGAGTAAACATCAGTCATTCAGTTTGTTAATTAAGTCTTCAACGTTTTCGGCTTCTTCAACTTGTCCGTTTCGGGCTTCTCGCATTGCTTCTATGGTTATTTCATTAGGTATTTTCTCTGAGTCGATAATTTCGACAAAGGGTAACTTTTTAATATATTCCGTAAAAGCTGCGGCTTGTTCTCCGTTTTCTGTAATTTTAAAATATATCATTTTCATTTTTCCGTATTTAGCTTTAATACAAAGTTAAGTGATTTTTTTTACATTGCAGTTTCAAAATATGGGAATTTCTTATTTTGTCTTACAATTTGCCCACACGTTCAAAAGTCCGTCGGACGTTTTGAAGTGTTTTCCGCGGTTTCGTATCGCAATAAGTATAAATTTTATCTGAATCTGTATAATAAATTTGCAAAAAATTTGTTTGTTCAGAAAACGTTTCGTTATTTTGCGAAATATCAAACAAGAATATTTTCAGATATGAAAGAAAAAATTGAGCTGTCGGCAGATATAAGAGAAATGGCCAAACTATCCAAAGTCATGGCGCATCCGGTTCGAGTATATATTTTACGCAAACTTTCTAAAATGAATGCCTGCTGCTACAGCGGCGATTTGGTGGATGAATTGCCCGTGGGGCGTTCCACGCTTTCGCGACATCTGAAAGAATTGAAACACTCCGGCCTGATTCAGGGCGAGGTGGAGCCGCCATACATAAAGTATTGTTTGAACCGTGAAAAATGGGAAGAAGCCAAAATCTTGTTTGAAGAATTATTTGAACAGAATAAATCATTATAAAAGAAAACAAATCATGAAAATACTCATTCTGTGTACCGGAAACAGTTGTCGCAGTCAAATGGCGGAAGCCTTTATCAGGAATTTCGATAAGCGTTTGGAAGTATATTCTGCCGGCACATCGCCAAGCAGCCAAGTGCATCCCAAAGCGATTGAAGTAATGAAAGAAGAAGGCTTGGATTTAAGCGCACATAAACCCGAATCAGTAAATGCCTATTTGGATAAGGCATTTGATTATGTAATCACGGTTTGCGACGGAGCCAAAGAGAGCTGTCCGGTATTTACGGGCGATGTTCAGCACCGACTGCACATAGGCTTTGAAGACCCGGCCGAAGTAACCGGCAGTAACAATTTTATTTTATCGGAATTCCGCAGGATACGTGATGAAATAAAACGAGATTTTTTTAAGTTTTATGAAGAAGAAATCAAACCGAAATTATAAAATTGAACTAAGCGCATGGATACTGTAAAAATCAAAATTACAGCAAATTGATTAAATATGCGTTTCCCCCTTAGAAAATGCCTGTTCCGATTATTTCGGAAGGGGTTAGGGGGATTGATTGATTCAAAATGCCGAAAAATTCAATTTTTAGATAATAATAAATAAAACATGACATTATGGACATTAAAATTCTCGGCACCGGTTGCCCCAAGTGCAAATCACTTGAAAAACTTACAAAAGAAACCCTTGAGACATCGGGTATAGAAGCTAATCTGAGCAAAGAAGAAGACATTATGAAGATTATGCAATACGGCGTTATGAAAACGCCCGGCTTGGTTATTAATGAAAAAGTGGTGTTTTCCGGACGCTTACCTTCCAAAACTGAATTAGAAAAAATTTTGAACGACAATAAGTAAATACAGCTTTTTATAACTCTAAAAAAAAGAATCATGACTATTTTAAATTCAATAAAAATCGTAGGTTTTTTTCTGCTTTTCTTAAGCTTTGGCAATTTCTCTTGCACCGGGCAAGCTACGAGCAGTGGCGAAAAAGGCATTTCTAAAGCCAAAACGGTAAGCGTTTATTATTTTCATTACAGCCGCCGATGTATGACTTGTAAAAATGTAGAAGAACAAAGCAAAAATACCGTAAACGAACTCTACGGCGACAAAGTAACTTTCAAAGCGTACAATCTTGAAAAACCCGAAGGGGAAAAGAAAGCTAATGAATTAGGTGTTAGCGGGCAAACATTATTAATCGTCGGCGGAGACACGAAAATTAATATTACCAACGAAGGCTTTATGTATGCTTCGCGTATGCCCGATAAGTTTAAGCAAATTATTAAAGAAAAAACAGACCCGCTTTTGTAGATTAAAACGGTGCTTAATTCAAATTGCACATTTTGTTGTGCAATTTCAAGAATAATTGTTGATTTTGTTGTGCAATTTGTATTTTTGTAAAAACTTTTTTATTGAAGCAGATGAAAACACTTTATCAGAAATTTGAAACGCTTTTACAAAATACGCCAACAGACTTTACACGTTATTTATACGACAAAGTGTCGTGGGATAGCCGAATGATTGGGATTATCGGAGCACGCGGTGTTGGTAAAACAACAATGATTCTGCAGCATATAAAGAAAAATTTAGACAGCAAAAAGGCATTATATGTATCGGCAGATGATATGTACTTTAGTGAAAACAGGCTTATTGACATAGCTGATGACTTTTATAAAAATGCAGGACAATTCTTGTTCATTGATGAAATTCATAAATACACAGACTGGTCTCGTGAGTTGAAAAATATTTACGATTCATTTCCTGAATTAAAGGTCATATTCACCGGTTCTTCAATACTTGATATACTAAAAGGTTCTGCCGATTTAAGTCGTCGTGCCATAATCTATAAATTACAAGGACTGTCATTTCGTGAATATTTGAAATTTTTTCATAATTACGAAACGGAAGTTTATTCGTTAAAACAAATTATCAATAACGAAGTAGAACTTACAAATATTAAACATCCGCTTCCATTATTTAATGATTTTTTGAAACGCGGATATTATCCTTTCGGAATTGAAAATGAAATGAATTTACGTTTAGGGCAAATTATTGTACAAACATTAGAAACAGATATTCCGCAATATGCAAAACTAAACGTCGGAACAAGTCGCAAGCTGAAACGATTGCTTTCCGTTATTGCAGAAAGTGTACCGTTCAAGCCCAATTTTTCTAAAATATCAGAAATAATTAATGTGAGTCGAAATTCTTTAGACGATTATTTTTCATATATGGAAAAAGCAGGTCTAATTGCACAACTACGCAACGAAACATCAGATATTCGCGGATTAGGAAAAGTTGATAAGGTGTATTTAGATAATACCAATATTGTTTTTAATCTGGTGGGCGAAAAAGCAAATATTGGAAATATACGAGAAACTTTTTTCTACAACCAAATGCAGGTAAACAATGAAGTAATTTCTTCAAAAAAAGCTGATTTTGTTATTGATGCTTATACGTTTGAAGTGGGCGGAAAAAGCAAACAACAAAATCAAATAGAGAACGATAATAATTCATTTGTGGTAAAAGATGATATTGAATTTGGTTACCTTAATGTGCTTCCGCTTTGGGCTTTTGGATTAAATTACTGAAAGAAGAAAGAAAAACGGCAGTATCCGCCGGAAAACACCCGTTTCCGTGGTATATTCGGAAGCAAAAAGGGGATTAGTTTTAATACATATACCGGATTTAAACAAAATTTTATACAATGGAAGAATTTTTAACCAATCTAATGAGCGACAGCTCGTTACCAATCGTTACGGCCTTTGTATTAGGTTTGATGACAGCTATAAGTCCTTGTCCTTTGGCTACCAATATTACCGCCATAGGCTTTATCAGTAAAGATTTGGAAGACAAACGCCGGGTATTTATCAGCGGTTTGATTTATACACTCGGGCGCGCTTTCGCATATACCGCTTTGGCTCTTATCATATATATCGGGGCCGACCAATTCGAAATTTCTTCCGTTTTTCAGAGATACGGAGAAAAAATTCTCGGGCCTTTATTGATACTAATCGGTATTTTGATGCTGGACATCATAAAAATTAAATTTCCCGGATTTGGCAGTCTTACGGAAAAATTTCAGAAGAAATCGAAGCATACTTATTGGGATGTGTTTTTGTTGGGCGTGATATTCGCGCTGGCATTTTGCCCGTACAGCGGCGTGTTGTATTTCGGCATGCTCATACCCATGACCATAGCAAGCGCATCCGGCCTTTATTTGCCCGTGGTGTTTGCTTTTGCTACCGGTATTCCCGTCATTATTTTTGCTTGGCTGCTGGCATATACCGTGGCAGGTGTGGGAAATTTGTATAATAATCTGAAAACTTTTGAAATATGGTTTAGGAGAGTTATTGCCGTAGTATTTATTATTGTGGGTATTTATTATATCTATATTATTTATTTGCAATAGTATGATAAATCCGCTTATCCGGAGCCTGAGTATTTCGACAAAAGCTCAACAGCCACTTGTCGAAGGCGAATAATCTGCATGCAATAGGAATCCCCGGCTTCGACAAGCGGTTCCTGAGCAGCAGTCGAAGGGCTCAGCCTACGGAGGTGTTCGGAGGCTGAGCTTGTCGAAGCCGGTATCGGCAAAATGCATCGTTAAAAAAAACAGTAATTAAAAATTTTTTAAACCAATATTTCGCAAAATTACGAAATATAAAAATGTAAGAAAGAATGAGTTGGAAAAAAGAAATAAGAATACTGGCTTGGATAATAGTAATATTTGTGTTTGCTTATTTCATGCCGATTGAGAGTGCTCGGTTTAAAGAAGCCATTATGGCTATGTTCGACCTGTCGAAATGGTATGCCCGGGAGCACGTAATACTGTGTTTGTTGCCGGCTTTTTATATTGCCGGCGTTATTGCCGTTTTTGTGAGTCAGGGCGCGGTAATGAAATATTTTGGAGCCAAAGCTAAAAAATGGGTGGCTTATTCCGTGGCTTCCGTTTCCGGAACCATTTTGGCGGTATGCAGTTGCACCATTTTGCCCTTATTTTCGAGCATTCATAAACGCGGCGCAGGTTTAGGACCGGCCATTGCGTTTTTGTATTCCGGGCCGGCCATTAATATTTTGGCCATTATACTTACGGCTCGGATTCTCGGTTTTGAAATGGGCGTAGCCAGAATTATCGGAGCCGTGGTTTTTGCGGTTGTCATTGGCTTGGCCATGTCTTTTATTTATCGTAAAGAAGAAAGAGCTAAGAAAGAAGAACAACTAAGTTTTCCGGATGTACCCGAAAAGCGGCCTTTGTGGCAAACATCTCTGCACTTTTTTACGCTTGTGGCCATTTTGGTATTTGCCAACTGGGGCGCACCGGCCAAAGGTGTAACCGAAGGCGGCTGGTATTGGCTTTGGGCAAATAAATGGTATATCACCGGGGCACTTTCGCTTGTTTTGGTTTATTCCTTAATTGCTATTCTGAAAATAAAATGGGAACATGTGGCCGCTGCCGCCATAGTAACGGCCGGCTCGGCTTTTTTATTCGAATCGCCGCTGGTGCCCATGGTCGTGGGAATTGCCGGTTTAGCAGTAATTACGCTTATTGATAAACGCGACCCCGATAATAAAGAGTGGACCATTGCCACTTGGGATTTCACAAAACAGATTATGCCTTTGCTGGCTATTGGTGTGTTAGCGGCCGGTTTTTTGCTCGGTTCCACACACGACGATACGGCCATGGCCGGTATTATACCCAATGAATGGATAACCGGTTTAGTAGGCGGCAACTCGCTGTTTTCAAACTTTTTTGCATCCATAGTAGGCGCGTTCATGTATTTCGCAACATTAACCGAAGTGCCTATTTTACAAGGCCTTATGGCAGCCGGCATGGGAAAAGGCCCGGCCTTGGCATTATTGCTCGCCGGCCCGTCTTTGTCGTTGCCTAATTTGCTGGTAATAAGAGGTGTTATCGGTAATCAAAAAACATTGGTCTATCTGATTTTGGTAGTGATTATGGCCACCGCATCGGGCTTGTTATACGGAAGTATGTTCTAAATCGACTTTTGAACGTCCGGAGGACTTCAAAACGTCAAATTACAATATGAAAATTGTGCTGTGATTATCGTGGCACGATGACTCAAAAAATTTAAAATTATTAACCAATAAAACAATACATTATGGATATCAAAATTCTCGGAACCGGTTGTCCCAATTGTATTCGATTGGAAGAAACCTGTAAAGAAGTGGTAAATGAAAACAATTTAGATGCTCAAATTGAAAAAGTTACCGACATGAACAAATTTGCCGATTACGGTGTAATGATGACACCCGGATTGGTCGTAAACGGAAAAGTATTATCGCAGGGAAAAATTCCCGTGAAAAGTACTTTAGCAAATTGGCTGAAAAAAGAAGCTAATAATTAGCGTGAAACTCGTGCCGCGATAATCGTGGCACGATGACTCAAATTAAAGCTGTGGCAGAAAAAATAACCATAAAATTACTTTGTCCGGGGCGCAAATGCCGAAAATGCAAACGCCTTATTGCCAATGCAGAAGAAGCCGTCAATCGTTCCGATGCGGATGTTGATATCCGGATTGTGGATTCGCTGAATGAAATGCTCAAATACCGAACTTGGATTTTGCCGGCTTTAATTATCAATGAAAAAATATTGGTAAGGGGATATGTGCCTACCGTTGAATTTATTATGCAGCATTTAGATGA
>CAYYQW010000043.1:0-33180 GCA_964472505.1 uncultured Bacteroidaceae bacterium | reverse complement strand
CCTCTGTTTACACAAATTTTTTTATTAATTTTGGCAGCCGAAATATTTAGAAACAGAAGCAGATATATTATGTTTGACAATTTATCGGATAAGCTGGAGAAGTCCTTTAAAATACTGAAAGGGCAGGGAGTTATTACGGAAATAAATATTGCCGATGCGCTGAAAGAAGTCAGGCGCGCCCTGATTGATGCGGATGTAAGCTACAAAATTGCTAAAGATTTCGTAACAACGGTAAAAGATAAAGCCATTGGTGCCGATGTATTGAAATCGGTAAAGCCTAAGCAGCAAATCATAAAAATCGTACATGATGAACTGGCCGAACTTATGGGCGGCGAGCATGAAGAAATTTCGTTAAAAGGAAATCCGACTGTTATTCTGATAGCCGGCCTGCAGGGTTCAGGTAAAACAACTTTTAGTGCCAAGTTGGCAAATTATTTAGTCAGCAAAAAAGGCAAAAACCCTTTGCTGGTTGCATGTGATGTTTATCGGCCGGCTGCCATTGAGCAGTTACAGGTACTTGGCAAGCAACTGAATGTTCCGGTATATACCGAACCCGACAATAAAAATCCCGTGAAAATTGCCAAAGCGGCCGTGAAAGAAGCCAAACGCGCCGGAAATAATGTGGTGATTGTCGATACGGCCGGCCGATTGGCTATTGACGAAGACATGATGAATGAAATTGCGGATATCAAGAAAAATATTGATCCGCACGAGACACTCTTTGTTGTAGATGCCATGACCGGACAAGATGCCGTGAATACGGCTAAAGAGTTTCATGAGCGATTGGATTACGAAGGTGTGGTACTCACCAAATTAGACGGTGATACACGTGGTGGTGCAGCCCTTACGGTGCGCACGGTGGTTAATAAACCTATTAAGTTTGTAGGTACCGGCGAAAAACCCGATGCACTCGATGTGTTCTACCCCAAACGTATGGCCGACCGTATTTTGGGAATGGGTGATGTGGTTTCTTTGGTGGAAAAAGCACAAGAACAAATTGATGAAGATGAAGCCAGACGCTTAAAAAAACGTATTTCAAAAAATCAATTTGATTTCAATGATTTTTTAAAGCAATTGGGTCAAATCAAAAAAATGGGGAACATTAAGGATTTGGTTTCCATGATTCCGGGAATGGGAAAAGCTTTGAAAAAAATGGATATTGATGATGATTCCTTTAAAGGTATCGAAGCCATAATTCAATCCATGACTCCTGAAGAACGTTCTGACCCCAAACTGATAAACGGAAGCCGGCGAAGACGAATAGCTCAGGGCAGCGGAACTAATTTGCAGGAAGTTAATCAATTGCTCAAGCAATTCAGAGATACCAAAAAAATGATGAAAATGGTATCCGGAGGCGGAACCATGGCCAATGCCATGAAAAGCATGAAGCGAAAATAGCATCACATTTTAATCTTTTTAAAATATACAGCATGAAATCAGATATTATATTGGCAGGCGTAGGCGGACAAGGCATTTTATCCATTGCCGCTACCATAGGAACAGCTGCTCTAAAGAGTAATTTATTTATGAAACAATCCGAGGTGCACGGTATGAGCCAGCGCGGAGGGGCGGTTTATTCCAATCTTCGAATAGCCGATAAACCCATCGCTTCGGATCTTATTCCTCGGAAGCAAGCCGATATTATTATTTCTGTAGAGCCTATGGAATCTCTGCGTTATCTGCATTTTTTGAAAGATGACGGCTGGTTGATAAGTTCAGTGAATCCTTTTGTGAATATCGACCAATATCCCAATGAAGATGATTTGCTTAAAGAGATTAAAAAGAAAGTTAAAAATCTTGTACTCATTGATGCCGAATCCATTGCTTCGGAAATAAAATCAAAACGCTCTTCCAACATTGTTATGCTCGGAGCTGCTTCACCTTATATTAATCTTGATTTTGAAAAATATAAAGAAGCTTTGCAGGATATTTTTGGCAGCAAAGGACAGGAGATTGTTGATGTAAACATTAAAGCGCTTGAAAAAGGACGTGAATTCACTTTGAATAATAATTAAAACAGATTAATAAACGCATTTCATTTTTTAAAACCCGATTTAATTAAGTCGGGTTTTAATTTATATACCGACTTAAACATGAATTTAAAGAAAGCCAAACGTATCATAAAACTCATCAGTTGGTATCTGCCTTACCTTGGTGCCGGCGTTAAATTGGAATCATACAGCCCGGATTTCAGCCGTTTTGTAACACGCATGAAATTACGGTTTTATAATCGTAATCTGTTCGGAACGCATTTTGGGGGTTCGCTCTATTCCATGACCGATCCGTTTTTTGTATTTATAGTTATGGCATACATGGGCGACGGATATACGGTGTGGGACAAGGCGGCTTGTATTGATTTTAAACGGCCCGGGCGGGGCACGGTGCGAGCGGTTATGGAAGCCGACAAAAAAGAATTGGCCGATTTTAAAGCAGAGGCGGATGCCAAAGGAAAAGCTTTGAAAGAATTTCATACGGAGATAACCGATAAGTCGGGAGAAATTGTAGCACGCGTGAGAAAAACCATTTATGTGCGAAAAAAAACAAATAATGAAAATTGATTTTGAAAAATTCAGCAAAGCATTCAGCGATAAACCCGAAGCGGATATTGTGCGCAAAGTAGCACAATACGGAGAATTGAAAAAAAAACTTAATTCGCCGGATGCACAGTCGTGGTATTTCAGGAACAGTTTACCCGAAAAACAACGACAACTTGAAGATATGCGCAAAGAATTCAATGAAATCCGCCGCATCTTCAATACACAGACAATAGATGATTTCTTGGCAGAATTAAAACGGCCGACTGCTTTGAAGAAAAAATTGGATAGTAAACCTATGAATATGCCGCAACGGCCGGCTTACCCCAAAATTATTTCAGATATTAACTTCTTTAACGAACTGTTGTACATAAAAAAAATGCAACTAAGCTAAAATCCATCGAGTATTATTGTGACAATTTTGTTGAATTACTTGATATTGTCGATATGTAAGCAGCGAGAATCTGACCTGCCGGCATCTTTGATCCGGCAGCGTCTGTTGTTGGTGTGATCGAAAAAAGATGCTTCCGGATCCTGCGGATGCCGGAAGGTCTTTTATAGATTAACTGTCGGTAGTTGGTAAGAACTAATCATATAAGCTCATCAAAAGCCTTTCGGGCGTGAGCGGAGCATCAAATCTGTTTTCTAATTTTGGATTAAAAGCTTTAGCCGCATTTCTGATTGCAAAAAAGCTTCCTAATCCATATATAAACGGCGGTTCGCCTATGGCTTTGGAGCGCATGGTAGCCAGTTCATGTCCTTCGCTTGGCAAGTGTTGAATAAGAACTTCTTTGGGAGCGGCATAAATATCCGGCACTTTGTAGGTGGAGAGTGCATTGGCCAAAAGTTTTCCGGAACGGTCAAAAGCCGGCTCTTCCATAGTTACCCAGCCAATGCCTTGCATAAGGGCGCCTTCCGTTTGCCCGTTGTCGATATCGGTATTCATGCTTCTGCCGAAATCATGTATAATTTTTACGGACTTAATATCGTAAATACCGCGCAAAGTATCAATTTCGGCTGTTGTTATTGCTGTACCGTAAACATGATAGGCAAAGGGTCGGCCTTTTTCTTTGCTTTTGTCAAAATGGATTTTGGGCGTAGCATAATGTGCATTTTCAGTAAGTGCCACACGCTTAAAGAATGCTGTTTCAACCAATTCTTCCCATGAAATTTTGGTGTTTTTTCCGCCTCGGAAAATTGGCTCGTTTTCTAACTTAATGTTTTCGGGGTCGGGTTTAGCATCTGTTGAAACCATATCATAAGCTGTTTCAAGCAGGCGTTTTCTCAGCGCTATGCAAGCTTTTTCAAGAGCCTTGCCGTTCAAGTCCGAACCCGTACTGGCAGCCGTCGGCGAAGTATTGGCTACGCGTGTGGTATTGGTCGTTTCCAACTTTATTTTTTCCGGTTTTACCGAAAAAATTTCGGCTGCAATTTGTTTCATTTTGGTATTAACGCCTTGCCCCATCTCAATGGCGCCGGTGCTTATGCCTATGCTTCCGTCTTGGTAAATATGAACCAAAGCTCGTGCATGGTTAAGACGAGTATTGGTGAATGAAATACCGAAACAGATAGGAGTTATGGCATAGCCTTGTTTTTTTCCTGTGTTTTTTTTATTGAAGTCATCAACTTGTTTTTTGATTTTCTCAAAATCATAAGTTCTTTCAGCCAGCTCCCAAGACCTTATGGCTTCAGCTTCTTCGGCTTTTTGTCCGTAGGGGAAAGAATCGTCTTCACTAAGCAGATTTGTTTTTTTGATAAGTTCCGGTTCCACGCCAATCTCTTCGGCAATTTTTTGAATGGCCGACTCAATCACGAAAAAGCTTTGCGGAGCTCCAAAACCTCTAAAAGCAGTATTGGGCGGAAGGTTTGTTTTACAACTGTGAACGGTGTAGCGTGTATTGGGAATAAAATAACTGCCTACGGCATGAAAAAGTGTACGCTCACTGATAGCGGGAGATAAATCGGCCGCAGAGCCGGCATTTTGAAAGAAATCCACTTCATAATACACGATACGGAGCTTATCATCCAAACCAATTTTAAAATCGGAACTGTAGGGGTGGCGTTTGCCGGTCATTATCATGTCTTCTTGCCGCTCAAGGGTATATTTTACCGGTTTTCCGGTAGCCTGAGCTGCCATTGCCGTAAGAACTGCCCAATGAGAAGCCTGGTCTTCTTTTCCTCCAAAACCGCCGCCCAGACGATTTACGTCCACCTCAATGCGGTGCATGGGTATTCCAAGCACTTTGGATACTACCGTTTGAACAGCTGTTGGGCCTTGTGTGGAAGAATATACTTTAAAGTTTCCGTCTTCCTGCGGAACGGTATAGGCAGCCTGAGTTTCAAGATAAAGATGTTCTTGGCCGCCCGAACTGACTTTTCCTTCAGTATAATACTTGACTTGTTTTCGGGCTTCTTTTACATCGCCTAATTCAAATGTTCGCGGCGGATGAATGTACAGCCCTTTGGCCGCAGCTTCACGCGCATCGGTTATGGCAGGTAATTCTTTGTATTCCGCTTCTACTAATTTGGCCGCTTTTTCTGCTGCTTGCCTACTTTCTGCCACCACAAAGGCATAAGCTTGTCCGATATGGTGCAGCTCTTTTTCGGGCAATATTTGTTCGTCCTGAATAATCAGCCCGATTTGGTTTTCGCCTTTTATGTTTTTAGCTGTTAAAATGCAAACTACCCCTTCAACAGCTTCAGCTTTTTGGGTATGAATATTAATCAGCTTGGCGTGAGCAATGGGCGAAGGTACGGCTTTACCGTATAAAGTGCCTTCTAATGCGGGAATATCGTCGGTGTATATGGATTTGCCGGTCAAATGACCGTTGGCATCGGATAATTTCATGATATTATGTTTTATACTGTGGGTAATGATCTAAGAAAGTCTTGATTGAGTGATATTTCTTTCGGAAATAAAATTTGAAAATGTGCAACAAATAATTGCCTTAGCAGCAGCCGTTTATATTTTTCGCTTCCGCGGATGTCCGAAATGGGGCTTATCTCCGAATTAAGAATTCGGGCGGCTGCAATAATGGTTGTTTCATTGATTTTTTTGCCAACAAGAAATTCACTTGTTTTACGAGCAAAGAAAGGTATCGGCCCGATTCCGCCGGCCGAAAGCGCAGCAGTTTTTATTAAGCCGTTTTTAGCTTCTGCTCGCAGGCAGCTGTTTACGCTTGCAATGTCTAAATATCGACGCTTACTAACTTTCTCGAAATTAATTTTCTCTGTGGGTTTAGGCGCTTTGAACTGAATTTGCAAAATTAATTCGCCGGGATGTAAATCTAATTTTTTATAAGCTTTGAAAAAGTCTTTCAAAGCAACGCTTCGTTCTTTGCCTTCGCCGGTTTGAATAATTAATTCGGCATCCAAAGCTAACAGAAAGATGCTGAGGTCTGCAATGGGCGAAGCATTTACAATATTACCGGCAAATGTAGCCGTATTTCTTATTTGTTCCGAAGATATAAGCTTGAATTGGTCAGCAATTTTCGGAAAATATTTACGAAGCTCTTTGTTATGCATAAACTCACTCACCGTAACCGATGCGCCAATGCGCACGCTTTCATTTTGGATACTTATGCCCTTCAGCGCCGGTTTGTATGCAATGAGTTTAGGCGATACCGCTTCAATTTCATCCGGTTTTTGCACCAGCAAATCGGTGCCTCCTGCTATTATAGGGCTTTCGGAGCTTTCTGCTGCCGGAGGAATATCTTCAAGTCGTTTTTGTATGTCCTTAAAGAATGCCGGCAGCTCATTCTTTTTATAATTCTTACTTTCCGGATTTTCAATAATTTCTTTAGCGGCACGCTCTATGGATTTATAGCCGGTGCATCGGCAAATATTTCCTGCAACTGAGTTTAAAGCAGCTTCAAAATTCAATTTATCATTATTGATAATATAATTGCTGAGCGAAACCACAATTCCGGGCGTACAAAAGCCGCATTGAGTGGCGTTATTATCGAATAGAGACTGTTGTACGGAAGTAAGCTTATCACCATTTAATCCTTCGATGGTAACAATGTGCTTGCCGTGTGCATTCCCCAGGGGGAACAAACAGGATGTAACGGTTTGGTATTTCACCCGGCCACTGTCCGGACTGCCGACCATTACGGTACAAGCACCGCAGTCGCCTTCTTTGCAACCGGATTTTGTGCCTTTAAGCCGAGCTTTTTCGCGTATAAAATTCAGCAAACTCATACCGGTTGGTTCCGATGTTTTAATTAGTTTGTTATTGAGTATAAATTCTGTCATATTATTAATATAAAGTGTGTCCTTATGGAGTTGTGAATAATGAAATTTGCAAGCCCTGTTTCAGCAAGCCGTTTTTATCGGGTGATTGAAATATTTTGTTGCGCATTAAGCTTATTAAAAGAAGAAATGCACATATTCATTAAAGCATTTTTATTAAAACAAAAGTCTGTTTGTTTTGAAATAATATGCTAAATTACAAAAAATACGGAATAATTGAAAATTCCTTCTTTACTTCTGTGCTTTTAGCTATTTTTGTTATAAAACTATTCAGCTGTGAAAAAACTTTTAATTATTTGTCTCTTATTTGCTGCAAACTTTAAGATTGGAGCTCAACCATTGGAAAAAGCTTTGTCCTTGCTTGATTTTCCCTATGATTCAACGTATATTGAAGATTATGGCCGTGCATTATTAGTCAAGCCCATTGTTGCTTATCGGTCATTTTCGTACCGACTGAATTCTATTGATTCTGATGAGTTGATTGTTTTCAAACCGCAAGCGACTGTTTATGGAGGAGTGGGAGGAGCCTATAAAAATCTGCAGTTGCAACTGATTTTCCCCATCGGAACCGTGAACTCTACAGAATTGGAAGCAAATGATTTCAGAGCAACGGATATCAGTTTGGGTCTGAAAACAAACAGTTTGAACGGTGCGCTGACTTACAAGCAGTTTCAAGGGTTTACTTTGAACGAAGGCAGCGCAAATGAACAGCTCATGCCTGATGCCAAGCTTATGAGGCTTGGCCTGAAAGGATTTTACAGTTTTAATTCTTCTTATTCCGTGAATTCGGCATATAAGCAGACGCAAAGACAGAAGCGGCAGGCCGGAAGTTTTCTTCTCGGAGCCGATGCTTTTTATTTGGAAAATAATTATGACGAAACCCTTAATGAACTCTATAATTTCAGCATTATAGCCGGTTACGCTTATAATTTCATCCCACACAAAAAGTGGTATATTTCTCCGATATTTTTTGCCGGAGCCGGCTTGCAACATCCTAAGGGTCTGAGCTCTGATTTATCGGAAAAAGAATTTTCGCTGCTTTATGATTTAAGACTAAGCGCAGGTTATAACTCCAAAAAGCTCATTGTCGGGTTCATTTTTCATTATGAAAATAATACGCTCTTTTCCGATCCGGCACACTATGGTATGCGTTCATTGTTTTTGAAGTTTAATATCGCTTATCGATTTGTATTTGAATAACTAATTGTTCATTTTATCCGTCATTTATATAAAAAGCAGAGTATGAATGAGCAATATTTTGCTCGATTCTTGCATTATTATAAATGAAATTTGAATAATAGTAAATTTTACTTTACATTTATCTCCCAAAACCAAATATTATGTTTAAAACGAATTTATTAAAAGATAAAGTGGTACTGATTACAGGCGGCGGAACCGGCTTGGGGAAATCCATGACCAAACGTTTTTCGGAGCTTGGAGCCACTACCATTATAACCAGCAGAAAACTTGAAGTGCTGGAAAAAACGGCAGCCGAAATTCAATTGCAAACCGGAAATCGTGTAATAGCCAAACAAACCGATGTGCGAAAAGCCTTACAAAACGAAAAAGTCATTGAAGATATTCATCAGAAATTCGGGCGCTTGGATGTTTTGGTCAATAATGCGGCCGGAAATTTTATAAGCCCAACCGAACGACTCAGTTACAAGGCCTTTGATACCATTGTGGATATAGTTTTGAAAGGCACCTATAACTTTACACTGGCGGCCGGAAAATATTGGATAAAAAATAAAATGCCCGGTACGGTACTAAATATTATCACAACTTATGCTTTTACCGGTTCCGGCTATGTAGTGCCTTCGGCCATAAGCAAGGCCGGCGTATTAAATCTTACGCGCTCTCTGGCAGCAGAGTGGGGGAAATATAATATTCGTTTGAATGCCATAGCGCCCGGGCCTTTTCCCACCAAAGGCGCCTGGAAACGACTATTGCCCGATCCGTCTTTAGAGCAGAAGCTGATAGATCGAATTCCTTTAAAGCGGGTAGGTGAGCATATTGAATTAGCCAATTTGGCAAGTTTTCTCATTTCGGATTTTTCCGGTTATATTAACGGTGAGCAAATAACCATAGACGGCGGTGAATGGATTGGCGGTGCCGGACAGTTTAATTGGGCGGACTCAATAAGCAGCGAACAATGGGATGATTTGGAAGAAAAGGTGAGAAAAAACAGAAAATAATGTTTTTTTGTGCCGATAAGGCGGATTTATTCACCTTTTTTATGGAAAATACAAAAAAAAACATCCCATTACAAAGTACCAAGTTAGAAATACTTTAAAACATTTGTTATTTACAAAAAGGAAATAACAATATTAATAAATAAAGTTCAAATCTAAAGACAGCAAAGGTTTTCAGAAAGTACAAGAAAAAGATTGGTACAGTTTTTGGACTATTAGAAATGAAAATCAAACGTTTTTAGAAATCAAACGACAGGAGGAAATTAAAATGAAAAAATTAACATTATTACTCGGTTCAGCACTGTTTGTTTTTATCCTGGGCTCATGTACTACGACAAGGGTGGTTCATACCTACGATGATGCGTATCCGCAGAAAAAAACAACAGTGATTGTAGAAAAGACAGACAAAGCCAACGATACGGCCAACAAAGCCGGAACGAACGATGGTGAGGTTTATGACAATTATGCCGATGAGAACACCGCATCGGATAATGTAGAGTATTATTCAGAGGAAGGTTCAGATGAAACCGTAGTGGTGCAAAGTGACGGAAACAGTGATGTAATTATCATCAATGAATACCCGTCTTATTCATCACGTATTCGCAGATTTCATTCGGGCGTTTATATCGTAAATGATTATTACCACGATTATTATTACTATGGTGGCTGGGGATACGGATATCCTTACCGATATTCGACTTATTATGATTATCCCTACTCAATGCATTACGGTTCTTATTACAGTCCTTACAGGTATCGTCATCACTATTGGGGTTATCCCTACGGATATGGTTACCATTATAATAGGTATAACTATTATTACGGAGGCTATTATGCCGGATTTTATGACGGATATTACTCAAACTATTACAACCGGTATTCTTATAACCGACCTTACGGATCAACATCTTACGGACACCGCTCGGGAACCAACAGAACCGATGCGTATCGTACCGGAGGAAATCGAAGCGATGTAAACCGAACAACTGCCGGACGTACTACCGGAAGCTCGGTAAACAGCGGTAATCGTTCAGATGCGGAACGCTCAAGAGGCTCGGTAACACGAAGCAATGAAGCAAGCACAAGTGAGAATGCTAATACAAGCGGCAATCGTACAAATACTGATCTCACGAGAGAAAGCAGAGAAAGTAATGTGAACCGCGGAACCAATGAGAATACCCGCAGCAACTCGAATGTAACACGCGGAAATAATGAGAATACTCGTACGAATACCGAAATAAATCGCGGAACGAACGAAAACACCCGTACGAACAACAATGTAACACGCGAAAATATCGAGAATAGCCGTTCAAACAGTAATTTGAATCGCAATTCAAATACACGCACAAATACAAACGTAACGCGCGGAAATAATGAGAATACACGTACAAACACAAACGTGAACCGTGGTTCAAATGAGAATACGCGCACAAATACGAATACGAATACAAGTCGCGGTACGAATGAAAGAACGAAAACCAACTCCGGAGGCGGAAATGATAATGTAGGAACTCGTGTAAACAGAAGTTCTGATTATACAAGAAGCAGCAGCGATAATACTCCGGATTATAACCGATCAAGCGAATATCGATCGAATTATTCTCGTACCTCAACCGGCGACCGTTCAAATTATGAACGACCAAACACAACAAATTCGAGCTACAGAAGCAGCACCGGAAGCTCAAAGAAAAATTCTTATACGAGCCCCGGCAGTACTTCCAGATCAAATTACAGCAGCGGAACGCCAAGCAGAAGCAGCAGTAAAGGAACTTCAACACGCAGCAGCAATCCCCGCTCTAATAATAACCGATCTTCATACAGCAGAGGATCAAACACAAGATCAAACAGCTCAAGCGTACGTAATTCAAGTACACGCTCAAGCCGTTCTTCTTCGGTAAGAAGCAGTTCAAGCTCAAGCAGAAGCTCGGGCTCTTCAAGAAGTTCATCCTCAAGAAGCTCATCGTCAAGTAGTTCAAGTTCACGAGGCGGAAAGAGATAATCAATTCAAAAATTGGCCTTACAAGCTTTTGTGAGGCCTTTTTTTGGTTTTATTATTCCGAAAATTAATTTAAAACAAAAACTTATAATCATGATAAAGAAATTCATTTTTGCAGCAGCTTTTCTTTTTGCTGCTCTCAGTCAAACTTATGCACAATATCAGGCAGATGCCTTATTATTCTCGCAACAAATATACGGAAGCACCTCAAAATCATTGTCTATGGGCGGTGCATTGTCGCCCGTAGGAGCCGATTTATCGGTTATGGCAACAAATCCTGCCGGCTTGGCACTTTTCAACAGCAATCAGCTGTCTTTCACATCTAATTTTATGCTTAATACCGCTGAAACCAATTTTTTAGGTAACAAGCGAAGCGAAGACCGTTTTGGTTACAGTGTGGACAATCTGGCTTTTTCATTTACAAAACGCAACGAAGGCTCTGATTGGAAAGCCGTTTCTTTTGGATTAGGCTATAATCGGCTGAATGAGTACCGTATGGATGCCATAGCCTCCGGAATTAACAATGAAGGCTCCATACACGATTTCTATGTTTATAATGCTAACAACAGAGAGGCTACTTTGAACCCTTTTCGGGAAGAATTAGCCTACGAAGCTTATCTTATTAATTACGATGAAGACAAAAATGAATATTATTCGTTTATAACGGATGCCGGCTTATACGGTGAACGCCAAAGAAGAGAAGATTTAACACGAGGCGGTAAAGGTGAATTTGATTTTAGCATGGCAGCAAACTATAATGACATTATCAGTCTGGGCCTAACCGTCGGAACTCAATTTTTAACTTATGATAAGCGCATGAGTTTTTCAGAAGCCGATTATAATGAGGTATATGCTATGGACGGTGAAGGGAATCAGGTGCGCATGGATCCCGAAACCATGGAGTTTAGCGAAACTTTGATTACTAACGGAACCGGTATAAATGTAAAAGCCGGAATTATTATGCAGCCCATTCCTCTTCTAAGGCTAAGTGCCGCTTTTCATACCAAAACGCTTACAAGCTTTCAGGAAGAATACCGAACCGGTATGAGTTCGCGCTTTTATACTCCGGATGACAATAATAATTATTCTTACTTTTACGATTCGGATTACAACTATTTTGATTGGAACCTGCACCAGCCGAGACGTTTCAATGCCGGTGCGGCTTTGATATTGGATCAATATCAAATAGGAAGTTTTTATACGGTTCCCATGACATTTTCTGCTGAATATGAGTATGTTGATTATTCAAGCATGCATCTTAAATCCGGTGCCGCCGATTTTGATCGGGAAAATGATTTGATAGAAACCATGTATAAAGAAACGCACAATCTGAGAGGCGGTGCAGAGTTTAATTTCGGACGATTGAAATTCAGAGGAGGTTATGCGCTGTATCCGAGTGCTTATGCGGATGATACCGGTATTATGGATAACGCACGATCGGTCTATTCCGGCGGTTTAAGTTTTGCCGGCAAAAACGGATATATCGACTTGGCTTATTCTTATTCCTTAGCTCCGCAAACTTTATATATGTATGATGCCCAAATTTATTATCCGCACGACCCTATTGGAGATACCACGGAGCCCACGGCAGAGCTTACAAAAAAATTCCAATACATAACCGTTACATTTGGGCTGAGATAAGCTTCAGTGCTTTATAAATACAAGAAAGCCGCATCTTAACAGACAGCGGCTTTCTGTTTTTTAAGCGTTTGGAATGTATTTACCGAAGTCTAATAGTTCTCAAATTACCGAAAATAAGTTTTATATTTCAATTATTCTCTCCTTGGCGGCGGACTGTCTTGCAGCCGGATTACGAACTTGTCTTATATCTAAATACTTAAATCTTATATCTATATTATACAGGGTCTTCATCTTTATTAAATACAGAAATTAGTTTTCCGAAAACATTAAAAATAAGGAAAAAGTAGAGGATTGCGGAAGTAAACCATATAAACAGAATATTAAAAATTGGTGTATTAATTTTTAAATTTCCAATCTGTTTATGTGGTGCATAAAAATGTGCACGCCCGTTATTAGAGATCGGGTCTTTGTATATGGGATCTTTGAGCTGTATTATTTGATTATGATCAATTTTATAAGCCGAAATCTCGTCTTTATTTTGAAGAAGATCCTCAAGTTGTTTGTTGTGGTAATCGGCTTTTAGTTTGTATATAGCTTCTTTACTTCCGTATTCTTTAGCCAGATCGGTGAATATTTGATTGCTTTCGTTCCGGAGTTTTCTTAAAGCTCCGTTATATAATTTCGTTTCATCTTTTAAAAACAAAAGTGCAGAAGCTATACCGGTTTCACTCAGTTTATTCTCCTGTATTTCTTCAAAAAAAGGCGCTTCTTTTGCGCGCTTGGTGTAAAGCTTTGAAAAGCCGTCGCGTAAGAGTGCATAAGTATTTTTATTCACATCTTCGGGCTTCTTTTTTATTTCGTTAAGAAGTTCTTGCAATTTAGGAATCAGATAAGAAATCCGATAAGTAAAAATGCTTTTATTTTTATCGTTTTCAAAAAAATGTTTTTCGTATTCGTTTTTTCTGTATTGCTCAACTGTCAGTGCTTCGTAAGCCCATCGAGAAGTCATTAAATCACCGATTACAGGGACATGATTGTAGGAAGTAAAACTTCTGTGCAGCTTGGTAAAATCTACTATTACACCGCTGAATAATAATTGCGGTACCAATATAAAGGGAATGGTAATGTAAATAGTTACCACCGACTTTAATGAAGCTGAGATATTCAAGCCCAACAGATTGGCAAAGGCGGAGGCGGAAAATAATATTAGCCAGTAACTTATGGTCATGCCTTTTATTTCCAGAATCAGATTTCCGATAAGTACAAAGCTTAGTGTTTGAATGGCCGAGATGATAAATAATACAAAAATTTTGGAATTAAGGTATGCGAATTTGCTTAGGTTCAGAAATTTCTCGCGCTTTAGAATTTTACGGTCTTTAATAATTTCTTCGGCGCTTACGGTAAGGCCTATAAACAGTGCAACGGTAACCGCCATAAACAAAAATGCCGGCAGATTCATGTTTTCGGCAAAAATATATTTTGTCGGGTCGTCATCTGTACCGCTGATGTATTTTGAGAAATAACCGAGTATAACTGCCAGTAAAGGTGCTTCGGTAAAAGTTATCAGCAGATATTGCCTATCGGTTAATTTGGCAAGTATGTTTCGTAAAGAAAATATTTTGAACTGCTCAAACTTACAGGGAATATTAAAATTGTTTTTCGGCAGTGATTTTTTCTTCGGTTTATCTAAATTGCTTAATTCCGCTTGTTGGAGCTTGCTGTGGTAATAGGAATACCATTCTTTTGGGGATATTTTACGTTCTTTGGTAAATTTCCCAAACTGATCTACCTGCCGAGCTTCAAGAATTTGGAGCGGAAGCTCTGCATCTACATTACCGCAGGTTATACATTCATTGTCTTCGGCATTTACAAAATTTGCTTTTTTCTTAAAATAGGTGAGGGCATTTACCGGGTTGCCTTGATACACCGGATACCCGCCTTGGTCCAGAATTAAGAGATTATCAAAGAGTTTATATATTTCAGATGAAGGCTGGTGGATATTTACCAAAACCACTTTTCCTTGTAAACTTTGTTCTTTAAGCAAAGACATAACCGTTTCGGAATCCATGGACGATAAACCGGATGTGGGCTCATCTACAATCAATATGGTTGGCTCACGCATAAGCTCCAATGCAATATTGAGCCGTTTGCGCTGACCTCCGCTGATGAATTTTTTCAGAGGGCTTCCTACCGTTAAATTTTTTACTGATAATAGTTCCAGATCATCCAATATTTTTAATACCCGTTCTTTTATTTGTGATTCATTAAATTTACTGAAACAAAGTTTGGCATTAAAGTATAAATTCTGATAAACGCTGAGTTCCTCAATTAATAAATCATCTTGAGGTACAAAACCTATGATTCCTTCGGTATCGCTTTTGTTGCTGTGAATGTTGTAACCGTTGATAGTAATTGTTCCGGTATCGGGTTTCAGGTTTCCGTTCAGAAGGTTTAGCAGAGTGGATTTACCCACGCCGCTGCCGCCCATTATGCCTACCAAGTTGCCCGATTTGGCTTCAAAACTGAAAGGCTTAATACCGTTGGTACTGCCCGGGTATGTATAGGCAATATTATCGGCACGAAAAATCACTTTTTCTTTATGTTCGGAGCTTATAAATGCACTGACGGCATCGCTTTGATAAATGGGTGCAATTTTGGGGCTTTTAATAACCGAACCCGTATCGAATACATAAATTCTGCGAGGCTTGATGTTCTGGCTATTCAGAAAAATGGTGCTTTCGCCAATATATTTAAGAATAAACGTGCCGGTACTTTCAATAAAGAGAATACCAATTTCGCCATCCATATTTTTTGACCTAATATGCTTAATTTCAGCATTTGGGGCTTGCTTTGACTTATTAATTAATAGTATTTGCGATGAATATTTTTCCGGAAAGTCAGTGCCCGAAAAGACAAAGCTTTTGATTGAATTGTACTCTTTTTGGCTTATATTAAAAACCTCGGCAACCGTTTTTACAAATTCCAGTTCTTCATCACTAATTACATTATCTTCGCTGATAAATTCCAACAACCTGACAAGTACAATGATTTTTTCTTCCTGATGCAGTTGCTCGTTAATTTCATTACAAATCATCAGCACTTTTACAGAATTAACGGAAGTACGCTTTTTAGCTTTAAGGCTGTCTTTATCCTTTATTTTATGATGAATTTTCACATAACTATCAAAAAGGCTAAGGTATTCATCTACATTTTTTCTGTTGAGCATAAGCAGCAGATAGCCTTCTACTATTTGCATGGCTTTTTTTGACACACCGCTTTCATCCACATTCGCTATAATAGCGAAGAGTCGCATCAGGGCTTTTAGTATTGATTCATTCATCTGCGGATGTTTCTGTTGCCTAATTTATAAAAAATATTGTTAATTGAGCGACTATTGAAAAAACTAGCCTCAATTTTAAATTTTGTTTCTGTTTACACTTTGAGTTCTTCGCCTTCCGACTTTGCTATAACTACCGCTCCGCAGCTGTCGCTCCATACATTGGTGGCTGTTCTGAACATATCTAAAATTCTGTCAACGGCCAATATTAATCCAATGCCTGCAAGCGGCAAATCAACGGCGGCCAATATTATGGAAATCATTACCAATCCGGCCATTGGTATGGCTGCCGCTCCTATTGAAGCCAGAAGAGCTGTAATTACAATAACTACTTGTTCGGTGAAAGATAAGTCAAAACCGTAGGCTTGTGCAATAAAAATAACCGCAACGCATTCATACAAAGCCGTACCGTCCATATTAATGGTTGCACCCAGCGGAAGCGTAAAGCCGGATACTTTATTTGATACACCGGATTTATTTGTAACCGAATCTATAGTCAGAGAAAGGGTTGCTCCGGAAGATGAGGTTGAAAAAGCCGTAAGCAATGCTGCCTGCATTGCCTTTAAGTGTTTAAACGGATTGGATTTGCCTATGATTTTAATATATAAGGGCAGGATGATTAAAGCATGAATGGCCAAAGCTGCCAGTACGGTAAGCGAATAGAGACCAAGACCTTCGGCAATTTGCATCAAGCGTACCGGATCGCCTGCCTGTTCGGCAACGGTAACCGCTACCAGGCCGAATACACCGTAAGGCGTAAAACGAATGATGAACATGGTTATTTTCATCATGACTTCAAAAAATGAATTGAAGAAATTGCCCAGCAGTTGACTGTATTTTGGCTCGGTACGGGTTATGAAGAAGCCAAACAAAATTGAAAAAAAGATGATTGAAAGCATATCCTGTCGCACAAAAGCCTGAAATATATTTTCGGGAACAATTTCAATTAAGGTTTGCCCAAGTGAATGGCTTTCAACGCTAAACGTTTCTTTCAAACGAAAGCTGTCCGGATCGATACTGTTGCCGGGTTTTATGGTATTGACCAGAAATAAGCCGGTTAGAATAGCCAGTGTGCTGGTAGACAGATAGTACAGCATGGTTTTAAGCCCTAATCTCCCCAAATTCTTAGCCGAACCAATATTAGCCACCCCGGATATAATGGAGGCTAAAATCAGAGGGATGATAATCATTTTAAGAGCGCGCAGAAATATATCGCCCATCCAAGCTACATAACTAAGTTCAGGATTGTACTCGGCTTTATCGGCTATGGTATTTATTTGCCGAATGTTAAACGGGTCGGTAGGTAATTCATGAATGTTTTCAATAAATTTTGATTCGGTTTGCGGTTTTTTAAAAGTCAGAACTTCCAAGGCTTTAATTTGGCTGTTTGTAAATTCCAAGTGTTCCGAGCGTTTTTTTATCTCCAAATATTTTTCATTGCTCAATTGATATTTGGTAGGAAAACTGATTCCAAAAATTACTGCAGCAATCAAGGCAATGAGTATTTGCCAGTGTAAGGCCATTTTAAATTTCTTCATGTGTCTTAGAGTATATAAGTGATTGAAAACATTTTATTCTCGGACAAATTTTTCTGAATAATTTTTTTTGCTTGTGAATTTTACCGTAATTTTTTTTGTGCCGTACAAAATTAAAAAATGTTCACACTTTTTACCTTTTTGAGCAATTATTTCCTGTAAAAAGAGTTATTTGAATAGATTCTTTTTCTTTTTTTAAGAAATTTTAATATTTTTACAGAAACTATTAAAAATTGTAAAATTATGAACATAAGAAAATATATTATTATTGCAGCAGCAGCACTTTTTACATTTGTTGCCGGTTGTGATAAAGAAAAATTGCCTTCTATGTCTGCTACGGTTGACGGTTCAGAGTGGAATGCTTCAGTAGCTACTATTCTGGGTGCTTCTTCCCAAGATTATACCACCGTTTTGGGAGTAAGTGTAAACGGAGAAAAGATTGTTTTGGCTTTGAAAGGCACTGAGCCCGGAACCTATACCTTGAATCCGCTTGAAGCCGGTATTGATCAAATGTCTTTTTATTTGACCGACAAAGATGATGCGGAAGACGGAACAAAAAAATATGTAAGTTCAAACGGAGAAGTTACCATAACGGATACCGAAGACGGACGTATTTCCGGCACCTTTCGTTTTACCGGAGTTAACAGTACGGAGGACGTGATAGAAATAACAAACGGAACGTTCAAAAATGTGGTTTATTTGTAGATTATGAAACTTAAATTTGGAAGCATATTTGTAATTCTATTCTCGGCATTTCTTTTGTTGTCCATTTTTGGCTGCGACAAAGACAGTATGTTTTCGGAGAATTATTTTTCATTGCAGATTAACAGCGTAGTCGGTGAATATGAACCTCAAAGCGTAAAGGTAAAAAACGGAATTACAATTATTGCCGCCGTAAATGAAAATGATGCGAAAACTGAATCGGTTGTAATTACTGTTAACGGTGATCGCGAAGGCGAATATAAGCAAGTTTATGATTATAAAACCGGTGTTTCCGTAAAAAGCTGCGGTTTGACATATAAAATTTCCGACAAACAAGCTTCAAATGACGAACCCGCCTATTACACTTCTTATGAAGGCGAATTGGTTATTTCGGAATTAGATAAAGCGAATCAGCTTATATCGGGAGCATATAGTTTTTATACGCGTGCTTTGGATAACGACACAATTATTCACCAAATTAAGGGAGAGTTTTTGAATATTCCTTACAATTAGATTATTCCGTAAAAAAAAGTTATTAAAAAAAAGCAAGACTAAGAATTCTCTTAATCTTGCTTTTTTCTTTTTTGTTCGGAACAACTACATGCGTTCCGGCACTTCAATTCCTAAGATACTTAAGCCGGATTTAAGAATGTTTCCGGTTTTTTCCGAAAGAAAAATTCTAAAATTCCTGAAAGCATCGTTTTCTTCTTTAAGTATCGGTGTTTCGTGATAGTATTTGTTGTATGCTCCGGCCAATTCGTATAAAAAGTTAGCGAGTATCGCCGGGTTTCTTTTGTCTGCCGAGTTTTTTATTATTTCCGGATAGTTGTAAAGTGATTTTACCAATTCAACTTCATTTTGCGAAATAGTAATATCGGAATCAGCATTGGGCATCAAATTTTGTGCTTCGGCTTTTTTCAGCAAGGATTGTATTCTTACATAAGCATATTGTAAGAACGGCCCGGTATGTCCGTTAAAGTCGATGGATTCTTTCGGGTTGAAAACCATATTTTTTTGCGGATCAACTTTTAAGATAAAGAATTTAAGAGCCGCCAGCGCAATTTTTCTGTAAACATCCTGTTTTTCTTCATCTGAGAGTTCTTGTAATTTCCCGGATTCTTCCGAAGCTGTTTTGGCCGTATTAATCATTTCCTGAATTAAATCATCGGCATCCACTACGGTTCCTTCTCGAGATTTCATTTTTCCTTCGGGCAGTTCCACCATGCCGTATGAAAGGTGGCTGATTTTGTTGGACCAAGGATATTCCAATCGATCCAATATAATGGAGAGCACTTTAAAGTGGTAGTCTTGCTCGTTTCCGACAACATAAATACTTTCGTCAAATTTATAATCTTCATAACGAACTACAGCGCTGCCTATATCTTGGGTAATATAAACCGTGGTACCATCGCTTCTCAAGAGCACTTTTTCATCCATTCCGTATTCCGAAAGGTCGAGATATACCGTACTGTCTTCTTTTTGGCTGAGTTCACCGGTTTTTAGGGCATTCAGAACAATATCTTTACCCATTAAGTAGGTTTCCGATTCGTGGTATATTTTATCGAATTCTATGCCGAGCGTGGCATAGGTTTTATCAAATCCCTCGTAAACCCAATCATTCATTTTATTCCACAGTTCTCTGGTTTTCTTATGGCCTCTTTCCCAACGTCTGAGCATGCTTCGTGCTTTCTTGTTCCAGGGAGCTTCGGCTTCGGCTTCATTTTCAGACAAGCCTTCAGCCATTAGTTTTTCTTTTTGTTTTTTAAGCTCTTCGTTGAAAAGTACATAATATTTACCTACAAATTTATCACCTTTCACACCGGCATCTTTCGGAGTTTCTCCGTTGGCAAGTTCTTGCCAGGCAAGCATGGATTTGCAAATATGAATGCCCCGGTCGTTTACTAAATTTACTTTGATAATATCGTTTCCTAAGGCTTGCAGTATATTAGAAACTGAGTCGCCCAAAAAATTGTTTCTCATATGCCCCAAGTGAAGAGGTTTGTTTGTGTTGGGCGATGAGAACTCAATTACAATTTTTTTGTCCTGCTCTTTTTGCAGACCGTAATTATTTTGTTTATAAATAGTCTCAAATACCGATTCCCAGTAGTTTTTACTCACCGAAAGATTTAAAAAGCCGGTTACAACGTTATAATCCTCAATTTCGGGAGTTATGGCTTTCAGATAGCCGCCCATTTCTTCAGCCATTTCAGCCGGGGCTTTTCCCGAAAGGGCAAGCAGACTAAACACTACTAATGTGTAGTCGCCTTCAAAATCGCGACGTGTTTCTTGTATTTGTATTTTCTCGGCATCCGTTGTTTTTCCGTACAGCTCTTGTAATGCCTGAATGGTTTTTTCACTAATGATTTCTTTGAAATTCCGCATTGCTTATATACTCAATGGTTAAAAATGGGTTTTTAAAATCTGTGCAAAGATAATTATTTTTGTCAAAAAGCCATTAAACTCATGCGATGCATAAAATATTGGCTTTTCAAAAAGATCTTTCGGACTTTATAAGGTATCATTTAAAACTTAGATTTGGTAAAAGCTTTTATTTTTCATTTTCCAGAGTTTTGCGCGCCAGAGCCAATGTTTCTTTACCCTCGCCGGCGGGAAATTGCAAATCAATAGTTTTTAAATAACGATGGATAATGGTGCCTACGGCAATTCGCGAGAACCATTTATGATCGGCCGGTATAACAAACCAAGGTGCATATCCGGTATTGGTAGCGTTTATCATGTCCTCATAAGCTCTTTGGTATTTAGTAAATAACTGCCTTTCTTTTAAGTCGTTAGAGCTGAATTTCCAGTTTTTATCCGGACGGTCCAGCCTGGCTATAAGGCGTTCTTTTTGTTCTTGTTTAGAGAGGTTTAAGAAAAATTTTAATACCATGGTACCGTTTTCCGTTATGTGTCTTTCAAAATCATTGATTTGCCTATACCGCTTTTGCCAGAATTCTTCGGTAATTTTATCCAAACTGTTCAATCCGGGAATTTTCTCGTTGAGTACAATTTCCGGACGCACTTTGGCAATCAACACATTTTCGTAATGTGACCGGTTAAATATTCCAATCATTCCGCGCTCGGGCAATACTTTATAATGACGCCATAAAAAATCGTGCTGTAATTCTTTGCTCGAGGGTTTTTTGAAACTGTTTACGCGGCAACCCTGCGGATTAAGGCCGCCGAGAACATGTCTAATGGTGCCGTCTTTTCCGGCGGCATCCGGTGCCTGAAGTACGATAAGCAACGAGTAACGGTCATCAGCATAGAATTTTCGTTGAATCTCTTTCAGCTCTTTGGTGTTTTCTTTCAGAGCTTTTTTAGCGGTTTTTTTGGTATAGTCGCCGGTATAGTCACAGGCGTAGTCCGCCAAATTAATGCGCTTTCCGGCTTTAGGTGCTAAATAATTAAAATCAAACATAAGGCGAGTGTTTTGCAAGTTTATACAAATAATAGTTAAGTAAAAATACAAAAAAAATCATACTTATTCATCGGCTTTTATAATTTCGTAAGATATTTATTTTTTCAAATCATTGCTCTTGTTTAATTATTTTGCGAAAAGTTCATAAAATCAATAATTACGGCTTTAATTTACCGGACATGATAAAATAATGTTTAGCCGAAAGCGTTTATCTATAGGCAAAATATTTCAAGTGATTACAAAAACACATGTATGAAAGTTCGTAACTACATTTTAGTACCCTTATTAATTTCTCTGTTAATATTTTCTTGTCAAAGAAATGATATTACCGAAATAGGGGATATGCAGCCCAAATTTTCAACCGATACACTTAGTTTTGATACGGTTTTTCAAACAGTAGGTTCGGCAACGCGTTATTTTATGGTTTATAATCCCTACAGTGTGCCTCTGGAAATTGATGAAGTTCGTTTGGCAAGGGGCAGTGATTCTCCTTTTAGGATAAACTTTAACGGGAGGTCGGCAACCCAACTTTTTGATATTAGCATACCGGCCGATGACAGTTTGTATGTTTTTACGGAAGTAACCGTTGACCCGGCAGAAAATGACTTGTTGGAAAAAGACTCGCTGATGTTTACCGTAAAAGGAAATTATTCGGATGTAAAACTAATTGCATACGGGCGCGATGTGCATTTAATAAACGATTCGGTTGTCGAAACACAAAACTGGACAGCCGACAAGCCATACCTTATAAGTAATTCCATGGCTGTAAACGAAAATGCCGTTTTGACCATAGAGGCGGGTTGCCAATTACATTTTTCAAAAAATTCTCGCCTTTTGGTGCTTGGAACCATTATTGCTGAAGGCACTGCGGAAGAACCCATTGTTTTTCAGGGCGATCGATTGGAGGAAATGTATTCGGATGTTTCCGGTCAATGGCAGGGCATTTGGCTAACCAAGCTCAGTAAAGACAATTATTTTAATCATACAGAAATTAAAAATGCACATATAGGCATACAGGTTGATTCCGTTCAAAACAGCAATCCGATGCTTACAATCTTAAACTCAAAAGTTCAGCATCATTCTGTGTTTGGAATTTATGCACAAATGAGCAGTATATTTGCAGCCAATCTTTTGGCAGCCGATTGCGGGTATCACGCCCTTGCATTGACTCGCGGCGGTGCTTATCGATTTTATCACAGCACCATAGCCAATTATTGGCGATCCACCGTGCGAACTACGCCCTCGGTTTTGCTCAATAATTATTATGTTCACGATGGTGCAGCTTATATTTATAACTTGACTGAGGCCTATTTCGGCAATTGCATAATAACCGGAAATGTAAAAGATGAAATTGGCGGCGATTTTTATACCGAAGGGGTGGAAGTGAACTACATTTTTGAAAATACCTTATTCAAGATATCGGATGACTCCGGCTTGGATCCAAATGATACACAGCATTTTATAAATACAATCATAAATAAAGACCCGAAGTTTTTGGATATATATGCATACGATTTTCGTTTAGATACGCTTTCACCGGCTAAAGACAAGGGAAATAAAGATATTGTTAATCAATTTCCCGAGTTGTTGAATTTTGATATCTTGAATCAAAGCCGAATTTCTGATACAGCTCCGGATTTGGGCGCTTATGAACGCATTGAAGAATAAAGCCTGTGCTTGTTTTTTTTTATGGAAGACGGGCAGTTAAATGAAACACTCCCGGATAGAATTTTTTTCATAAAATCTGCATTGTTCAAAGGCATTATTGTAAATTTGCCGACAATTTTTCATTTTAATAAGATTATGGGCAGAAGAAAAAACAGACATCCAAAGTATAGCGCTTTGGAAATTACGGATTTAACTATCGAAGGGAAAGCTGTTGCAAAAATACCCTCGGATGATTCGGAACGCGGTGATTTAATAATCTTTGTAGAAGATACCGTACCGGGCGATATTGTTGATGTACAGATAAAAAAACGCAAAAAGAATTACCGCATTGGTTACCCCACTCATTTTCACAAATATTCGGAAGATCGCCGGGAAGCTTTTTGTACGCACTTTGATTTATGCGGGGGTTGTACTCGGCAAATGTTACCCTACAATTTGCAACTGAAATATAAAGAAAAGCAAATTCGTGAGCAGTTAGAGCGAATCGGACAAATTGATTTGCCGGAAATGTTGCCTATTTTAGCTTCCGGCCAAGAAACTTTTTATCGTAACAAATTGGAGTTTACATTCACCGATCGGCGTTGGCTGTTGCAGGAAGAGGCAGACAGCCGCGATGAGATTACAAGCTTTAACGGGCTTGGTTTTCATATACCGGGCCGATTTGATAAAGTTCTGGATGTTGATAAATGTTATCTGCAACCGGATCCTTCTAATGCCATACGGAATGCCGTAAAGCAATTTGCCGACAAACAAAATTACAAATTTTTCTTCTTGCGTGAAGGCACAGGTTTTCTGCGTAATTTAATTATTCGTACAAGCCTTACCGGCGAATTGATGGTAATATTGGTAGTTTTTGAAGACGACCAAGAAAAAATTACAGACATTTTGGATTATCTGAAAGAGAGATTCCCCGAAATAAGCTCTTTAATGTATGTCGTAAATCCTAAGAAAAATGACTCCATTGGAGATTTGACTCCGATTTTGTATGCCGGTAAAGATTACATTACAGAACAAATGGGCGATTTGAAATTTAAAGTCGGGCCGAAGTCTTTTTATCAGACCAATCCGCAGCAGGCTTATGAATTGTATAAAAAGGTACATGAATTTGCCGATTTATCGGACAATGAATTGGTTTATGACTTATATACCGGAACCGGAACCATTGCCGTTTTTCTGGCATCCGATGCCAAAAAAGTTGTGGGAATAGAGTATGTTGAAGAAGCGGTTCAGGACTCCCGAGTTAATTCAGAAATTAACGGAATTCAGAATACAGTTTTCTATGCCGGCGATATGAAGGATGTTTTTACCGAAAGCTTATTCAAAAAAGAAGGTAGTCCGGATGTTGTGGTTTTGGACCCGCCCCGAGCCGGTATGCATAAAGATGTAATAAAAGCTCTGCTGAAAGCTGCGCCCGAAAAAATTGTGTATGTAAGTTGTAATCCGGCAACACAAGCGCGTGATATACAGCTGCTGAGCTCAGACTATAAAAGCGAGTTGGTGCAACCGGTGGATATGTTCCCGCAAACACATCATACAGAGAATATTGTTTTATTAAGAAAAATGCTTTAAATTTGAGAGTTTAGAAAAAGCCGTAGCGGATACTATTTTTTTTGTTTAAAATTCTAATAATTAATAAGTTATCTTAACGAATGCTGTTATCAAGTTTTAGAATAATTTAAAATAACAAATGAAAATTTTTCGGTTTAAGAGGAAAATTTATATATTTACAATTCGGAACTCAATCCTCAATCTATGACAAATCAAACCATACATGACTTTTTTCAAATTTTAAAAGATGATAACATTGCCTTTTCTTATCGCGGGAGTTTTTCAAACAGCGTTTTGGCAATGGCTACCAATCTTTTTAAAAACAATTTAGAGGAAGAGCACTCAAAGTTAAGAAATAAGCTTTCATTTTTGATGATTGAGAGTTTTCAGAACATAGCCCGCTATGCCGACAGCGATAAAAAAATGCCCGAGCCGGAAGAATATTCCGATTATTTTATGACACGAAATTTAGGCGATTCTTTTTATATAATATCTGCTAACTTAGTGGGCAACGACAAAGTTCCTTCGCTTAAAGAACGTTTGGATAAAGTGAATTCTTTAGACAAAAAAGAGTTGAATCAACTCTACCGAGAGGTACTTATGAACCGGAAAATAAGCAAGCAAGGCGGAGCAGGTTTAGGTTTTATTGAAATGGTGCGCAAGTCAAAGCAGGAATTACCGTATATCTTTCATAAGGTGAGCGATGAAAAATCCATGTTTTTCATGCAGATTCATCTGAGCCAAAAAGATGCCGAGCAAGAAATCTCTAAAGTAGAAATTGAAGACGCCAAGAAAATTTGGCGAACCATAGCCGATGAATCCATTCTGCTGATGCATATAGGGAATTACTCGCACGAAGCCGTAGCGCCCATGCTTAAGATGGTAGAAGACAACATGCAAAATATGCAATTGCGCCTCCAAAAAAAGGTATATCATTTTTTAGTGGAAATTTTACAGAATATAAGTAAACATTCCTACAAAATTGACGGTGAGCGTAAAGGCGTTTTTTTAATCGGCTTAAAAAATAATCAATTCAACATAGGTACCGGAAACTATATAGCTGTAGAAAAGATTGAGGACTTAAAGCGCCAATTGGATTTAGTTAACGGCATGTCGCAAGAACAGCTTAACAATTTGTATCGGAAATATTTGCGAGAAGGACGGAACGATGACAAAGGAAGCGCCGGACTTGGTTTGATTGATTTAGCTCGCGAAACGGAAGAAAATATCGAATATGAATTTTTTCCGGTTACCGATGAATATTCTTTTTTTACATTGACCGTAAAATTCTAATTCTATGGATCCCCTTTTTATTGAAAAAACAAAAGTAAGCCCGGAAGTTACTCTTAATAAAGATGAAAACACCTTCCGAATTGCCGGACGTTCGCTTGTAGAAGATCCCGGTAGATTTTATATGCCGGTTTATAATTGGCTTGAAAAATATATTGAAAACCCCAATGATCAAACTCAGTTTGAATTTGATTTAGAATACTTTAATTCATCTTCTGCCAGGCAGGTTATGAAACTGATAATCTTGTTGGAAGATATTCAAAAAGCCGGGAAAGAGGTTCAAATAAAATGGCTTTATGAAGATGGCGATGATATGTCGCGAGAACGCGGGGAAGAAATTGCTGCCGTAAGTAAAATAGAATTTGATATCGAAGAATACCCCGGCGAGGATTTTGATGTTTAATTTTTCAATAATTTGATATATCTTTTTGTATGACAGACTTAGTATTAGCACCAAAAAGTGACACACCCGGGATAATTTTTAAGCCCACTGAAAATACTTTCAGGATATTCGGAAAATCCTTACCCGAGGATGCCAAAGAATTCTATGACCCTATCATTAAGTATTTGCGGCGTTATCGTCAATCGCCCAATCCGGAAACACATCTTGAGATTAATCTGGAATATTATAATTCCGCTTCGGTACGAAAACTGGTAAGTATTATCAATGTTTTTGATATGATAGGTAAAGACGGTAAAGTAGTTAAAATAACTTGGCTCTACGAAGAGACAGATGAGGTTATGATGGAAAACGGAACGGACTTTCAGGATATTGTGTCGGTTCCTTTTGAATTAAAATCGTATAAAAATCGTGATTAATAAAAAGAATATATAAGCAATATATATGTTAAAAAAGTTTATATTACAACCCGAAGAAGATTTACCCGGCGTTATTTTAGATCCCGAGAATGACGAGTTTATGATTTATGGGCGGGTGCTCCCGGAAGATGGTAATAAATTCTTCGAACCGATTCTTGATTGGGTTCAAAACTATGTGGATAAACCAAACGAGAATACAGAATTTCACTTCAGATTGGACTACTATAACTCATCAACGGCACGCATGCTTACACGCCTGATTGTAGAATTGGAGGAAATTCAGGAAAAAGGAGCTAAAGTAAAAGTAGTCTGGGAATACTATGAAGAAGATGAAATAATGAAAGAACGGGGAGAAGAGCTCAAAAGTATATCATATCTGCCCTTCGAACTCAAACCAACCGATAAAAAATTTGCTGTCTGATTGATTTTACAGTTTTACACCCATTACCAATATATCATCTACCTGCTCTTTGTCGCCTCGCCATTCGTCAAAGCGTTGTTGCATAATTTCTTTTTGTTTGGGCATGGGAAGTGAACGGTTTTCCATCAGCATTTCCTTAAATCGGTCCGAATTAAACTTTCGGTTTTCTTTGCCGCCAAATTGGTCAATATACCCGTCGGACATCATGTATATACTGGTTTGGTCATCATACATAAAATCGTAAGAGGAAAACTCCACTTCGGCATCCATTCGCAAAGGACGCCCGCCAACAGAATGATGATTAGCTTTGAGTACTTTAAGCTTATTTCCCTGCATGACATACAAATGATTTTTTGCGCCGGCAAACCTAAAGCGTTTAATGCGCGGGTTTATGGTGCATAATGACATGTCCATGCCGTTATCGGCAGCTTTGGTGTTTTCTGTTTGTTGTAAGGCTGCTAACACTCCGAGGTGCAAATGCTTTAAGATATTATCCGGTTTAGTGATTCTTTTTTCATTCACAATTTCATTTAGCAAGGTAAAACCAATCATGCTCATAAAAGCACCGGGAATTCCGTGTCCCGTACAATCTATGGCCGCAAGTACCAGTTCGTCATCTACTTTTGAGAACCAATAAAAATCACCGCTCACAATATCTTTCGGCTGATAATATATGAATGCTTCCGGTAAATATTTCAAAAGCTCATCTTGAGGCATCAAAATCGAATCTTGTATCTTTCGGGCGTAATCAATACTTTCTTTTAGTTTTGAGTTTTTTTCGCGAAGCATCTCGGCCTGTTTCTCAATTTCAAATTTTTGAAGTTCCAATAAGTCACGAGCAATCCGTTTCCTTCTGTATATTACAGCAATCCATATTAATGCAGCAAAAAAACCGATGGTACTTAAAGTCAGCAATGTATTTACTTTTCGGTCGGTTGCTTTTCGTGCGTTTTGCAAAGCCGTTTCTGCGGCCAAGAGTTTTTCCTCCTGAGTTTTTATTTCTTTTTGAAAAAATGCTTTTAAGTCTTGCAGTTTTTCTTCCGTGTATTGCTCGCTGTCGGAAAGCTCCGGATATTTTTCTTTTTTTGTTAGATCATCTTGGCTGTACAGAATCAGTTCTTTGTTTGTGCCGGAACTGCTGAATAATGCTTCCTTGATATTTACATATTGTTCCAGATATTCAGCTGCTTCGAAATATCGTCTGCGCTTGCGCTTTAAATCGTATAAGGCTTTATAATTCAGCGAAAGGTATTCTGTATTATTTACTTTTTGGGCATCGGCCAAACTTTGTTTGTAGTATTTTTCTGCTTCGGCAAATTTACCCATTTGCTTATAGCACGCGGCCATGTTGAATTCTATGGCAGCTGTTTCATTTTCTTGTATCGTTGAATCGCTTCGGGATTCTAAAAGCCCTTGGTAAAGATCCAGCGCTTTATTGTAGCGTTCTGCATTATAATAGCCGGCTGCCAGTGTGTTGATAATATCCGTGTGCAGCTCATTCGAAATGTCTGCAGAAGAAGCTTTCTTCAGTGCAATTTCCCCGTATAATACGGATTTGTTGGGTTCATAGTTTAAATAACCCTCCGACAAAATATGCAAGGCTTTAATTTCATCTTCGCCGCTTAGTTGCTCAATCTTTTTTTCCAACTCCGGGAGCTTGTCCACTTGAGAATATCCTGACAGAACAAATACCGTTACCATTAAAAATGTAAGCTGAATTTTCCTCATTGTACATTGATTTTGGGTAAATGTATGAAATTTTGTTATAAATGAAATATATTTAAGTAAAAATTCCGGTTTTTTTATATAAAATCATGTTTTTTGTAAAATATGTATTACATGCCGGAGTGAAATATATTCTACTGTAAAGCATGCAAATTTTTATTTCCGGTATTCCGGGCAAACCGGAATTTTTCCGGTGAGTGAAGTATAAATTTACTTAGCTTTTATTGGTTTTAAGGTATTTGTAAATATGGAGAATCAATATTCGTATATTTTTGCTATTGTAAAACAGATGCCGGAAATGTATCTTTTTGAATAAATACGTATTTTTTTGGTAAATTTGCGAAAATCACTCTAAAAATATTAAAACAAAATAATATGCAAAAGATGTTATTGTTGGGAGACGAAGCCATTGGACAAGCAGCTTTGGACGCCGGATTATCGGGCGTTTATGCTTATCCCGGAACTCCCTCAACCGAAATTACGGAATATATACAGCGCAGCAAAGAAGCTGCCGAGCATGGTGTTCGCAGCAGCTGGGCAGCCAATGAAAAAACTGCCATGGAAGGCGCACTCGGTATGTCGTATGCAGGTAAGCGTACCATGGTCTGCATGAAGCATGTGGGCTTAAATGTGGCAGCTGATGCATTTGTTAATTCAGCCATTACGGGAACCAACGGCGGACTCATTATCGTAGTAGCCGATGATCCTTCAATGCACTCTTCTCAGAATGAGCAGGACAGCAGATTCTACGGCGATTTTGCCATGATACCCATCATGGAGCCGCGTAATCAGCAGGAAGCCTATGATATGGTATATAACGGGTTTGAACTTTCCGAAAAATACAAAATACCCGTAATGATCAGAATTACAACCCGAATAGCGCATTCCAGAGCAGATATTGCTTTAAAAACAAAGAAGGAGCAAAATAAAGGAAGCTTGCCCCAAGACCCGCGGCAGTTTGTGTTATTACCCTCCATAGCACGCAAAAGTTATTCGAAATTAGTGAATATGCAAGCCGCTTTTGAGGACGAAGCAGGGAAGTCAGAATTTAACAAATATACCGAAGGCTCCGACAAGTCTAAAGGTATTATAGCAGCCGGTATTGCCAATAATTATGTGGATGAGGTATTTGGAGATGATTTGAAGTATTCGATTCTGCGTGTGGGCCAATATCCTTTGCCGGCCGATATGGTTAAAAAAATCTACAACAACTGCGAAACACTTTATATATTTGAAGACGGCTATCCGTTTATCGAAAAACAGCTGCGAGGAATACTCGGCAACGATAAAATACGAGGTAAATTAGACGGAACGGTTCTAAGAACCGGAGAGTTAAACCCCGATGAAGTAGCTTACGCTTTCGGTATTAAAGAAAAATTTGATGAAAGCGTTTCGGATATTGTAACTAACCGGCCGCCGGCATTATGTCCCGGCTGTGGCCATACCGATGTTTTCAAAGCCCTTAATGAAGTTATGGCCGACAAAGGCGCCGGAAGAGTTTTCTCGGATATCGGATGCTATACTTTGGCTGCATTGCCGCCGCTTAATGCCATTAACAGTTGTGTGGATATGGGCGCATCCGTAACCATGGCCAAAGGAGCCGCCGATGCCGGATTGAAACACACCGTTGCTTTCATTGGAGATTCTACATTCACTCACTCCGGCATGACCGGTTTATTGGATTGTGTTATTGATAAAACCCCGGTTACGGTTATTATATCAGATAACTCAACGACCGGTATGACCGGCGGACAAAAATCTCATGCCGAAGGACGACTGTTTGATATTTGCCTTGGCTTAGGCGTGGAGGAGGAGCATATCAGAAGCTTTAACCCCATTAACAAGAATCATGAAGAGGCTGTAAATATCATTCGCCAAGAAGTGGAATATGAAGGCGTTTCCGTAATTATTCCGCAGCGTGAATGTGTAAGAACTTTAGAAAAGAAAGTAAGAGCAAAACGCAAAGCCAAATCAGCAAAAAAATAGATCAGCTCTAAACTTGCGTGTTTAAGTAATAACAGGGCTTGTATTGCAAAGTACAAGCCCGGATTTTTTGTTCAACAGATAAAAATTTCATCATGTATCAATTATTGGATGGCAAAGCTTTATCCGCAACCATAAAAGAAGAAATTGCCGAAGAAGTAAAACAATTTATTGAAGGCGGTAATAAACAGCCGCATTTGGCAGCTATTTTAGTAGGATCCGACGGAGCAAGCGAAACCTATGTGAATCATAAAGTAAAGGCTTGCAAACAAGCCGGTATAAAATCGAGCTTGTTTCGATTTTCCGAAAATATCAGCGAAGCTGAGTTGATAAGCAAAATTACCGAGGTTAATGCAGATAATGACATTGACGGGCTTATTGTTCAACTACCGGTTCCTGAACATATTTCAGAAGAAAAAATTATAGAAAATATTTCGCCTGAAAAAGATGTGGACGGTTTTCATCCCGTTAATGTAGGAAGAATGTCTATTGGTTTGCCTACTTATGTCTCGGCAACACCTTTCGGCATTTTGGAAATGCTGAAACGCTATGAGATAGAAACTTCCGGAAAACACTGTGTAGTTCTGGGCAGAAGTAATATTGTGGGCAAGCCCGTGGCTTCGCTTATGATGCAAAAAGCTTATCCCGGTAACGCTACGGTTACGGTATGCCACAGCCGCACGAAAAACCTTGCGGAAGAAACTCGCCGAGCCGATATCCTCATTGTGGCATTGGGACAAACCGAGTTTGTAACGGCCGATATGGTAAAAGAAGGTGCTGTGGTTATTGATGTGGGAATAAGTCGAGTAAAATCCGATAAAACAAAATCCGGATGGAAACTTAAGGGCGATGTCAAGTTTGACGAAGTTGCGCCAAAGTGCTTATACATTACCCCGGTTCCCGGCGGCGTGGGACCCATGACAATTGTGTCTTTGCTTGGAAATACGCTAAAAGCTGCAAAAAAAGAAATATACAGCTGATTCAGTTTTTATTAATCGGCTTTTTGCTCTCGAATAACTTTCAAAAATTTTATACCGATTTTTTTCGAAAGCGAATGTTCGTAATCCATTGCTTCCGGATGCCACTGGACCCCTAATATAAAAGGATGTTTAGTAAAGTCCGTTAATTCAATGCTTTCCGCAATACCGTCAGGGGCATGAGAGCTGACTGTGAAGCCCTCCGCCGTTCGGCTGACAGCTTGATGATGATTGCTGTAAACAACGGCATTTTCGGTTTGGGTATAGTCAAACAAACGGCTGCTCATTTTTATTGTTACTCTGTGCTGTGTGCTGCCATTGTTACGATGCATTGTTTTGCTGCCAAAATCTTCCGGAATGTCCACAATAAGTGTACCGCCAAAAGCCACATTCAGCAACTGGTGCCCTCTGCAAACTGCCAGCAAAGGAATTTTGTTTTTATAGGCATAATCAATCATCAGTAATTCCAAACTGTCTCTTTTTTTGTCAATGGTGCCGCAGCGCTCAATAGCTTCGGCTTGTCCGTAAAGTGCCGGGTTTATGTCTTCGCCGCCGGCTATAATTATTCCGTTGGCTTTTGGCAGCCAATAATCAAAAGAGTCTTTAGAATGTGCCGCGTACATGTCTGTATAAATTATGCTGTCTTCTTCTGTGCTGTATGTTTGCAGCCATTTTGTAAACGAAGCATTCGGATCTTTGGATACCAATATGTATGTTATTTCTTGCTTAGTATTTTCAGCATTGGATTTAACACTTTCGGAACAGGCAAATGTTGTAAAGATAAGTGTAATAAAAATTACGGTAAGGGTGGGGAAGCGTCGGTTTTGCTTTTTCATGTGCTTATATTTTATCGGGAAATTTGTATGTAGTTTCGAGCTATAATTTTGTATGTTTTTCTTCTCTTGTAAGTTTTACAATATGTTGTGAATTGTCCTTGGCTTCAAATGTATTTTCAAATATTGTTTTTGCTTCATCTACTATAATTTGAGCGTCAGGATAGCGATTTGAGATATGCCCGACTAATAATTTTCCGGCTCCGGCATTTTTTGCCGTACGAGCTGCATCAACTGAAGTACTGTGCTGAGTTTTGGCGGCCAATTCTTTATCTGTTTCGCTGAATGTTGCTTCATGGTACAACAAATCAACATTTCTTATGCTTTCTGCAATTGGATCATGGTAAGCCGTATCGGTGCAAAATGC
>CAYYQW010000042.1:0-35043 GCA_964472505.1 uncultured Bacteroidaceae bacterium | reverse complement strand
AGCATTATTTATTGAGTGGATACAAAAATAGGGGTAAATGCGGATATTCAATAAAAATTATGCTGCGAAATTTCAATTAGAACATATACCGATTGTCATCAATCAGCTTGTCGGCAATATTTTGGCTGCTTTCCTTTACGTTAAAGGGTTTCAGCGTTGTGTAATATTGCACGGCATTCATGTATTTATCATGTTCGGCTTCATCCACAAACGAGAAAACGGCTTCGGTGGCTTGTCGGCGCACTATATTGGCTGAGTCAAACAAGAATACATTCAAAATATCTTTATAAACAGCGAATTGTTTTTCATTCTTGAATGATTCTAATTTTTTTACGCGCAAAATGAGTGATTCTGCGACATAAGCTTCGGTGATAATATCGGCCAGGTCAAAAATTATCTCCTGCTCTCGGCTGAGTTTACGGCCAAATTTTTTGGCGGCAGCATCAGCCAGAAGCATGAAGAGTGCTTTGAAGTTTTCGGTAACGGTTTGAGAATTTTCAAAATAGTTATCGCCAAAGTCAGGTTTGTTGGGCAGCTTATCAAGATTGGCTGTTAGTTCTTCTGCTTTTCCAAAGAAAGGAACTTCTTTGCGTTGGCCTTTTTTTATTAAGGTGTCTCCAACCACATTTCGGTTGATTTCATTGGTGCCTTCAAAAATTCGGTTAATACGCGAATCGCGATACCCCCTTTCAATGGGAGTTTCTGAAGAATAACCCATACCGCCGTGAATTTGCACGCCTTCGTCCACCACATAGTCCAGCATTTCCGAACCGAAGACTTTAATAAGCGCTGCTTCAATGGCAAATTCTCTTTGTGCTTCCACATTTGCTTTGCCTTTGTCCATGCCGGCGGTAATATTACGTTTTACGGCTTTATCCACATCTTTACTCATGCGGTAAACGGCACTTTCATTAGCAAATGCTTTCACTACTTGGCGAGCCATTTTGTATTTTATGGCACCGAACTGAGAAATGAGTGTTTTAAACTGTTTGCGTTCATTGGCATATTGTACGCTTTGGTCAATGGCTGTTTTGGCTGCGCCTATCACATTGGCTCCGAGTTTTATTCTTCCGAGATTAAGAATATTTAATGCAATGCGGAAGCCTTCACCTTGTTTTCCGAGCATGTTTTCAACCGGTACTTCACAATCTTTAAAGAAAATCTGCACGGTAGATGAGCCTTTGATACCCATTTTTTCTTCTTCCGGATTGAATGTTATGCCCGGGTAATCGCGTTCCACAATGAAAGCACTTAAGGCACGGTCGTTATCTATTTTGGCAAATACGGTGAAAATATCGGCAAAACCTCCGTTGGTAATCCACATTTTAGAACCGTTCAATATATAATGTGTGCCGGCTTCATTGAGAACGGCTTTTGTTTTTCCGGAATTGGCATCGGAGCCTGCGCCCGGTTCCGTTAAGCAGTATGCTCCAAGATATTCTCCGGAAGCAAGTTTAGGCAAATATTTTTGTTTTTGATCTTCATTTCCGTAATACATTATGGGAAGTGTTCCAATACCGGTATCGGCAGAGAAAGCAACCGAAAAAGAATAACCCGCACCGAGTATGTCGGCAACGAGCATTGAGCTTGTAAAATCCAAGCCAAAACCTTCATATTCTTCAGGTATGGATGTTCCAAGCAAGCCGTACTCGCCGGCTTTTTTTAATATTTCAGCCATCAAGCCTTCTTCGTGCTTGTCTAATTTGTCAATATTGGGAAGTACTTCTGTTTTTAGGAAATCTTTGCAAGTTTGAGCCACCATTTTTTGGTCTTCGTCAAACTCTTCCGGTATGAATATTTCTTCCGGGCTTGTTTTGCGGATAATAAATTCTCCGCCTTTAATGGTATCCTTTTCAGACATAATTATGAGTTTTGTGAGTGATGTTTCAAAATCAAGCCGCTAAAATATGTTATTCATTTCATTCAAAAAAATGTTGCTTAATACATTTATTCAATTATTGCGAAGCAACATTTAGTTTATAATTGAGGCTGAATATTATTTTTACAAACTTCTTCTTTTGCCATTTGTATTGACTTATCGGATAATTAGTTTTTTTGTGAAAACCTGTTGGACGGTTTTTACAACAATGATATAATATCCCGCCGGTAAAGCTTTTATCGGTACGGCTTCATTAATCGGGATATTTTTCTGAACGGGTCGGCCGGTTATATCTAAAAGCTGAACCGAAGGAGTGGCTGAAGACTTGGAAAATGCTATTGTAAAGAAATCTTTAGCGGGATTGGGGCTGACAGTCGGAAAGTATTCTACGGTTGGCGTATTCACATTTGTGGAAGTTTCCAATATTACATTATTTTCGCTTATGCTTTCCCATGAAGCTACATCTATGCTGTGATTTTGAGAAACATAGCCTTCGGATGAGAATTGAACGTCGTAAATTCCGGGAGCTATGGGGCGGTAATAATCACCGTGTTCCGAATCGGTCAGTACCCAAGAGTTATCTTGGTCGTGCGAAAGTATTTCAATTTTTGCATCCAAAGGATCGCCGCTTGTATTGCTAACGGTTCCGTAAAAACCAAAGGCAGCAGTTTTGATATAGTTGAGCATGGCCTCAAAGTTATAATTCCAATAATTAGGAAGTTCATCGGAAGCCGGTAATTTTGGGCCGGAGATTTCTAAAGTCAACTCTCGGCAATGCCGGAAATAATTCATATAATCCTGACGCCCGCCGGTTATTACGTACCAATCGCCTCCGTTGGTAAGTCCGTTGCCGTAATCATCAAAATAGCCCGCGGGGCTGTTGCCTTGGGCAGAATCTCTGTAGTCGCCGGCAACTTTTTGCCACCAATCGCTGTCGGCATGCGGATGATAATCGGGGCTGCCTTCTGTCCATGTATCCCACGGGTAGTTTGCTAATTCAATGCCTCCGTGAAAATTAGCTGAAACCACAAAGTTTCTGTTCTCGGCAAAAGCCATCATGGCTTGTGTTTCGGCTTGGTAAGGAGAGTTTGAACCAATACGCGGATCGGGAAAATCTCGGTTTATATCCACATTGTTTGCATTGTAACGCAAGGCATCGGAAATTGTATTGTTGTCGTTTCTGTATGTCCCGTCCGGATTTGCATTTGGATTGATATATAGCTCAAAATTATCAACTATATATGCTGCCCGCTCATCCGTTTCGTAGTTGGAAAGTAACCAATCTGCCAAGCGCAACAACAGTACAAATCCGGTTGTTTCATCGCCGTGCATGGTACTTGTATAGAAAAACTCGGGTTCGGCTTCGTGAGTGGCTACATTGTCGGAAATTTTTACAGCCAATAATTCTCGATCGTTTACCGATGTTCCGATATTAACTGTCTGACATAAGTCGGGAAAGTCGGTTTCAAATTGATTCATCATTTCCAAATAGACATCATAAGTAGGATATCGATCCCAATCAGCCATTTCTGCAGTTGTCGTAGCCATTGTAATCGTCTTGCCGGCCGAAGGGTGTGGTAATATTTCAAATTGATATGCCAATTTTTTGAATTGCTCCAGTTGTTCGGCATTTGCATAGGCGGTTACGATCCCGTTCTCATAGTTGTCAATTGAAACGAGTTCGGAAATTTTAGTCAGTTCGCTTTTTGATTCAAGTTTGAATTGAATGATGTTTTCTTGTGCCCAAGCAGCAGACCATGACAAACAAAGTATAAAATAGAGTATAAGTTTTCTCATTGGATACGGATTTTTTATTTAAAGAGCGTTTTTGGATTAAAAGTGTTGCATTACAGAATTTGGGTTTCAATGCAGGGCAAAATCTCTTCCATTGCCATACCGCGTGAACCTTTTATGAGGATTTGTGCATTTTTAAAATTTAGCTGTTTTAGGTAGTCGCAGATTTCCTGTTTGTTTTCAAACTTAAAGAAGTTAATGTTTTTTGGTCTTGATACCGACTTGCAGCTTTCTATAGCTTGGTTAAATGCTGTACCGGTGAGAAATACCTGCACTTTTTTGTCGGGAAAATGTTTTGCTTTTTCTGTTAGATCCAGAATAACTGCTTTGTGCTCAGCTTGGCTGTATTGTCCGAGTTCAAACATGTCTCCGAGAAATAATACTGCATGCTGTTTACTGCCTGCGAATAAGTTTTCCGTAGCGGCTCGGATACTTGAGGGGTTGGCATTATAGGCATCCAAAATTATTTGAGAATTTTTGATATTGAAAATTTGTGAGCGATTGTTTTTTGGCTGATATTCGCTCAGTGCTTCAGAAATAAGGTTTTCGGGAAGGTCAAACTTTAAACCTATTGCCACGGCAGCCATAATGTTTTCAAAATTGTATCTGCCGGTGAGCTTCGTGTTTACTGTAAATTCTTTAGGTTTTGTAATGGCTGTTTTTATAAACGGATTATCGGAAACTATTGTTCCGCGCACATCAACTTTTGGGTCGGTACCGTAGCTAATGGTTTGAATATTTTTCGCGTGTTTCGTTAATAGCGGGTTGTCGGCATTTACAAAAATTTGTTTTGTTCTTAAATAACTGTATAACTCAGTTTTAGCTCGAATTACACCTTCGTAAGAACCAAAGCCTTCCAAATGCGCTTTCCCGATATTGGTAATCAGCCCGTAATCGGGTTCTGCTATTTCACATAAGTGTTTGATTTCTCCCTCGTGGTTGGCACCCATTTCCACAATACCAAATTCCGTGTTTTTGTCAAACGAAAGAAGTGTTAAGGGTACACCGATGTGATTGTTTAAATTTCCTTGCGTAGCTACTGTTCTGTATTTCTTTTTTAGAATGGAAGCGATAAGTTCTTTGGTAGTGGTTTTGCCGTTGCTTCCGGTTATTGCCAATACCGGGATTTTTAGTTCTCGGCGGTGGCGGCGTGCAAACTGTTGAAGTGCTTCAAGGGTATCTTCTACAATAATTAGCTTGGATTTTCCGGCGTTTTTTTTAGAATCGGATATTACTAAGGCAGCCCCGTTTTCTATGGCTTGATCGGCGAATAAATTTCCGTCGAATTTTTCGCCTTTAAGTGCCCAGAAAATATCACCTTCTTTTAGATTGCGTGAATCTGTCGTGATTTTTTTCGGATCCGGAATCTTATGATATAATTCGCTAATTGTCATGTCTTTTCATAAAAAAAGCCCCGCAAATTGAAAAGCGGGGCATAATATTTTTAATATGTCTTTATTAGTTTCCGGCGTTGCTGCCCACTCGAATCATGGCACAGCGGAAACCCAAATCATCTCTGGCTTCGTTCTCGTCAAGAAAACGTCGCGTTCCGGCTACTAACCAGTAAGCTCTGTCTCTCCAACCGCCGCCTTTATATACACGGGTATGATCTGATACTAAAGAACGCATGTCTTTACCATTTTCATCACCTTGAATGTACATTTTATCAGAATTTTCAGTGGGCTCTGCATTCCAGTCATCTACTACGCTGGATTGAATATCACCGTCTTTGTAGTTGATGTTGTATGATGTTCTGTAGTTATGTCTGTGAACATTTTCTTCTTCCGTCATAGGCCTTCTGCGCATGTGTCCGAGGCTGTCGGGCTCTAAATAGTTGCCGTCATCGTCGGTGGCGAGTACGGTAAATACATTACCTCTGAACGGCCTGAAGTCGGATGCATCTTGATGAGTCATAGGTCTGTAAACGTCGGCTACCCATTCGTTTACATTTCCGGCCATACAGTATAAACCAAAGTCGTTTGGCCAATAAGAATCTACCGGTGCAGTAATTGCGGCATTATCGTTGAGAGCTCCGGCTACCCCCATAAGGTCGCCTCTTCCGCGTTTGAAGTTAGCTCTGAATTCCCCAAGATTTCTTTTGGTGTCGTTTCTTAAATAGTGTCCGTTCCACGGATATAGTTTATGAGACCAGATGCGTTCGGGCGAGGTTTCTGAGTTTCCTCTGAGTGCCAGAGCAGCATATTCCCATTCTGCTTCTGTGGGAAGTCTGTATTTTGGCAAAAGAATACCGTCTTCCATTCTAACGGGGCGTTCGCCTTCTCCGTCAAGCTTGGGAAGGTTTTGTCTTACTTGGCCTTCATAGAATCCGGCGTAATATGCTTCCGTATTGAAATTTCGTTCACCGGCTTGGTCAGCGGGGTTGTGGTCTAAAATGCCTTCTTCCACAAGAATTTGTTCGTTTACCCGGTCACTTCTCCAAAGGCAGTAATCACTGGCTTGTTTCCAGTTAACGCCTACAACCGGATAATTATGGTAAGCCGGATGCCTGAAATAATATTCAACATAAGGCTCGTTGTATGCAAGCGGGCGTCTCCAAACCAAAGTGTCCGGTAGTGCATCTTGATATACATGCGGCATATCGGTAAATACTCTGCGCAACCAGTGCGTGTATTCTCTGTAATCTACATTTCTGATTTCAGTTTGATCCATGTAGAATGAAGGAACGGTAACTCTGGTCGGAGTATTATTCCAAGTGTACATAAGGTCTTGTTCGACTCTTCCCATTTGGAAAGCGCCGCCCTCAATTAGTACCAAACCGGGGCCTGTTCTTTGTTCTTGATAGGGAGCCACTTCAAAACCTCCGTTTTCGGGGCTGTTGTATGCCCAACCGGTTGTATTGGATACATTACCAAGTCCTACTCCGCGATCACCGCCGCAGGAACTTAAGAAAAAGGCTGTTGATACAACAACGGCAAGAGCCAAAATTTGTCTCATTTTCATAATATAAGCTATTTTATTTCAATTTCAATTTACAAATATAACTAAAAAGCCTTACAAAATATTGTATTTTTTTCATTTCTTTTATCGGTACACCCAAAATTATATACAAGTAATGCTGAATGACTGCTTACAGGTTTCAGCATGTATTTATTCAACATAATCTCATACCCGTAGCCAAAAGCGAATGCACCGTAATGCACTTGAATGTTAGCTGCCGGACTGTATGATTGTCCTTTGATACTTTGTTTAATAAAAAAACTGCCTCTGACATGGTCTGTATATATTGATGCTCCATAAGCAAAACGTAAGTTGTTTGGCTTGTATTGTATGAAAACCTCCGGAATAATAATTTTTTTCAGAACTTCTTTTTTTGTTTGATTCAGGCGAAAGCTTTTGCCAAAGTGAAAATTAACCGTAGGTTGTATCGAAAGTTTTTCATCCGGATGATAAAATGCAGAAATGTTTTGTAAGGAAATACCCGTACGCAGATCAGGCCTGAAGTAGAGTAGGCCTGCTGCAAAGTCATGACGATATACCGGCTCAAAGTTATACAAATAAGCCGCATCGGTATAAGCCTGATTCATAGGGTCTGCCATGTGCCGAAAAATAAGATTATCGGTAAATATATGTTGCTGAAAATAAGCTGCTTCAAAAGCAAAATATATAATGTTTCTCTTGTTAATCTGTACTTCTTTGGAAAATATACCTTTGATATTTAGCGTGTTAATACTTTTTCCTTCAATTAAGTTTGTTAAAAGAACAGATGCTGAACTTTTGTATTTTTCAATTTTTCCGTTGTATGAAAAACTGCTGAAATCGTAGTTTAGCTGTTTTTTATAATTAAGCCTTATTTGCTTGCAATCATAAGCTCCGCTGAATGCCGGATTGCTCAGCAGCGGCTCTGATAAAGGCGAACTGAGCATAAAGCTTTGTCCGAGACTGAAATTATTTATAAAAAAGAGTATAATCACACTTAAAAAAAACCGTTTAATGATAGTTTTGCATCTCCAACTTTTTTTTTGGAAAGTATTTGGGTATATATTTACGGAAACTTGATTATTATGCACGGTTTTAAAGTATTATTTGTAATTGTTGCCGGTTTGTTAATTTCCACAAATTCATTCGGGCAAAACTTATCTGTAAAACTGCAATGGACTGAAAATATTGTAATTGAAAATGAAGATTTCAGGAATGAAGCACTTCGGTTCTACGGCGCTGATTACATCGGTGAATATTTGCAAATCCCTGTCTATACCAAACTTATTGATTTAGCCGGCGGCAACAGGTATTCCGATTTTGATTTTGTTGTCAAAAATATACGATATGAAAAATGCAATAAATCTGAAAACCGAGTGCTTAAAGAACACAAAGGCGGCTTTTCAAAGGATTTTGAGCTACAATCGGAAGTTAAGAAATCAAGAGGTAAACAAAAGTTGTTTATTCAACTGATTCCTTTCAGAAAAACTGAGAGCGGAGGTTTTGAAAAAATAATTTCTTGTGATATATCTTACAAAGGCTTAAAAGAGGGAAGAGCTGATAAGTCGCGAAAGATTTATGCCGAAAATTCTGTTTTGGCAACCGGCGATTGGTACCGGATAAAAATAACAAAGAGCGGTGTTTACCGTATGAGTTATGACCAATTACGGGAAATGGGCATCAATCGGCCGGAAGATGTGCGCGTTTTCGGCAATGACGCCGGAATGCTGTCGATGCGAAATGACGGATCTGCGCCCGATGATTTGCTTGAAAACGATATTTTGCACAGCGGAAACTCCATTATTTTTTATGCCAAAGGTCCCGACCAATGGGATTTTTCCGAAACCGATAAAGCCTTTAGGCATCGCGATCATTTGTATTCAGACGGTGTTTATTATTATTTCAGCTCCGATTATAATTCCGGCTCCGGAAATATGATTCAGAATGCGCAACTTTCGACTGCCTCTCCGGATTATACGGTGGATTATTTTCATGATTATAAGCGCATTAATGAGGACAAAGTAAATATTGCCGAAACCGGCAGAAGGTTTTACGGCGATATTTTTGATGTTATTTTATCACGGAATTATCGTTTTGATTTTCCCAATTTGCGCAATGATAAGCCGATTAAATTGTCGGTTGCCGTAGCAGCAGCAGCCGGTTCCGTGTCTTATTTTTCGCTTAGTGCGGGCGATTTCTCGGGAAGCATTTCGGTAGCTCCTTTGGCAAGCTATTATAATGCGCGAAGAAGTGAACAACAATTTGAATTTTACAGCTCACAGAACGATGCAATTGATATTAATCTATCTTATCGGCAGGATTCTCCATCTTGGAGCGGCTGGTTGGATTATCTTGAAATAAATGCCGCTCGCAGTTTGGAATGGACCGGTGAACAAATAGCTTTTAGGAATATTGATTTTTACGGCAACGGAACGATTTCCGAATTTGTGCTTGCCAATGTCGTTTCAAATCTTCAAATTTGGGATATCACAGACCCCGTCAAGCCTCGGCGTGTTCAAAGCTCGCAGAGTGGCGATGAACTACGGTTCAGGCTGCCCACCGATGAACTCAGAGAATTTATAGTCTTTGATTCTGAAGATTACTTGACTCTAAACACATCCCTTGCCGAATCTGTGGAAAACCAGAACCTTCACGGTGTTAGTCCGAATACGGACTTGGTTATTGTAAGTCATCCGCTTTTTTATTCATCGGCTTTGGAAATAAAGAAAATGCGAGAAGATGAAGGCTTGCAGGTTTTTGTTACGATACCCGAAAAGGTGTACAACGAATTTTCAGCCGGTGCACCGGATATTTCAGCCATTCGGAATTTTATGAAAATGTTGTATGATAAAGCAGAAAACCCAACGAAAGCCGTCAAATACCTGCTTTTATTCGGCGACGGCTCTTATGACAACACGGGAACTTTTGCAGCTAATACTAATTATATATTAACCTATCAATCAAGCCATTCGGTAGGACAGACATCTTCTTATTTTTCAGATGATTATTTTGGGCTTTTAGATGAAGGCGAGGGCGATAACGGCTCGTCTCTTACCGGCTTATTAGATATCGGAATCGGCCGCATACCTGTGTCTTCTGCCGGACAGGCAGCCAACTATATTGCTAAGCTTAAACACTATGCAAACCCGGAAACATTCGATAATTGGAGAAATCGGCTTACTTTTTTGGCTGATGATGAAGACGGCAATGCGCATATTCGAGATGCTGATACACTTACAAATTATATCGATGAATTGTACCCCTGGTTCAATATTTCCAAAATTTATATGGATGCTTATAAGCAGGAAATTGGCACCGGAGGCGAGCGATATCCTGAAGTAACTACCGACATAAATAATGCTGTGTTAAAAGGAACACTACTGTTTAATTATACCGGGCATGGTGGTGTTGAAGGCTTGGCTCACGAGCGGGTTTTAACGATTCGAGATATTGAAAGCTGGAAGAATTTTGATCATTTACCTCTTTTTGTTACGGCTACTTGCGAGTTTACACGTTTTGACGACTATAAATTTTTATCGGCCGGAGAGCGCGTTTTTCTTAATCCCCGCGGCGGAGCAATAGCTATGTTTACCACCGCTCGCTTGGCATATATACACTCAAATGCAGCACTTACGAAAGCTTTTTACAAATTTGCATTTGAAAGGTATGACACCGACGGCAGCCAAATCCGACTGGGCGATATCATACGCTTGACCAAAAATGAGCGCGGAGGTGCGGCAAAAGATTTGATTTTCTTTTTGCTCGGTGATCCTTCCATGCGTTTGGGTTTTGCCGAGCATGAAATTATTACCGAAACCATTAATGAGCAGCCTTTGGAGCTTTTTACCGATACCGTTAAGGCACTTAGTAAGCTGAGCTTTACCGGAAGGGTGGAAACCAAAGACGGAGCTCTGTTTGAGAACTTTTCCGGCCTTGTGTATCCTACAGTTTTTGATAAAGTTCAGGAAATAAATACTTTAAATAATGACGGCCACGGCGTTTGGACCTATCGCGACCGCTCAAATGTTTTGTTCAAAGGGCGATCGACGGTAAAAAACGGACGTTTTGAATTTGAATTTATAGTTCCGAGAGACATTTATTTGAACATTGATACCGGGAAAATAAGTTATTATGCTGCTGATGAGTATATTACGGCCAAAGGCTCTAATCAGTCATTTTTGATAGGCGGAATATCCGAAAATACTTCCGATGATTCTGAAGGCCCCAAAATTCAGCTCTTTATGAATGATGAAAACTTTGTTTCGGGCGGCACCACTGATTCCAATCCTGTATTGTTAGCGAAATTTGAAGACGAAAGCGGAATAAATACGGCAAGCGGGGCAATCGGGCACGATATCACTGCTGTTTTGGATGATGATTTGCAAAACACCTACTTTCTGAATAAAGATTATATGGCGGATACCGATACCTACAAAAGCGGACAATTGAAACACTATTTATTCGATATTGAGGAAGGTGAACATCGCATAGAACTTAAGGCATGGGACGTTTTTAATAATTCTTCGAAAGAAAATCTGGATTTCGTGGTTATAAATACCGAAGATCTGATTTTAAAGCATCTGTTGAATTATCCAAACCCGTTTACTACGGCCACAAATTTTTATTTTGAACACAATCGCGCATTTGACCGTTTGGATGTTCTTATTCAAGTGTTTACCCCAAGCGGAAGGCCGGTTAAAACCATTCGTGAGACCGTAAATACACAAGGCTACAGAGCCGGCCCGTTTTTTTGGGACGGAACGGATGATTTCGGACAACGCATTGGACGCGGGGCGTATATTTATCGTGTAAAAGTGCGCTCTTCCGACGGCAATGTACAAGAGGAATATCAAAAATTATTGTTACTCAAATAAGACGGACGGATTAATCCGGCCATACAGACAATTTTTTAAACGACAGAGCTGTTTTTTTTATGCCGGTTTTAAGGATAGTTCTTTTTTATATGCATAGTTTCAGGAAAAATATATTATCGTAAAATATAATGATAAGTAATTAGGTCAATAAGGTTGATTATCATTGTGTTATTTTTTTACTGAGGTTAAACCCAATGGATAAGGTCTTTTAAAAGCCTTATTTTCAAAGCTTTAACCTCAGTAGGAAAAAGTATAACTACTGTTTAACCTTATTTCTTCTCAATTAGGTCTGTTTCCAAACAACTTAAGTCAATTATTTAATAATCTGTATCGAAAGTTATGATTTTTTTAATAGTTCGTTGATTATTTCACCATTCACAAAGCAGTAACATATTTCACTGAGATATAATGATGATTGAAACACAGGAAAAGCTTCAGCACCTCAAAATATTATTTAGCCAATAAAATGCACGCGATATATAAATTTTGACGAGTTTATTGTATTTTGCGAAATTGTTTATCAGACAATAGCCCTTTGCAACAGCCAAACAAGTAAGAGTCAAAGTCTCGGCAGTTGAAACTTAATTTTGACGATTATAAAATTTTTTTGGACTTTTGTCCGTTACAAATCGGATACATAAACAACAAATAACAGAATTATAATATTATGCTGAAAAAAATCACTTTATTAAGTTTAGGACTACTAATAGCCTTTGGCGGTTTACTCAAGGGGCAGACTAACAATACGGGCCGACTGGGACAAAGTTTAAATGCCATTACAACCGGTGTACCCTTTTTACTTATTGCTCCCGATGCCCGAGGAGGGTCAATGGGCGATGTGGGCGTGGCTACTTCCCCCGATCCGAATGCCATGCACTGGAACCCCGCTAAATATGCCTTTATGCAGGAAGATTTGGCATTGAATACTTCATACATTCCGTGGCTGCGCAACTTGGTTAATGATATAAATTTTTCCAATATTTCAGGAAGTTACAAGATTTCTGATAATCAGGCTTTGGGCTTTTCATTAATGTACTTTTCTTTAGGGAGTATACAATTTACCAATGCTTCCGGACAACCTGTCGGAGAGCATAATCCCAACGAATTTTCTTTAGATGCAGCTTATGCTTTAAAACTTGCCGATAATCTTTCGGGAGCGGTTGCTCTACGTTATGTTCATTCTAACCTTACAGGAAAAACGGCAGTTCAGGGTGGGGAGCCCACTCGACCGGGTAATGCGGTTGCCGGAGATATTTCCGTTTATTATACAAATCCCATGAATATAAACGGGCAAAATGCTAATCTTTCTTTTGGCCTGAATATCTCCAATTTGGGTTCTAAAATATCTTACAGTGATACCTATTATGAATTTTTACCGGCCAACATGCGCTTAGGTGCTGCATTTACTTATGAGCCGGATGCCTATAATAAAATTACGGCAGCTTTTGATATTAATCGTTTATTGGTACCTACACCGCCTTTACTTGATTCCGTTGGGAACATTCTCGAAGGAAAACCAACGGATGTATCCGTGCCGGTAGGTGTGTTTCAGTCATTTGGTGATGCACCGGGCGGTTTGGAAGAAGAGTTGCACGAAAATATGTATTCTCTGGGCTTGGAGTATTGGTACAATAATTTATTTGCCATTCGTGCCGGTTATTTTCACGAGCATCAAACCAAAGGTAATCGAAAATATTTTACTACCGGAATGGGTTTAAAACTGAATGTATTTAGCTTGGATTTTGCCTATCTTTTCCCCACAGGCGGAAGCCAAAACCCATTGGCTAATACTCTGCGTTTTACTTTAGGGTTTAATTTCGGAGGTTTACAATCTGAAGGTTAATTCAGTTCATTTTTTGAAATTATAATAAAAAAGCTCGCAGAAATTCTCTGCGAGCTTTTTTGTTTATTCAAACTTATTCTTTAACTCAAGCTTGTACGTTTTTAAAAACCAATTCATTGTTTTCACTGTCAATTCGTATTTTTTGGTTTTGTACAATTTTTTCGGCCAGAATTTCTCTTGCCAACTCATTCAGAACTTGCTTTTGAAGTACACGTTTTACGGGTCGTGCTCCAAACATGGGGTCATAGGCCATATCGGCTATCAGGTTCACCGCTTCTTCGGTAATTTCAAGATCTGCTTTTCCTTTCAAAAGCGTATTCTTGATGTGATTGAACTGTAGGCGGATGATTTCTTTAAGCTCATCTTTGGTAAGCGGGGCAAAGGTGATAATATCATCCACACGGTTTAAGAATTCCGGTCGGAAATTACGCTTCATAATTTCAAAAACTTCTTTATTGGTTTCTTCAATCAACTCATCACGGTTTTCGTCCGTAAGATTAGCGAATTTCTCCTGAATCAGGTCAGAGCCTGTATTAGAAGTCATAATCACGATGGTGTTTTTGAAGTTTACTTCACGGCCTTTATTGTCGGTAAGCCTTCCGTCATCCAGAACTTGCAAGAGAATGTTGAAAACATCCGAATGCGCTTTTTCTATTTCATCCAACAATATAACCGAATAGGGTTTTCTTCGAACGGCTTCGGTGAGCTGTCCGCCTTCATCATAACCTACATAGCCGGGAGGCGCTCCTACCAGACGAGAAACCGAATGCCGTTCTTGATATTCCGACATATCAATGCGCGTCATCATGTTTTCATCATCAAACAGATACTCAGCTAAGGCTTTAGCGAGCTCGGTTTTACCAATACCGGTAGAGCCCAGGAAAATAAACGAGCCCAAAGGCCTGTTCGGATCCTGCAAACCGGCACGACTTCTGCGCACCGAATCGGCTACGGCGCTAATGGCTTCTTCTTGGCCTACTACACGTTTATGTAATTCATCTTCCAACTTTAATAATTTTTCTTTTTCGCTTTTGAGCATTTTGCTGAGCGGAATACCGGTAGTTCGAGCCACCACTTTTGCAATGTCGTCCGCAATAATTTCTTCGCGAATTAAAGGACTGTCTTTCTGAAGTTTATTAACTTCTTTTTTTGCTTTTTCGATGGCCTCTTCTTCATCTTTCATTTTGCCGTAACGAATTTCGGCCACTTTTCCGTAGTCGCCGTTTCGTTCGGCTTGTTGAGCCTCTACTTTCAGGTTTTCAATACGCTGCTTGCTTTCCTGTATTTGGTTGATAACTTCTTTTTCCGATTCCCATTTGGCCATAAACTCATCGTGGCTTTCTTTCAGATTGGCCAATTCTTTTTCAATGGCCTCAAGCTTGGTCTTGCTTTTTTCTCGTTTAAGTGCTTCACGCTCAATCTCCAATTGTTGAATTTTTCTGCGTATTTCATCAATTTCTTCGGGCACCGAATTCATTTCCAACCTAAGGCTCGAAGCGGCTTCGTCAATTAGGTCAATGGCTTTGTCGGGCAAAAAACGGTCGGTAATGTATCGCTCCGAAAGTTCTGTGGCTGCAATTATTGCATCATCGGTAATGTGAACTTTATGATGTGTTTCGTAGCGTTCTTTGAGTCCGCGCAAAATAGATATGGTATCGGTATTGCTCGGTTCATTAATCATTACTTTTTGAAAACGCCGCTCAAGTGCTTTGTCTTTTTCAAAATATTTCTGATATTCGTTAAGCGTTGTTGCGCCTACGGCTTTGAGTTCGCCTCGAGCAAGTGCCGGTTTTAGTATATTTGCAGCATCCATGGCACCTTCGCCTTTTCCTGCACCTACCAGAGTATGGATTTCATCGATAAAAAGAATAATTTCCCCTTCAGCCGATACTACTTCTTTCACAACGGCTTTAAGGCGTTCCTCAAATTCTCCTTTATATTTTGCTCCGGCCAGAAGTGCGCCCATATCCAAAGAGTAAATTTGTTTGGTCTTCAAATTTTCCGGCACATCGCCATCTACAATCCGGTGTCCGATACCTTCGGCAATAGCAGTTTTACCCACGCCGGGTTCGCCTATCAAAATGGGATTGTTTTTTGTTCGGCGTGAGAGAATTTGCAGCACTCTGCGAATTTCTTCGTCGCGACCTATGATTGGATCCAACTTGCCTTTTGCCGCCAAATCATTAATATTAATTGCAAAACGATTAAGCGCATTGTATGCGTCTTCGGCACTTTGGCTGTCGGCTTTGGAGCCTTTACGCAATTCTTCCGTAACGGCTTTCAAGTTTTTATCATTCATGCCGTTGTCTTTCATCATTTGAGAGACGCTGTCGTTATTTTGCAGCAAAGCTCTGATTATGCTTTCTGCCGATACATATTGATCACCCGATTTGGATGATAATGTTTGAGCCGTTTGAAGAGCTTTTGACGCATCATTTGACAAGTAGGGTTTACCGCCCGATACTTTCGGGTAGCTTTGTATAATGGCATCCAATGCACCGGTAAATGCCGAACGGTTGATGCTCAGTTTATCTAAAATAAAATTACTGATATCATCGGCCGTTTCAAGCAAAGCTTTGAGCAAATGCCCGGTTTCTATTGCTTGTTGGTTGTTGGCCTGTGCAATTTCCGATGCTTTTTGTATGCTTTCCTGTGACTTTATTGTAAATTTATCAAAATTCATGTTCGTAATTTTATATTTTCACTCAATGAATATCAAAAACCTTTCCTGAGTTTAATATTGTATTACGAAATTTTCTAATTAATTGATAATGAATGATTAATTTAGTTGACCGTTTTGCAGTTTTTTTAATTTTTAGACAAAAAGGCAGTCTTTGTTTGGGGTTTTTGCGACAATTTGTCTGTTCGGAGAGCGAATGTGTTTGCAGTGCTATATCCTAACTTTGGCGTTGGGCAGAAGTGAGTTGATTTTGTGTTTCTCGTTTCTGATTTTTGGGTTGTTTCTTAGGTTAACAATCTTTACTTTGTTGAGTTTAAGAATGTGGTAAGGAATGCGTTCCAAGATGTTGTCTGCGAGATTGAGTTCGGTAAGATTTCTGAGGTTGCCGATTTCCGGCGGTATCTCGGTTAATCGGTTTTGTGAGAGGTCTAAAACCTGTAAGCTTCTTAAGTTACCAATATCAGGCGGAACACTCCTTAACCGGTTATCATTAAGGTAAAGAATTCGTAAAGATCTTAAGTTTCCTACCTCGGGCGGCAATTCATAAATATGATTATTTTCTAAGCCCAAAAGTTGCAGTCCGGTTAATTTACCAATTTCAGGAGGTATTTTATAAATTACATTGTTACTCAGGCCGAGACTCAGCAGGTTGGGTAGCTGCTCCAGTACAGTAATGCTTTGGCGCAGAAAAAGCCTTGGGTTTTGGCTTAGGTTGATGTATTGCAGATTTCGTAAGTCAGCCAGTTTTGAAGGCAGATATTGAATAAAATTACCTTCCAGTGAAAGGTATTGCAAATTCCTGAACTTGAATATTTCTTCGGGAACTTCTTCGTATTCTCTAAATGTGAGATATAAAATATATACATCATCCGGAGTTTTTGAAGCAACTTCCAAATCGGTGAATGATTTTTGTTTACCAAGTTCTTCTTTAGAAAGTGGCGGGTTTTCTTGGCCGCTTGTTTCCAAAAAAAGGAAAGTCGCAAGCATTAAAATCAGTATATATTTTGAAAGTTGTTTCATAATGTCAAAAGTAAAATATTTCTTGTTTTTTTCGGTAAAAAATGAGCTTTTTTTAATTGCTGTATTTAGAATAACTGTCTTCTTGATTCTAATTTGCTTATTGATAGTTGTTTGTATTTTCAATGTATCATTTTATGCTTTTTTGTTTTGCTTTTATAAATACTAAACCGGTTAAACAGCGGAAAATTGCGTATCACGTTTAGTAAATATCTTTTAAGTTTTGTACAAATCATACTATATTTGTTACCAAAATAAAAAAAACATGAAAAGAGGATCAGATGATGACAGTTCGTCAAAGCGTATATTCTACGGAAAACTTGATAATGACGTTGTTGCAAAATTTCTGGTACAGCTAAGAAATTTTAACAGGCTGAATAAAGTTTATAAAAAGAATTTTGACAAAGAAGGAAGTGTCTTTATTGATTCCGTAACAGACAGTCTTAATATTTCCTTAGAAGTTGACAGGGAAGAATTAAAGCGTATTCCCCAAGAGGGTGCTTTTATAACTGTTTCCAATCACCCTTTTGGCGGAATTGACAGCCTGCTGTTATTGAAACTTATGCTGGAGCAGCGTTCTGACTTTAAGCTTCTGGCCAACAGCTTGCTGCATGAAGTTGAACCGATTAATGATTATTCTTTGCCTTTGGGCGATGATGCAAAGGCCGATCAGGCCTTTAGCGAAAAAGCGAAACAAAGCGCTTTGGAATATCTGAAAGACGGAAAACCCTTGGGTATTTTTCCCGCTGCTGAGATTTCAAAAGTAGAGTCTCGCGGCAACCTGAGTGATAAGCAGTGGAAATCTGATATTCTCAGATTTATAAAAGATGCTGAAGTACCTGTAGTGCCCGTATATTTTTCAGGCAACAACAGTTGGATTTATAATCTTTTGGGTAATTTGCATCCTTTATTGCACACTGCGCGCTTGCCTAAGCGTTTTTTCAGGAAAAAGCGTAAAAGAATTAATGTACGCATCGGAAAACCCATTGTGCTCAAAGAACAAAATGAGTTTGATGAGCCGGAAATGTACGGGCGATTTTTGCGTGCAAAAACTTATGCTTTAGGTACTTCATTGGAAGTAAATAAGTTTTTTATGCCAAAATTCACACCGCGAATAAAGAAGCCCAAAAAAATTATTGACCCCTTGCCTTTATCAAAGATAAAGAAGGAAATTAAGTCTATAAAAGACGATTATCATTTGTTTGACAGCGGTACATTCAGTGTATTTTGCGCACCATCGGAAATTATGCCCAATATTGTTACCGAAATTGGTCGTTTGCGCGAAATTACTTTTCGCGAAGTAGGCGAGGGCAGTAATCGCAGCATAGATATTGATGAGTTCGACCTATATTTTTGGCAATTGGTAATATGGGATAATAAAGCCGACAAAATAGTAGGGGCTTACCGTGTAGGGCGAGGCGATGAAATATTTGAGAAATACGGCATTTCCGGTTTCTATTTTCAAACGCTTTTTAAAGTTAAGCCTGAATTTTATCCGATACTCAAAGAGTCTCTGGAACTTGGCCGCTCTTTTGTTGTTAAAGAGTATCAGCGTAAGCCCATGTCTTTGTTTCTGTTGTGGAAAGGCATTTTATATTTTCTCCTGAAAAACAATCAATATCGCTATTTGATTGGCCCGGCAAGTATCAGCAACGATTATTCTAAGTTCTCCCAAAGTTTGATTGTAGATTTTTTCAGAGAGAACTTTTTTGATAATCAAAAGGCGCAATTCATAGAGCCCAGAAAAGAGTTTAAGCTCAAAAATGACCCGAATTTTGATAAAGAAGTTTTTCATAAAACAACAACCGGCGATGTAAGTAAGTTAGATAAATTTATTCAGGATATTGAGCCGGACTACAATACGCCCGTTCTGTTTAAAAAATACATAAAACTTAACGGAAAACTTTTGGGCTTTAATGTAGATCCGAAGTTTAATTATTGCGTTGACGGGCTTATTATTCTGGATATTTTTGATGTGCCGCTGAATACTCTCGAATCTTTATCAAAAGAGTTGGATGATTCTTCGATTTTGGAAAGATTCAATTTTTGATTTGTTATTGTTGAATATATTTTATTTAATTTGCATGATTTTAGAAAAGCAAGTCTTTTGCTAAAGCATTTGTTTAGTGTTTACCAATAATGAAAATCGTATAGTTTGGATCATATATTTATAATTACCGCTTTCGGAATAGGAGTAGCCGTTTCGGCTCCTTTGGGGCCCATTGGTGTGCTGTGCATACAGCGCACAATGAATAAGGGATTTATTTCGGGGCTCGTTTCCGGTTTTGGCGCTGCCATAGCCGATGTGGTATATGCCGTAATTGCCGGATTCGGTATCAGTATGATTAAAGATTTTTTAATTGAATATCAAATGCCCATACGAATTGCCGGCAGCTTGTTTTTGGCTTATGTAGGCTACCGGATTTTTATGGCAAACCCGGCTAAGGAAGTGAGGAAACTTCGCAATGAAGGCCAAAATTACTATAAAGATTTTGCTACCTCTTTTTTGGTAACCATCTCTAACCCAATAACAATTATAGCTTTCGGTGCTATTTTTGCCGGTTTTGACATGGTGGACAACACATCCGGGTTTTTCAGTATTTTGGTGTTGATTGTATTGGTTTTTGCCGGAGCATTGAGTTGGTGGCTGGCATTAATCTCGGTCGTAAGTCTCTTTAGAAAACGCATACGGCTCAGAAATCTTTTATGGATAAATCGAGTAACGGGCGTATTGATTATCTTGTTTGCCCTGTACATTATTTTAAGCACATTCATTCCGGAGCTCGACGGCTTTTCGCAGCTATAGTTCAGTTTGACAAACCCTAAATTATGAAGCAAAATAAAACGGCACTTTTCCCCGGTTCATTTGACCCTTTTACCATTGGGCATGAAGCTATATTAACACGTGCGGCTAATTTATTTGATGAAATAATAATCGGCATCGGATTTAATTCCGAAAAAAAAGGCTTTTTCCCGATAGAGAAACGCTTAGATATTATCCGAAAGGTGTGCAAAAACTTTAATAATGTGAGTGTGGATACCTATTCAGCTTTAACCGTTCAATATTGCGAAGAGAAAAATATTCATTATATACTGCGCGGATTGCGAACCGCTGCTGATTTTGAGTTTGAACGTGCTGTTGCGCAAATGAATCGTAAACTCAAACAAGATATTGAAACCGTTTTTCTGCTCACCGAACCCGATCACACACCGGTAAGTTCTTCCGTAATTCGTGAAATCCTTCGTTACGGCGGAAATGTTGACCAATTTATTCCTAAATCGGTAAATATTCAAGACTATTTGTAGCTAAAACCTTGCTTTAAGTCGCTTATTTATTTAAGTATTACTTTAATTGTTGTAATTTTTACAATTAGGCTTTACTTAATTTATTTCTGTTTTTTGATAATGAGCGAGTTGTGTATTTTCAAACATCCCGGTTAGTTGTGTTAGAAAATAGCTTTTTTTATTACAAAAGAATGACTTGTCAAAACACAGAAAGCGCATATCTTTATTCAGTACCGATTGCTTTCAGCTCTGATTTCTGCCCCCTATTTTTCAGCATCTAAAAAATATGCACCGTTAGGGCCTACGCCGGTTTCAGTTTTTTCTTTAATTAAGTTTCCGAAAGCATCGTATATTTCCATATAGCCGTTGGATTGAAAGTTTTCATCCGAAAATACAAAAATATGGTTTGTGCCGGGTTGAATTTCAAGACCGTAGAAGTTTCCGTGAATTATTTGTGTTTGTGTATAATCATCGGTTGAAATTTTCTGAATACTGTTTTTCTCGGCAACAAGCACAAAATCAGCAGTGGGTGAACTTGCCAAACGAACGGGCTGAAAGCCGTCGCCGGTTTTGCCTATTGAAATGCGTGTAAGTATTTCAAAATTATCAGAATCAAGGCAGACCAGCTCCGAAGCCGTCTCCGATACCACATTCCAATTATCATCATACGCAGTTTCGCCTTGACAGAGCACCCAAATATTTCCGGATTTATCTTCTGCAATATCCGTTGTGCCTTTGCCTACCATTAGATTCTGTTCCAAACTAAAATCAGATTTGTTTACAATACTGATGGTGCTGTCGGAACCCCAAGCGCCGTTGCAGCACAGAATATGCGCTTCGGTAATAAGTAAATTTTCTGCTTGTGCGCCAATTGTTAATGATGCCGCAATACGCTTTTCTTTCAAATTGATTTTCAGTAAGCGGCTCGGAAATTTTCCGTCTGTCATGTAGGCTATTGAATCATTATCTGTAGCCAAATAACGCGGATATTCCAAAGCCTCAATTTTCCATAGATATTTGAATGTTTTTAAATCAACGGCTGTCAAAGTTTTTGAATTATTGGCCGTAAAAAGCCCTAAACTGTCGGTAGCTGCAAATGATTGTATCACATCACCGGCCGGTACATCTCCGTTTTGGGCAGAGAAAATATTATTACTCAGGCTTTCGGTTTCAGGCTCATAGTGAGATAGATCGCCGTTGGCATGCATAAAATTTCCTTCGTTAATAATAATAACACCTTCCGAGTAATTGCTTAAATTCTGATTCTGATTTTCAGTGGATTTTTCGCAAGCATGCAAAACTACTAAAAGGCTGATTATAAGTAAAATTATATGTTTACTTTTCATGGGTTTTGTGTTTATATGAAAGTGTAAGTGTAAGAAAAAACACACGCCCGGGCGCAGGATATGCTTTTATGCTTTCGTAATTTGTGTCTGTTATGTTTTCAATTTTGAATTTTACTTCCGAACCCATCTGCTTAAAATGACAGCGATAAGCTGCAAAAATATCTGCAGTGAAATATGCCGGTAATTCATTGTTTAAGGTTGGGGTATCGGTCGTTTGGCGCTTTCCGGTATATTGAGCTGCCGTGCCGATATGAAATTTTTGATTTCCCGTGAAACCGTAAAACTTAAATCGATGCTTGGGTACGTACATTAAGTTTTCCGTATTATTTCGGAAGAAAAATCCCCCTTCGGTGTCGGAGCGTGTGTAATAATAAGCCAAATTTGCTCGTGTATTGATGCCTTTAGTGTTAAATCTAACGTTTAAGTCGTTTTCAAATCCTCGGTTGTGAACTTCTCGGTTGTTTTGAGCCGTCCAAATGCCTTCGAGCGGAATCCAGCGAATCATGTCGCGTATTTTGGTATAATACGTTCGGTGATTCATTTCTAATTTTAATTTTTTTATATTCAATATCTTAAAGCTAAAACCGCCCTCGGTATTTATTGCTTTTTCGGGAGCTATTTGAGTGTTTCCGCCGGGTTGCCAGAAGCGCTCATTGAATGTGGGCCGCCTGAATTGATTTGAAGCCGAAGCGCTTAGCGTAAGTTTTTTGCGAAAAGCTTTATATAATATACCTCCGGAGATTATCGGCTTAATCTTGTAGTATTCCGATAATTCGGCGCGTCCTGTCAGTTTGAAAATCCAGGTTTTATAGCTGTATTTCAGAGCTGAGAAGAGATTACCGTTAATTTCATTCGGTGTTTTGGGATAATTGTTGCTTTCGGCTTTCAGAAGGTTGATTGAAAATCCGCTTTCGGAAGTTAGCGCTTTGGAGATATAGCGCCGGTATGAAAAATCATTCATTAGCCGGATGGCTTTTATTTGTGAGTTAACCGATAAATTATCGGATGTTTCCGAACTTCTGTCGGTATAGTTGAGCGCATCCAAAAATACGGCCGTTCCGGTATTTATTCTGCTGTCGTTAAGCAGCTTGTTGTACCTGACTGTGATATAAATTCCCGAATCGCGTTGCATTTTATAACTCTTTCCCGATGAAGCAGCCACTTCCGGAATTTGCATTTCCTTACTGAAAATCATGGCAGAAGCTTCTAATTTATCACGAGCCGAAAGATTGATTTTGGCCGAATGCAGCATGGAGTACATTTGGAATGCATTGTGTTGTCTGATTTCTTCGGGTTGTCCGATTTTATATTTATTGATGAAAGGAAAATCATTGCGGGCTTTATGCAGCAATGCAGAAGTTTTGTACTGAAAAGTCGGATTTTTTATGTAACCGCCGATGCTGTATTTTTGATTAGCAAAACTGCCGATTTCTGATGAAGCCCATATTTTGGAGCCGCTTGAATACTTGTCGGAAAAGCTGTTGAGTGCAACGGCTCCGCCAAATGTTCCGCTTCCGAATAGCCCGGCTTCGGCACCCGGTATAATTTGTATGGTTTCAAAGAACGTCGAAGGCAAAAGCGATAAATCCATACTGCCGGTAGAAATTGAATTAAGCGCAAAGCCGTTAAAATTTACTGAAGTATTTTCCGAGCCGGCACCTCTTAAGTTCACTGTAGAAAGGCTTCCGGAAGCTCCGTAGCTTTTTACTTCGGCTGCTCCCAAAGCTTTAAGGCTCTGCCCGATATCACCGCTTCCGATAATCGAAAGTGTCAGCGAATCAATGGTAGTGCTGCCTGCATTGGTGAAATAATCGGTACGTTTGGCTTCTACGGTTACGGCTTCCATTTCCTGCAAAATTATATTTTGTGCTTTTGCAGCAGTTTGTAATGCAGAAATGCAAAACAGAAAAAGAGCCGATATGTATAAGCGTTTTATCAACATTAAAGTTTAATTATTTTGGCAGAATAAAGTTCTTTTTCAGTCTGAAAATGAAGGATGTACAGTCCTTTTTCCAAATTGCCGGCCGACAGTTTGTGAGTATTTTTATTAAGCTCAACAGAAGTCATGAGTTTTGCGCTTGGCGAAAATATTTTTAATGTTCCTTTGTCGGGAAATCCGGAGGGGAAATATAAATCTCCGGAAACCGGGTTTTCCACTATTAATTTATCAACTTGCGCAGCATTGCTTTTTTCGTGAAGAATTGCGAGTGCATCCAAATCAAAACCGCCGGATTCAAAAGGGGTAGGAAAGGGGTCGTTTATGATGTTGCCAAAACTGTCGTAACTTGCATAGTTTGTGTCAATGCTGCCGATTACATCAATAATTTTTATACAGCTGATGTTTGTAATATCAAGTTTTGAGTCCTTGTTCTTGAGTTCTTCTAAATCAAAAGCTGTTCCGTAATTAAGCGTGTATTTGCCGGCGAAATTATGTATGAATCGGGCATCGGTTTGTGCGTAAGTAGCTGTTTGCGTATCGCTTTGTATTTCACTGACAGCCGGAAAACGAATATAATGTTCACAATCGGAACTTACTTCAACAAATGCTAATTCTAAAAATGCGTTGTGTGATGTGCTGTCTTGTCGGAAGCCGTTTTCAAACACGGCAAAATCCGGTCCGGTTCCGTTGCTTATCGGGTTCTGAAATTTAAGAATTATCTGTCCGCCGTCGCCCAAGCTTACTACTTTTCCGTCGGCTTTTCCAAGCGCATCGGTTTTGTTCCCGTAGGCTGCAGGCGGGCTGTCCGGTTTTGTTATATCTTGCGGCCCGCGAATAATCTCAGCCGAAACCGCCCAATTTACAATTGCCGAGCTGTCTTTATGAACAGCTGATGAGCCGGGAAAGCCGGCAGCCGGCGGGAAACTTTGACTGTTTCCCGCAAGCGTGCAGATTATTATGGCCGCTAAGCTGAATACAAAAGGCCTCATGTTATAGTTTCATAAATTTTTTTACGAGTCCTTGGTTTTCAATTCTCAGAAAATACAGGCCGGTTGTCAAATCGCTGATGTCTATGGTTTCGGAATTGGTGTTTTTAAGCAGCTTAACCGTTCGTCCGCTGATGTCCGTAATTACAAGGTCGCACTCTTGCTTTATGCCTGTCAGATGCAGAAAGTTGTCGGCCGGGTTGGGGTATAGCTGTATGCTTTTTCCCTCGCTTATTTTGGCGGAAGCCGGATTTTCGGCCGCAATGTTATCAATACAGAAATAAGCCGGTGTCCAATCATCTGAACTTTCATAACTTATCGTAAAGCCGGTTCCTGCCAAACCGGATAAATCTACATAAGTCCAGTCGTCAATAATATAAGCATTATCACCGGTAAAATCTGCCAAGTAGAATTCAACTGTATTTTGGGAGTCATCGGTAAAAATTAATTTGTAGTAATCGCCGGTTTCAAACGTTCCGCTTCCGCTTCCGTCGCTGCCGTTCATGTAATGGTAAGTCCATACATGGTTGCTGATGTACAAGCCGCTTATTTGCAGCTCTTCATTGCCTTCGGAAAGCATAATTTCTATAGAACTCCCAAAATAACCAACGGCATAATTTTCGGAATTTTCAAATCCGCCGCCGTCCGGAGCATTGCTGTAGGCACTGTAGTTTGTCCAATCAGCCGTACTTAAGTCGGTTTGATTCGAATAGCCTATTCCCGACCAATAGTCGTAGCCGTCTTCCGGCGTATAATTGACTTGAAATACAAACGGGCCGCTTTCATAATTAAAGCTTTCCGTTTGGCCGATTGTACCGCTGTGTTCGGAGGAACCGTTGAAATAGCCGGATTCGGGTACCGTAAGGTTTTCGAAATCAGCGATGTTTTGAGCATTTGCTGTTAATGAAAACATCAAAGCTCCGATAAAATAAATAAATCTTTTCATGATTAAAATTATTTAAAAATTAATAAAATTAATCCGAAGAGAACAAAAGTAGAATAGAGAAAGATACCGTAGTTTCTTTCCTCTGCTTTTAGTCCCGAAAGCATCGGATTCTTAGTTCGCATTACGGCAGGTCTTCTGACTTACTTCTTTATTATTCCGCCTTCCCGCCGCATGGGCAGTGGCAAAGTATGAATAATAATAATGAAGCTTACAGCAGCGGGTACTGTTGCCGAATTACACGGCATTCCCTTTTATAAACCGTTTTGAATAAATCGATTTATACCGTATGCTTTCGCAAAGATAAAAAAAGATGATTAATATAACTGAAGTTTCTCAGAATATTTTTTTACTCGTGTTTTTGTATGAAGATGTAAGATATAAGATATAAGATGTAAGATGTAAGATCAGAACGCCTGATCTTTCGTAATACACATTGTCGGAAATTTGGACATATTTCAAATATATTCAGTAATCACTTCAAAGGTCTATCGAAAGAGAAACCCTCGAAACGGTTGCAAACCTTTCGAGCGGTTGGATTAAGAAGAACCAACCACTTCAAGGGTTATCAACCACTCTTATGTTTGCACTCATAAATATATAAATTATTTTTGACTCCTAAAAGGACAAGCAATGAGAAAAGAAATGACCGCAAGATAACTCACGAGAGAGTATATCGTCTTCAAGATAACTGCTCATTGCTTGCTTTTCCTTTGAGTCTGAACAGTATTGAGAAACTATTCTATTATGATTAGATTTCGTATCACGCCGAGAGGATAGACTGTGGGAAAAGTCCTTAAACATTTAAAAATTTAAAACAATGAAAGTAATTAAACAAAGTATTGGAATTGATGTCAGTAAAGACCAATTAGAGGTAGTTTTTAAAGAAAAAACTCCAAAACGTACTCGCATTAAAGGGAGTACGAAATTTGACAATAATGATACGGGGTTTAAGAAAATGCTCTACTGGTGCGATAAACGGGAAGTAGGCGATAATATAGTGTACACGTTGGAAGCCACAGGGGTTTATCACGAAGACATATTATATTATCTGTATGATGCAGGCAAGAAGGTTAGCGTTGAATTGCCCCAACGTATAAAGTATTTTGCTAAAAGCCTGGGCATAGAAACTAAAAACGATAAAATAGATGGTGGTGTGATTGCTGATTATGGTATGGAACGCAACCTTCGCTTATGGAAAGCACCAAGTAAAAACTTTCGAGAAATTCGAACCCTATCCCGCGAACATACGGCTTTAAAAGGGTTAAAAACTCAGGCCCATAACAGGCTCCATGCCATTAAGCATTCGCATGCTAAGAACCCGATGAGCATTGATCGTTATGAAAAACAAATTGAATTTTATGAGGAACAACTCTCTGAAATAGAAAAAGAAATCTCCGGATTGGTTAAATCAGATACGAAATTGAAAGAAAAAATAGATCGTATAATCACCATCAAAGGAGTGGGACTAATCTCTGTTGTCAAAGTGCTTTCCGAAACCGATGGTTTTTTTCTGTTTAAAAGCATAAAACAATTGGTCAGCTACTCGGGATTGGATATAATTGAAAAGCAATCAGGGAACTATTCAGGAAAGACAAAAATTTCAAAAAAGGGAAACAGTAGAATACGAACTGCCTTGTATATGCCGGCAATGACTGCCATTCAACACAATGACAAGCTTAGGGCATTTAATGACAGGATAATGGAAACACATGTGTATAAAAAGCAAGGAATAGTGGCTGTTATGCGCAAATTATTAATATTGATATATACACTATGGAAGAAAAACGAGGTTTATAATCCGGACTACCAATGGGGTACATGCTGATAAACTTCGGGTAATGTTGAGACTAAGCCTTCTTTTTGCCTTTTTGCGAAGCAAAAAAAAGCGGAGCTAAGCTCCGCCCGTAGATAAACTTCGGTCTAAAGTATCGACTGAAGCCTTCTTTTGCATTTGCAAAGGTAAAAAAAATGCAAAAATATTGAAAATAAATTTGGATTTTATCACAGTATCTTGAAGGGTTTGAAAACCGTATTTTCCGACAATCACAAATTACGTACTGCATAAGCTAACTATCTGATAATCTGTCTTCGAATCAGGAGTTCTGAAGATGTAAGATGTTGATTGCGTGTTTTTTATGTGAAATAAAAATGCTTTTTTTATCAAAAAAAAAGACAAAGAAAAACGGGATGCTTTTCTTTGTCTCTAAGTTGAATATGTATGAGTTTATGCACCCAAAGTCGCTACCATAACGGCTTTAATGGTGTGCAGGCGGTTTTCGGCTTCATCAAAAACAATGGATTGATCCGATTCAAACACCTCTTCGGTAACTTCCATGGATTCCAGTCCGTATTTATCAAAAATTTCGGCACCTATAACGGTTTCTTTATTGTGGAAGGCCGGCAGGCAGTGCATGAATTTTGTTTCGGGATTTCCGGTAGCTTTCATCAGCTCGGCATTCACCTGATAGGGTGTAAGCAGTTCAATACGCTCTTTCCATACTTCTTCCGGCTCGCCCATGGATACCCAAACATCGGTATAAATAAAGTCAACGCCTTTCACGGCTTCTTTGGGATCATCGGTAATGGTAATTTTCGCTCCGGTAGATTTCGCTATTTCCCGGCTAAGTTTTACCAAGTCGTTTTCGGGCTGTACGCTTTTGGGAGCACCCAAACGAATATCCATGCCCATTTTAGCGGCTCCCACCATAAGTGAATTTCCCATATTATTTCTGGCATCACCCATGTAAGCAAAAGAAATTTCATTCAAAGGTTTATTGCTGTGTTCTATCATGGTAAGAAAGTCAGCCAGAATTTGTGTGGGGTGAAATTCGTTAGTCAGGCCGTTCCAAACCGGTACGCCGGCATATTGGCCGAGTTCTTCCACGGTTTTTTGAGCAAAACCTCTGTATTCAATTCCTTCATACATGCGGCCCAGTACGCGGGCAGTATCTTTCATGGATTCCTTTTGTCCGATTTGGCTTCCGGTAGGCCCCAGATAAGTTACATTGGCTCCCTGGTCGTGAGCGGCACTTTCAAAGGCACAACGTGTGCGGGTGCTTGCTTTTTCAAAAATTAAAGCAATATTTTTTCCTGTGAGTCTATGCTGTTCCGTTCCGGCATATTTCGCTGCTTTTAAATCTTGCGACAGCTTCAGCAAAAATTGAATTTCTTGCGGAGTAAAATCCAATAACTTGAGAAAATTTCTGTTTTTTAAATTGTAAGCCATTGTTTTATTTGTTTTAGAATTTATGAATATTTGCTTGCAAATTTACTATTTTTACATTTTTTAAAAATATAATTAGTAACATATTGTAAGATTAACTTAAGTAATTTTTTGAATGGGGTAATCTGATTAAAATTACTGAAAATTTCTGTTTTTTTACAATTTTGCAGACATATTGAAATTAAAATATAATACCATGAGACAGACAGCTAATATGCTGAGAATACTTTCCGGCTTGTTATTTATTTTTTCCGGTTTTGTAAAAGCGGTTGATCCCGTTGGTACACAAATAAAGTTTGAAGACTATTTTAACGCAATGGGAATGGATTTTTTGGAACCGGCAGCATTGTTATTCTCCTTTGTGCTTAATGCGGCAGAATTTATTCTGGGTGTGATGCTGGTTTTAAATCTTTTCGGCAAAATTGCTTTGTGGGGCGCTCTGTCTTTTATGTTTCTGTTTACGCCGCTTACCCTGTGGTTAGCCATAGCCAATCCCGTAAGTGATTGCGGATGTTTTGGCGATGCCGTGGAACTCACGAATTGGGAAACTTTTTGGAAAAACATTATTCTTTTAGGGTTCCTTCTTTTTACTTTATTTTTTGGAGATAAACACGGAAGCTTAAATACGAAAACTTCCGTAGCTTTGGTATTGTTAACAACAATTGTGATTTTTGGATTCCAGACTTACAACTTGCGTCATTTGCCGCTCATTGATTTTCGGCCTTTTGAAGTAGGAGCCGATATAAAAGAAAGAACCGAAATACCCAAGGATGCTCCGAAAGATGTTTATGAAACAAAATTGTATTATATCAATAATAATTCCGGCGAGCGAAAAGAGTTTACCATAGAAAACAGCCCTTACGATGATACTGAGAATTGGACTTTTGATACCACGATCAATAAATTAGTCAGTAAAGGCTATGAGCCGCCAATCAGCGATTTTTTTATAAGTACGGAAGCCGGCGACAACATTACAGATGCCATACTCAGTGATGAAAATTATTCCCTGATACTGGTATCTCCGGAATTTGGAAAAGCCAAACCGGGTCGTTTGCATGAGGTGGAAAGAATTTCCGATTTTTGCGAAACAAACGGAATTAACTTTTATATATTTACCGGTTCCGGAGGCAAGGAAAGAGCCGCTTTCAAGCAAGAATATGAATATTCCGGGCAATTATGCACCGCTGATAAAACCATGCTGAAAACCATTGCACGTTCTAATCCGGCTTGGGTACTCATTAAGGATGGCGTTATAATTGATAAATGGCATTTCAGAGATTTGCCCAAAAACGAAGAATTAAAAGAAATAATAAACTAAATACATATTTAAAATGAGAAAACAAATAGTAGCAGGAAATTGGAAAATGAATACCAATCTGCAGGAAGCTGTAGAGTTGGCTAAGCAAATAAATGAAAAATTGTCGTCAGCCGACAGTGAAAAAGGGGTAGCCATAGCTCCGCCCTTTACGCATCTTACTTCCGTAAAAGAAGCGATTGATACCGAGCGTATTTGTCTGATGGCACAAAACTGTGCCGCCGAAGCTTCGGGCGCATATACCGGCGAAATATCGGCAGCCATGCTAAAATCTTTGGGTGTAAAATCGGTAATAATAGGCCACTCCGAGCGTCGTTCTTATTATGGCGATACCGATGAAATTTTGGCCAAGAAATTAGACCGCGTGTACGAAAACGACATGCACCCGGTTTTTTGCTGCGGCGAAACTTTAGACCAACGCAAAGCCGATAAGCATATTGAAGTGGTGAAAAATCAAATTGAAAAAGCGACTTTTCATTTATGCAAAACGCAATACGAAAAAATGATTATTGCTTACGAACCCGTTTGGGCCATAGGGACCGGCGAAACCGCCTCCTCTGAGCAGGCGCAGGAAATGCACGCTGTTATCCGTGCTTTTGTAGCCGACAAATACGGGAATGAAATAGCCCAAGGACTGCGTATTTTATACGGCGGCAGTGTAAAACCCGACAATGCAGCCGAACTTTTTGCCCAAAAAGACATTGACGGCGGCCTGATTGGCGGAGCCTCTCTAAAACCCGACAGCTTTTTGGATATTATAAAAGCATAAATAAATTTGAAATAAATGCGAAATGCAGGTATCCGAATAAGCATAAAAAAACAGCTGTCCTAAAAGAGCAGCTGTTTTTTTAATGATTGTCTGTAGTTATTTTATCGGTGCACCGCACGATTTGCATTCTGTGGCACTTGCAAGGTTCATGGTTCCGCAGTATTCGCATTCCACTTTTGCAACTTCTTTCTCCGATGATTTAACTTCTGTTTTTTCAACCGTTTTCTCATCGTCAGTCTCTTTTTCTGCTTCTAAATCTTCTTTTTTGCGTTTCAGGTTTGTAACTGCCGTTTTTAAGTCGTCGAATCGAATTTCCAGATTTTGGTAATGGCTTTTCATATCATCACAAGCATTTCCGGAATATTCCTTACTTGTTTCAGACAAAAATTCTTTCATTCTATTAACGGAACTTTCGGCATCTTTAATAACAATATCGGCATAGCGTATGTCGGTTTCGGGCAGGCCTCTGCGTACTTTTCGTAATTCTTCGGATTTATCTTGAATGGATTTAATCAAATCATCGGTATTTTTAAGATTGCCGACACAGCCGCTGTTCAATATGTCATTGGCTTCACGCATTTTTGCTGCTTGTTTGTCTTCATCTGCAGCCGATTTGGATTGCTCATAAATTTTTTCGGCTTCAGCAATTTGCTTCTCAATGTCTGTGGCAAATGCAGGATACTGTTGGGCCAGTTTTTCAAGTTTTTCCGTGTTCTTTGTCCATGCTTTTGATTCTCCTTCTACGGAAGGGCCGCAGGTATATAAACCAAAACTTAAGACGGTCAATAGAATAATGATTTTTTTCATAACACTGTATTTTTTTGTTAATAATATAATCAAATGTAAAGATAAAAAAAAGCTTACAAAACGAATATTTTTTTTGATAAGAGCTTTTGGGAACTTTCTGTTTCTTGTCTCGGAGTTTTGAAAAATTTTGGAATTCATGTTTTAAATTATCTTTTTTTAGCCTTTTAAAATAATAACTTTGTACAAGAACGGGAGTTATTGAAGATGCATCTGAAAATGTGCAAATTCGGTATGCTGCCGGAATAATTCAAAGCTATTAATCAAGAAAAATATTTATATGGAAACTACTGTTTTTACAGCCGGAAACAAAGGCTCTCACGTGCGCTCCGATTGTTTTGTAAGCTACCGCAAAAAAACGCAAGGCGGTATTCAAGTGAAAGTCAGCAGTAAAGTAAAACCTATGTACGGCAGACAAATAGAAAGTTTGTGCAGACAGGTTTTGGAACAGCTCGGTGCGCAACACGCCGAACTGGAAATTGATGACACCGGAGCTCTGGATTTCACAATTGCGGCCAGAGTAGAGGCCGCTTACAAAAAAGCGCATGAAACCGATAAGGAATATCTGCCGGAAATGATACCGGAAAACAAAACACAAACGATAAAAGAGCGCTTTAGGTTTGCTCGCTTATATTTGCCCGGCAATAATCCCAAAATGATGCTTAATGCGGGCGTCCACAATTCCGACGGTATTATTTTGGATTTGGAAGATTCGGTTTCGCCGGATAAAAAAGCCGAAGCAAGATTTTTGGTTCGCAACGCTTTAAGAACCGTTAATTTCTACGGCAGTGAGCGCATGGTGCGTATCAACCAATTGCCGCAAGGTTTGGAGGATTTGGAATATGTGGTTCCCCACGGCCTGAATTTGATTCTTTTGCCAAAGTGCGAAACAGCCGATCAAATAAAGCAGACCGAAGCAGCCGTGGAAGCGCTTCAGCGCAAACATGATATAGATTCACCGGTTTTTTACATGCCGATTATTGAAAGTGCTTTGGGCGTGGAAAATGCTTTTGAAATTGCTTCGGCAAGTGAAAATATTGCAGCGGTAGCCATTGGCTTAGAAGACTATACCGCTGATTTAGGCGTTCAGCGTACCAACGAAGCCACCGAATCACTCTATGCTCGCATGCGATTGGTGAATGCTTGCAAAGCTGCTAAAGTACAGCCCATTGATTCCGTGTTTTCCGATGTGGGTGATGAAGAAGGTTTACGAAAAACTACTTTAGTTTCAAAATCCATGGGATATGAAGGAATGGGCTGCATTCATCCGCGCCAAATCCCGGTTATACAGAAAGCATTTGCGCCGACCGATGAAGAAATTAAAAAAGCACAAGTCATTGCAGAAGCATTTGAACAAGCCGAAAAAGAAGGCTTGGGAGTAATATCGGTTGGTTCCAAAATGATTGATCCGCCGGTTGTTAAACGTGCGCTTCGTACCATGAAACTCGCAAGAGAGCTTGGTTTGTTGAAATCATAAAATAAAAAAAGCCTGTTTAGCTGAATTTATAAAAAAGGCTTCTAAACAATTATTAAAGGAAAATAAACTTATACAGATATGGCGAAATTAGTAACAAATGCCGTTGGTCGTAAAGTACCGACCGAACTCAACGGAAAAAAACAAGTACCTTTTCAGGGCGTAGGAAAATACCGCCCGGAAGGCCGCAAACATGCTCCGAAAATTGCAAGTTATGCCGATTATCCTTCTGACGGCGACAAACGCGTGAAAGATTTAAAAGAAGCATTGGTAAAAGCCGGACTGAAAGACGGCATGACCATTTCTTCACACCACCATTTTAGAAATGGTGATTTGATTATGAATCAAGTATTTGACATAGCCAAAGAGCTGGGTGTGAAAGATTTGGTATGGTTTCCTTCGGCTTCCTTTCCCTGCCATGAGCATCTGATACAATATTTGGAAGACGGCACCATTAACCGCATAGAAGGCAGTATGAACGGCCCGCTTGGGAATTTTACTTCTCAAGGAAAAATGAAAGGAACGGCTGTATTGCGCTCGCACGGCGGCCGCTATCAAGCCGTGCAGGACGGTGATGTGCAAATTGACATAGCCGTAATAGTAGCCGGTTGTGCCGATCCGTTCGGTAATGCAAACGGCCTCTACGGCGATTCGGCAAGCGGTCTGCTTGGCTTTGCTTTGGCCGATTCGCAATATGCCGATAAAGCCATTGTGGTAACCGATAATATGGTACCTTTTCCCTGCGTGCCCTGGCAAATTCAGGGGAATTACATTGACTATACCGTAGAAGTGGATAAAGTGGGTGAACCCGAGAAAATAATTTCCGGTACCACACAAATTACCAAATCACCTGACCGTTTGCTGCTTGCCGAAATGACAGCCAAGTTTTGCGATGCGGCCGGAATCATCAAAGAAGGCTTTTCATTCCAGACCGGTGCCGGCGGAACTTCTTTGGCGGTAAGCCAATATTTTGGCGACATCATGCGTAAAAGAAACATAAAAGCGCGTTTTGCACGCGGAGGCAGTAATAAATATCTGACCGATATGTTGGAAGAAGGCCTGATAGATTATATTCTCGACGGCCAGACTTTTGATTTGGACGGCGTGCGCTCCATGCGCGATAATCCCAATCATGTGTGGACCAGTCCGTTTACCAGCTACAACTATCACGGAAAAGGCAATTTTGCCGGCATGGTGGATGTGGTTATTCTGGGTGCTACGGAAGTGGATGTGAATTTTAATGCTAATGTAGTTACGCACTCTGACGGTTTACTTCTTCACGGAATTGGCGGCTGGCAAAATTGCCTGATGAGTAAAACCGTGATTCTTCCTTTGCCCTTATTCCGAAACCGCATGCCGGTGGTGGTAGATGAAGTTACCACGCTTTGCGGCCCGGGCGAGTTGATTGATGTAATCGTTACCGAACGCGGTATTGCCGTGAATCCTTTACGAACGGATTTAATTGAAGCCATAAAAAATGCCGGTTTGCCTTTGAAAAGCATACAAGAACTCAAAGACGAAGCCGAAAAAATATGCGGTAAACCTGATAAACCCGAACTGACCGATGAAATAATAGCCGGTATAAAATGGGTGGACGGTACATTGATAGATGTGGTGCGCAAGGTGAAGTAAGCGGACTGAAAACCGCTCAAGGCGGGACTTAAAGTTGTACCGAAAAAAAAAATGTTGTAGTTGAAACCGAAGGCTTCGCTCTAAGCAAGGCCTTCGGTCAGCATACATAAATTTTCGCAATGTGCATATATACATACTTTTTGTTTTTTTATGTGTAATTAAAATCCTTTGGGTTTTATTTCGGTAATTTTCGGGTATTTTTTTATAGCTTGCGTTCATTCATTTTTTACCCTAAATACAATAACATGAAAGCATTACCGATTATTCTTGCTTTAGTACTTTGGTTTGGAGCTTCTTACG
>CAYYQW010000041.1:0-35085 GCA_964472505.1 uncultured Bacteroidaceae bacterium | reverse complement strand
ATGCTGTATATGTAACACTTATATGCCCGGGAATTTTACTTGTAGAAAACTCAAGAATATTTCGCTCTTTCAGGGCTTCGAGCACGGGCGGTTTCATTGCATCGGGCGATGCCCGATGCTGATATATTATGCTCTTTCAGAGCTAATTTCAGAACTCCTAATCCCACGGAAACAAAGCTGTCGCAATTTATTTATTTTTTGATAAAATCAGGCTTCCTACCCCACTGTAATAAATTATGTAAGGTCTGAAATCCGCAAGATGAAAGCGTGCCCGTGCTACTGCTCCAAGCAGCCCACACGTTTTGAAGTCCTTCCTTCGACTGATGCTCAGGAACCGCCGGACGTTCAAAAGTGTTTCAATCTTCGTAAGCCACAAGCCAAAACCTGCGACCGAACTTTCGGCCAAGTCCCCCCGCGGGGGATTTAGGGGACTTTCCGGCAAATAAAAAAATACAGGTATTATGATTAGTGCTAACGGGCGGCTGTAGAATTCCGTGCGGTGAAAATACCACACGGGCGCAGGGCTTTCTTCAATTTCGCAACCCGATTGCAAACTTGTCTTATCCGGCTTCTGAAATCTGATATCCGGTTAGGAACTAAACAAAGAAATATTACGCTCTTTCAGAGCTAATTTCAGAACTCCTAATCCCACGGAAACAAAGCTGACGCAATTTATTTATTTTTTGATAAAATCAGGCTTCCTACCCCACTGTAATAAATTATGTAAGGTCTGAAATCCGCAAGATGAAAGCGTGCCCGTGCTACTGCTCCAAGCAGCCCACACGTTTTGAAGTCCTTCCTTCGACTGCCGCTCAGGAACCGCCGGACGTTCAAAAGTGTTTCAATCTTCGTAAGCCACAAGCCAAAACCTGCGACCGGACTTTCGGCCAAGTCCCCCCGCGGGGGCTTTCCGGTAAATAAAAAAAATACAGGTATTATGAAAAATTATTAATATTCGTACATTGGTTCAAACGGGCGGCTGTAAAATTCCGTGCGGAGAAAACACCACACGGGCGCAGGCTTTTCTTCAATTTCGCAGCCCGATTGCAAACTTGTCTTGTCTGACATCTGAAATCTGATATCCGGTTAGGAACTAAACAAAAAAATGTTTCGCCCTTTCAGGGCTTCGAGCACGGGCGGTTTCATTGCATCGGGCGCTGCCCGATGCTAGTATATAACGCTCTTTCAGAGCTAATTTCAGAACTCCTAATCCCACGGAAACAAAGCTGACGCAATTTATTTATTTTTTGATAAAATCAGGCTTCCTACCCCACTGTAATAAATTATGTAAGGTCTGAAATCCGCAAGATGAAAGCGTGCCCGTGCTACTGCTCCAAGCAGCCCACACGTTTTGAAGTCCTTCCTTCGACTGCCGCTCAGGAACCGCCGGACGTTCAAAAGTGTTTCAATCTTCGTAAGCCACAAGCCAAAACCTGCGACCGAACTTTCGGCCAAGTCCCCCCGCGGGGGATTTAGGGGACTTTCCGGTAAATAAAAAAAATACAGGTATTATGAAAAATTATCAATATTCATATATTAATACTAACGGGCGGCTGTAAAATTCCGTGCGGAGAAAACACCACACGGGCGCCGGCTTTTCTTCAATTTCGCAGCCCGTTTGCAAACTTGTCTCATCTGACATCTGACGTCTGACTTCTGATATCTGATATCTGATATCTGATCAGTAACTAAACAAAGCGTTCTTTTTCTCTTTCAACAAAAGCTTCCAAGCTTGTAGGCTTTTTACCGGTAAGTTTTTCATAGAAATTAGAAATAACCGGCTCCGGTTGGAAGCGCGGCAAATAATGAAGCATTAGCATTACAACAATTTTGCCGGCCGGCATGCCTTGTTTTTTCTTTATGAAAAAAAATCGAAAAGGATTAAGACTTTTATACTCAAAGGTCTCTGATATTGCTTTACTGATTAATTCAGCTACATACTCGAAATTTTCATTTTGATAACCCGTAATTTCAAGGGCTTTATTTTTATATTCTGAAAAGTCATCCAATAAAAAAGCGGCTGCTTCGCTGATGTTTTCAATATCTACCCAATTGAACTTGGCTTTGCCCGCAGGCAATAATATTTTTCGCTTTAAGCGAATATCCGACAACAGATTATCGGTCAGGTTTTGCATAAAATAACTTGGACGAAGAAATATGTATGAAATTCCTGAATCCTCAATTAATCGCTCAATTTTATTGTGCGGAATAATTTTGCTTTTTTCGGCTCCCTGCACCGACAGGAACAAGACATGCGACACATTCTTTTCGGACATTTTTTCAATTAAAGGAGCAAAATATTTTTTTACATCCGAAATGTGCGGAGGGCGCAACAGAAACACGGAATCAACTCCGTGCAGAGCCGGCTCAAAGGTTTCCGGTTTGTCAAAGTCGAACAGCACATAATTTAATTCGGGATAAGCACTAAATTTTGCTTTAGCTTTTGGAATATCTCGTACACCGGCCACAATGGTATGCGCTGTATCCCTTTCGTTTAAAAAACGAATCAGTTCAAAACCAATATTTCCGGTGGCTCCGGTTATTAATATTTTTTTCATCTGTAAATTTTAAAATTTTCAAAACAGCTTATTAAAAAGCGGCCGTTCGGTATCAGATCTGTTTATTTGCCTTTTACGGCATGAAATACTTTTTCGGCACACCGTTTTGGATTGCTTTTTATTTCCTTTCCCCAGAAGCGAATCACGGTCCAACCGGCAGATAACAATGCTTTGTTTACTTCTTTGTCGCGCCGTATGTTCCCTTCAATTTTTTTGTACCAAAATTCTCGGTTGGATTTAATTTCATGCTTTTTTACCGACCAATTTTTTCCGTGAAAAAACTCGCTGTCGCAAAATACGGCAACTTTTGGGCCTATAAAAGCAAAATCGGGTTTTCCGAGAACGGCCGTATAACTTTTCCGGTAACGCAAACCCATGGCCCAAAGCTCTTTGGCAAGCAACCGTTCTATTTTAGAACCTTTGGATTTTACGGCTTGCATATTTTTTCGACGCTGCTTTTTGCTGTGTCGATCCATAAAAATTAATTCTTTCTGCGTGCAAAAAAGTTTTCGACGGCTTTACGGCCTTCTTCAATAATTTCCGGCGGCGGTTCATCCAAAGGATTATCGCCCAAAATAATGCCTTCACCTTTGGGGTTATTGGTCAAATCCATTTGACTGCGCATAATATAGGCCGGCACTATTCGGATGCTGTTACCGGTAAGGTCAAAAACTTCTAATTTTTTTAAATCCAAAATCGTTTCCGGAATTTCACTGATTGTGTTGCCTTCGGCAAAAGAGAGGCTTTGCAAATTTTGCAAATTTCCGATTTTGGGTGGTATTTTAGAAATATTATTAAGCCCCAACTCAAGGTGTTTTAAGTTTTTCAACTCAAAAAGCTCATCCGGCAGTTGGCTGATGTTATTACTCATCAGCAACAATACACGAATTTTCTTCATGCTGTTGATATTGGCAGGTATTTCCGTAATTGAAGAGCCAATCAGGTTTAATTCGGCCAAGTTTTTCAATTTGATGACCGGTTGCGGAATACTGCCCAATTTATTGCCTGCCAAATCTAACTTACGAAGGCTTTGCAGCTTTTCAAAAGATGCGGGAAGTTCAGTAAGCAAGTTATAATCGAGCGCCAATGTACGCAAACCGGAAAAATCTCCGATATAATCCGGCAAAACCGAAAACTCGTTGAAACCGAGATTCAAAAACTCAAGCCGGGTGGCTTTTGTAAGGCTTTTGGGTATGGTTTTCAGGCGGTTTCCCGAAAGATATAAACGGTATAGTTTCAAGCCGCTCAATACTTCCGGTACTTGCGTAAATTTATTGTTGCTCAAATCCAATTCCTGCAAATTGGAAAGCGAAGCAAAATTATTCGGCAAATCGGAAATCCCGGTTTGCGCCAAATTAAAGAATGAGAGTTTATTGTATGAATCAATACAAGCGGGAATGCTCACAATGGGATTTTGGCTTAAATCCAGCTCCAAAATATTCTTTAAATGCTTGAGTACACAAGGCATTTCGGATATTTGATTGTGGCATAAATTTAGACTCTCAAGCTTATTAAATTCGGTTCTGAATTTGGGAAATTCAACAAACTTATTGTAAGCCAAATTCAAAAACCGAAGATTCTCAAGCCTGACAAAAGTATCGGGCAATTCAAAAAGCTGATTCTCTTCCAACGAAAGTTCTTTCAAACTAGTAATTTGGGTAAGAACATCAGGAATGTAGTTTAAATTGGCATTGTTTAACTTCAACTTTACAATCTCACCCTTTGCATTGGTCTGATAACGTGCGTAGTCATCATACACCCAGCTGTCAATATTAAACTTAGTTTTCTTAAAGGTTTTTCCGGTTATTTCTTCAAGTTGTTTTATAATCTGTTCTTCTTGATGCATATCATGAATTTTTACCGGTTATTTTTAGTCCAATTTTATAAAAATTTCAGGATTCCACCAATATTATTTGCTAATATCTGCATAATATTTCATTTCAAAAGCTTCGAATCGGTGAATTTAGCGCTTGAAGAAGTACTTGTGCAGGATGCAGTGCTTGCCGCTTTGTGCCGTCTTTTATTTGGTGGCGGCAACTTGTTCCGGCCGCAGCTATTAGTGTTTTTGGGGAGGTTTTTCTTATTTCGGGAAGCAAAACCAATTCGCCTACTTTTTGCGACAGCTCATAATGCTCTTTTTCAAAACCAAAAGCACCGGCCATGCCGCAGCAACCCGAGGGGATTTCTTCGGCGGTATAATTTTTCGGAATTTCCAATGCCCTTTTTGTGAAACTGCTGTCTGACAGTGCTTTTTGGTAGCAGTGGCTATGAAATTTTATGTGCATCGGCGCTTCCGTGAAGCTTTCGCAGGAAATATTTCCGGCATCAAATTCCCGAACAATAAACTCTTCAAAAGTAAAGCAGTGTTCAGCCATTTTTCTTGCTTTTTTTCCGGTTTCGGAATCGGCGGCGAAAAAATCGGGGTATTCATCGCGAAAAGTCAGTATGGCCGATGGTTCAATACCAATTAACGGGCTGCTTTCCGAAATCTCATTGTGCAACAGGTCGATGTTTCTTTTGGCAATTACTTTGGCGCGGCGCAGCAAACCTTTTGATAAATATGTGCGACCGCTGACCGTATGCTTCGGAAATACAGGTTCGTAGCCCAATTTGCAAAGCAAACGCACGGCTGCCGTGCCTATTTCCACATCGTTGTAGTTGGTAAATTCATCATTGAAAATCAAAACTTTTTGCTTGGCCGATTTGGGTAGTATTGCAGGCAAGCGATGCGCCGCCCACGCTTTGAATGAAAAATTATGCACTTGCGGCAATGAGCGTTCCTGAGCAAATCCGGTAAGCCGTTTTATGATTCTTGAAAAAAAGGCTTGTTGCATAAAAAAATTGGACACAGCCGGAATGCTTATTGCTAATCGATTGATTTTCGGAAAGTTGGCAATCAGACGGCTGCGAAGCGGAATGCCGTGTGCATCGTAATAATGCTGCATGGCTTCTGCTTTCAGCTTGGTGATGTCCACATTGGCCGGGCATTCGCTTTTGCAGGCTTTGCACGACAGGCATAAATCCAGCACCTGAATCATTTCTTTGTCGGCAAAGGGATTAGCGGCCTGACTGTGAGTGATGTATTCGCGCAAAATATTGGCTCTGGCACGCGTGCTGTTGTATTCATCTTTGCTTGCCTGAAAACTCGGGCACATGGTGCCGCCCATTTCTGTTGATTTTCTGCAATCGCCTGAACCGGTGCATTTTTCGGCACTACGCAAATAGCCCATGTCATTCGAAAAATCGAAAATCGTATCAATTTCGGGAGTCTGCATCGCGGGGGCATAGCGCAATGACTCATTCATTAGGGGCGTGTCGGTAATTTTTCCCGGATTAAAAATTCTTTCCGGATCCCATGCTCGTTTTAGGGATTTTACCAAAGCATAATTTTCTTTCCCTATAATAAGGGGTATAAATTCGCCGCGCAAACGCCCGTCGCCGTGCTCACCGGAGAGGCTGCCGCGATATTTTTTTACCAATACCGCCACCTCTTTTGCTATGGTGCGAAAAAGCTGTTTGCCTTCTTCGGTTTTCAAATTGATGACCGGGCGCAGATGCAATTCGCCCGTGGCAATGTGCGCATAATACACGCAAGATAAATTGTGCTTTTTCAGTACGGAACTAAAATCCTGCATATATTCCGGCAGATCGTCCGGGCGCACGGCCGTATCTTCAATTACGGCTACCGGCTTGGCATCGCCGGGCATGTTTTGCGATAATCCTAAACCGGCCTTACGTAAATTGTATGCTTTGTCAATATCATCACCAAACAGTATGGGAAAGTGATAGCCGTATCCGGCTGATTTTAAAGCTGTTTCTAAATCGTTTGCTTTTTTCAACAGGTCATCCTGATTGTACTCCGCCAACTCAACCATAAGCAGAGCCGCCGGATTATCCTTCACAAAAAAGGCATTACGCGCACTTAATCGATTTTTTTTACTTAGCTGTAAAATAATGTCGTCCATCAATTCAATGGCTACCGGTTTGTATTTCAGGGCAATTAGATTGGCTTTGAACGCATCTTCCAAACTGTGGGTATGAACGGGAATTAATGCTTTGTGGGCAGGCGGTAGGTCATCGAGCGAAACGGTCATTTCCGTAATAAATGCAAGCGTGCCTTCGGAGCCGGCCAATAATTCGGCAAAATTAAAAGGGCGGTCGGAATCGGAAAAAATATTGCTTTCTGCCAAAATATCTATGGCGTAACCGGTATTTCTTCGGCGAATTTCAGGATGAGGAAATTCATTGCGAATACGTTTTCGGTTTTCCGCATCGGATAAGATCTCGTAAATATTTCGATAGATTTGACCTTCAAGAGTTTGCTCCTGCATTTTGCTTTCAAACGCACTTTTTGTAATGGTTTTAAACTCGGCGCGGCTTCCGTCCGACAATAATGCTTTTACCGATACGATATGATCGCGAGTGCTGCCATACACCAATGAATGTGCTCCGCAGGCATTGTTTCCGAGCATTCCGCCCAAAGTACACCGGTTGGAAGTGGAAGTTTCGGGGCTGAAAAATAAACCGTGGGGTTTCAAGTACAGATTCAGTTCATCGCGGATTACTCCGGGCTGTATTCTGACTTGTTTGTTCTCAATATCCAATTCCAAAATTTGAGTCATGTATTTGGAAATATCAACCACTAATCCGGCACCTACTACCTGCCCGGCCAGTGAAGTACCGGCGGCGCGCGGAATTAGAGGCACACGGTATTTTCGTGCAAATTCGATGAGCGTTTTGATGTCGGCCTCGTGGCGCGGACGGGCTACAGCCGCGGGGATTTCGCGGTAGGATGAGGCATCGGTGGCATAGATTATTTGTGATGATTTATCGGTATATAAATCGCCTTCAAAGGTTTTTTGAAGGTCGGTAAAATCGGGAATGGTTTTGTTCATGGATTAATGATAAAGTAACTTTTTATTCGTTATTAAGCTGTATCAATGTGTTTTTATAAACCTGTTTGGCAAATTCATACATTTCTTCGGCTTCTTGTTTACTTGGATTTCCATCCGGTAAAATGCCAATATCACCCGGATATCGAGATGCTGTATAAATACTGTCTAATACATTCAGCATTATTGTATCAACTTCAAAATCAATACTATTTTCAGAGAAATTATACAACCTTGTTAAATCATGGATACGTGGCAAATTTAGCTCCCCTTCTTCAATGATAGCTTTAAAACATTTTTCTACTGCTTGTTGAGCATGAAATGCTACAATATTTGTTAAATTATCACTTTGTAGTGTAACCCAACAAGTTTCTACATCTTTGCTTGCAAAATCAAGCCATTTTTGTGTTATTACTCTCATATATTATTTTTCCTTTTCTCGTTATTTCTCTTGAAAAACTACTATTCATTTCAATAAATTTTTGATACATAGGCATTGTATAAACCAATAAATCAATTGCAACTTCTTTATTGGTTTCTGCTATTGATTGTTTTATTTTTAGATACAATTCTGTTTTTTCTTTATATGTTTGGGGGATATAATCATCTTTTGTTACCACAAGCAAATCAATATCACTATCCCTGTGTAAATTACCTGAAACACACGACCCAAAAATTAAAATTAAAAATGGGTCTTGTTTTTGCAAATTTGCTTTTATTTGCTTAATATATTTTTCGTAATCTTTCATTATTTAAAATAAATTTAATTAAACAGGTGGAAAAGAAGCCTTAAAACAAAAACATTTTTTATAAAAAACTGTACTCATTATGCCGTCTTTATATACACAAATTGGAATAGTATCCTGTTCGTTAATATTTTTATATTCCTTTTTTTTTAATCTACAATATCCCTTTATTGTGTCTCGGTCAATAACATACTTAACTTCTGCACCCCACACTTTATGCATATCTTCGGGGTGAATTCCTTCAATTGTACTATATTTCTTTTCAACAATAGCTGTTGTATAAACCTTATTATTAGAAAAAAAAACATTTAATATAGTTGCCACCGGATGTGATTAACATTATAATTACTCCCAAAATTACAAAGATAACCCAAATTGTTATTATTGTACGAATGATAGATCTCGAAATATTTTTTAGAATATTACTTGTTGGTTCTTTATTTTTCATTTACTTTATCGAAATAAAAAACATACTACTTTCTTACGGCTAAATCCGGAAAAGTTGAAGGAATGATTACAAGCAAATAAGTTAATTTCTGAAATAAAAATCCTTAACACCTCTATTATGCAGGACTATGCAATGATCAAGAGTTGTTACTTTTTTTGTTTTCGGTATTATATAATTAGAGTCCGGCAGAAAACTCTGCGCCCGTGTGGTGTTTTCACCGCACGGAATTTTAAGGCCGCCTGCTTTGCGTCAGGTGAAAGCACCTGACGCAAAGCAGTGAATTGAATTTGAAGTTTTCAGCCGGACACTAAACACTAATTAAGATTCGATCAATCCGAAAGGCAGATTCAGGCAATGCCTGAAAAAGACAACCACAATTTTACGGGGTGATTTTAGTCCCCAATACTTCTAAGAATGCAGCAATCCATTTGGGATGTCCGGGCCATGCCGGCGAACTGACCATGTTTCCGTCAACCACAACTTCATCCGGGCTTACTTCCTCGTATTGCGCACCGGCAATTTTCAATTCAGGTCCTACGGCGGGATATGCTGTCATTTTTTTTCCTTTAACCACATCGGCTGCTGTCAAAATTTGAGCACCGTGACATACAGCAGCAATGGGCTTATTATTGTCTCCGAAATGCTTTGCTATGGCTATAATTTTTTCATTTAAACGCAGATATTCCGGTGCTCGTCCGCCGGCTATAACCAAAGCGTCATAATTTTCGGGAGCCACTTTATCGAAATCAAAGTTTAATGCAAAATTGTGTCCTCTTTTTTCGCTGTATGTTTGATCACCTTCAAAATCGTGAATTGAAGTTACCACGGTTTCTCCTGCTTTTTTATCGGGACAAACCGCATGTACTTCGTGCCCAACCATAGTAAGCATTTGAAAGGGCACCATAGTTTCATAATCTTCGGCATAATCGCCGGTCAGTAATAAAATGTTCTTTTTTGCCATAATTTTATGTTTTAATTTATGTAAATATACAAATATATGCTTTAATACAAAATAAATTATTGTTAAATTATCATAATTGAGCCCACTCCGAAAAGTCGATTTTTCTGCCGGCAAAGTTGTAAGTGCCTGTTAGTCCATAACCGACGGGTTAGCCCGTCGGTTATGGAACGAGTTGTTTATGAGCAGCTTAAACATATCGCTTGTTTTTATTTGTACTTTTCGGAGTGGACTCAAATTTAGAAGACCCCGGATTGTACACTTATTATTTCGGCTTTGACTTTTTTGATAACTCACCGGTATAAGCGAATACAACTACGTGTAAATAATGAATCGCTTATATCTGAATTTTTGCAGCCCTCGGATGGATGTCATAAACTTTCATCAAAGCTGCCGGCCCGTACCATTGAGTAATTTCGTAAGAAAAAATGCCGGCTTCCACGGCCGGGTCGCTTTCGGTGAGCCTTTGCACTTCAAGCAGACTGTCGGAGTTAAAGATAAAGAGACCCCGTAAGTCGCCTTCTTCAAGGAAGGGGCCGGCCAACACAATTTTCTTTTCTTGGGTAAGCCGGCGGATATTTGCCAAATGCGCTTTTTGAATTTCAATATTTTCAAGTGAATCTCGAATTTGTGTATCGCCCTTTTTCAGGAAGACGAAAAAGTAGCTTTTCATACCAAATTCATCAGCGCCAAGCTCGGCAGCCAATGCCGGATTGAACACAAGGGAATCGCTTGCCGTGCTGTCGGCCTGCACTTGCTTTTGTTCTCGGGCCTCCGGATCCGTTTCGGATGAGCTGCAGGCTGCAAAACAAAACACGACAAAAATACCCAAAACTGTCAGAATAAAATTTCTCATAATTTGTATATCAAAAAGTAAGAATAACTAATTTTCAAATACATACAGCCGGTTTCGAATACGATAACCGGCTGTATGCGTTTTAAATTCAAAACAATACGGTTTTTATACCGAATACCCTCTGAAATGCTTCATAAATTGAACCCGTTCGTAAGCTGCGGGATTTTTACTTTGGTCTTGACTCATTTTGCCTTTAAAATCGGCAATTGTTTTAAACTCTTTAGCATCCATCCATTCTTCCAGAGCATCATTCATATCCGAAAGGTAAGGAATACCGTGCTTATAAAATGCCGAAGCAACTTGAACGGCATCAGCGCCGGCGAGCAATTGTTTGACCACGGCACTGCCGTCGGCTACACCGGTTGAGGCGGCCACATCGCAATTCAGGCGATTACTCATAATGGAAACCCAACGCAAAGAAGTTGCCATATCGGAAGCCGCACTTAAGACGTTGCCGTTAGTGATTTCAAAATTATCGATATCAAAATCGGGCGAATAAAATTTATTAAAGAGTACCAAAGCATCGGCTCCGGCCTTATCCAATTTCTGCAGCATCTGCGCCAAATGCGAAAAATATGAGCTGAGCTTAACGGCCACCGGAATGGAAACGCTTGATTTCACTTCTTTAAGAATATCAAAATATACTTGCTCATTTTCTTTGGCTGTTCGGTTCAAGTCGCTCGGAAGAATAAAAATATTCAGCTCCAAAGCATCGGCACCGGCAGATTCCAAAGTTTTTGGAAAATGCAGCCATTCTTCGGCAGTTATGCAATTGATGCTCGGAATAACCGGAATATTTAGACTTTTCTTGGCATCGGTCAACAATTTCAGATAATTTTCCACTGTGAGCATATCTTGGTCATTATCTTCGTAATAACCCACCGTTTCCGGGTAAATAAACTGTTGAGCACTCATTTTTGCGGTACTCTTTTTCATTTCCAAAAGAATTTCTTCTTCAAAAAGTGATTTAAGAACGACCGCACCGGCGCCGGCATCTTCAAATTTCTTAAGTCCGTCCAAGCTTTCGGTTAATCCGGAACTTGCTGCTACTATTGGGCTTTTCAAATCCAGCCCGAGATATTTTGTATGTAAACTTGCCATAATAGGGATTTTATTATTTAACATTTAATGGCATAAATTTACTTATTTATGCTGCTAAATGCAAAAAAAACTGTCTTATCCTGAAATAGGTTTACAAAAAAAACCAAAAGCCTATTACGTATTTTTTAAAGAAGCTTACTCCGTTGAGCGACAATTTTTCAAACATTTTTTACATTATTTTTCGGGATATTAAATCAAAATGGATTAGTTTAGCGATTTAACTTTATGCGGACAAGAACCGAATAAAAGAAGTACTTGAAGAAAAAGGAATTAAGCAGAAATGGCTTGCTGAACAGCTTGGCAAAAGCTACAACATGGTTAACGGCTAAGCCCAAAACCGACAGTAACCCGGACTTGAAGTACTTTATGAGATTGCTGGAATTTTGGAAGTATCGGTTAAAGAATTGCTATTAGAAAAGAATAAGGATGCTGAATAATATTATCGAACATAAAAAACGCAAATGGCTACAATCAAATGATTGCCCTGTCAAAGACCTTGTTCAATACATGAAGGACAAGGGCAATTTGAGAGATACCCAAATTGAAGCTATTGAAACGTATTTATTTCTGAAAATTAAAGGACAAAATAAACCCCTTTGGAAATTATTCTCAGACGGCTTCTTTACAAACGGAACAGAATTATCAAAACTCAATATCAACCAAAATGCAAGAGACTTTTTGTCAAAAAACAAAGCTGCTCATGCATTGTATGACTTTTCAAGGCAAAAAAATGGAGAAACTACGCTTCTACCTGAACTTGAAAAACTTATAGTTGATAAACCGACCGAATTAGATTACGAGCAAATCATCAAAAACATTTTTTACAATGTTGATTATGCGGATTATCTTTTGAGTTTGCCAATGGGTGCAGGAAAGACCTACTTAATGGCTGCTTTCATTTATATTGACTTGTATTTTGCACACAACGAACCTGAAAACAAAACATTTGCTCATAATTTCTTGGTACTTATACCATCAGGACTGAAATCTTCGATTGTGCCAAGCTTGCGAACCATTGAGAATTTTGACCCAACTTGGGTAATTCCTGACCCGGCGGCAAGCGAACTAAAACGAATGTTGAAGTTTGAAATTTTGGATGAATCTCGCTCAACCAAGAAAAGCAACCGCGTTGTTAATCCAAATGCAGGTAAAGTAAATGCTTGCTTACCAAACCCGTTTGGGCGTGTGTTTGTGGTGAATGCCGAGAAAGTAATTCTTGACAGATTAGAAGTAACAAAACAGTTAGAAGTATTTGAAAGAACAGAGGATGAAAAAGATAAACGAGCTAATGAACTCAGAAATCTAATCGGTAAAATTCCAAACCTTTCTATTCTTATTGATGAAGTACACCACGCAGCAAAATCTGATATTAAATTAAGACAAGTTGTAAACAAATGGGCGAAAAATGGTAATATTACAACTGTACTTGGATTTTCGGGAACACCCTATTTATCAAAGCTCGACAAAATCCAAGTGAATGAAGATACCTTTTTCAAGTTCTCTCAGATTACCAACACTGTTTATTATTATCCCCTTCTTACAGCTATTAAGAGTTTTCTGAAAACGCCGAAAGTGAAAATCGGGCAAAACCTTGACCGTTTTCAAATTATCAGAAAAGGCATTGATGATTTTCAAGCTACATATGGCGATAAAAAATACAAGAACGGCACCATTGCCAAGATTGCAATTTACTGCACTAACATTGAAGTTTTAGAAAAAGAAATATATCCATTTCTGACAGGTGAATTGAAAATCAATCCTGCTGAAATTCTGAAATTCCATAAGGGCAACAAAAAATATCCACAGCCCGAAGGAAGCGAGTTAGAGTTTCGCTCCTTGGATTTACCCGGTTCTAAAAAACGATATATTCTTCTTGTTCAGGTAGGAAAAGAAGGATGGGACTGCCCAAGCTTAACGGGTGTAGTCCTTTCACAAAAAGGCGACAGCCCTAAAAACATGGTATTACAAACCGGTTGCCGTTGTTTACGCCAAGTTGACCCGGAGCAGGATGAAACGGCTTTGATTTGGCTCAATGATTACAATGCTAAAACCTTAAACAATCAACTCAAAAAAGAACAACAAACATCCATTGAGGAAATTAATAAAATCAAGAAAGACGGAAAAATAGAATGGGTGAAGCGTTTTTCAAGGATGGAATTATTGGACTTACCTTTAGTGGATTTTTATCAACTTAGGGTAAAATATCAATCTTTTCAAGAAGAAAAGGAAGCTCACACGAAAACCAAATTGACAACATTGCTCAAAAACATTGACCAATATAAAACTGCTGCATTGGTTACGACTGCCGAAATCAGCAATTTGGAAGAAGGCGATATAGCTATAATGAAACAAACAGGCTTTGATGCTGCCAATTTCAATTTATGGATGCATGAAATTTCCAAAGAAAGTTTTGGCTTAATCAAAACAAACGATTTACACGCATTTGATACAGAACTACAAACCATTTTTCAAAAAGTAACTTATCAAGAAAACGGCATCCTGTTTTGGAATGAATTGTATGACTTGTACTCCATCAATAGTAAAATCCGATTAGCGTTCAGCATCAAACGAGATTTAAAAACCGAAAGTGAAGTTATTCCTAAAAATGCAAACTTGCTATTGGTAGATAAACTCGGTTCGGTGGAGAAAAATGACAAGCTCTATCCTGAAAAAAAAGATACGGAAAAAATTTTAGCGGTGGATGAATCAGGTGAGGATATAGAAATTGACCTAACTAAAGCCAAAGAAGGTTATGACAAAGCTTTAAAGACATTGGAGGATGCAGGCATGGGTAACATGATGCAATCTTGGGAAGATTTTCAAAAGAAGTATGACCATTCTCTTGCCGTCCGTTCCAAAGACAAAACCTTTCATTATTTGCCTTATAACTTTATGCAAAGTGGTTTTGAGAAAGACATTTTACAAAAAACCTTGCAGCTCTCCAGCTTCAAAGAAAACGGCTTGGAAGTCTATTACAATGGAGAACAAGGTTTGACCGAGTTTGTAATTAACTGCTTTGCCAAAACCTGTACTGAGCATGGTCGAAGTAACGGAAAGAATTGGAAAAATATAGGTAGTTACACTACCGATTTTCTAATCATCCAACGCAAAGAAAAAGCGATTCATAAAGCCCTTTTGGTGGAAACCAAAGGCGAAGGCTTTAAAAACGACCCTGCTTTTTTGCAAAAGAAAAACTTTGTGGAAACCGAGTTTTTACAGCAAAACAACGACAAGTTTGGTTATCGGCGTTTTGACTTCCTGTATTTGGAAGACGGAACCGACATAGCCAAAAACATTGTAACAATAAACAACAAAATTGACGAATTTTTCAATGACTGAAAACGAATTATCTAAAATAGTGTTTGATGCTGCTTTAAAGGTTCACCGTTCTTTAGGTCCGGGATTACTGGAAAGTGCTTATGAGGAATGTTTGTACTATGAACTATCCAAAGCTGGCATTTATGTTGAGAAGCAGAAGCCACTTCCCTTGATTTATGAAGAAGTAAAATTAGAAATTGGCTACCGGGTGGACTTAATTTTAGAAAATAAATTAATCATTGAAATAAAAGCAGTTGAAGCATTGAATGATGTCCATTTGGCACAAATACTTACATATTTAAAATTGTCTGATTGTAAACTGGGATTGCTTATCAATTTTAATGTAAGTTTGATTAAAAACGGAATAAAAAGAGTAGTAAATAACCTATAGCGTCCTTTGCGTAACCCTTGCGTGCCTTGCGGTAAAATTTAACCGCTACGTACGCAAAGAAATCGCAATGTTCGCAAAGAAAACTAATAAGATATGCCAATAAAATATATACCCTACGTACCCAATACAGTGGAAGGACAAGCAGTGCTTGACAACATTAGCCGAACCCGGCGTATATTGCGTTACCGTGATAACGATAAGGTGATTTCAAAAATCATGCGCGGGATGCCATACTACGAAGTGGAAAAGCAAGAACAAGTAGGCGACCCTTCGACAGGCTTAGGGGTTGAAAACTTAGTGATACGTGGCGAGTGTCTTTCGGCTTGTGCTTACCTGAAAGAACAAGGCATAAAAGTGGACTTGGTTTATATTGACCCGCCTTTTGCCAGTGGTGCTGATTACGCCAAAAAAGTACACATCCGCAGAAACCCAAAGTTGGCGGAGAAAATAAAAAAAGCAGAGGAGGAATTAGAAATAGAAGAACTCAAAGCCTTTGAAGAAACCATGTATGGCGATATTTGGCAAAAAGAAGATTACTTGAACTGGATGTATGAAAATTTAATGGCGATAAAGAGTGTAATGAGCGACAAGGCCAGCATTTATATGCATTTGGATTGGCACATAGGACATTATGTAAAAATTTTGATGGATGAGGTTTTTGGAGAGGAGAATTTTAAAAATGAAATTATTTGGAAGAGCGCCCCAGGACATGGCGATGCGTTAACTATGGGAGTCATGCATAATACGATTTACTTCTACACCAAAAACACCGACTTCACTTGGAACAAACAATTTCAAAAATATGATTCCGATTATCTCAAAACTCACTATCAAAAGAAAGATAAGGATGGAAGGCGTTTTGAAGATGACAATCTTACCGCATACGGACTATCAGGTGATGGATATGAATATGAATGGAATGGAGTAACGAAGTTGTGGCGATGCCCACCTAAAACAATGGCGAAACTTGAATCAGAGGATAGACTATATTATACTAATAGTGGTACTCCTCGATATAAAAGATATTTGGATGAAATGTACGGAATGCCGTTATCAGATTTATGGGTTGATATTCCAAGAATAAATTCACAAGCTGAGGAACGTGTTAATTATGCAACCCAAAAGCCGGCAAGGCTTTTAGAGAGAATCATAGAAGCAAGTTCAGATGAAGGTATGGTCATAGCAGATTTTTTCGGAGGAAGCGGAGTTACCGCCAAAGTTGCTAACGATTTGGGCAGAAAATTCATCCATGTAGATATAGGGATTAACAGTATTCAAACCACCAGAGACCGTTTAGTTGAAGCAGGAGCTAATTTTCAGATTTTGGAAATCAAAGACGGTGTGAGCCTATTTCGCAATCCGCAACAAACTATGGACAAATTGGCTAAACTCATTCCGGGTTTACAACAAAAAGTACCGGGCGTTGGTAAATTTTGGTTTGGAGCTTTGCAAGACAGCAAGCTCGGTACAGTTCCCGTTTACGTTCCCAATATAGTTGACAGTTCTGAAAAAGTATTAGACATTCCCGCCATTAACAGAATTATAAATGAAGAGCTGCAAAAGTTGGAAATCAACGCTCAAAAAGCCATTGTATATTATGTGGATGTAGATGACCGCAAAGAATTAGAGAAATTTATCAAATACAACAATGCTACGCAAACCTCTATTGAGCTAAAAGATTTAAAAGAAATCCTTCATGCCATTGTAGTAGAAGATGAAGTAGAAACCAAAACCACCCAAACCAAAGAAGGTTTTACGGTAGAAATCATCAAATTCGTTAGCGACCGTCTCAATCAGAAAATCAACGATTTTAACGAGAAAGGAAATCTACAAGCCATTAACAAAGGCAAGAAGTTTACACCCATCACCATCAGTGAAGAAGGTCCGGAATTGATAGAATACCTTTCCCTTGATTGTGAAAACGCAGAAGGTGTTTGGAAAAGCAGTTCGGAAATCAAGATTGACAAACTCGGTTATATTTCTGTAAACGGAAAAAAAACAAAGGAATTTTGGGATGGCAAAATTTCATCCGACAAAAAACCGCTCAGACTTAAAATCAGAAACATCAGCGGGGACGAAACGGTAAAAGTGTTTGAATAAAAAATCACAGAAATGGCAGATAAAAATAAACAAAACAGCGAGATAATCATTTTCAAAACAGCAGATGAAAAAGTGTCTGTACATGTTGTTATGGAAAACGAAACCGTTTGGCTTACTCAAGAGCAAATGGCAGAGCTTTTTGGAAAAGCAAAATCTACAATCAATGAACATATTCAAAATATCTACAACGAAAAAGAATTGACAGAAAGTGAGACAATGCACAAATTCGGAATTTCCGAATTTCAACAAAAAGCACCAAATTACTACAATCTTGATGTCATTATTTCTGTAGGATACAGAGTAAAATCTCTTCGCGGAACGGAATTTCGCAAATGGGCCACACAAAGATGCAAAACATACAGACAGCATCATACAAAATTGGATGCGTAATCGTAATACCGTTGAATTGCTTGGTTTTTGGGAACAATTGAAAAATCCGGATTTTAAACGCATCGAATTCGAGGGGTTTAGAAAACAAGCCTTAAAGCTATGGAACATACAGAGATGAAAATGCAAGTCCGGATTGCAGAACTTGATAAATTTACACAAAGCTACGGAAAAGGAACTTTGCAAAATGCCGGAAAAATAAGTCATCAAAAAGCACTCGAAAAAGCAGAAAATGAATACAAAAAATACCAAGTCAAAACACTTTCTCCGGTAGAAAAAGAGTATTTAGAAACCATCAAAAAACCGGAAAATAAAATTTCAAAAAACTCCAAAAAATAACCATGTCAAATATTAATCTTCGGAAGATGCTCAAAAACTTAAAGCACTCTGTTTTTCCGAAGTTTTACAATGAAAATAATTACAAAAGTTGCTTTAAGCAGAATACCGGGAACCATTAAAAAGGCCGGATGAATAGCGGGGGGCAAACCCTTGTAGTACAAGCCGGTAAGAAATAAAGCCAAACCTGCGCCCAATGCGGCAAATTCCCAGCCGGCTTTATATTCGCCACGCCACATTTTCATTACTATAAAAAATACTTTAAGCAAAACTCCGGTATGAATTAAAATTGTGCCTACAAGCGAATATTCGGTTAATACATTAACCAATACACCAAGCGTAATAAAAAATAATCCTGCAAAAATTGCCCACTTTAAATTCATTGCATTGTTTTTATGATTGATCAACCGGTTGAAAACTATTTTGCCACGCCGGTAAGGCGAGGCAAAAATAATAAATTACCTGCAGGTCTGTAATAAAAATGTGTTTTTTTGGGAATTTGCTGAATATTCAGAATTCCTGATTTCACGTAAACAAGGCTGTCGCAATTTATATTTTTTGATAAAATCAGGATTCCTACCCCACCGTAATAAATTATGTAAGGCCTTATATCCGCAAGATGAAATAAGGCCCGTGCCACTGCTCCAGGCAGCCCACACGTTTTGAAGTCCTCCCTTCGTCTGCCGCTCAGGAACCGCCGGACGTTCAAAAGTGCTTCAATCTTCGTCTGCCACAAGCCAAAAGACTGCATGTATTCTGCCTTGCAGCCCGCCGGCAAAATTGTCTTATATCTTATATCTAAATACTTATATCTAAAAACTTATATCTAAAAACACGAATAAAAAAAATTATGCTGCGAAACTTCAGTATTTAATCCAATATCGGACTGACAAAAACATCCAAACGCTCAATGGTATTGTCCCGAACGAAAACGGAACGGCTTATATCAGAGTCTAAACTCAGGCCTTCAAGTTTTTTACTTTCTCCGTTTTTATAATTCACCATAATATACAGTTTATCGGAAAGCCGGTAAACAACCGGTATCTGACAAAAAGTAAATGCCAAAGCATTTTTGGGAAGCTCAATTTGCGCTTCATTTTTACCTATGGGTATGTAATTAAAGCTTTGCGCTTTATGCATAAATTCGGACTTGCGCAGCAGAGCCGGATTAAAACTTAAACAAGCATCCTGCACAAAAACGCCCAATTCTCTGAATCGGCTGATAATATCTTCTTTAACCTGTCCGGTCATTCCGGGTTGTTGGGCTCCGGCATGTGCCGGTGTATGCGAATACGGGTCGGTTGGGAATGCGCCGTATAAATCCGGCGCTTTATTAACTCCTATTCCGGCACGGATTTCATAATAATGCTCGGTAAGTTTGCCCAAAATTTCATCGGAAGCATTGTGTTCAAGGGCGGAATAATAAGTTTCCCCCACGGCAGATAACAGTTTGGAAACCATGTGCCAATAAATACTTCCAAGGCCTTCGTAGCCGAAAAAGGTCCCGGAGCGGCCGGTGAAAGAACGGTGGTCGAACATACTTTCCCAAATATCCAACACCTGCCGGCGCTCCGAATCGACAATTTTTGCCAAAGCCTTTTCCTGTATTTGATCCAAACGTTTGTCAAGATCCTGCGCATTGCGAATTTCACCGTTAAAATGATAATTCCCTTCCGCATCTTTTATAATCAATTCTTGGTTCTCTTTTTTGATAAGCTCCTGAAAAAGAGTAGATTTTTGAGCAAACTTTTTCGGAATATTATTTTTTTCAGTAAAAGAACTCAGTTTTTTATCGGGATAGAGCGTATAGCTGTACTGGTCGGGGCGATACATTGCGCTGTTTTTCAAGGCATCAAGAAGCTCAAGGCTTTCTGCAGGCGATAAATATTGTGAGTTTAATGCGGCAACCTGCCCTTCGAGCATCTCATATAAATAATCCACTTTCAGACTTTTTTTATCAAAATCAAAATGAATTAAATTGTAAGCGTGGTACAAGTTATCCGCTCGTTTGTTAGCATCAATGCTGTGCTCTATATAACGAAGGCTTCGGTTTATAAAATCTCGAACGGTTACCGACGGTACTTCAGTTTTTTCTCCGCCGTAGCCGCCGTAAACCGACTGCCTGTATTTATCACCGGCTTGTCCGAGCGCATCGGTTATTTCTTTCCGTTTGGCGTTGCTGATGCTGCCGTCCAAAATTTTCTCATGCTTCTCAAAAATCATATACACCGCATATAAAAACTGTTTGAGCTCAGCGGTAAGCATATATGAGTTTAAAGAAGAACATTTCAGTAAATCCCTCAAAAACAACAAATAAGGGCGCAAATAATACAGCGTAACCATTGAGGCTCCGTTGCCTACCAAAGCATTATTGGCATCGTTCCATTCGGGTCGCTGCGTATTTAGCCAGATACCGGCTTCGGGTATAAAGTTAGAAAGTTTGGTAACGGCTGTTAACAGCAGTTTCTCCAAAAGGTTCACACGAAAAACATCGCCGCTGCCGGCAGAAACCAATTTGGCATCCGAGCCGATTTCGCGGTATTGTGCCTTAATTCTTTTCTCGGCTTCATGATCAAAATCAATGGTGTCGTAAGGGTTTTGACAAATTTCGGAATAAGACTTTATTCGGTAAGGCACATCGGCAAAAGCAAATATTTCTTGCGAAAGTAAGCCGTTCAGTCGTTTGGGATTATATTTAAGTGAGATTTCCAAGAGCTTGTGCAAATACACAATTTGATGATCGCCCCAGTAACCGATGTTTGACCAAGGATTATCCGGCTCAACAACTTCCCAATCAATGCCTTTAGTACTTATCCGATAGGGGTTGTAGCCGTCCAGGCTTGAAGCATTCACAAATTTGGCAACCATGCTTTCAATGTATTCGGGAAAACTTAAAGCCAAGGCTTCCCAATTTTGAAAAATATCACGCCAATTGCCTTCATAATAATATCTTTGAGAGCCGTCGTTATTTTTCAGATGTACCGAAAAATAGTTCCACGGCCGACTGGGATCGCCGTGCCTGCGGCTGAAAGTGAGCGGCAAATATTCGCGGCTCAGACGCATAAGGTCGGGGTTCTCGGATTTATCGGCCCAAGCAATTAATTCGCCGTAAGTTGGGGAAGCAGAAAGCTTTTGGAGTCTTTTTTGTTCAGCATTGTATAATTTGCGATTGCTTTGTTCTAAAAAAGCTTTAAAATCATCAGTATCAATGCCTTCTTCTGCCGTTATAACACCACCGCGCATGGTATTAAAAAGCACATTGGAAAAATGTCGCGAGCAGCTGAGCTCGTCGGCACTTAATTGCAAACCGTCGGCAGTTGCTACAATTTTTCGTAACTTTTGAGTTCCGGCTTTCACATCAGCCTCAACGAGGTCGGCAGGATGCTCATTATTTTTTATCAGCAGTCGGATATCAAGCAAATCACTCAAATCCATATTAATATCCGCCACCATGTGCCAGAATTTTGTTTCATTGCCGGGCAATTCAAAATCGGATTGGAGGAAATAAGCTCCGCGAGCGGCACGAACTTCAGTTTCCCGACTTAGCTCAAGGCCTTTTCTGAAATCATCCAATTGGTTTGATGACAGCAAATAATTGGCATTATCCAAACCGTGCGACCATACCACAGAGGCTTTCAGGCCTTCAGCCGGCTCGGCTTTGTCGGTAGGTACGGAATTCAAATAGTAAATACCAATGCCTTCATCGGGCAATAAGTCATTTTTCTTGTAAGCATCGGCCAAAGTACTCATGCTGCCCTGAAAATCGGAATCAATTCCGTAGGGCATAATATTTTGAATACCGTCAAGCAATCTGATACCAACAGGGTTTTCCGACAAATTATGAAGCGAAGCACGACGAACAAAACCGTATTTTTCGCTGCTTTTCCAGCTGTAACGAAAGCTGAGATTCAAATCTTTATTTATTTCTTCAAAAATAAGAATATTGCCGGGTACATTCTTGTACAGATTACGCTCAATTCGGTACATGCCGGCATATTTGTCGGAAAACACTTCCCACAAAAATTGCTTGGCATCTCGCTCTGCAAAAACTATGGTTTTGCTTCCGGTTATTTCGGCGGAATCGTGTATTTTATCATCGGTATAATAAGGGAATAGCGCATTATCTCGATTGATGCGACCGGCCGATAAAGCCCCGTTGCTTGATATGTACATCCAGTGGTCATCGGCGCTTACAATGCTCATAAAAAACGGTGGCATTTGGTCGTAACGGCTTATTTTATAAAACTTTTCGCCTTCGACTGTTTGATATTCTCCTCGTACTTGTTTATCATCGAATTTTAGTTCGGTATTTCCTGCAAAAATTGGTTTACTCATGTTTATTGTTTACTCTTCATTAATAAAATTAAATTCTGTGCGCTTTACGATATCCATACGATTTCCCACCATCAGAATAAAAGTTCCGCTTTCGGTAATCCACTTCTGATTGGTATCAACAAAAGCCAAATCGTCTTTTGACAGATTGAATGTTACGGTTTGGGTTTCTCCGGCTTCCAAGTGGATTTTCTCAAAACGAACCAAACGCTCAAAATCCGGATCAACCGTAGCAAATTCATCTCGCACATATAATTGAACGATTTCTTTTCCGCTGCGCTCGCCGGTATTTGTAACTTGAATACTGACTTTGAGGCTGTCGGAAGCTTTCATTTCCGTTTTATCGGTATAAATGCTGTCGTATTGAAAGGTGGTGTAGCTCAAGCCAAATCCGAACGGCCACTGCGGGTCGTAATCGGTAAATCCGCCGTGATTATCGGCACGATCACTCACGGTATGAATATAAGGCATGGGTGTGGCCGCATGTTTTTGGTAAGAATAAGGCAATTTCCCGGAAGGATTTACATCTCCATATAAAACATCAACAAGAGCACGCCCGCCCTCGTTACCGGGATAATAGGCCAGAAGAATTCCGGCAGATTTATCCGTAATATCATTTATAATTCTGCCGCGGCCTTCCACCAGTACCAAAATAACGGGTTTGCCGGTTTTGCTGAGCTGTTTCACCAAATTCCGTTGGGCTTCGGGCAAATAGAGTTCTTTTATATCACTCGGTCGCTCGGCATTCGGAATTTCGCCCAGACAAGCTACAATGTAGTCTGCGTTTTTGGCCGCCTGAACGGCTTTTTGAGTATTTATATCGGAATCAAAATCGGTTCCGACTACATATTCCGTATTTTCGGTTCCAATTTTATTTCTGAGGGCGTCTAAAATTGTCAATTTTCCCGGGTCGTTATATTTTTCTTCCTGCCCGCTCCAGCTGCGCGTCCATGGGCCGTTCAGATAATTTAGAGAATGAGCGGCAACGCCGGTAATTAAAACTTTTTTATTTTTTGATAACGGAAGTACATCATTATTTTTGAGCAAAGTTATGGCTTCGGAAGCAGTTTTGTAACTTGCTTCGGCAAATTTTTCAGAGCCAAAATCGGTATAACCGGCGTAATGGGTATTTGGATTTTCAAACAAACCCAAACGAAATTTTAAGCGAAGAATACGGCGCACGGCATCATCTATTCGTGATTCGGAAATTTCGCCTTCCCGAACCAAGTCCACCACATAATGTGCAAAACTTGCATCGTAAGGCACCATGCACATATCTAAGCCGGCGTTAACCATTTGTCGAACGGCATCTTTGTGCGTGGGTGCTGTTTTGTGAAAATCGGAGAGAAACTGCATATCGCCCCAATCGGAAACGGTAACTCCCTGAAAGCCGAGTTCGCCTTTAAGCAAATCGGTAATCAGGAATTTATTGGTATGCCCGGGAACACCATTCACCAAGCCGGAATTTATCATCACAACAGCTACATCATCTTCTACAGCTTTAGCAAAAGGCGGCAGATAATATTGTCGGATATAGCGCTCCGGAATAATTGCATTTTTGCGGTCTTTTCCGTATTGCGGCGAGCCATAGCCAATCAGATGTTTCAGGCAGGCAGCAACCTTTACGGAGTCGGAAAGATCATTACCCTGTGAGCCGCGTACAAAAGCGCTGCCCATCTGAGCGGTAATATAGGGGTCTTCCCCAAAAGTTTCAAACACTCGTCCCCACTGAGCTTGCCAGGAAATATCCACTACAGGAGCAAAATTCAAAGGCGTATTTGAAGCGCGAAGTTCATAAGCCGTAATTTCAGCCATTTTTTCGGCCAAAGCCGGATCTCCGGTAGCGGCCAAGGCAATTTGATGCGGAAAAACCGTGGAACCGGCTGTATAATGTGCGCCATGCACGGCATCGGTGGCATAAATAATCGGAATGCCCAAGCGGGTTTTGTTTACGGCAAAATCCTGAATTTGAGAAATCAGCTTGTAATATTCTTCTTTTGTGGGCGGATAAAATCCTTTTCCCAAAAAAGAGCCAATATGATCTTCGGAAAGGGCTTTGCGTAATTTTGCGGTATCAATAATAAGGCTGTCCGCATCATCCCAATAACCGTCTTGTTCGCAAATTGCCGGAATGCCCATTTGTGTCATCTGGCCGGCTTTTTCTTCCAAAGTCATTTGGCTCAGGAGTTGGTCTATTTTTTTTTCAATGTCTTCCTCGGCTTTATTACTTTCTTCCTGCGGAGAGCAAGCAAAAGTAAAAAGCAACAGCATGGTGCTGAAAACATATAAAATACGCGCGTTTTTCATGGCTTGTAATCTGTTATATTCGATAAATCCGAGCTTTAAAAAAATTCCCCCTTAAATTTCACGAAAAAAAGGAGGAATTTAAAAGCATTGTTTGTTTATTTATTTACAAAAAAGGGCACATTAGCCGTGGCTGCATTTCCGTGGCCGTCGGTGATATAGACAAAAATTCTGTAAGGGCCTTCTTCTTTGGGAGCCGTAAAATTAAATTCTTTTTGGTAAGCCATATTGTCGGTTGTAATAACCGCTTTAGGCCGTTCTTCCAAATCTCCGCCGTCTTGATAAACCTCGGGTTTGTCGGGAATTATTTCCACCTGCATTTTTAAAGAATCATTTTCTTCATCAAAAGCATCTACAAACAAGAGGTTTTCAGATTCGGATTCAAGATAAACATTATCGTATCGGCTTAATCCGTTAACTGCAATGGAGTCTAATTTCGGGCAGGTATTTTCGGGTTTTTCGCCGTTCCAAGCTTCATACATTACATCAATAATTTCCGTTTCGTTGCCGCGCTCGGTAAACAGTCCGTACCAGGTAGGTGTGCGCTCCTGTTTTTGTCCCCAAAGAAAAACATAGGAGCCCAAACAATTGTCGGTATCCGGTTTTATGGCTTTTTCCCAACGTTCTTTTACGGCTTTTGCTTTTTCGGTGCTTGTTTGCTCTATGGCAATGTCCCATTCGGTTTTGGGAACTTCCCAATGTCCGGTAGCGCCCCATTCGGTAACCATATAAGGGCCTTCGTAACCGGATTCTTTAATGTATTTTTGCAGATTCAAAATATCGCCGTACATTTGAATGGAAACAAAATCCATATCGGTACAACGTTCCATATAATTCTTGGCATCATCTTTTGAAAATCCGGCAAAAGTAGTAGTTGTAGGATGATTACCGTCAATTTCGTGAATCATAATTGAAATATCATTTACGGCATCCCACACTTTATTATTGGTCGCGCGCAGGTTCAGCTCATTTCCGATAGCCCAGCCCAATATAGCCGGATGGTCCTTAAGCTCAAGCACTTGTTTTTTAACCAATTCATACTGCTCACGAACCCATGCGGTATCATTATAATCGTATCCGTGGCGTTCACGCCCGATTTCAATACCCATAAGTACCATAAGGCCATGTTCATGCGCTTCATCCAAGACTTCTTTTCCGCTGCGTTGTCCGTTATCGGTACGCCAAGTTCTGAATGAGTTTCCTCCGTTGGCTGCAAGCCGTTCGATATTGCCGAATTCCAAGCCGGCGCCTTTTACATAAAATTCTTCATCGTTCAGATATAAACGATATTGTCCGTCTTCTTGTTTTAGCTCCACTCGGTGGGCGTGATCGTCTTTTCCGCTGTTATCGGAATTACAACCCAAAAAGAATATGGCTCCGATAAGCAAGCTTATAATTGTTAGTCTGTACATAGTTTTTGTATTCTAATTATTAAAAAAATATTTTTATTTAACCAGTGCTTCTTCAATTTCTTCTAATGACTTACCTTTGGTCTCGGGTACTTTAAAAACAATGAAAACCAATCCGAGTACGGCAAAAATGCCGTATATAAGGAATGTTACCGAGCTGCCGAAATTGGCAAGTTCCCACGGAAATACGAGCTGTACCGAAAAACTCACTCCGGAATTTACCAATCCGACAAGAGAGATGGCGAGCCCGCGTAATCGGTTAGGAAATAATTCCGAAAACAAGACCCACATAACCGGACCGAGCGAAACTGCAAAAGCGGCTACAAAGCCTATAATTCCGATAAGTACCAAAAGGGCATTCATATTAATGCTTGCCGTAATAAGTTCAGATTCAAACTTCACACTATCTTCGCCTAAAGCTTCATGAACAGCTTCTTTGAACTCAAGGTCTGTTTCGTAAGTAACACCTGTAATGGGCTGTAAAGCTACTTTATCCACTTGTTCGGATAAATCATTTACCGTTTCTTTGGTTAAAGTATAGGTAGCAGCATTAAAACTGTATGCCAGAACAAGCATAGCAAGGGCAATCCCGATAGTTCCAAAAATCAAAAGCGGCTTTCGTCCCAGCTTATCAATTAACAAAATGGCTACGATGGTAAAAACAAGATTGGTAAGACCTACGAATATGGCTTGTACAAAAGAGGCATCGGTGCCTATTCCGGTTTGTTCAAAAATTACCGGTGCGTAAAAGAATACCGAATTAATTCCTGTAATCTGCTGCAATACAGCAATAACGACTCCAATCAGTAAAACCAATTTCATGGATTTTGCAAACAGTTCTTTTACGGATACTTTTTTCTTTTCTTCAGCCGACTTTAAGGTGGATTTTATAACTTCTATTTGGCTTTTTGCCCGTTCCGGGCCTACGGTTCGGTTCATAACCGACTGAGCTTCGTCATAGGATTCACGCATAATTAACCAACGCGGACTACGCGGCACCAAAAACAAACCGATAAAATACATGGCCGCCGGCAGAAGCTCTAATCCGAGCATCCAGCGCCAATTCCATTCATCAATTTTCAGAGAAGCAGCCCAACTAAGGTCTGATTTTCCGAGTTGAAGAATTAAATAGTTAGTAAAAAAAGCGACCGAAATACCCAGAACAATGTTCAACTGGTTAAAAGAAACCATGCGCCCGCGCATTTTTGGAGGCGAAATTTCGGCAATATACATGGGAGCAATAATTAATGAAGCCCCAACACCAAGCCCGCCAATCATGCGTGCGGCAACCAATGCAAAAAATGTTGGTGCGGCAGCCGAGCCTATGGCAGACAAAGCATAACGCAAAGCTGCAAACTTAAGTACGGTTCGCCGACCGAAGCGGTCACTTAAAGGCCCCGCAATAAGCATGGCCAAAGTAGCGGTAAGTGTCAAAGAACTTACCGACCAGCCCAATTGCAATTTGGTGAGATTAAACTCGGGTTCAATAAATTTTACCACTCCGGAGATTACGGATGCATCAAAGCCCATAAGAAAACCGCCCAAAGCAACGATAAGGGCAGTTGTTACGATATAAAAATTCGATTTTCGCATTAGAAAATTTATATTATGAATATGTTTTAAATTGTATTATGTATTAGAAATAAGCTGCGAACCATAAATGTCTGATTTGAGACCTTATGCATACATCTCAGCTAAATTTCCGTTGAACCCAAAAGGGGTTTAACGTTTTCAAAATATGCTGATTATCTTTTGATTAACCCTTAACACAAATTCTAATGCACAGTTCGGGTTTAATCAAATATAACATACTAAAAAACAGTGTACCGACTTCGGCATACTCGTGGGTAGGATTTTCTTCGGTTGAGGTGTTTCCGTCACCAAAGTCCCAAGCATACGAGCTTGCATTTTCGGAATAATTCGTAAAAGCTACTTCTAAGTAGTTGTCTTCGCTAATTTCATACTGAAAGCTTGCTACGGGATCTTTATCAGTTACATCATCGTCAGGGTTACATGCCGAAAATGTAAATAAAGCGATTACAGCTCCCAGAAAAAATGTCTGTGCTAAAATTCTAAATCTAGTTTTCATATCAATTTTTTTTTGTTAAAAAAGTTTACTCTACAAATGTACAACCCTAATGCAAACGATTGCAAAATAAAGGCTCACTATGAATACACAGCACAAAAACAGTTTACTCACTATTAATACTTCATTTAGACAAATGCCTTTATGTTCGAGAAAAAGCGCCTTAATTGTTAAACAATTTTATTTTTTTATATCTTGCATTCAGAAATTAAAGTGTATGAAATTGTGAAGAAATTTCTTAAATATCGTCTAAACTGATTTAATGAAGCAGAGTACAAAAAATATTATTTCGCAAAGTCATGGATATGTCCGAAAGCTTATCCTATATTTAAGTGTTGTTTTGCTGTTATTTTTGATAAACGGTATCCAAAACACACTGTCGGCACAAATAATAAAGAAAGGAATTCCTCAAATGTCGCATTATGCAAGACACAGCTATAATGCCGGCAGACAGAACTGGCAAATAACACAAGATGAGCAAGGCTATATGTATTTCGCCAATAACTCGGGCCTGCTGCAATTCGACGGTAATTTCCGGCGCTTAATTCCGGTAAACAACAAATCCATTGTGCGGTCGGTAAATATTGACTCGCTCGGAACCATATATGTGGGAGCTGCTAACGAAATCGGACGTCTAAAGCCCGATAAAAAAGGCGAATTGCAATACGAATCTTTAAATCATAAAATTCCGAAACAACACAGAAATTTTAAAGAAGTTTGGCGAATTTTTATCACCGAACGAGGCGTTTATTTCTTTTCATTTACTCATGCCATGCTCTATCGCGACGGAGAAATAGAAGTTATAATAGCTAATGAAGATATGCTTTTCTCCTTTCAAGTAGGCAACGACATATACATACAAGACAAAAACAAAGGACTTTTGCGCTACAATGGATTTGAATTTAAGCAGATAAAAGGCGGAGCACAATTTACGGCAAATACCGAAATATGGACCATGTTTCCCTTCGATAAAAATACAATTTTAATAGGAACCGATAAACACGGCCTTTATAAACTAAAGAAGGACTCAATAAGCTATTGGGACGTACCCGCGAATGAGTTTCTTGAAAAGAATCAAATTTTTTCGGGAACTCCTGTTAACTCGAATTCTTTCGCATTCGGAACCATCCAGAACGGCTTAGTAATAATAGATGATAAGGGGCAAATACAAACGCATTTGAATAAAGACAAAGGCCTTGAAAACAACACCGTTTTATCAATGTTCATTGATCGTGACAGCACACTATGGTTAGGATTGGATAACGGTATTTCAGCCGTGCAAATACATTCACCCCTAAGCTTGTATTCCGAAAGCATGGGAATATACGGCGCCGGATATACCTCATACAGCACTAACGACTATCTCTATTTTGGGACCAACCAGGGTTTATTTGCGCGGAAAAAAAACAGCGGCGGGGATTTTTCGAAAATTCAAGGTGCCGAAGGCCAAGTATGGAAGCTGAAAGAGATTGACGGAAAACTGCTCTGCGCTCACACCAAAGGGGCTTTTATAATAAACCGCGAAAAGGCAGAGTCCATATATAAACGCACCGGAACCTGGACTTTTCTGGATCTGAAAAAACAGGAAAATCTTGTATTATGCGGCAATTATGAAGGTTTGGCTTTATTTGAAAAAACACCCGAATCTTTTCGTTTTATAAAACAAGTAAAAGCTTTTAATGAAACCTCTCGCAGCTTACTTGAAGACAGTGAAGGTAATATATGGATGGCTCACGGATACAAAGGCATTTATAAAATACAACTCAATGCGGCCTGCGACAGTGTAATCTCCTACAAGCTATACACGGCAGCTGACGGCTTTCCGTCGAATTTCGGAAACGAGCTTTTTACTTTCAGAGGCAGTTGGGGCGTGGCTACGGAAAAAGGGATTTTTAGTTACGACAAACAATCGGATCGTTTCACGAACAATTACAAGTACAATGATCTTTTTTTTGGTTTGCCCGTATATCAAGCTAAAGAAGACAGGAATTCAAATATTTGGCTTTTTCAAAATAACCGACTGAGCTATATTCGTAAAAATGAGGACGGCAGCAATGAACTTTGCAATACCACCATAGGAAAATACAACGAAAAACTCATTCCGGCTTTTGAAGATATTTCTTTTACGGATAACAACAACCTGCTAATTGCCTACGATAACGGTTTTATTCGTTTTGAAAACAGAGAACAACCCGATACCTTGTCGAAATTAGATTTATACATCCGAAAAGTAATCACAACCAACATGACCACCGATTCGGTAATATATGTCGGAGATGCAAAAAATAAGGCAAATAAAACACATATTCTTAAAGCGAGAAATAATGCACTGACATTTTTCTTTTCGGTACCTTATTATAAAGATCTTCAAAATATAGTTTACAGTTACAAAGTAAGCGAATTGCATCCTAAATGGGCGCAATGGCAGGAAACTCCTTTTAAAGAATTTAATAATATACCGCCCGGAGAATATACTTTTAGTGTGCGGGCAAAAAATTTGTCCGGACAAGTCAGTGAAAGCAAATCTTTCAGGTTTAAAATTCTGCCGCCTTGGTACGCCACCAATACAGCATATTCCTTATATATAATAGCCGGGAGCTTTATTATCTTCATATTGCTGAAAGTAATACTTCGGAAAATAAGAAAAGACAAGCAAATGCTTATTGAAAGGCAAAAACAAGAACTACAACGCCAAGAAGAGCGCTACAAACATGAAAAACTGCAACAAGAACAAGAATTAATTCGCCTGAGAAATGAAAAATTACGCAGTCAAGTTGCCGAACAGAAAAAAGAAGCAGAGGTGCGCAACTTAGAATTGACATCGGTTACCATGCAAATTACGCATAAGAATGAGATTATGACAAACATAAAAGATAAAATTGAAAAAGTTGCTGAAAATGTAAACAGAGATGCACGAAAAGAGTTACGAAAACTAACCCGCACCATTGAAGGCGATATCCGGTTAGATGAAGACTGGGAACGTTTTAAGTCCCATTTCGAACTGGTGCACGAAGGCTTTTTCAAACGCCTGCAAAACCAATATGATGAATTGACTCCGAAAGACTTGAAAATGTGTGCCTATTTGCGAATGAATTTATCCACGAAGGAAATATCTCCATTGCTCAATATCTCAGTGCGAAGTGTTGAAAATGCAAGATATCGCCTCAGAAAAAAATTTGATTTGCCTACTGATGTTAACTTAGTGGATTTTATTATGAAAATATAACTACACTTAAAACAATTCGTTAAACTTTGCCATAGTTGAGTCCACTCCGAAAAGTCGATTTTTTTGCCGGCAAAGTTGTAAGTATCCGGTAGTCAGCAACCGACGGGTTAACCCGTCGGTTATAGAACGAGTTGTTTATGAGCAGCTTAATCATATCGCATGTTTTTATTTGTACTTTTTGGAGTGGACTCATAGTTGCAGTTTGCAAACTGTAATGAAAAGTTCTCATTTTCAGTCTAACGGAAAAGCATAACGAACTATTATTAAAAAGCACCCGACTTTAGATCACTTATGCGTTTGGAAAGATCAGATTTCACAGCTATTTCAAAAGCTTTATGAAACTTTTCCTCATCCTCTTTTGTCAAAGAATCATCTTTGCGCCTTGTGCTTTTCTCAAACATTTCATTAATAATATGCGGAATATTTGAAAAATACAAAGCCTTATACTCGGTTCGGGCTCCGGAATATACGGTGGTGTTTATAAAAGAAATCAAAGATTGAATATCCGGTGCCAAAAAAATCATAACATCGGAAGCAACTTCTTTAGCATTCACATCAAAATTATCTTCGCTAATAATTTGATTATTGAGCCTGCGCTCCACATAATCATTGTATTTCTGTTCCATATCATAAAGCATATTTCCGGCTTGTTCGCCGGCTTACTTTGATTCTTTCGTGCCCAAGAGCGCGAAAACAAGAAATAAAACAACTACTGTAATAATAACAATTAACCAAATAGGCATAAGCAAATTATTTTTAGTCCAAATTTAAAGAAAAAAACACAAAATCTCAAATACTCGCTTAGCCGTGAGCGAATTTAACCGTATATTTGAGCTAACCATAAAAATACTCGACATGAAAACTTTCATTCTCCTGTGCTTACTCTGCATTTCAGGATTGCTGCAGGCTCAAACAAATGATTTACTTCCGGAAAAACTGATTATCAGCTATCCGGTATTATTTTCAGATAATACGGCTGAACTCAATTACCGGTTCCAAAATTCATTGGTTGTTGAAAACGAACATCACAATAAAGAATTTATCGGCATAAGCCTTACAAAAAAGGCAGTTCAGAACGAACTCACCGTTTACGATCCCTATATCAACCGGTATTATCCGTATTCTGTCTTCGATACCGAAGTCATAAACTTAAACGAATTGAAAGAGCGCTTAGGCTACCAAACAGACACATTAATAAATTGGACAGAGGATCCTGATAATCAAAGTGAAATCACAAGTAAAGCCATTGACTATACAGAAATTCGCTCCTTATATTTTACCGAAGCATGGAATTTTGACAGTGAAGCATTGGTTTTTGAAAAAGATATAATTGCAATAAGCCCAATCAGAGAATACTACCGAGAATCCGGCTTTGAAGATGAAAGCAAACGATTTGCAAAAGCTTTTAGAAGCTTATATCCGGATGATCTTGGTTTTTTCAAAAAACGACGATCCGAAAAAAACATGGAAGTTCGTAATACGATAGTATATGAATGCCTGTTGGTGGACAATGAGCAATTTTTTTATGACATTGTAAATATTGAGGTCTCCAATGCTCCGTTTTTAACATCTCATTCACGCAAAAAGCTCTTCCGAGGGCTTATTGAACCGGTACTTTCCGGAAAACTAAAGGCATATTCATATCCGGATGAAGAAAGCTTAAGTGTCAATCAAGTTGAAAAAGCCTTGGGATTATCAACCGACACCGTTTATTCCGTGGATCCTGACACGGGAGAAACCATAATACTTTTGACCGAACAAATATTGGACTACAATCAATTTAAAAGCATTCTGTTTTTTGAAGATTGGTATTACGACCCCAAAACCACACGCATGAAAAAAGAAGTCAAAGCATTGGCGCCGGTCAGGCATTATTACTCAGAAGAAGACTACGACATGGAAAACCCTATAAAACAGATAGTTTTCAAAGTTTACTTAAAATAAAACTTAATATCACATGCCCCAATTATCACGATCCAAACTTCGGTACTGAATGGCTTCCGCCAGATGCGCGGGTTTAATCTTTTCCGAACCCTCCAAGTCTGCAATGGTGCGCGATACTTTAAGAATCCGGTCATAAGCTCTGGCCGATAAGCCCAATTTTTCCATGGCGCTTTTCAATAAGGCCTTTCCGGCACCGTCGGGAACACAATATTGCCTCATTAATTTTGGCGTCATTTGTGCATTGCTGTGTATTTCGGGATATGATTTGAAACGCATTTCCTGAATTTTTCGGCCTTTGATAATGCGCTCTCGTATGGTATCACTGCTTTCTCCCGGCTCACTGTCTTCCAATTTTGAAAAAGGAACGGGAACGACCTCAATATGAATATCAATGCGATCGAGCAAAGGACCGGAAATTTTATTGAGATAACGCTGCACACTACCGGCACCACACACACAGTCTTTTTCCGGATGATTGTAATATCCGCAAGGACAAGGATTCATGGAGGCCGCCATCATAAATCCGGCCGGATAATCCACAGTAAATTTAGCACGCGAAATTGTAATGCGCCTGTCCTCCAAAGGTTGCCGCATGACTTCGAGCACGGTTCGCTTAAATTCCGGCAATTCATCCAGAAAAAGCACGCCGTTGTGGGCTTTGGAAATTTCGCCCGGTTGCGGATATTGTCCGCCGCCAACCAAAGCTACATCACTGATGGTATGATGCGGCGCACGGAAGGGACGTTGTGTAACCAATGAGGTTTGGCGTTTCATTTCACCGGATACGGAATGTATTTTTGTGGTTTCCAAAGCCTCATGCAAAGTAAGCGGCGGCAAAATACCGGGCAAACGCTTGGCCAGCATAGTTTTTCCGGCTCCGGGCGGGCCTATCATAAGTATATTGTGTCCGCCGGCGGCGGCTATTTCCATGGCGCGTTTCACATTTTCCTGACCTTTTACATCCGAGAAATCCGGATCGGCATTAGCCACATGGGCATAGAATTCTTTGCGCGTATCTACTTCGGTTTTTTCCAAATCGGATTTTCCGTCAAAAAAATCTATCACCTGCTTAATATTATTAACGCCGTACACATCTAATTTATCGACCACAGCAGCCTCTTTGGCATTATCCTCGGGCAGAATAAATCCTTTATAGCCGCGCTGACGAGCTTCAATGGCAATGGGCAACACGCCGCGTATGGGTTGCAAAGTTCCGTCAAGCGAAAGTTCGCCCATTATCAGGTAGTCGTTCACCCGCTCGGAACTAATTTGCTCGGAAGCAGCCAAAATACCCACTCCTAAAGTCAAGTCGTAAGCCGACCCTTCTTTGCGAATATCTGCCGGAGCCATATTTATAACCACTTTTTTGCCCGGAATCTTATACCCGTGGACTCTCAATGCACTCTCTATTCTTTGCTGGCTCTCTTTTACAGCCGCATCAGGCAAACCAACCAAATAAAAATTTGCACCCCGCGATACATTTACCTCAACGGTAATAATTACCGCATCGACACCTTGCACTGCACCTCCGTAAGTTTTAACTAACATACACAATATATTTTAGGAAATTAATTCAGTTTATTGAATTAGGCACTTTACTAATACAGGTAACTTGTTGATATGCAGATGTTACAAAATCTGCAATAATTAGAAATATCAAAATGCAAGCTACTAAATCTGATTTTACTTACAT
>CAYYQW010000040.1:0-35343 GCA_964472505.1 uncultured Bacteroidaceae bacterium | reverse complement strand
ATTTTAAAACCGGATTAACCGAATTGACCGATAAATCTGCTTTGCTTTAAAGCCCTAATTTAACGGATTTTATGATTCCGTAGCATAAATGCTACGGCTAATTAAAACTTGCAGGAAAATATTTAATAAATTCAGAACTCCTGACCTCACGTAGTTTCAGATGTCGCCTTTTTTGAATCATGAATATCGAACATTTAATATCGAATCAAGAAGTAACTCATTGATTGAATAGGTTTTCGTGCGTAAGCAAAACTTCAAAATTCATTATTGGGTGTTCAATATTCGATATTAAACGATATTTTCAGTTTGCGAATTATTATCCATAATAATATGATATTCAGTTAATGGGTCAGGATGTCTGAAATTTTATATCAAAATAAACACACCAGTCAGAAACTGCTTAAAAAGCTTGCTTTCGGCAGGCTTAAAAGTTATAATCGGCAATCGTAACAAATATAGAGAAATATTTGTATATTTGCCCGTCTGAAAATCTGTTTTTAGATAAATACTGCTTAAGGTATAGCCTTAAAGTAGTTTATGCAGAGCAGTTTAGCTGCGATTAGTTCGCAGTCATGCTCTTGAATTAAGAGCCCCGAAACAATTACCGTTTTCTGTTAAAGCACATGCTTAACTTGCGAAAATTTTACCTGCTTCTGCATTCGGGAAAACGCAGTTTTTGGCGGCTGTTTCGTATTTGCTGTTATGGTACAGTGGTTTAAATATAAAAGATGCAGAAATAATAAAACAGGAGAAAAAGTATGGAGAACAAGTTAATTTCATTATCAAAAAAAGAATTAGCCGATAATATTTGGAAAAATAACCCGCGCATTAAAATATTGCTTAAGGAAGCTGAAAGCTTAACAGACGCTCGAAACAAGCTTTTTAAACATTTGAATATGCTGGATCGTCATTATTTTAATCTTAAGTCCGACCGAAATTTTAAAGATTATCATATTATAGAGCGAAATAATGCCAAGAACTGCATTGATACCGTAAAAAATACAATTAGGTATGAAAATGAAGAGCTTACCGGCTTTTCGGCTTTAAATATTTTACACCGATTGGCTAAAGAAGACGAAAAGGCATTTTCCGAAATAGATAAAGGCTTTTTATATGAATTCATAAACTTATTTAACGGAATTAACGGCCAATCCGGAGTTACCAACGATATGTTTACGCTGCCGAATGATCCTGAGGAGGCTGCTGCTGTGCGCATGGAAAAATTAGATGAGTACTCCCAAAGGATGAATGTACACCTTAAAAAATATAAAACCGGAACCGATTCCGATTTGAAAACGAATCACGAACAGATGAAACATAAAATCCTGAAACATTTCGGCGGCAGCAACGAAGATTGGGACGATTATAAATGGCACCTGAAGCATACCATAAAAGATGCCCAAACTTTAAGTGATTTAATTACTTTGGAGGAAGACGAAAAAGAAGCTTTGGCAGCAGCTAAAGAAAATGATATTGCATTTGAAATTACGCCGCATTACTTAAGCCTGATTAACGAAAACGGGCGCACACCGCACGATAGAGCCAATAGAGCGTTGGTTCTGCCCGGAAAAAATTATTCGGTAAGCGTAGCCGAAAACCGTTTGATGCGTAATGATATGGATTTCATGGGCGAACAATCCACTTCTCCCATCGAGGGCATTACACGCCGCTATCCGCAGATAGTCATATTGAAGCCCGTAAGCTATTGTCCCCAGATATGCGTTTATTGTCAGCGCAATTGGGAGCTCGACCCCGAAGGCAACAGCCATCTGAATACCAAACAAACCGAAGAAGCTTTAGATTGGATACGAAACAATCCGAATATCAATGAAGTACTTGTAACCGGCGGCGACCCGTTTATTTTGCCTGATAATTATCTAAATAAATTACTGAAAGGCCTTTCGGAAATCGAACATGTCGAACGCATCCGAATTGGTACGCGTACCTTAGTTACAGTGCCTCAACGGATAACCGAAAATTTAATTAATATTCTGAAAAAATACCACGATTTAGGAAAACGAGAAATAGTAGTGGTAACGCATTTTGAACACACAACCGAAATTACCGAAGATGTAATTAATGCCGTTAAGAAAATTCGCGAAGCCGGTATTAGTATTTACAATCAACAGGTTTTTACTTATTACAACAGCAAGCGCTTTGAAACCGCAGCATTAAAGCGCAGCCTGAAACGCTCCGGCATTGATCCCTATTATACTTTCAATACCAAAGGCAAGGAAGAAACTATCGACTTTAGAGTTCCAATCGCCCGCATATTGCAGGAACGCAAAGAGGAAACACGCTTTTTGCCCGGTATAGTCCGCACCGATGAGCAGGTTTTTAACGTTCCCAAACTCGGAAAATCGCATTTGAATGCTTGGCAGGAGCATGAGGTAATTATGATTACAGCCAAAGGAGAGCGCATGTATCGCTTTTATCCCTGGGAATCGAAAGTTACTTTGGTAGATGATTACATTTATACCGATGTTTCCGTTCACGATTATTTGCTTCGTTTGCATAATGACGGAGAGGACACAAATGAATACCGTTCAATTTGGTATTATTTCTAAAATCGGATAAAATACCGCTTTATGAAAAACAGAGCTTCGGCCATAATTCTTGCTGCCGGAAAATCGCAACGCATGGGAAAGCCTAAAGCATTTTTGCCTTTTGATGAGATGCGTTGTTTTGCGGGAAAAATTGCTGAGGAATATTATACCTTTGGAATACGGGATATAATTTTTGTAACAAACAAAGATTTGCTTGACCGTTTCAAAAGACTTGAACAGCAATTCACTTACTTGAAAACAGCATTAAACAGATGTCCCGAAACGGGGCGTTTTTCTTCTTTTCTTTGCGGAATACAAGCCGCATCTGATTTTAGCCGTTTTTATTTCATCCACAATACTGATATGCCGGTTTTTGAGCAATCACTTTTAAACAGCCTGTGGGAAAACCGTATGAAAGGCGATTGTATAGTACCCCGAAATGGGGGGCGGGGAGGACATCCGATTTTGATTAACAAAACCATTGGCGAAAGCGCTAAAAATCAACAATCTCGAAACATCAATTTCCGTGAGTTCCTTTCACAATTTCAAAAAGCTTATACCAACGTGCAGTCTGAATCCATTCATCTCAATATAAACACGCCGGATGATTATGCCGCATTTTTGAAAAGCGGCGGAAGCAATAAGCCTAAGGCTGTTGATGATTCAGAATAATATCGAACTGTGAACTGTCCCAAAAGTTTTTAAATTGCTTAAAGTTTTGCTGTCCATTAGAGTCCGTAAAGATGTCATCTTCAAATACATCCAGAAAAATGTGCCAAATAATTTCCGAGCAATACATTTCGGCAGTGTCTTTGGTATTGAAAGAATAGTCAAAAGGAATTTTTTTCTCTAAGTAGTATTGGGCGCGCCGGCTAATTTCAGGCAGTTTTTGTAAGTCGGCTTTATTGTAGCGTACAATTATAACCGAGTTTAGTTGTCCGGCATCGGTAAATTCATCAAACACCTGACTTTGTATGCCTTCCGTACTAAGCACAGATGATGATTCTGAGTGAATTACATACAGACTGTCGCCTTGTTTGGTTACTACTCCGCAGTGCGAAATTCGATAGTCTTCTTTAAAGATGTTTACAATATAGTCGGAAACCAGGCCGTGTCCGTACCTGAGAATAATATCGCCGTCTCGGATTTGGCTTTTTTCTTCTTTCGATAAGTGGTAGATAACACTTTTTTGTTTCTTTTCTTCCGCACGATTGTATAATTCACGAAACAGCCAAGCCGAAACTATCAGCAACAGAAGTGTTGTGCTTATATAAATGCTAAATTTCTTTACGAGACGCATTTTTAAAGTTTTGGGTTACCCATAAAAACGTGAATATGTTGAACTTTTGTATTTTATCGGCAAAAAAATAAGCCGGAGTTTACCGACTTATTTTTCCGGAAATTTTCAAAAAGAAATTTTTACATTTCCTTTTTCATATCTACTTTCCATTTTCCGTCTTGTTTTACCAAGTCCATTTTTTCTTTTGAACCTTCCAAAGTGTAGTGTACAACTGCTTCATCGCCGTCTATTTCCACATCGCCCCATTCAATGGAATCCATATCGGCGCCCATATCAAGGTCTTCACCTTCCGGAGCCATTCCGGCCATGCTTTCTATCATGGTAAGCATTTGAACGGTGCTTTCGGTACCAAGTTTTTTAGCTTTATCATAGTCTTGGTTGTTAAGTGCTGAGAGAAATTTTGCCGCAACGGCTTGAGGTCCTTTACGGAAGATGTCTTTGTCGGGAATAACTTTCCAACCTTTGTTTGTGTACGCAAGCTGTATATGGTGTTTTTCTTTGTCATGATAATAAGTGCCTGTGGCACGGACGATTACAGTATCCAAGCTGAAGTTGCTGAATTGTTTTGAAATTCGGGTTTTTATTTCTTCTGATGCTTGAGTTTGTTCTTTACTGAATGATTCCGCAGTATATTTTTCTGCATTTTCAAAATCTTTGTCAGCCATGCTTTTGGCATAATTTTGAGCGGTAATTTTTATATCGTCCGTTATTATGTGTTTTTCTTCTTTTTCCGACACTTGACACGCACTTAATAATGATATAAGTGCAAGTATGTGGATAAAGATTTGTGCTGTGTATTTCATGTAGTGAAGTTTTTCAGTTCGTTAAAAATATTTGTAATTAAAGCGCATTAATAAATGTTGTCGGATTTCTTTTTTTAAAACAAACAAGCCGAAAAAGATTTGGCTTGTTTGTTTTAAGAATTTAAAAGAAAAATTTTTACATTTCCTTTTTCATATCTACTTTCCATTTTCCGTCTTGTTTTACCAAGTCCATTTTTTCTTTTGAACCTTCCAAAGTGTAGTGTACAACTGCTTCATCGCCGTCTATTTCCACATCGCCCCATTCAATGGAATCCATATCGGCGCCCATATCAAGGTCTTCACCTTCCGGAGCCATTCCGGCCATGCTTTCTATCATGGTAAGCATTTGAACGGTGCTTTCGGTACCAAGTTCTTTAGCTTTATCATAGTCTTGGTCGTTAAGTGCTGTCAGAAACTCTTCAGCAACTGCTTGAGGGTTGTCACTGCTTCCGCCGCCGCAAGAGAACATAAAGGCAGAAAATACCAAAACAAAACCAATCGTCATTAAATTTTTCATAAGTTTAATTATTTGAGAGTGTTATAAAATGATTTCTATGTAAAAATACAAAAAAACCGGATAAATCATAAAAAAATTAAGTCTTTTTGACCTAATGCCTTTTATTATTGTTGGTTTGAGAATATAGACTCATAAATTTTGTTCGTACTGCCGGCCATCGAAAGGCAATATGCTTTGCTTTGCTTAGCGGCTGTTTCTTTTATTTCAGATGGATCTTTTAGCAGCTCTTCCAATAGTTCCTTTAGTTCGTCTTGCGTCTGAATTGCAAAAGCAGCATTTGCTTTTTTCAGTTCGAGGGCTTCCGAAAATTTCCGGTGTTTTGGGCCAAAGATGATTGGTTTTCCGTAAACTGCAGCTTCAAGCACATTATGAATACCGGCTCCGAAACCACCGCCTATATAACAGATATCAGCATATTGATAAAGTTTTGACAGCATCCCGATATTATCAATAATAAGATAATCTGCTTTCTCGGTTTGCGTGTTTTGAATGTTTGAATAACGAATGGTTTTTCCTGCAAGCTGAGCTTCGAGATGTTTTATTTTGTCCGGTTGTATTTCGTGAGGGGCAAAAATAATTTTGATTTCGGGATGACTTTTTGCAAAGTCCGCAAGTAATTTTTCATCCGGCGGCCATGTGCTGCCTGCAACAATTAACGTTTTGTCTGCTTTAAATTCTTCAATGCCTTCCACCGGTTCATTCTGCTTTGCAATTTCCAAAACACGATCAAAACGCGGGTCGCCTGCAATGCTGTGATTTGAAAAGCCAATCGAGCTAAGCAAATTGGCTGATTGTTGATTTTGCAGATAGAAATGCTTAAAAAATCTCAGAATGTTTCGGAAAAACCGGCCGTAGGCTTTGAAAAATATTTGATTTTTCCGGAAAATACCGGCTATCAGATATATTTCCGCAGCTGATTTGCTTAGAGCTTGCAGATGCCTGAACCAGAATTCGTATTTTACAAATATGGCAATGTTAGGCCTAATGGATTCAATGAATTGTTTTGCTTGTTTTTTAGTGTCGTTCGGCAAGTAAAAAACATAGTCTGCCGCATAAAAGTTTTTTTGTTTTTCGTAACCCGAAGGTGAATAAAATGTAAGAACGATACAAGCATTCGGCTGTTGTTTTCTTATTTTTTCAAGCAAAGGGCGGCCTTGTTCAAATTCTCCAAGTGATGCGCAATGCATCCATATACAATTTGTATTTTTTTCGGTAAGTTTTTTAACTGCCGGTTTTTGATTTTTAAGACCCCTTGTGCGCAGTTTTGCTTTCGGATGAAAATATGCCGCCGCTTCCTGCAGTCGGGTGTAAATTTGTATTATAAAATCGTATAAAGAATTCATGTACTGAAGCTGATTGGTAAATATATTCAAAAAATAGGCTGCGAAGTGCAGCCTATCGGGTATTTTGTTTATATATGGTTCTTAGTTAAAATGATGAGTTAAGAGAAGGCTTGTCCAATACAACTACCGTAATGCATCCGCGTAATTTTTTTTCCGGCACTTTGCGATTCGGGTCTTCGTGTTGTTGTTGCCCGGGTGCCGGTAATACTTCAATTATAATTTTTAAGTTGGTGGATGTTACCGGAAAGAAATCAAAATAGGGATGTATGGTTTTTCCCGTATCTTCATCATAATAGGGTTGAAGTACTGCAGTGCCGGGTCTTCCCGAATTACTTGCACCGGGTAAGTCCATTATGGTTTCATGGCTGCTTTCATCTATGATTTTCACATTAATTCGGTTATTGAAAACCGGTGCGGCATAGAATTTAAGTCTGTAATCTTTTCCTTTGGTAAGCGGCAGTTTAAATTCATAAGTATTTCCGCTAACGCATACTGCACCTTTTGATTGGTCATTGTATTCGTAAGGCGGTTCCGGATTTCTGAACTTAAAAAAACTTGAGCAGTCTCCCTGTGCAAATGCAAATAAAGGCATTAGAGCTATGATGAGTATAAATTGGAATTTTAGAGTTCTCATAAAAATAAGATTTTGCTTTTTTTGTTAAACGTGATTTAATGTTAATTTATTTCTTACAATTGTAATTGCTTCCTTTAAATCTTTAAATTGTTGAGGAGTCATGGTTATTCTGGTTGCACCTCCCACAATAAATTTGTTGTCCGGATTGGCAATTTTATCATCTTTCTCAATTTTAACTACTTCCAAGCTTTCATAAACTTTTTGAATGGGTTTTATATCCTCCAAAAGTTCTCCGATATCCCGATTGTCTTTGTTTTGTTCTAAAAATAAAACCAGATTTTCAAAAATATTTTTTTGGTCGGCAATTAACTGAATAACTCGGTCATTTTCACGATATTCACCGGTTAAGTTAATTACGATGTACAGACTTTCAATCCACCCGCCGGCAGAAATAAGTGCTAAGGAGGTTTCTCGTTCGTTGCGTTCCAAAAATTTCACAATATCGTGGTAGGTATCATTGGTTATGCGCATAAGTGAGTCTTCGCTTTCCGGTATATTATCAATGCGCCTTAGCAACGATTCATCAAAAATTGTGATACCGATTTCATCGCTTAAGTTTCGGACTACTTTTATGTATTCGGCCGCCTTATTACTTTGATTAAAAGCAGCGGCATAAGCCAAGTCAGCCGAATAAACACCAAAGCCGATTTCTTGCGTTTTTGTGTCTAAGTATTTGTCGGCATTTGTTTTGGGGTTTAGCACGGCGTCCGAAAATCTAAGATCCGTGTTTTTTGTAAATGCAAACATATCTTTGGGCGACGGAATCAGGTAAAACGTTAAATTGTCGTCGGTTATTTGGGTAACGTCAATTAATGTGTCGGAATTATTATTGTTCTGTTTTTCACCGTCTGTACATGCTGTCAAAGACAAAATCAATAAACCGACAACGGTAATGAAACTGAATTGTGGTATAATTTTTCGCATATTGAATTAATTTTTTAATTTGACTATAAAGATATGATTTTTTTTTGAGCCGGTATGAAATTTTCCCAAAAATATCCTTTTTTAAAAATGCAGAAGCGGTTTGCCGGATCCTCGACTTAGGCAGATAATAATATTTTTGCAAAAAAATCAAACATCATTTTAAGTGCGTACGCATTATTATTTGAAGTTGAACCGGAGAGTTCATGCGTAATACTTCTGATTTATATTTTTTGTATTGTGGAAAATGGTATGAAAAATGAGGAAAACAAACGGATTGTAATTTTTTTATAGATATTGGCATTAAGTTATTCTGCACATTTTAAAAAAAGCATTTTCATTTTGCCCCTAATTAAGTAACTATATAAATAGTAATGAGGGATTAATATTTATTTTAAAACTATTTTTTTATGAGAAATCAATTAAAGCAAACCCACGTATTGTTATTGCTCCTGGCGGCAGCACTGACAATGGCAAGTTGCGGAGCACATAATAAACTGAGCTCTGCATCCAGGCCGTATTATCAAGCCGCAAAAGATCAATGGAAGGCCGACCATCATTTGGCAGCTGTTTATTCTGCTACACAAGGCGTATTGGCTGATCGTGCTTATACAAATTCCAAAGAGTTTTTGTATGAGAACTACGACAATACCATGCAGAAAATAAAACAGGAACTTCCTAAATATGAGAACACTAAAGATACGACAGAGGCCGTAAGGCGTTTAGACATTTATACCTATCTGGTGGCTATCAATGAAAATATCGCCAAAATGGAGATGCCTTTAAAGCATCATAAAAATAAATGGAAATGGTCAGCTGAGCCGGAAGATTATACCAAAGAGAAAAAAGAAGCCAAAGAAAAGGCTTATGATGTCTTTTACAATTTTGCGGAAAAAATGTTACATGCAGCAAAAGACAGAACTGAAGTAAGGGAAGCTGATCGTATTTTTGTAGTCGGGCACAACCGTTATACGGACACCGGTACCGAAAAAAGACAAAGATCGCTTGAAAACATTACCGAGGAGCTTTGCGTTTTTGCCGATAAACACAAAGATGCCGATACTTGGCAGGAAGTTATCATGGCGGCCGATGCCTTTCAGTATGCCAAAAAATATACAAAAGACTCCGTTCGCGTTTATGAAGGTTTTGAATACACATCCAAGCGCGTTTCAAAATTACTCACCGAAGACGCTCAAAGCTCTGCAAATAAAGGCGACTTACAGTCTTTACTATATGCCGATAAATTGCTGGGAAATGCCGTTTCTTGGAATGAAGACAACGAGGAGGCTAAAAAACTAAAAGAGGATCTGAAGCCAAAAATTGCCGAAGGTTATTACCAAAAGGCAAAAGCAATGGATCAGCAAGCCAATGCTGATTTGGAAGAAGTAAAAACCCTCTACGGCGAAGCCATGAAATGGGTGCCCGACTATAAAGACAGCCAAGCCCGAATATACAGCGTTTCGGTACGTAAAGAATTGGTGACTTTGGAGCAAAATATAGATGCTACTCAAAAAGAATTCGACATAGTTTATGAGCGGATGAAAAACGTTGCCGGCGGAATAAATACGGCCAATAGTGTAATGGACGATATCACTTATGTTACCGAAAACCTAAGAAGTATGGATAAAGCACTTCATACCACTTCATTGGCTATGAAACCGCTTAACTTAATTCCTTATGTGAATGTAGTGAGCAAGACCATTGATGTATCGGCAAGGGCACTCAGAATGCCGGTTCACCGAGCTGTGCAGTCTATAACACCGATAGAAAAAAATGCCGTTAGTCCGGCTAATAAAGCCGTAAAAAAATTAAAGTTTTATACGGATATGACCGTTCAAAAAATGGGAACAACCCAAAAAACTTTAATAAACAGCAAGAAAACTGCTGTTGCTTTACAAACTTGCATTCATAAGGTGAACGATGAAAAAGCTCTAAAAGAAAGCGAAAAAGCCATTATTGAACTCAACAAAGGTTTGGTTGAAGTGCAAAAACGGCTAAAAGATATCAATAATGCAACCAATGACTTGGTGGTTACCGCTAACCAAATAATTGAAGTTTCGCATTTTACGGCTCCGGTTAAGGGCGGCGTAAATGCGGTAAAACCGGCTCTGCACGAAGTTGAGAAGGTTACAAAAGAGATTGATAAAATATTAGACAAAAGTTTTCTGGGAATTTCTGCCAGAAAAGCCCTTTCTGTAGGCGGTGCAGCCGGCGATATGGCTATGAAAGCCTTAGAGCCTTTATTGAAAAAAATGAACATCAACTTTCCGGAAATACCGGGCATTGCCGAGTTGGAAGCTGAAATGCTTAAATTTAAGGAAAAATATGATGTGGTAAAGAAGACAACGGATAGCTATAAGAAGAAATATGAAGAATATTCCGATGTTCAGGGACACATTAATAAGAACCTCAACAAACTGGTTGAAAAAACCGGTTGCGGTGTAGGTGTTGCCCATTTTGATCCGGGCGACGGCGTATATAAAATAAAATCGCCGTACAGCAGTAAATATTGGGATATTAGCGGAACCGGAAGCAGCACCAATAGAAACGGCGCCAATTTACAACTGTGGTCTATGGACAGCGGAAAAGACCGATTAGTAAAATTCATTCCGGCCGGCGGAGAAGCTTATTTTATTGAATTCCAAAACGGCGGCCGCGTATTGGATGTCAGCGGCGGAAATGTTGAAAAAGGAACCAATTTACAGGCGTGGGAGAAGAACGGAAGTGATGCACAAAAGTTTACCATTATTCCGGTGGACGGTAAAAAAGACGTATTCTCCATTATCAATGTAAACTCCGGAAAAGCCGTAGATGCATCCGGCGGAGACACTAATAAAAACGGCACCAATCTCCATATTTGGGATTTCAGTGAAAACAATAAAGCCCAGCATTGGGAGTTTGTAAAAGTATCCGGAAAAACAAACGGCTAATGATTGAATGAATTAAACAAGGCACAATTTGCTTGTTTAACAGATGAAACTGTCAAATTTCATTTTTCTAAGCTTAAGCGGAAATAAATAAAAATTTTTCGCAGCTTTCAGAATGAAGTTTGGCAGTTTTTTTGGTTTTAGCAGTGAATTTTGAGAGAAGTACTTGAAGGGCTTGTTGTAGGTAACAGCGGGTACTAAACATTAAATGTCGTTCTTTTGAAATACTTGACTATTCGGGCTTGCAGCATTTTTTTGAGCGTGATGATTTGAAGCAAATCTATAGGGTTTTGAGAGAAAAGTATTCTATTTTTAATAGGCAAGAGTATGAGGAATATTTGTATGAGATTTTGGGGGCAACATAAAACAACTAACTGCTTAATATTAAGTTTTTCGCAATTGTATCAATGATTTTGACATTTACAGCATTTCCTATAGCCCTAAATTGGTTATTCCTGTTATTAGGAAGGAATTTTAATTTCATGGATTGAAGTTCTAATCCTTCCTCCGGTGATATATACCTTTGTTCCCAACCTATAATTGGTATTTGTGTTGGGACTGTAACCAATGATGGAAAGTAGTCAGTTCTTTTTACTCTAACTCCTGAACCACGAAATTGCAAAATATAATCATATATATTTCGCGTATCACCTTCACCACTAACATTCCATTCTAGTTTTTGCCAACTTTCTGAATTTAAACTTTTAAGTTCAAAAATAAAAGGTTCCAGAATTTTTTTGTTTTGTTCATAAAAAGTTCTATTTCTTCTAATAAAGTTCTTCTTCCAACTTGGGAAACTATTTTGACTTGTTTTAGCATAATTTGGTAGGCGATTTAGCATTTCTTTTTTTGTATCCCCTTTTATAGCTTTTCCATATGCTCCTTTATAACTCGCAAGATCAGACTTTGTTGTTTTGTATGGCGTTTTCTCTTCAAAAGGGTATGTAGCTCCCCATTCCATACTCCATAGAGGACGAACAATTTTCGTATCATTTCCTATTGCTTCAATGATTTTTTGCCATAATTTTAAAACTTTTTGTTTTTCAGGCTCTAAATCAATATAGTTATTTGATTTAGTTTTAAGAATATCCTTTATAGTTTTAGAAGAACCATTTTTTTGTGACCATTTAAAATGTCTAAGACCTTCCTTGGACCCAACAATAAAAAGTCTTTCCCTATGTTGCGGTATGCCATAAAAATGTGGGGATAATATCTTTTTATCTATCTCATATCCGGCTTTTGTTAGTTGGGTTTCAATATACAGCCAAGTTTTATTTTTGTCGTGAGTATATAAATTTCTTACATTTTCAAGTATAAAATATTTTGGTTTATGTATTTTTAAAATATCTACAATATCATCAAACAGGCTACCCCTTTCAACATCAAGCATTCCCTCTTGTTTCCCGGCTTTTGAGAAAGGTTGACAGGGAAACCCGGCACATAAAATATCATGGGCAGGAATATCTTTTTCCTTGTCAATTTCTTTTATATTTCCGTATGGTTTTATATTGAAATTTTTCTCATAGGTCTCAGAAAGCAAAGAATTTATTTCTGCCGCAAAAACACATTCGTGACCTTGATTGCTTAAGGCAAGGTTAAATGCTCCCAGTCCCGAAAATAAATCAATAAACTTCATTCTTTGCTTAATTGTTCTTTTAGCCAATTATTGATGTCTTTTTGCAAAGTTACATTAAAATTACCATTTATTTGTTTATTTAATCTAAAAATCCTGATTCGGTCTATTACTAATGGATATTCATCAATAACATTTTGCCATTTACGGCTTTGTATTGCTTCCGCTATTCCTATAGCTGAAATAACATAGTTATCATGCCAGTGTATGAAATCGCGCCAAGCATTTACTGGAATTTGCTTTTTTCTTCTCCAATTCCATCCTGCCGCAGCTTGTAATAATACAATGATTTTACTTTTTCTTTTATCATGAAAAGGTTTCCATGCTATTACGTCAACCCCTCTATCTTTATCAGATGTAGCAGGTTTTCTATATCCGGCAGGTTCATTTATTAACTCTACAATTTCATTTACTTCTTCCTCTAAAGATTTACTTGAAGGGAAGCCCAATATATAAGCTTCTCCCTGCAAATATTCTTTCAAAATTTCCTCAAGAACTCTTTCAAATATTTTTGTCCCCTCCCCTTTATGTTGACCACCATAATGAGAAAAAAACAGGGCTATGCTGTATGCTGGTAAATCTTTATAATCAATATCAGAAAAAAATCTTGATCCGTTTTGTTTTACTGGGCTTTCACTTCCGTAAAACCTTATTCTTTCGCTTAAAATTGCAATTACCTCTGTTGCAATTAATTCAAAACTATCAACCCCGTTTTCTTCCAGTATGTTCATTAAAACTGATTTCGATATTTCCTCTTGATGAAATATACATGAAAACTCAACCCAATCAGCTATTTTTTCTTTTCTTGTCGATATAAATTCTGTCATTTTAAGTTTTTATTTGGTTTTTCAGGGCGGTTAAAACTTTTTCTACCTCTTCGATGTATCCTTGAATTGCTTGAGCCTGTTCAGGATTGTTGGTTGTGTTATAGTTAAAGGCAAATTTTAACGTGTTGGCAATTTTTGTTTTTGATTCCTTGAGCAGTTGTTTTATATATTCCAGTTCTCCGTCACTTAATTTAAAGGCCTCATCTAAATTCTTCGTGTCTGATAAGTATTTTCTTGATTTTTCATTTCTTACAATATGCGGTAATCTTTTTTGCACGTCCCTTGAGTCAGTTATTAGTGCAGGAACATCGTCATTACCAAATATCCAAGTTAGTATTTGATTTACTGAGTCTTTATTATCTTCTGTAATTAATTCTTTATTAAAATCTACTTGGTTATATTTGGGAACCTTTATATAATCTCTTATTCCGGATTGGTTCAGAGCAACTTGAAGCAAAGAAAATCTTTCTTTTATATATTTCACATTATAGGCTAATTTTTCTTCGGCTTCCTCTGTGAGTTTATATTGTATGTATTGTTTTCGTATAGTATCGGTTCTGTCTCCAATTTCTTTCTGTATTTTTTTTAGTGCATCTTTTGTACTCAAACCATCTTCTTGCTCTTCTTCCACTCTTGTAACTATATACCGAGCTTTAGCAAAAGCTTCCCATTTTAAATTACCTGCTATATGCTTTACTCCTAAATAAGTCGAAAGTTCTTTTCTGTGCAAATAAAAAATAGCGGGAACCTGCTCTAAAATAGTTCGATCATATCCTTCAGGAAGTAAGGGAAATCTTTTAGTGTTTATTCCAAGGAATTCTCTGGTTTCTTTTTCAAGTAAAACCTTTATTGCAGCAATTCTTCGATTACCTTCTGCAACTACAAGTTGTAAATCATTGTCATCTATTAGTTTTTCTATTTCTGTTTTAGTGTATTCTCCCAATGGTTTTGAGAATATTTTTCCAGCTTTACGAGTATCTTCTGGAAAAACGATAATGGGTTCTTCTTGAAAATATCCGTTTTGGATAAATGAATTAGCAAGTACCTCCAGATCGAAGTCATTGTAGAGCACTTTTAAAATGTCCTTTTCGGTGTTGTTTTTTGGCTTTAGGGCTAATCTTGGATTCGTAACATCTAAGTGCACTTTTGATGTTTTAACTATTATGGGGATAGAGAATTTTCCTTTTTCTAGCATAAGTGTTTTGTTAAGCATTTATTTATAGCAATATCTTTTGTCAATTCAAATTTAGCAGAAAATAAAGACTTGTAAACATCATTTTCTTTAAACTTTCTGTTGCGAGTTTATTATTTCAACTAATTCTTTTGGTGAAATAGTATCAAAATCAAATTCATCTTTCAACCATTGAAGATTTGAACTACTGCTGAATACTGATTTTTCCTCTGCTTTTTTAGCAGAATCTCGTGTACAAAAATAATCGCAGTTTAATCCTATTGAAGTAGCGACAGAATCACCATCAGCCCATTCTGAAATTGCATTAGCCACCTGATTATTGATTGAATCAGGGGCTTCTTTTCCTTCTGTTTTTTCAGATACTTCTACGCTTTTATTGAAAAAATCCTTACATTCTTCTCCTTTAAGTTGAATCCGAGAATCTTCTATGTCCGGATTTATAAAACATCCAATCCGAGGTAACCTTACAGTTTTAAATCCAATATCTATTGCTTTTTTGTAAAACTTATCAATTATTGGATTATTGCCGGGGTGGTTGTTTTTCAGATCAAGTACGAAAGAAGCCTGCATTTTGGAATCGTAGTTATTTTTACTAATTTTTATTTTAGAACCAGAAGTGATTTTTTCTTTTCTTCCATCTCTCTTGATGGGTTCTAAAGAAAAAATTGTCTCCGATAAATAAGCAATTATTTTTTTTTCTACTAGCTCTTTGAGTTTTATTATAGCATCAATTTCATTATCTTTTGCAAAAGAATTTGGGTCAGCAATTTTAAACCAAACATTTGAATCAAATGTAATTTTTAATTGTTTCACTTTATATCTTTATTATTTACTGTTCGTTTAAACCTAGAATTTTCCTCACAGCATCTTTGTTCTTTACAGATGCATTATTGAGTAGGCGTTTTTTTACATCATAACTTATCTGGCCTGCCTTTAATTTTTCGGTTAAATTATATTGTCCAGGATATCTACTCTTGTCATAATTGTGCTCAATTTCGCCATTCTCATACAAAATATAATCATCATCTAATTCACCCTTCCTCATTTGATAAGAAGCTGCTAATACTTTTTTTACCATCTGTTTGTATTCTATTTAGTTATTAAATTTCACCATCAACTACTCCAACAGTATCCCCTACAACAAACACAATCCCTGTAATTTGTGTTCTATGAATTTCTGAAAGTTCATAATCCTTGTCTGCGGAGTTCATAAATAGCTTATTTTCTTTTTCTAACAACTCAATTATTCTATCTTTTTCCTTAATCAGTTTTTGGCTATTGCTGTTTGTTTTCTGTTTTGCATCTACATTTTTAGCTAAAATGCCCTACCAAAACTAAGAATAATATGCGGGTAAACAAAAAAGTCTTGTTAAAATATTGTAAAATGGGTTTCGGAGAAGCATAAATAACCAATAAAAAAATGCTTTTCGCAGTTTCCTGCAAAAAGCCTTTCGCCTTTGCTGAGCGACCGGTACTCTAAACGAAAACACAAAACGCTTAAAATCAATTGCTTGCGAGCAGCTTTAAAAGGGCGTTGTAAAAATTGTAAGGCAAACGCCGGTTGTAAACTTAGTTTCTGTAGTCTGGTTCTTTTCAAATCCGCAAGATGAAAGCATGCCCGTGCTACTGCTCCAAGCAGTCCACACGTTTTGAAGTCCTTCCTTCGACTGATGCTCAGGAACCGCCGGACGTTCAAAAGTGTTTCAATCTTCGTCAGCCACAAGCCAAAACCTGCGACCGGACTTTTGGCCAAGTCCCCCCGCGGGGGATTTAGGGGGTATTCCGGCAGATAAAAAAACGAGCCGGTTATTAGCTTGTAAGCAATTACCCCAAAAAGCGACAATTTTACTTTACTGATACATACCCATAAGTAACTGATAATCAATTTTTGGATCAGGAGTTTTGAAAATCTGCCGGATTTTAATTAAAAATTGTTCAAAAGATAATTTAGTTGCAGGACAGTTTGCAAACACAAATCCGGCAGATTTAGACCACTCTCGGCGCATTTTGAAAACGCACCGAGAGTAAAGCATAAATAACCAATAAAAAAAGGCTTTTCGCAGTTTCCTGCAAAAAGCCTTTCGCCTTTGCTGACCGACCAGGATTCGAACCTGGACTAACAGGACCAAAACCTGCAGTGCTGCCATTACACCATCGGTCAGTGTTTGAGCTTGCAAAACTAAGCCTTTTTTATTTTTTACAAAAAAAAAATAAAAGAAATCAACGGTTTGATTAAAAAAAAAGATAATCTGTTTTGCCGTAGTCTTATAATGAGTGCTTTATATGCTTGTCAGATTTTGCTATTCGTAGTAATTATTAATATCGAAACCGCCTTTTTGAATCCATTGTTCTTTTTTCATCAGTTTCAAATCACTTTCGACCATTTCGCGAACTAATTCTTCCAGAGTATATTCAGGCTCCCATTTAAGTTTTTGTTTTGCCTTTTGGGGATTACCGAGAAGCAGATCCACTTCGGTGGGTCTGAAATATCGCGGATCCACTTCAACCAATACATCACCGGGTTTTATATATTCTTTTAGTTTGTCATCAACCGATTCGGCGCGTCCGACTTCCGCTTTTCCTTTTCCTTCAAACACAATGTTTATACCGGCTTCTTTAAAAGCCATTTTTATGAAATCACGTACCTGCGTTGTCCGTCCCGTTGCAATGACAAAGTCCTCAGCCTGCTCTTGTTGCAACATAAGGTACATGGCTTTTACATAATCTTTGGCATGTCCCCAGTCGCGCTTTGCCGACATATTGCCTATGTACAGTTTTTTCTGTAAGCCCAGTGCAATACGAGCGGCGGCACGTGTAATTTTACGCGTTACAAATGTTTCGCCTCGAATGGGAGATTCGTGGTTGAATAAAATTCCGTTGCAGGCATACATGTTGTAAGCTTCACGGTAATTTACGGTTATCCAATATGCGTATAATTTTGCCGCAGCATAAGGGCTTCGGGGGTAAAAAGGCGTTTTTTCACTCTGCGGGCTTTCCTGAACCAATCCGTATAGTTCGCTGGTTGAAGCCTGATAAAAGCGGGTTTTGTCGGTTCGGTTCAGCAGGCGTATGGCTTCTAATATTCGTAAAGTCCCAAGCCCATCGGTATCGGCCGTATATTCCGGCATTTCAAAACTTACGCCCACATGGCTCATAGCACCCAGATTGTAAATTTCATCGGGTTCGGTTTCTTGTATAATGCGGATAATGTTTGAACTGTCGGTCAAATCGCCGTAATGAAGAATAAAATTCCGATCCGTTTCATGCGGATCGGAATATATATGATCAATGCGCTCGGTATTAAAAAGCGAGCTGCGACGTTTTATGCCGTGTACAATGTATCCTTTTTGAATAAGATATTCCGAAAGATAAGCTCCGTCTTGTCCGGTTACACCGGTAATTAGGGCACTTTTGGGCATAATGTAAAAAGGTTAAAGTTTGAAAGCTTTCTTTATGGTATCGACTTGATCTAATTTTTCCCAAGAGAAAAATTCAACTTCTTCCTCATAGCTGTCTCCGTTATTCGAAAAAGTTACTTTTTCGGTAAAAGGCTCTCTTCCGAAATGTCCGTAAGCCGCTGTTTTTCTGAATATAGGTTTACAAAGATTAAAGCGTTTTATAATGGCAGCCGGGCGCATGTCAAACAGTTCCTGAAGTTTTGTGGCTATGTCGGCATCCGAGAGTATTTTGCCTTTTTCGTCTTTTACTTTTGCCGTTCCGTAGGAATTTACGTAAAAACCTACCGGCTCGGCCACACCAATGGCATAAGCTACTTGTACCAGAAATTCTTTGGCTCCGCCGGCCGCTACAAAGTTTTTAGCAATGTGCCGTGTGGCATAAGCTGCGGAGCGGTCAACTTTAGAGGCATCTTTGCCCGAAAAAGCACCGCCGCCGTGAGCACCTTTTCCGCCGTAAGTATCTACAATGATTTTTCGTCCGGTCAGGCCGGTATCGCCGTGGGGCCCGCCAATTACAAATTTACCGGTTGGGTTTACCAACAGTTTATAGCCGTCATGAAAGAGATTGCGCAAATTATCCGAAACTGCTTTCTTTACACGCGGAATGAGTATGTCGCGAACATCTTCTTTAATCTTTGCCAGCATGGTTGTGTCGGCTTCTTCTTGCGAGTATTTTTCCGAGGGTTTAATGAAATCATCGTGTTGAGTAGAAACTACTATGGTATCTATTTCAATGGCTTTTCCGTTTTCGTCGTAACGAACGGTAACTTGCGATTTTGAATCCGGGCGCAAGTACTTCATTTCTTTTCCTTCTTTGCGAATTTTTGCCAGTTCCTGTAAAATAAGGTGCGAAAGGCGTAACGGAACGGGCAGATAAGTGAGGGTTTCATCGGTGGCATATCCGAACATCATTCCCTGATCGCCGGCGCCCTGATCTTCGGCACGCTCTACGCCTCGGCTTATGTCCGGCGACTGCTCATGAATGGTCGATATTACGCCGCAAGATTCGCTGTCGAATCGGTAGTCGGAATTGGTATATCCGATTTCTTTTATAACTTCTCGGGCTGTTTTTTGAACATCAACCCAAGCTTTGGTTTTTACTTCACCGCTTAAAATGGTTAAGCCGGTGGTTACCATGGTTTCGCAAGCTACTTTTGAATCGCTGTCTTGTTTCAAAAATTCATCGAGAAGTGCATCGGATATTTGGTCGGCTACTTTATCCGGATGGCCTTCCGATACGGATTCGGATGTGAAAAGATATGTCATATTTTTGTTTTTAATTATTGAGTTAAGCTTCTGAAAATATTTTCTATACTGTCTTTTTCCTTATGTAAAGTATATATAATTAGATGGTTATTTACGGCAAATTCAAACACTTTTTTCTGCATGTTTACTGTCGGATTGTAGCGAATGAGGAAGCTGTCTCGGTTTTGTTCGATATCGCTTACGCCTTCTAATTTCAATAAATCAGCTTTTTGAGGAGCTTCTTCAAATTGAACCCTCAGCAGTGCTTCTTTGTGTGAGGTATTTTCCAATTCACCGCTTTTGCGATCGGCTGCAATTTCGCCTTTATTGATGATAATAATTCGATTGCAGAGCGCTTCGGCTTCTTGCATGATATGAGTAGAAAGAAAAACGGTTTTTTCTTTTCCGATGTTTCGGATTAAATTTCGAATTTCAATGATTTGATTGGGATCCAAACCGGTCGTCGGTTCATCTAATATAAGCACGTCCGGCTCGTGAATTAAAGCTGCGGCCAAACCGGTTCTTTGGCGGTAGCCTTTTGAGAGTTGTTTTATTTTTTTATGTTGTTCGCGTTGGAGCCCTGTCAGTTCTATGGAGCGCTCTACGCGTTGGTTTAAATTGCTTGAAAAACCGTAAAGCTTGGCTGTGTAGCGCAGGTATTCTTTTATATACATTTCGGTATATAGCGGATTGTGTTCCGGCAGATAGCCTATTTGTCGGCGAATGTTTAGCATGTCAGTTTTGGTGTTCATGCCGTTTACAAATATTTCGCCTGCGTTTTGTTTTTGGTAGCCGGTAATTATTTTCATCATGGTGGATTTGCCGGCGCCGTTCGGTCCCAAAAAACCCACAATATCACCGGAATCTATCCGAAAACTGACATTGTCCAAAGCTTTTTGTTTGCCGAATGATTTAGTAATATTTTGTGCCTGCAAAGACATGAGATGCTGTTTTATTGTTTTTTTGAAGAGACAAATATATAAATAGTTTTATAAAACCGGGAATTTTGAAAAACTAAAGAAAACAAAAACAGCCGACAATCATGCCGGCTGTGGTGTGAAAAAATTACTGCACCGGCTTATTTTTTTGATAAGCCAATCATGTAGGATACCGATGTTTTATCACCTTCTTTATTGATGGTGATGGTAGCCGTGTCGTCTCCTTTGGTGTAGTTGAGCATGGCGCTCTCGTCCACTTCCATTGTTTGTTGGGCTTTCCAACCTGAGTTTTTCATTTCTTTGCTCAGCTTTTCTTTGATTTCTTTAAAGGTTTTTTCGCAAATAATATTTACGGTAATCATGGAGCCCTCGCCGGATGAAATAGTGCCTGATGACTCAACGGTTCCTTTCGGAACGTATATTTCTTTTGGGAAATCTTCAGGAATTTCGTCATCGCCGCCCGAGAAACTTACTTCCTCGCCGTCTTTGTCTTTGATTACAACTTTTGATTTTTTACCGTCTTTGCTTGTTTCCAAGTCAATTTTTTCACCGCTTGCTTTTTCTATAATTTTCTCGGTAGCTTTTTCAGCAACTTTTTCACTGTCTATGCAGGCTGTAAACATTAGAGCTATCACTGCCGACAGACTTATAACAACAAGTTTTTTCATTTTTAAACCGTTTAGTTAGTAATTTGAGTTATCTTAACAAATTTATGAAAATATTATTGGTTTGTTCATTTGTTTGACGAAAATAGATTGATATTTATTAACAAAATTTGAATTATAGCGACAATATCGCCTTGTCTAATTATGAAACATAAACATTTCATATATAAAATAAATATTTGTAGATTTGAAACTTATTGCGTGTTAAGCAAAATCTAAAACTATAATATTTGAAGAAATACCGATGTAATTTCATGTAATAGTTATAAGGTAAAACGCAATCAGCAGCAAAAATGAAAAAATTATATAATAAGCATAAAGCAGCCCGGTGCATAACAGATGAAGTATTAGTCGGTACGGTAAAACTGGGCGGAAAACATCCGATTCGTTTGCAATCCATGACGAGTACCGATACTTTGGATACGGAAGCTACCGTGCAGCAGTGCATCAGAATAGCCGAAGCGGGCGCCGATTTCGTTCGTATTACGGCGCCGACCGTTAAAGCAGCCGAAAATTTCAAAAACATTAAAGAAGCTTTACTAAGAGAAGGTTTTAACATTCCTTTGACAGCCGATATTCATTACAGCCCCAAAGCTGCTCATACGGCAGCTTTATATGCTGATAAAGTACGCATTAATCCCGGGAATTTTGCTGATACTAAAAAGTTCTCACATCGCGAGTTTTCAGAAATTGAATATCGGGCTGAGTTAGAACGAATAAAATCGATTTTTGTGCCCTTCTTGAATGTCTGTAAGGAGAATAATTGCAGCATACGGGTAGGGGTGAACCACGGTTCGTTATCCGACCGGATTATGAGTCGCTACGGTGATACTACCAAAGGCATGGTAGAATCGGCCATGGAATATTTGCGTATTTGCCGGGAAGAAAATTTTACGCAAGTGGTATTATCCATGAAAGCCAATAATCCGCTTGTAATGATTGAGGCAAATCGGCTTTTGGTAAAAGCCATGCATGCCGAAGGAATGTATTTCCCGGTTCATATCGGTGTAACCGAAGCCGGCGAAGGCGAGGACGGCCGCATAAAATCCGCCATAGGCATAGCTAACCTTCTGGCCGACGGAATAGGCGATACAATTCGCGTATCACTGACCGAAGAACCGGAGGCTGAAATTCCGGTGGCCAAAACTTTGCGCAGCCTTTTTGATTTGCCTTTTGTTGCATCGGAAGATTTTCAGGCCGAAATTATTAATCATAAGCCGCAAAAAAGAAAATCAATGCCCGCAGGGAATATTGGCGGAGCTAATAAGCCGATTGTTATTGCTGATTTTAGAAATTCGAAACTAAATTCCGAAAGCATAAAAAATGCCGGTTTTAGTTATCGTGCATCCGATGATGATTGGGAAAAAAGCGACTGTGCAGCCGATTGTATTTTTTATTCCGAAGGCGAATTGCCCGACCGGTTTCCCGAGGATACCATTTTTGCAAGGCCGTACGGAGCAGCAAATGAAAATGAGGCTGTAATAATTTCGTATTCCGAATTTTTGTTACAAAAAAAACTCTCCGCTAAGTTGATTTTTTTGGAGCTGTTGCCGGAAGAATTTGAGCATTTGCAAGCGAAGCAAATTGACAGAGAAAATATAATCTTGCTTGCCAAAATTGGTGAAAGCCAAAACCCTTTATACGCCGGTCGGAAAATAATTCGTAACTTGTACGAAAATAATATTGATAAGCCGCTTATTTTGAATTTAGAATTAAAAGATGAAATGAATTTTGAGATAAAGGCGGCTGCTTATGTCGGCGGTTTACTTGCCGATTATGGTGCCGACGGTATAATGTTTTCTTGTGAAAAGCGTTATACGGAAAGATATAATAATACAAGTTTTGGTATATTGCAGGCAGCGCGTTTGCGCATAAGCAAACCGGATTATATTTCATGCCCATCCTGCGGGCGCACGCAATTTGATATTCAAAAAACCGCCGCTAAAGTACGAGATAAAACCGCTCATTTAAAAGGTGTTAAAATAGCTGTGATGGGCTGTATCGTAAACGGATTGGGAGAAATGGCAGATGCCGATTACGGTTATATAGGCGCAGGAAGAGGTAAAATTAATTTATATAAAAATAAAAGTCTTTATAAAAAAAACATTCCTGAGGAAAATGCCGTTGAAGAATTACTGTTATTGATAGAATCTGATATGTAAAACATCAAATATTCTTGTTTGTTCAAAAGATTTGTTTTTATTTCATTGTTTATTTGAGATTAAATATATAAGCTTGATTATAGAGAGAAAATATAGAAAGACCTTGATATTGTTGCTTTTAGCAATGATTTTTGCCATACCCTTAAATGCGCAGGAAGTAGAAATAAAAGGGATTTACAGAGGCGAAAACCTCTATGTGCTTAATCCTTTCGCATTGGGAGGTGTGGGCTTTTGCGTATATGAAGTTACCGTTAACGGACAAACAACCACCGATGAAGTAAACTCCAACGCGTTTGAGGTGGACCTTTCGGTTTTTGGGCTAAAACACAGCGACCCGGTGCATGTGGTACTTTCTCATCGTTTTGGTTGTGAACCTAAATTTTTGAATCCTGAAGTGTTAGAAGCAAAAAGCACCTATAATTTGGAAAGCATATCGGTAAGCGGTAAAGGATACCTGACTTGGACCACCACCGGAGAAAAAGGCAGCCTGCCTTTTATAGTTGAACAATACCGCTGGAACAAATGGATGAGGATAGGCAGCGTGTCGGGCAAAGGTACTTCCGGAAGAAATACCTATTACAAATCGGTGGATTTTCACAGCGGCACCAACAAGTTTAGAGTCAAGCAAGTGGATTATACCAAGAAAGCCAATATTTCAAAATCGGCGGAATACAGAAATTTAGCGCCAAGCGTTAGCTTTACGCCCGGAAACGGCGGCAAAACGCGTGATAAATTAGTGTTTTCGGCAGAAACGAATTACGAGATTTACAACCACTACGGAACCCTTATAAAACGCGGAAAAGCCAAAACGGTTGACGTATCCGGATTGGATGACGGCAACTATTTCCTAAACTACGATAACAGCACGGCCAGTTTTGTTAAACGTTAAAAACCGTATGCAGCCCGCTGTTGCGTTCAACATGCAGCGTTTTGATATGTAGTTTTTCAGCGGCTTGCAGATTACTCAAGGTATCATCCGCAAACAATGTTTCTTCCGCTTTAATATTCGCATCCTCAAGCACATGATTATATATTTTTTCATCCGGCTTACGGCATCCGAGTTCGTGTGAGAGCCAGACTTTTTCAAATAAATCCGAAAAAGAGACTCCGTGCGTTTTCTCTAATTGCGGCGCATACGCCCGATAGTGGATGCTGTTGGTATTGCTCAGCAGAAACAGGCGGTGCGATTTTTTCAGCGCTTGTATTATTTGAATATTTTTGGCCGGATAATCCAACAACAAGCGATTCCAAATACGGTCGAACTCATTGTCGCTTAAATCCTCTTTTATTTCTCGGCATACCTTCTGCCTGAATTCTTTTTCAGAGAGTTGTCCGATTTCGAAATTGTCAAAAACAGCCTGTTCGCTTAAGCGCTTAAATCCGCTGCGAAAGCGCTGTTCTCTTTCGGGCTCCATATCTTTAAGAATATTCAGCGGTTCAATGTTGATAATGACTCCGCCCAAATCAAAAATGATATTTTTTACGGATTGTAAATGGTTTGTGTTCATACATTCGTTTTTATGCCTGCAAAATTCAAGAAAAATGATTCATCAGCAAATATTTTTTTAAGTTTTTGTTGTATATTGTCAGAAAGTTCATAATTTTGCATCCGCTTTTAAAGCAAAAAGTGCGGGCTTGTAGCTCAGCCGGTTAGAGCACCTGACTCATAATCAGGGGGTCCGGGGTTCGAGTCCCTGCTGGCCCACACAAATAAGAACCGCCGACAAATGTATTTTTGTCGGCGGTTTATTTTTAGACACTTACCGAAAAATTATAAAATAGAATTACACGTTTTTTTGTTATTTTTTTATATTTGTTTCACAAATGCTTCACAATTTGTGTTTTAGCCCCCTAAATCATTGGACGAAATTATAGATTATTGTACAGTAGTGAAATTGGATATTCCGGTGATACTGACCCCCTCTGATTTTAGTATTGAAAAAACTGTGCGTCTAAATCCGGCAGTTTTTTAAATGTGAAGTAAAAACAAACAGAATTTTACCATAAGGGTAGAAGAGTAAAAAAGCGGATGTTGGAAAATACGCTTATCAGAGCTTAGTTGTACACTCGTTGTAAACGATCGCAAGCGGGTGGTAATCTTTTCTATGCTTAATTTTTAATTATCAATTCTCTTTTGCCTATAAAATTTTCTAATCCGAATTTTTTATAACCTTTGAAGTAAGCAACATGAATTTTGTCTTTATTTTTAGAGTCGGTCCATAAAAGTAAAAACAAACCCCAAGCAAAATTAACTCCGAGGGAGTCAAATCCAATTTTTCCATCAGGTGCGCTTAAGTCAAGTATATCTTTTAGTTCTTCAGGGTCATGATAGCTACTACATCTGACTTTATAAAGTATTTCAGAAATTTTATAAAAACGACCGTCCTTGGGATTTTTAAAACCATCTATTTGAATTTTGGCGCCATAACTTAACTGCAGCAGATCTTGTTGATGCCTGTCAATATATTTGAGAAACCTCCATTTAGAACTGTTTTCTTTGGGGTAATGGCGCTTAGCTGTTGAGTCAACAACTGCGCACAACTGAAATAAGATCCCTTCCAAGTCAGGTTCGCAATGAGTTAATTCTTGCAGAGCTAAAAAAAGTCTTTTCGTGATTCCGGATGTTTTTTTTATTGAGTCCATATATATTTTAAATTAGTAAGTTTGGAAAGAACTGTTAAAAAAAATAAAGTGGCGCTTTAAAGTTTTACATGTCGAGAGATTAAAACTCAGTCAAATCTGAAAATCAAATTTTTCCGTTTGGTTCTTTTTAAAATCATCACTCCAAGTTAACTGCAAAGTACGAGAACCTTCATTATTGTTACTTTTAACTAAAGCGATAAAAAACTCATGTAAAGGCTTCATTTCAGATGGGGGCGTAACATCATCATCATAATACAGGACGTTCGAAGGTTTTTCAATTTTAATATTTGTAGCTACAGCTTCTCCGATATTTTCAATATAAATTTTTTGATCCGCAGACCAAACAGAAAATTTTGCTTTTTTACTGTTTGCCTTTGCTTTTTTATTTTTTTTTAGTTCGTAGCTGTTAATCTGTTTTTGCTGTTTGTTCAATAATTTTTGCTGCACGTTCAACAAATTTTGCTGCTTATCTAGCTTTCTTTCATGAAAAAAATAAACAAAAGCAGGTAAAACGATAGAAACAACCAAAGTAATCCATTGTAGTAATATTTCCATTTTCATAAAGGTTTAAAGGTTTAGTTAAAAGCGTCGAGAAACCCTCGACAAGCACTAATGCAAAAGTATGGAAAATATGTTTTGTAACTTGAAAAATGTGCTTTTAGTTTTTAACAAGCTGCAAAAAAATAAATTTTAAAAGCGTGGTTTGGGCTTTGAGAAGTATGAGTTACTGCCATTTCTTTCTCTGCCAACCGGCTAATGACTGATAAACATATATATTCTACATTTTTTTAGGGTATATGCCTCAAAAAGACAAATAAAGCTTACATCTGTTTGTGTAGTAAAAAATAAATTGTATATTTAAAAAATATTCTATATTCGCAGATAAAGTTTGAAAGGATGTCTCAATACGATTATATAAAGGAAATAGCCAAATATGGATTGAAAAATGACCAAGAACAACTTTTGGATGTTTTAAATGAATTGATTGAGTATTCTCGTAAAACTAAAAAAGTCAACTTTGCCCTACAATTACAATCCATTTTAAAAGAAGGTTTGCAAGCTCAAAAAATGAAAGGGCTTACAAAAGTAGGTTCAAAAAAATATTTCCTTCAAATAGAGAATAGAGAAATCAACGAATTAATTATTGAAAAAATTACGTCTGATTATACTTTTGATAATTTAGTTTGCTCAAAAGAAGTAAGAGAAGATTTAGAATTTTTCGTTGATGAACACAAAGGCATTGATATTCTTAATAAATTCGATTTATCTGTTTCAAATAAAATTCTTTTTCACGGACCTTCCGGATGTGGAAAAACTCTTGCTTCATATGTTTTGGCAGGTGAACTTGAAAAAATGATGTATGTTATAAATTTAGGAGCTATTGTATCATCAAAATTGGGTGAAACAAGTAAAAACTTAACAAAGGTTTTTAAACATGCATCAAGTGAAAATTGTATAATATTTTTAGATGAATTTGATTCTTTGGGAAAGGTAAGGGATTATAACCAAGACCATGGAGAGATGAAACGTGTTGTAAATACTATATTGCAATTATTTGATTATTTACCTCAAAGCAGTGTTGTTATAGCAGCTACAAATCAATTGCAGATGATTGATGATGCACTTTTAAGACGTTTTGATTTGAAAGTTAATTTAGGATTACCAAACAAAACTCAAATTCGAGAATTGATAAAAAAAACTGTTTCAAAATCTCCTTTTAAATTCAGTAACACCAAAGAATTAACAGAGATTGTTAATTTATCCCAAGGTTTATCTTTTTATATTATTCAAAAATCCGTTATAAATGCAATAAAAAAGACTTTATTTGCAAATAGCAAAAACAAAAAAGAGAACTATAATATTGACATAAAAACACTTAAAGCCATTATTTCAAAAGAAAAAAAGGACGTTTAATTGTTTAGCTCAGCTTCTAAATCAAGTTCGTTTATAACTTCAAGTGTATTAATAGCTCTTAATCCTTTATATAAAGATTCAAGTTCTTCTCCTCTTTTAGCTATTTGTTCAATTGTAATAACTAAACTGTAATTTACAGATTGTCCTGCATAAGGTATTCTTTCAGCAACAGTTAATTGCTTATGAAATTCAGAATTTACAGCAATTTTAAATGTATTATCTTCATTATAAATACTTTCCTTTGATACATTAAGAATTGTTTTCTGAACATTGCTGACAATTTTATTTTTATAATAAAAATCTTGAAGCCAACCGGTTGCAGATGCAGTTATTTTTATTTCTTTTGTAGAATTACCATTATAACCGTCTTGTATTTCTTTTTGTTTAATTTCTCCTGTTTCTTTATTTACAACATCTTCTGCGTGGGAAGCTTTAAGTTCTTTATTTTTACCTATTGCATAGGTTAAATGGATTGGGCAGTAAAGTAGTTGATTGTCAGATTTTGGTTTGAATTTAAAAGTCAGAGTTGATGAAATTTTTAAAACTCCGCTTTTTCTTTGAGCATCATTTAAGTATTTGGGGATATGTATAGGAAATGTTTTAATGTTTCCGGGTGTTATTTCATCTTCAATTATTAACGTTACTTTGTCATCTGTTGATGAGAAAAGAGAGTCAATATTTGGAGTTCCATAACCAAAGATTCTGTTTTTACTTATATTATCAAAGCTATCAAAAACATTACCTGTTTTAATTTCAACAGCAGAATTAATAATTAATGCTTTAACTGTTTGCATATTAATATCAGGGTATAGTCTTAGCAGTTTTGCGGCAAGATTGGCAGCAATAGGTGCTGAAAAACTTGTCCCGACATTTTTGTATGTCCTTTCCGATAAATCAGAAGATAAAACTTCAAGGCTTGCACTTCCTCCAATTAAAAAAGCAGTATTACCAAATGAATTATCTGCTGAATAATCACCGCCCCCAATAATAATATCGGGTTTCTTTAAATATTTATTTCTTGTCGATTGATTAAATGCTTCACTATCACTGTAATCATAATGAAATTTTCTTGAATAAATTGCAGGAAAATTTTTATCCACAGCTAAACCATTGAAAACACCTGTTTCGTAATTATTTGCAGTTGCCCCAACAGTAATATTATTCATACTTTCTGCCGGAGGAGCTATATTTGCATTATCTTCATTAAATTTTACGGGATAATCCGATTGATTATTAATATTAAAAATGTTATTGGTTGTAGAAATGAATATTAAAATATCAAGCTCATAAGATAACTCATCAAGCATTCTGGCATACGAAGAATATTCTTCATTATTTTTCAAAGGGAATTGCCCATATCCTATTGTTAATGTAAAAATTCTTACACCATAATCGTTGTATGCTCTTCTTATTAATTCAATTGTTTTTTGCTGAGATATAGCTCCGGTTTGTCCATCAATTATTTTTATGGGAAGAATTTTTGCATCTGCTTCAACATCTCCTCTATATTCCGGTATTAGTTTAGTTCCCAGAGCTGCAAAAGCAGCTACACCAGTTCCATGGTCAGTAGTATCACTAAACGAACTTGTATTTGTTGAATTAAATTCATTTTCCTTTCCTATAATTATTGGAGCCAACGGTGTTTCATTTGAAACACCTGAATCAATAACTCCTATTATTGGCAAATCTGCATCTGCATTTGTAATCTCAAACCCAAAAGTTCTTTGTGGTGTATTGTATATACTTGGTTGAATTATACTTCCTGAACCTGAGCAAGAAGCATAAATAAAATCAAAATTATTAAGAATTGTTCTTAAAATATTCTCATCTACATTATAGATTTCACCTTCAATTTCATTAAAAGTAAATTCAATATTATTCTCATTTAAATATTGTTCAAGTTGCTGTTTTTGAGGACTAATATAGTTTGTTTGAATAAAATCGTGTTCTACAAATAATAAATGGATAACTTCAAAATTATCAATATTTCCATACATGTCATTTGATGAAAATAACTTGAAGCTTTTAATATACTTTATTTTTCCGTCAAAATTATCATCAGTCTCGTCAATATATCTTGAAATAAAATTGTTAAGATGAGAGAAAAAAGAATTAAAACTTTGTCTGTTTTCAACAGCAAAAAGCCCTTTTCTGTTAAATAATGAAAATCTAACCGGGAGCAAACCAAAGGCTGAAATATAGTGTGCTTGATACTTTTCTTGATTAAAACTACCCTGAAAAGTCAGTTCTATTAAATCAAAATGATTATCGACCTGTATATTTCTACTTGCATATCTATTTTCAGTATCAGCATTAAAATAAGTTATGCATTCTCTAAATGAAATAGCCATCGGTCGGTAATCCGGAATTGAATTTCCTTCATCAGTATCATTATTCCCTCCGCCTCCGGGTCTTGACTTAAAAGTGATTGTTCCTTCTGCCGGATTTCTAAAAAGCAAATGTGATTTACTCATAATTCTTTTGTCTAAATATTTTTGCTTGAATTATTCAATCTCAATTTCGTCAATCTCCCCCATCAACCGATCCGTTTCCGTGAGGGCAACAATTATTTTTTGATAGTGCCGTATGTCTTCGTAAGTGAGTATGCGGCCGGGCTGTCCTTTTTTGGGTGCGCGGTCTTTTAGCCATTTTTGGGCGGGTTGGTAGCCGCCGATGTAAAACTCCCAAGCCGTGAGCGGGATGTTATCAAAATACTGCTCATCGTTTATCCAAATTCTGCCTACCGGTTGAGACGCATGGCCATGCGCCTGTACAATCTCCCAATCTTTTTTTACAATGCGGCGTGTTATTTGGTTGCTGCCGTCTTTGGGGTAGCTTGTGATGTAGTCTTCTGTTTTGGGGCTTTCTAATAAATGTATTTGCCGTATTTCTCCGCCAAGTTTTACCAATTGCCAAAAGGTTTCCGGGTCTTTAGGATAGGGAACTCTCGGAAAATCTATTTTCAGAAATTCTTTGTATTTTTCTCTGTATGTCGGCGAATGTAATACGGCATAGATGTAATCAAGTATATCTATGGGCGCAAATGTATTATCGTTGTCCGTTTTTTCGTTTTCAAATTCCAACCCTAAGCCGGCGGCTATTTCTGCCACTATTTCCGGATTCAAATTCGGCTTTCGGCCTTTTTCGCTTAAACCTTCAGCGGCATACATACCGTCGGTTTCGGTTTCAGGGTAAAGGTAGAGGGGGCAAACATATCCTGTTTCTTTTGAGGCTGATGAAACGACACATCTATCAACAATTATATTGGTTATGAATATATGAGCAAAATCAAATGTGCTTTGCTGTTTACACGTGATGATTGCTAAATTGTCTTTTAATAAGTGTTTCATTGTTGGATAACTGGGGGTGCCAATAAATTTCCTTGTATTTCCAGTATAGAAAGTAAATCTGAAATCAAATGGCCGATAATTAACTCTCCGAGGAAGAATACTTCCAGAAAATTCCTTTACATCATTTATCGCTCCTTCTGTGGTCCAATCTCTCGTGTCTCTTAATTGATATTTTTGTATAAGTCTATTCTTTTCTAAATTGTTGAAGTCAGCTATTAAACTGTTAATTTCATGCTTGCTAAATTTAATTGTTAGGGAGTCTCTTTCTGAAGTAAAACCAGAACTGCTGAGTGGAAATAAGTCGTTAATTTTTAACCATCTGTGGTATTTGTACTCTAATTCAAAATCCTTTGGCACAAAAAAGAAATACGGTTCTTTGTAGTCCAATTCATTCCAATCTATGTCGGCGACAGAATGCTCCTTCAGAAAATCGTATTTTTCCTGTCGTTTTCCGTAAAGGTCGTAATGATAAACTTTTGCAAGGGTTTTATTTTGTTTTTTTGCCATATTAATTGCTATTTTAAATAAAAAGTTGTATTTTTACAATATAAACCGATTAAGTCGGTCCGGTATGAACGTCGGCTACATGCCGTTGCCTTGCGAAACCAAGGCTTAGTACTATGGCGGACTTAATCGGTTTTGTTTTGTTAACGGATTATTTTTTCCGTAATAATTTTTCCAACCTTTTCCGTAATTCTCAAAATCATATAAATCAACCACAAGCGAAAATTTTTCTTGCAGAAAGTTGTAAAATCTCATTTGTCCTTTTTCAAATACGTTTTGAAGTGCCCAACAGAAATAATCAGCAACATTTAGCAAAGGCTCTTGGGTTTGTTGCCGTACCGAAAAAACAATTTTAGATTTTATAGTCTTTTCTGTTTTGCTGTCGGCAAATCGTTGTTTTGCTTTCCGAAAGGCTAAATCCAGATTGGCATTTTTTGTGCACTTCCCCCTGCTTGCTATGTTTAAAACCAATTTTTCGTGTTTTTCCAGTTTGTTTTTCAACAGATGCGATAATAAATCGGCATACAAATAAGCTTCGTTTGATTTATGTTTCGATATATACAAATCCGGTATTTTTCGGGCAACAACAGCTTCAAACGAGCAATCAATGGTTTTAATAAATCGTATAAAGCGGTCTCTTATTTCAGGCAAATCGTCTTTAGCATGAAAAAAATAGCCGCCGTTTTCTGTTCTTTTTTTAACACTCGGAACATCTCTATACAAAAGGTCGGAAGAAATTTCCTGCTGCATTTCAATTATCTTATTTCTTATCGGTTCAATTTCTGTTTTGAACTTCACCATTCCTAAAGAAAAAGAAAGCGATACGCCGGGCCGGCCAACAATTATTTTTTTCTTCTTTCCGTAAAAGGTCGTATCGCCCGACTCGTCTAAAAACCTATGATATTCTTTTAATTTATGCATTTTTTTTCTTTACAAAAATATTTATTGAAACGCCTTGCATAATGTCAAATACATTTTCATCCTTACCTCCGTCGGGTGCGCTTTCTTTTTTCTTTGCATTTCCGTGCAAATCCAAAATATATACTTTATCGAAAGTTTCTAAAAGATGTTTTCGCATTTGTCGATGTGTAATACCATCGATAAAGCTGTTGTTGGATATGTATGCTAAAATTCCTTCTCCTGTTTTGTTTATAAAATACTCACCGTAGCGAATAAACTTTATGTAATCATCGTCAAGGTTTATTTTTCTTTCGTTCAAATCTTTCTTATAATCTTTTATCAGGTTTTGTATCCATTCGCCTTTATTACTTGAACTAACGGCATAGGGCGGATTTCCCAAAACTACCATTACGGGCGTATCGCGCTTTATACGGTTGGCTTGGTTGGCTTCTTGGCTTAGCCATTGCGAAAAGAGCGTGCCGGTGTCGGGGTGGTGTTCTTCCAATGAGTTGGTCAGGTACACATTAAAACGTTTGTTTGACGCAAACTTATAGCCGGTTTCCTGCAAAAGCAGGCTGAGTTTTAAATGCGCCATAGAGTAAGAAGCCATAAGCAACTCAAAACCGTTTAGGCGGGGAATTAAATCATCATCTACATACTTGTTCCATACGCCTTGCATGGCTTTGAACTTTTGTTTATGAATGTGTTTTACCACTTCGGCCAAAAAGGTGCCGGTACCGGTGGCGGGGTCAAGTATTTGTACTTTGTGCACTTCTTTTTCCGTGGGCTTATCATTGCCCTGTTCCGTAATTTTTATTTTTGTTTTGCTCGTATCGGCCAATCCGTCCTTCAATCCAAATTCCGTTTTTAAAATATCATCCACCGCCCGAACAATGAAATTTACAACCGGTTGGGGTGTGTACCACACGCCGCGCGATTTTCTCAGCTTAGGGTTATATTCGGCCAAAAAAGTTTCGTAAAAATGAATTATGGGGTCTTCGGTTTGTGTTTTCTTGCCGAAATTTTCAAGCATTTCTTCCACATTGGCCGCTCGGAACACATCGGCCAAGTTATTGACGGTAGGTTCCAGTCGTTCGTCAATATCCGGCCCGGCGATATAGGCAAAGAGTTTTCGCAGAAAAGGGTTTGTTTTGGGAATAAGCTCGGCGGCTTCCTGCCGGCTGAAATCGTAAAGCGTTTTGTCGTGCAAGCGGGCGGCAAACATTCCGTAGGCTAATGTTTGGGCGTATATGTCGGCAAATTCTTTGGGTTTAAGCTCATGTATCAGTACTTTTTTAAAGGCTTCGTATTGCCCTTTCAGCGATGTGTTTTCTTCCGTTGCTTCATCGGAAGTTAAAGCCCGCGCCAGTGTATCATCTAAAAGGCGGGCTTTGCCGGCCATCATTTTGGCCAGTTTTATGGGTGATTTTATGGTTTGCCCTACGAATGCGCAAAAATCTATTATGCGATTTTCAAAGGCTTCAATGTTTTCAGCTCTGGGTATCAACTCATTATTACCGACTTCCGCTATGGATATTTCATAAACAAGTTTTTCATGTTCAAAAAATTGGAAGTGGGTATAATTGGTTATAATCAGATTATCAAGTGCTTTTTTGTAACGTGTGAATTGCTCGTTATAGCTTTTGGAATTTAGGTCTTTTCCAATGTCTTTGGCTTCTATGTAGCCCACCGGAATTTTCCCTTTGGTAATCACATAATCCGGGTTGCCGGCATCGGTTACTCGCGAGGGTTCGTTGGTTACCAAAATATCGGGGGCAAGGCTTTTTACAAGTTCTTCCAAATTATTTCGGAAGGTGTGTTCGGTAGAAATACCGGATTTATATTTTTCATTAAGTGCGGAAATGTAATCAAGAGTGGTCATGCGCAATGGTTTACTTGTATGTTTATTATTCAGTCATAAAATTAGTATTTTTTTATGATTTGCAAAATGGGGTATGGCTTTTTTCGCGGTTTATTGGTGTGGGCTTAGGTATTTTTTTTGTACCGTTTAAATTCCTTTTCAAATTTCGGAGTATAGTAAATACCTCAAGTTTCGCAGGCACACAAGCCCTTATATCGTGGCTTTTGATACGCTATATTTTCACAGTAATTATACTATAAAATATTGTTTATTATGGCGTTATACAGATAATTCCAAAAGCAAAATTTTTCGCTTCGAAGCTTACCGGTTATGTATCTAAATAACATTGTCAGGCTGTTTCATGAGCCACTTTTTTAAACAATAAGAAACACAAAGAGTTTTTTATTATCATACTGCGCGAATTTAATTTTTTCCTGTTTCTACTTTACGGAATTATGTTGAATAGATTATTAGCCTGAAAGGCTTAAAAATATTACCAACGCCCTGTGAAACTGTTGCGTGCCGGTTAAAGCCCTGAAAGGGCGAAATATTTCGCCCTTTCAGGGCTTCAAGCCGGGCGATTACATTTACATTGGGCGTTGCCCAATGCTGATATATTACGCTCTTTCAGAGCTTGTTTCTGTTTTAACATCATAAAGTAGAACTATGTGTATCTTTATGCCCTTTCCGGTTTATTTTTTCATTTTTATGCCTATCAACAAAAACCAATTTTCATTTTGAAGTCTAAATATATTTTTGTTTTACAGTATTTTGCTTAATTTGGAATTACCTATTTAAGGTATTAATAATTAGTGTTTTAAACAAAAAAAATCTATTTTTTCGTTATAAAAATCGTTTATTTCAAACAATACCGGACCTGCGAAACTTTAGTAAATACTATTTGGCATCAAAAAGACTGTCAATAGCTTTTACATTGCCGTTTTTTACATCGGTTAATCTTTCTTTTAAGTCATCAGCAAACGCTTCTTTGCTTATTTTGTCGCCTTCGGTAGTTATTTCTTTAACAAAATCAATCGGCTTAACAATTCTTTTAAAAACT
>CAYYQW010000039.1:0-36299 GCA_964472505.1 uncultured Bacteroidaceae bacterium | reverse complement strand
CCGGAAACGAAAGTCTTGAAATGCGTTATTCCAATGTATTTGTAAATCTTGCTTACATCATAAACTATCAACCGCCTTCAAATTTTTCGAGGCCTACCACTTGGAAAAGTTTTAAGTATAAATTGCGGCATCTGTTCAGATAAAAAAAGCGGCTTGCAGACATCTTAACAAGAACAGGACCGACAGACAATAACACGAGTGAAAATTTCGCAACACAACTACAGCATCCAAACCAATGATAATTACAGTCTATAGTATTGTGAAATAACAGCGTTTATTTCGTATACCGGAACTTGTGAAGTAAGACAGTCCCAATCGCAGTCTGTTTGTTTGTGGTTTAAACGTGTTAGAATAGAGTTTGTTAGTAAAAAAAATATGAATTTATCATTCCTTTTTTTAAATTTGCCCTGAAAGCCGTAAAATACAAGCATGGAAATATATGTTGACATTGGTCTGAGTTTTTGGGATTTTGTCATTTCAGTGATACTCTTCTGGGCAATATACAAAGGCTACCGAAGAGGTGCAATTGTGCATTCGGTCATGCTCTTAGTGTTGCTTGCCGGAATTGGTATTGCAGCCAAGCTAAGTTACGGAATTTATGACGGAGTTCAGGATAAAGCCCGCATCCCTTTATACAATATGCCGGTAGTTGTTTTCGGTTTGCTTTTTGGACTGGCCGTTATCGCTTCCCATATTATAGGCAATAAAGTAATCGGCAATATCGGGAAAACTCCCAGAGGCTTTACAAATCGTATTCTCGGAGTGGCTGTTTCCGTTGTTAAATATCTTTTTATCATTAGTGTTTCTCTTATATTGATTTATAAAATTGATATTAATTACGAATTTATCAGCCGCGATGAAAAAGAGCGTACCAAGTTATTTTATCCGGTGATGAATATTGCTCCTTCAGCTTTTAAAATACTTCGTTTCCCCGAAGTAAACCCAATACCTGACAGAAAACCGGATTATCTCGACGAGCCGGCAGACGAACCCGAGTTAAATTTGGAAGATATTTAACTCATTTATTATATATCCCGGAATCTCTTTATATTTGCAGCCAAATTAAATGTAGCTATGAATTTTATTGAAGAACTTAAATGGCGCGGCATGGTTCATAATATCATGCCCGAAACCGAAGAACATCTTGCAAAAGGCATGACCACTGCATACATTGGCGTGGATCCGACAGCCGACTCACTGCACATTGGACATTTAGCCGGCCTCATGATGCTTAAGCATTTTCAACACGCCGGGCATCGTCCGATTTTACTGCTCGGCGGTGCTACCGGAATGATCGGAGATCCTTCCGGAAAAAGCAAAGAACGAAACATGCTTTCGGTTGAAGAATTGCGAAAAAACCAAGAAGGTATTCATAAACAAATGGAAAAATTTTTGGATTTTTCCGATTCTGTAACTAATAAAGCCGAAATAGTCAACAATTACGATTGGATGAGCCAATTCGGTTTCCTTGATTTTCTGCGGGATGTAGGAAAACACATAACCGTAAACTACATGTCGGCCAAAGATTCGGTTAAACAGCGTATGGAAAAAGCCGACGGCGAACAAGCCGACGGATTATCTTTCACCGAATTTACTTATCAGCTTGTACAAGGCTACGATTTTTTACATCTCTACAGAGAAAAAGATTGCAGATTGCAAATGGGCGGCTCCGACCAGTGGGGAAACATAACTACCGGAACGGAATTAATTCGTCGCATTGAAAACGGTAAAGCTTATGCTATCACCTGCCCTTTAATAACCAAAGCCGACGGGAAAAAATTCGGAAAAACCGAAGAAGGCAATATATGGCTGGATCCGGAAAAAACCACACCCTACGAGTTTTATCAGTTTTGGCTGAATACCGCCGATGAAGATGCTGAAAAATATCTAAAAATATTTACTCTGCTCAAACAAGAGCAAATAAAAGAGCTTGCTGAGGCGCATAAAGAAGAACCGCATCGCAGAATTCTTCAAAATTGTTTGGCCGAAGAACTTACCGTAACCGTACATGGGCGCAATGAATTTGAAAAATGTACGGAAGTTTCCAAAATTCTTTTCGGAAAAGGGACCAAAGAACAATTAGAAAGCTTGGACGAAAAAACTTTTTTGAGTGTTTTTAAAGGGGTTCCTTCTTATAAAGTTGACAGAGAGGTTTTTAAAGGTGGTTGTGATGTTTTTACTTTGTTGAGCGAAAAATCCGAGCTATTCTCCTCCAAAGGGGAAATCAGGCGCTTGATAAAGGATAACGGCTTAAGCATTAATCAGGAAAAATTCTCTGATCCGGACCAATTAGTAGATGAAAAGTATTTGTTAAATAACAAGTACTTATTAGTGCGCAGAGGAAAGAAAAAGTATTATATTGTACATGCGGAATAAACCGCTTTATATACAGCATAGGAGAACGATAACATGAAGAACATTCGCAATTTTAGCATTATAGCTCATATAGACCACGGAAAAAGCACTCTGGCCGACAGGCTTTTAGAACGCACCGGCACCATTACTGAGCGCGACCTAAAAGAACAGGTCTTGGATGACATGGACTTGGAACGTGAACGCGGTATTACCATTAAAAGTAAAGCCATTCAAATGAATTATGAGCTTGACGGCGAACAATATATTTTAAATTTAATTGATACGCCCGGCCACGTTGATTTTTCGTATGAAGTTTCCCGATCCATAGCAGCTTGCGAAGGTGCTTTGCTGGTAGTTGATGCCACACAAGGCGTGCAGGCTCAAACCATTAGTAATTTGTACATAGCCATAGATCATGATTTGGAGATAATCCCAATTTTGAATAAAATGGATGTGGACAGTGCCATGCCCGAAGAAGTGAAAGATCAAATTGTGGATCTGCTGGGTTGTAAAAGAGAAGAAATAATTGAAGCCAGCGGAAAAACCGGATTAGGAGCCGATGAAATATTGAGTCGTATCATAACCGATATTCCTGCCCCCAAAGGTTCGAAAGACGAGCCTTTACAAGCCATGATTTTTGATTCCGTTTTTAATTCATACCGTGGCGTAATTGCCTATTTTAAAGTGTTTAACGGTGTTTTGAAAAAAGGCGATAAGGTGAAATTTGTAAATGTAGGAACTGAGTATGAAGCCGATGAGATAGGTGTGCTGAAACTGAAACCCCAGCCGGTTAAAGAGATAGGCGCAGGAAATGTGGGTTATATTATTTCCGGAATAAAAGAGTCTAAAGAAGTAAAAGTAGGGGATACCATTACGCATTTGAATCGTCCCTGCGATAAGGCAATTGCCGGTTTTGAAGAAGTAAAACCCATGGTATATGCCGGTATTTATCCCATTGATTCCGATGATTACGAAGATTTGCGTCAGGCGATGGAGAAATTTCAATTAAATGATGCTTCGTTTACTTTCCTGCCCGAATCGTCCTTGGCTCTCGGATTTGGTTTCAGATGCGGATTTTTGGGAATGTTGCACATGGAGATTGTTCAGGAGCGCCTTGATCGTGAGTTTGATATGAATGTAATCTCAACCGTTCCGAATGTTTCCTACCATGTTACTCTAAATAACGGAGAACACATAAGTGTTCATAACCCTTCCGAACTGCCGGACAGGGGAGAAATACAACTCATTGAAGAACCGTATATCGATGCGCAGATTATAACCCATTCCGATTATATTGGACCGGTTATGAAGCTGTGTATGGACAAACGCGGCGAATTGGTGAAACAACATTATTTGTCGCCTACGCGGGTAGAGCTTGATTTTGAATTGCCTCTGGCCGAAATTGTTTTCGATTTTTATGATAAGCTCAAAAGCATTTCGAGAGGCTATGCTTCTTTCGATTACGAACGCTCCGATTATCGTCCGTCTAAACTTATAAAGTTGGATATTCTGGTGAATCAGGAAAAAGTAGATGCCTTATCTGCCCTGATACATGAGGAGCATGCCTATGATTTCGGAAGGCGAATTGTGGATAAGCTCAAAGACTTAATTCCGCGTCAGCAATTTATGATTCCCATTCAGGCGGCCATCGGTTCAAAAGTGATTGCACGTTCCACCGTAAAAGCTTTACGCAAAGACGTAACAGCCAAGTGTTACGGCGGCGATATTACTCGAAAACGCAAACTGCTTGAAAAACAGAAAGAAGGTAAAAAACGCATGAAACAAGTGGGTAATGTGGATATTCCGCAGGAGGCCTTCTTGTCTGTTTTAAAGTTAGACTAATCGCTTCAAGGGTCTATCGAAAGAGAAACCCTCGAAACGGTTGTAAACCTTTCGAGCGGTTGGATTGATAAGAATCAACCGCTTCAAGGGTTTGAAAACCGTATTTTCCGACAATCCAAAATTACGTGCTGAGTAAGCTAACTGTCTGATAATCTGTCTTTGGAACAGGAATTCTGAGCTTAAACTTAAAAAAAAGCAGCAAGTCAATGACTTGTTGCTTTTTTTTTATTAGAAAAACAATAAGCTTAAATCCGAATGTCTTTCTCTAAGATGCTGTCGGTGAGGACACCGGCAGAAGCGAACTTCGCCCAAACAGCTGTCCCCACCTGTTTGTACTACAATCAGTTATATCACATCTTGCGGATTTAAGGAATAAGAAATTATTTCACGCGATACCATGTCTGAGTACGTCCGGCAAGTCCCCACGAGTCCAAAGATCCTCTTACTTCCAATTTGTCGGAACCGTTGAGTTCAATGGTGCAATGATAAAACTTTCCGTTGGCGGGATCCAATATTTTACCGTCTTGCAGTTTTCCGTCTTTTTCCGTCATGCCGTTAATAATACGCATGCCTACAATGGGTTTGTCTTTAAGTGCGCCTTTACATTCTTCGCATTTTTTGTCAGCCGGTTCTGTGAGAAGTTTTTCAATTTTCCCGTAAAATTTTCCGTTGGTTGCTTTAAAAATCTTAACGTGCGATTTGGCTTCGCCGGTTTCATCGTCAATGGTTTTCCACATACCAATCATTTCGTCGGCTTGCGCCGAAACATGACTGTAGCTGAATAAAAAAGCAGCCAAAAGCAGTAATCCTAATGTGTGTTTCATAATTAAAATATTTAGATGTTTAAATTGGTGTGCTCAAATTATGTTCCAAAACACATCAATAATACAACTTTATTTTTAAGAAATAAAATTTTTCGCGAAAATGCCGTTTCCGTAGTTGTGAAAAATATGCAGATTATGCAATCGTTTACGAAATCTGTTTTTTATCAGTTTTAAAACCCGGATTATTGTATAATTTAGCAAAAAAACAAAATACTTATGGAACGAATATTAGTAATAGGAGCAGCCGGTCAAATTGGTTCGGAACTTTGTACCGCACTCAGAAAAATTCACGGTAACGAAAATGTATTTGCCACCGATCTCAAAGAAGGCAGTGATGAACAAAAAGCCGAAGGCCCTTTTGAAATATTGGATGTAATGGACGATAAACGGCTCATTCATTTTGTTATACGCCACAAGATTACTCAAATCTATCATCTGGCGGCCGTACTTTCCGGCAATGCCGAAAAGCTGCCCTTGCAGGCTTGGCATATCAATATGGAAAGCCTGATGAATGTGCTGGATATAGCCAAAATGGTAGAAGATGTAAAAAAAGTATTTTGGCCGAGCTCCATTGCCGTTTTCGGGCCTACCACACCGCGCGAAAATACGCCGCAACTCACAGTTACTGAGCCTAATACGGTTTACGGTATAAGTAAATTGGCCGGCGAGCGTTGGTGCGAATATTTTTATCGTAAGTACGATGTGGATGTACGAAGCATTCGCTATCCCGGCCTTATCAGTTACAAAACCGAAGCGGGTGGGGGAACAACCGACTATGCCGTGGAAATTTTTTATGAAGCCGTGCGTAAAGGAAAATATACCTCTTTTTTGAAAAAAGATGCTTCTTTGCCCATGATGTTTATGGAAGATGCCGTAAATGCTACCATAGCACTTATGGAAGCACCGGCTGAGAACATAAGAATACGCTCCTCCTATAATGTGGGAGGAATCAGTTTTAATCCGGAGGAGTTGGCGGATGAAATTAAGAAACACATTCCGGAGTTTGAAATGGATTATAAACCTGATTTCAGACAGCCCATTGCCGAATCATGGCCCATGAGCATAGATGACTCTAAAGCTCAAAAGGATTGGGCTTTGAAAACTCAATACGATATAGAAAAACTCACGAAAGTGATGCTGAAAGGAGTAAGAGAAAAGTTTGGAAAATAGTTTTCATAAACCTGTCAGACAGCTCCAAGCGTCAGACGGATACCATAGTCAGCGGGTGAATTAGTTATTTTTGCTAACAGCAAACTAAAAAGTTGTTTCAATTTTAATCCTATTCATCCGCTGACTATTATATTCCCTGCCAAAGTGCTTTTTGTTGCCCTGCAAACGAATAAAAATGTTTGCGCTTGCGCTGCAATTCAATTATATTTTATATATTTATCCCAAAAGGATTATGATATGAAAACTTTAAAGGAGATATTGGAACAGGCAGAAGCTCTGCCGCAAGAAGATCAAAAAAACTTGGCTTTGTATTTTGTGCTAAAATTCATTAGTCCTGATTCGGAGGAATTTGCAAATTTTATGCTTCAAAACATTGTTAATGACAACAGTACCAAGCAGAATACTCAAGAAAAACGTGTTTTTAAAAAAACAGGAAGCCTGAATTTAGAAGGCCGCCTTGATAGTGTGAACATTCGAGAATTTGCTTATGAATAGTGTTTCAGGCATATTGAAAAATAGTTCAAATATGAAAATTCTTATTGATACCAATATACTTTTGTATGCTTTAGACAGCCATTCAAAATTTTACAAAACAAGTCGGGATATTCTTGAAAACAAGAATTACAGGCTTTATATTTCGACTAAAAATATTGCGGAAGTTTTTGCCGTAAGCTCAAAAATGGGTTTAGACAAATCCCATATTATCAGTTATCTTACGGAAGATATTTTGCCGGTATGCACTTTGATATATCCTAACCGGAAGAGTTTTCAAGTGTTTTTAAAAATTATTTCCGACTATGAAATAAAAGGCAACAAAGTGTTTGATATGGAAATTGCTTCCATGCTGCTTGCTAACAAGATATACATGCCAGCAAGTTTTAATTATAAGGATTTTGAAAATATAAAGGAAATTAATATTCTTGATGAATGTCTTTAAGCAATACCGCAATTTTTATAAGTTTAACAAGACCTTCCGGCGTTTCCCAAAAACCCGGAAGCGTCTGTAAAGTATTTGGCGGTCATTAAAATAATACTAATTGATTCTCTGTCAAAGCCACATTTTATTGTCCTGCCGGACGAACAAAAAGTACCTGTAAATAATTAATTGTTTTATTCGAGTACTAAGTGTACTTTTGCCGCCTTAAATTTTTCAATTAATATTATGGAAGACATTAGAAATATTGCAATTATAGCCCACGTTGACCACGGAAAAACAACCTTGGTTGACCGTATTTTACATCAGGTAAAGCTTTTTAGAGAGAATGAAGAAGTTGGTGAATTAATTTTGGATTCCAATGATTTGGAACGCGAGCGCGGCATTACCATTTTATCTAAAAATGTATCGGTTCGGTATAAAGGAGTTAAAATCAATATTATAGATACGCCCGGCCATGCCGATTTCGGCGGCGAAGTAGAACGCGTTCTCGGTATGGCCGACGGCGTGCTGCTTTTGGTGGATGCCTTTGAAGGGCCCATGCCGCAAACGCGATTTGTTTTGCAGAAAGCCATTGAGCTCAACCTGAATCCGCTTGTGGTTGTAAATAAAGTTGACAAACCCAATTGCACACCCGATGAAGTTCAGGAGGATGTTTTTGATTTAATGTTTAGTTTAGATGCCAATGAAGAACAGTTGGACTTTCCCACCATTTTTGGTTCTTCCAAAGATGGCTGGATGTCCCGCGACTGGAATAAGCCTACTACCGATTTCACTTATTTGTTAGATACTATTTTAGATAAAATACATCCGCCTAAGCCGGAAGAAGGAAATTTACAAATGAGAATTTCTTCATTAGACTATTCCTCCTATTTAGGGCGCATAGCCGTAGGAAGAATTAAACGCGGCAGTATTGCCCCGGGAATGAAAGTATCGCTTGTTAAACGGGATAAATCAATCATTAAATCCGAGGTTAAAGAGCTGTATCGTTTCGAAGGCTTAGGTAAAGAAAAAGTAAAAACCGAATTACCCGCCGGTGAGATATGCGCTGTTTTATTGCAGGATGATTTTGATATCGGAGATACCGTTGCCGATTTTGAAAATCCGGAAGGCTTGAAACCGGTTAATATAGATGAGCCTACCATGAGTATGGTTTTCACTATTAATGATTCACCCTTTTTCGGAAGGGAAGGAAAATTTGTTACTTCTCGCCAATTGCGTGACAGACTTTACAAAGAAACGGAGAAAAATCTGGCACTTAAAGTGGAAGATACCGATTCGGCCGACAGCCTTGCAGTTTACGGACGGGGTATTTTACATTTGTCTGTTCTGGCTGAAACCATGCGTCGGGAAGGCTACGAATTTCAAATGGGACAGCCGCGCGTTATTACCAAAGATATTGGCGGAAAAGTTTATGAGCCCGTTGAAGATTTAACCGTGCAAGTTCCCGAGCATTTATCCGGAAAAGTCATTGAAATTGTCAGCAAGCGAAAAGGCGAAATTGTAAAAGCCGATACACGAGGCGAACGGGTAATTCTTAAATTTACCATTCCTTCAGCCAATCTTATTGGGATACGAAATCCAATGCTCACTGCAACCGAAGGCGAGGCCGTAATGGCGCATCAGTTTAAAGCTTTTGAGCCGCAAAAATCGGCTGCCGAAAACACACGAAACGGTGCTTTGGTCGCATTGGAAAGCGGAACTGCAATTGCTTATTCTATTGATAAACTTCAGGATCGCGGTAAATTCTTTATTGACCCCGGCGAGGAAATTTATAAAGGCCAAATTCTCGGTGAACATACCCGCCGCGATGATTTAACAGTAAATGTTGTTAAAACAAAAAAACTTACCAATATGCGTGCTTCCGGTTCCGATGATAAGGTCGGCATAGCCCCGGCCGTAAAAATGTCTTTGGAGCAAATGATGGAATACATCAACGAAGACGAATACTTAGAAGTAACGCCCAAATCACTCCGACTGCGAAAAATCCTTCTGAAAGAAGTGGATCGCAAACAGCGGAAGAAGGTTTTGGACGGGAAGAAGTAAGGTGGTTATTTATTGAGTAGTTGTGATATTCCGGTAATATACGTATCAAGTCTTTCACAGATCCTTAGGCCGGTAGGAGTGTTGTAATTAAACTTTCATTTGTATTTGTCTTTTTGTTTCGCTTATTTGTGCAAATTGACAACAGATGTAGGCGCGTTATTTGCTGTGAAACGCAAAGTGTATTGCCTATTCAACAGATGTTTTCTCAAACAAAAATAAGGCGAAAAAACATTTTATTTTTATGATTTAGATAGTGGTTTAATATGGCTCTTTGTTGGTTTTGATGTATGGTACATAATTTTTCCCTAAAAAATCTATTGCTGTATATTTGTTTAAATCAACCGCACGCGTTACAAGCGCGCCCGAGCAGCGTTATTCGGCTACCAGCCTTCTACACGATTAGCCGCATAAATAATTATTCTCAGATATCGCTCCCGGATACCTCTATGATTATATTTTTCAGTCTTTTATAATGAGGATTACCTATCAAACGTTGATTATTTATAAATAAAGTGGGCGTAAGTCTGATACCTGTTGCGCGAATTTCATTTGCAAGTCGTAACAGTTCTTGTTCGGTGCTTGTGTCGTTCATAAATTCGTAAAATTCTGCTGAATTATCTGATAATTCCGACATTATATTTTTCACGGTTGCGGTATCCAAAACGGGGTATATGCTGTCGATTTTTTGTATGTATGTTTCATAAAAACCGTTTTGGTCTGCATAATATGCACTTTTGCTTGCAAAAAGTGTTTCGGGTTTTGACGGGTGAACAAGATACCTCACAACTAATTTAACCATGCCTTTATCGATAAAATCAGTTTTTAGCGGTTTGTAATTTTCAATAAAAAATGAATTGCATGCCGAACAATCAAATCGAGTGTATAAAAATATGGTAACCGGGGCATCGGCTTTGCCAATTACAATATCATTGTGTTTAATTGTATTTAGTGTTTCAAGTCGTTTGTTTGTGAGGGCTTCGTAAACAAATTTATTCGTGTTACGCAGCTTTTTATTCAGTTTTACGGTTTCGATTGTTCCAAAAACCACTAAAAGTAAAATTATCTGAATTTCAATTATCAATAAAATTTTTATACTGTTTTTCATCTCTATTTTTATTTTGATGTTTGTATTAATTCATTTACAGTTACTTCCGTGTAATTTATTTTCGAAATTAATCGACTTGAAAGAAGCAGTATTTTTTCAAACGCCGGCTCCTCGTAGTTAGATTCGTTGAATATTATATGCAAAACATCGTCGTATTTTGGGCGGATATAGATTATGATTTCGTTGCTTTTCACTTTGCGGAATTTTTGCCTTTGTATGGTGAAATGCAGTTCTGAAAATTGATTTTCCAATGTGTTTAATAATTCAAAAGAAAAAATGCCGATGCTGTCTCTGTGAAAAGCATTTTCAATATCCGGTTGGTGAACGGACACAACGCTCGCCACACTGTCGCGCCGAACAATTAATGCGTGTTTCTTATCGTGGTGCATGTATTCAATAAAAACGGTATTTATATCATGCTCATACAACTCGTTTTGAAAATCAGTAAGACTATTTCGTTTTGTTTGCGAAAAACTCATATTCTTATTTTGTTGTGTTTTGATGTCCGGTTTAGGTGTAGAATCGTATTGCCATTTTGCAAGCAACAATCCTATAAAGGCAATTGTAATAGCAATATAAAATATTTGCTTTTTGTTGATTTTTTTCATCTTCATATTGTGAAAAATTAGTTTGATGTTGTGAAAATAGTATCCTCAAAAGTTTTGACGGTTTTATTGTAATATTTTTCAAACCTGTCTTTTTGTTCCTGATTGAAGTAGTCTTTCCCTTCGCCCGTTTTTCCTTTCCTGATAAATTGATTGTAAACTCTTTTCTTTTCTTGGGGTTGGTCTCCGAATTTTTCTTCATGCTTTTTCATATTCTCAAAGCTGCTGTATTCTATGGCTCTGTCAATAGCTTCTTTATCGGGTTTCAGATTGCAAAAATTTATTATTCGGTCAATTTCATTTGGCTTGTTTTTAAGCAAATCTTCGTATCTGACATAGAGAACAGGAAGTTTCTTTTTGTTGGCGAGCCAGCCTTTTGTGTGTTTAAACCATGCTTTTGTTTTGAAAAAGGTTTTTATAAAATCGTCAAAATTCAAATCACTTTTATTATAATTTTTGTTTTGGTGATAGAGCGATACAGCCGTATCCATTCCGTTTCGGTACACATGTATAAACTTGCCTTTTGTGTCTTTGGGAAATTCTTTATGAAAATCGTGCGATTTTATAATTCGCGGCGAAGGCAAATTAACGGGGGCTTGTTTTTTGAACGAGGCATTTCTTATCCATGGTGATACATCGTAAATGTGTTTAAAATCCATTTTTCCGTCCGTAGTCAGATGATAAAGTATCATTTGCATGACAGTTGTACCCGATTTCGGGTAGGTTACAATGTATATATCATCATCGCGCTCGCCAAAAATCATTTTATACTGTTCAAAACGCAATTTATCAGAGAGTTTTAAAAATTTAGTGCCTAATCGGAATATTAGTTTATTAATTTTTAAAAAAAATTTAGCCAGCACTTCGTAACCCCTAAATTCTATTTTTTTTGCTTTATCCATTACTGAAAAATTAATCTGTAAGCCTGCCCTTGCGCACTGGCAAGGGCAGACCGTTAAAAAATAAATCATTTAGTCACAGGTAGCTCCATAGTCTAACATCTCTTGTTTTAGTTCCGACCATGTGTAACCCGTATCACGCCAATCGTAGGTGTATGTTTCCGTTGTTTCCCCATTGTAGGTAACGGTATAGGAAGCTGTACCATCTTCGCATGCTTTAGATTTATAAGTAGCACCATCATACATATATGAACGCGTACAACATTCTATTCCTTTGTCATCATCTTTATCTTTTTTACAAGAATTAAAACCTGTAATCATGGCAGCGGCTCCTAAAACCATTGCCGAATATTTTAAAATTTTCATAATAAAATGTATTAAATTAAGTATCTACTCATAACGCTTTTCGATATACGCGCTTTGTTTATTTTTTTTAGGGTAGCTTCACAAAGTTTTTCCTACCGTTCTGTCACTTTTGGGTGATTAGCCCTTTTTTTAATCGTTAGTTTGTATTTTTATTTAGGTTGTGGCTAACATTAACCACCGGCGTTCAAGCATCATGTGAGAGCCAATTATCAGTTTTATTCTCCCAAGTAGTAACTTACTGAAAGAGTAATTACCCTATTAGACATTTTATCCGCTTTGGCTCGGCACCAAACTTGCGAAAAACTGTTTTAATGAATGTACCCTTATTGAAGCTGCATCATGCGCTTTGACGTTTCAAGATCCGCAGCAGAAGAATAAAAGGGTATTTTAAATTCTGCACTTATGTATTCTTGTGTATTCATGGCATGATCATAATACAAATATGCGTGATAATTTCCAATTATATATTCATCATCGTGACGGGATATATAAACTTGGTTGTTTATATTACTAACATAATCTCCCTCCAAGTTTCGGTATCTTGAGCTCCAAGTAATTTCCGGGGCTGGGTGAATAAAGCCTATATCATAATTTTGTGACGAATAAGTTCCGACACCATGATATCCTTCATCTATATGGCAACCACCTGAGTTCCAATTGTTATATAAATGTCTATATGAGAATATGATCATTTGTTCACCATCAACTGACACTGTTACCGCAACAAATGACGGACAGTTATAGGTCTGCCCTTGGAATGTTAGGTTGAAGTATATGTCTTCAAAGTTTGTACCACTAAAATAAAAATCCTGAATGACAATATCATATTTTGCATTCTTTTTTGAAGATGACAGTGTAACTGAAAATTCGCCGGAAATTCCGTTTTCCGAGTTGGCACTTATATTTATGCTTTGCCCGTTGCCGGAAGTGTATGTCGTGGTTCCGTCGAAGTAGGTTACTTTGTTGTTGTCGTCTGTCTGAATATCTCCGGTTTTGCCTTTTTCTACCTGAACAATAATTTCTTTGTTGTTGCCTTTACCGTGAACAGTATAGTAATCTACACTTTCATAAGATTTAACGGTTTGGGGTTCCCAGTTTTCGCCGTCAATCGTCATTTCAACTTTATTGGCTGTTATTTTATTATCCGCTTCATCTTTCTTGCAAGATGAAATTGATAATAGAATTGCTGCTGAAATCATAAAAATTGATAAATTTTTCATATTATTTGATTTAATTGTTAGGAAAAATAAAAATTTAATACCGATAATTTGGTTTTAAACCTTAACAGTTCAGGTAAAAATGCCAAATTACCGGTATTGTAGTGAGTTTACTTTTTAAAAGAAATAACTTGCAGATATAGTAATTACCCTGTTCGATATTTTATAATCATTGGGGTCATAGTCATCATAATCTTCATATCCGGGGGTTAAATTTCCAAGACCCAGCGAGTAGCCTAAATTGAGCAGAATGGGTCCGGTTTCATAACCAACGCCTAAATTCAATCCAAAATCTAATGCGCTGTATGCCTCTTCATCGTCTCCTAAATCACCTTCTCCAACGTCTCCAAGTATGGCTTTGTATGCGTATTCATCAGAATAATTTTCTGAATCACCGTCCCACTCGTATGTATAATCCCACTTGTTTTTTCCGCCTATACCAAAAGCCAGATAAGGACCGGCATAGAACTGTAAATCATTCATTTTGTAAGCAAAGTTGATTGGTATTTCAAGATAATTAAAACTATGCCTGTCGTATCCCTTTATAGTTTCATCATCATCCAAGCCATCTTTAAGGTCACTACTATAGCCTTTGCTTGACAATAGTAATCCGGGTTGTACACTCAAAACATCGCTTACCCCATAATCAACCGTAGCTCCGATATGAAATCCAAGCCGCATGTTGGTATCATACTCATCTTGACTACTATTGAAATTTTGTTTAATGCCGGCGGCATTTATGCCCGCTTTTAGACCAAATTTCATTTGTGCTTGTGTTTGGAATGCGAAAGCTACAAACACTAACGTTACAAATCCACTAATTAAATGTCTCATAATAAATATATTAATTTAAAAATTTTGCTTACTCGTAAGGCTTTTCAGCTTCCGCCTCTTACTCTGTTACAGGTTTTCAGAAACTCCTGCTGTCTTTTAAAAAATTTGTATTCATGGGTCTCTAATTCTTATCATAATTAAATTGGCTTTTATAATATTATCATGTTCTAATTCAGAATATTATGTTTTTTCCGGAATGCCAATCAGGTTTTTCCGACAACAAGGGAACATCAAAAGTTACAGAAAACTGATACGGACCCGACCCTGCCCTACCATACATATTTGCATTTGCAGTTCCTTTAATTCTGTCGCCTGAATCGTAAGTAATATTAATTGTTCCGTTAAATATCTGTTCACTTTGATTGTTATTATAATAATGATTGAGGTAAATGTAATCTGTTTGAGAATTTTCCAAAAAAGCCATAAAGCCAAGATAGAAAGTTTCCCCCGAATCGGTAAGATCATAACTCCCTGTTCCTGAAAAATTTCTAATATAGAACAATACTCTGGGGAATATGTCTTCTTTGGTAGAAATTGAAATACCGGGAACATCGGGTTCATAATAATAACAACCGTGTTCAATATTATAGTTTTGGCCTCTAAAATTGACATCAATAGTGGGTGCTTCAATTGTGATATCGTGCGATGCAACGCTTTCTTTTTTCCCGTTTTCTGAATAAGCGGTTAAGGTGGGTGTGTAAATACCGGGTTCTTCGTAAACATGAGTCGGGTTTTCTTCGGTTGAAGTATTTCCGTCTCCAAATTCCCAAAAATAACTCAAAGCACCGGTAGATTCATTGGTAAATCCTATTTCAGTCATAATCCATTCTTTAGCTGTTACTTTAAAATCTGCTTAAACATTAGAAAGTTTTTCACATCCTAAGAAGGTCATGGTAACTATAACCATTACAATAACTATTAACTTATTTTTCATACTATAAATTTTTGAAATTATACCTACTCACTATCGCTTTTCGGCAAGCTCGTTTTTAACATAATGTAACTATAAATACAGCTCCATTTAGCAATGTCAATTTTTTAGCCACTTAAAATTTTCCTTATTTTTTGCGAAACCCCGGCTTGTTGATATCAGACATACTGTAATCGGAATCAGCAAATAATATAATTGCTTTATTCTATTCTTTCATTAGTTTTCCGGTTTGAACTTCATCTTTAATGTATAGCTTATAAAAATAAAGGCCCGTATTCAAAAAATTAAGGTTTATCTGTTCATTGTTGCTTATTTTTTTTGAAATAACATTGCGGCCTTGTGTGTCAAAAAGTTCAAAAACAGCCGAATTATTATTGTCGGATAAAACAATATTAAGTTGTTCGGATACAGGATTCGGATATAAATTGATTTTTTCTGTTTCTACTTCGTTTATATCAGAAACATTTATTTCGGAGTATTCGTACAGCACTCTATATTCATTTTCCCAATTGTTGCTATAATAATCAGCGTAAGATGCACTAAGTAACATGTGGTTAAAGAAGATCGTAATATCTGTTTCGTCCTCGAATATTCCGTCATCTGTAAAATTAGGTAAAATTAAATCACTAAATGAGTAGGAATTATCATAAGTATATTCTTGTTTTTCATCATAACTCCATTGGCCATCATCATAGTAATATCCGGTTTCTTGTGTAATATTGCTATAGGCATCTCTGGTATATTCGTATTTGTAGCCAATATTCCATTGGCCCGGACTTCCGTCGTAAACTATTAAATGTGTACGGTAACTTCCGGAATAGTGATATTCTGCCATCCAAGAAGGTTCCCATGTATTGTCGTACCATCCCCATAATTCTTGTATAAGATAACCAGATGTATTATATTCGTATGTTGATTTCCATGAAGATTCCCATACATTACCGTTCCAACTATAATAAGTTTCTTGTGTTGTATTGCCATTACTATCGTTGATGTATTCATATTTTTTGGAATTATGCCATTGATCATTAGACCTTTGATAATGTATTTTTTGTATAAGATGCCCATTGTAATCATAAGAGAATTCAATTTTGCCTGATTCTGCCCACTGGTTATTATTATCGCTCCACCAGTAGGATGTCATTAATACCGGGTTTCCTTCATTATTATATTCGTATTCTGTTTTTTCATATAACTCCCATTGGTTATCATAATATTCATAAAATATTTCTTGTGTGTGGTAGCCGCTTGTATTGTATGTATGTTCAACTTTTCCGGCGGTAACCCATTGGCTGGTGTAATCTGACCAATCTTCATAATATTCAGTATCTAACTGTTGTGTCGGAATATTTTCCAAAGTCCCCCATTGGTTGTAAACAACTAAATTAGAGCTGCTTACAGTTACACTGTGATTATAGGGATAGCCGATGCTTTCATTGGTCCAGCCGGTTGTTCCGCTTTCCAAGAAAACATATTTGAACTCGTACGTTCCGTCTTCAACATTTGAAGCCTCAATGGTATAAATACCATCCGCATTATTATCAAACATCTGATACGAAGCCTCCGAACCGGGTGTAGGCCAGAAGGCTGTGAGTGTTCCTATAGGCTCACCGGAAAAATAAACCTCGTGTATTTCGGCATCAAATCCGGATACTCCGTTCAAATCAATGTTAAATGTTACGGTCACTTGTGCACTTAAGGTAGTGGCTATAAGCATTGTAATAAATAGAGTAAAAAAGCTTTTCATAACATATAAATTTTTAAAATTATACCTACTCACTATCGCTTTTCGGCAAACTCGTTAATCTTGTAATTTAAAATATTCATATAAAGTTACTTCCCTATTTCGGATATGTCAAGATTTTGCTCACCTAAGAATTTCCTAATTTTTCCCGAAATACGGATAAGCCCTTGCCGGCAGTACCGTTAATTTAAATTGGCAGATAATGATTGCCGGGGCGTAATTCATGCCTGATTATTAATATCATTTCGTGTAATTAATATTTTTTAAAAAAATTGCCTGATGTATTTTTCATTGTTTTGCATAAAATGCCGTACCTTTGCTTCCATAAAAGGGGGGGGCTGCCCGTATCAGACAGCCCCGAGCAGGATTAGGCGGCAAATTCCATTTTGAATCTGCAAGCGAGTTTTTCGGCATGTTTCCTGATTTCCGCTTCATCGGCTTGTTTTGTTCCCGGTGGAAATCCGTCGGCCTCTATGGTGGCTTTGATGCGTTTGAACTCTTTTTTGAGGCGTTTTAAATCATTTATTCGGCGCAATAATTTTTCACGTTCGTCGTTCTCTAAGCTCTTGGCTTCTTCTTGATATTGGTTTTTTAAGGCATCATAAAAGCCACCGGCCATAGAGATAAAAGTATCTGCCATTTCAAGGCAAGCGTCTTTATTGTTCGGGTCGTAGTTTTCTTTAAGGCAAATATAGTATGCCTCCATAAAGCTGTCGTAAGTACTTTGTGATTTTTCCATGGTGTTTTCTTTTTGGGTTAAAAAATTGAATTGTTTACAATCGCAATTCGTTTGTGCTTACAATAAACAAAAAAAAATTGTTGCCGCAGCCTCTTTCTCATTACATAATGTTACAAGATAATATCATGTTTCAATATAATACATCGAAGTAGTGTTATATTTTAAAACTTCGGAACAATATTTTACACAGTCTTTGTGTAAAACCGACATTTATGTTACAATATGTTACCTGTTTGTTTTTTATCAGAATTGCTCGTAAACGGTAAGTTTATTGTTTTTCTTTTTGAATAGCCTAATTTATTGGTAATGATGTGTTTATGTGTAGGATATGATCGGCATGTTTAAAGGTTTGTTGAGTGTGTTCAATGGCCTGACAAATAGGTAAATAAGGCAATATTATGTCGATTATTGTAGGTCGGGGCAAATATAGCCTTCAAAATTTTATGTCAGCTTGCTGTCCGGATTTTTTAGTGCCCTGTTCATTTTTTCTTGCAAAAATACAGGAAAACCATTTTTTTCTTTCGTGCTTTTTCGCAGCTCCTTCTTATCATTTTCGTCTAAAATTGGTTCATCGAGAAGTGCCTTTTTCAAACGGAAAATATTTACTCTGACACTTTCAGGTGATTGGTAATAATACCGCTTAAACAGGTTTGACAGGGCTGTTATTTCGTCTGCGGTAAAATTAGATGAAATGCATAAATAGTGCACAATATGATATAGGGGCGTGCTTAATTGCGATTTCATATTTTTAAAGAAGGGGAGTTCGTCTAATTGTTTTTCATATTCACAAAACTTGTCATACAGTTCTTTCGAGTCTTTACCGGGAGACATAGCCATTCCCCTTAATGAATCAATAATTTCCTGCATGGATTTGTTCTGATTCAAAATCTCAATATCCCTAACCAAATCTTTCTTCTCATTTGCGAGTGTTTGATTTTCTCTCCCTAAGAATTTATTGTTTTTTAAGAGTAATTCGTTGTTTTTCTCAAGTGCTTTTATTTCCAGTTTTTTTGCTTCTTTTTCCAACTTCAGATTTGCGATACTTTTGTTCAGTAATATTTTTTCTTTTAGTGTTCTTATGTGTAATATGCTTACTATCAATAAAACAAATGCAAGTCCGCCAAGTCCTGTCAACGCGTATAAAAGATGTGTTTTGGTTTTTTGTCTTTCGTATTTTTGGTGAATTTCGTAATATTGATGCGGCAGCGTTTCGTCTATGGGGAATAAGTCCTGATATTTTTCAAAATGAAGGATGGCGCCTTCGTTGTCATCGGTATATAAAAAGTATGTCGCAAGAAGCCTGTGAAGGTGGGCTGCTTGAAATTTGAAAAGTTCATTTTTTTCAGGATATTCTAAAAGTATTCCGGAAATATTTTCTTTGTTTACATCCTCCTTATCGGAAATTATACGAACCGCTGTTTTTAGGTAAGCAAAGGCGCTGTCGAGCATTGCCGAATCTTTTTTCTCCGGCTTAAATTTTTCGGTAAGGTATTTGTCGGCTACGGTAAAGAAACTCCATGCCTGTTTGTTGTTTAGTATTTTATCGTATTCTGCGGATTTTTTGTAGTAAAATATGGCAGAGTCCGGGCTGCTGTTTGATTTGTCATAATAATTAGCCGATAGAGTGTAGTACAGCATAGCAAGCAGTTGGTTTTGCAGCATTTCTTCATACGAATTTTTTCCCGGATTGCTGTTGCTTAAATCTTTTATTATGTACTGTATTGTATCTTTTTTTCGTATTATATCGGTTCCCCGTATATTATCAATAAAATAAGAGTTTAAGGCAACGGAATAATTTAACAGCTTGTTTAGCCGGCATGTGTCGGGCAGTTTGGCTTTCCTTATTTTGTCAGTTTTTTCGTCTTTTTCGTTAAATTTTATGTTCATCAAAATTTCGTTAAACACAAGTGCCTCTCCTTGACGGTCGTTTATTGTTTGAAATTTTTTTTCAGCAATAAAAAGAGTATCCAAGGCTTGGTTTATTTTTTTCTGTTGTTTCAAATATTTGGCTTTCAGAAGATAGGCATAAGCAATGCCTTGTGTGTAATTTAATGAATCAGACTTTTTTTGTATTTCCTCTGCAAGTGTCCTCATTTCATCCGGTGCCGATAATTCCCGTAATAAGGCTTTTTGAATTTTTTCATCAATCTCTTTTTGCTTGCCATCATTTTTCTGACAAGCAGATGAAGCAATTAATAATACTATAAAGAGAATGTAAATAGTGGAATTTTTCATGGAAAACTGTTTGTGTGTGTTATCTGTTATTATTGTTTACTTTTTTGCAAATCCGCCGGATTCGTATCATCCAATCAACTCCTTCAATTCCTCAAGCCCAATCAGCCCGTAGGCTATCATGCCGTATATGAGGGTGTCGCGCTTGGTGTTGGGCAGGTCGAGTTCCGATTTTATTTTCAGTTTGTAGTTGTGCAGGTGGTTTTCAATTTGTTTGTCGTAATAGTGCAGGTGTTTTTTTAGTTCTTTGTTGACGGTGTTGTATTGGCAGTTTTTTAGTTCTTGAAACTTTTCGGGTATTGAGATGTTTTCTCCGTGAGTTTTTTCCAAAGCGGCTTTTAATTTTTCCAGTTTTATTAAGCGAGCATTCTTCGGGTTTTCTTTGATTTCTCTTTTTATTTCCTTTTCAGTTTCTTTTATGAAATTTGTAAAATTGAAACGGCGGTCAAAATCAGGGTGCGTCAGCAGTTTATCATTAAATTCATCAAACAGCAGGCTGTGAATAATGCCTTCGTTTGATTTTCCTTGCATTATCAGTTTTATGATGTTTATGTGCTTTTGTTCCACATCGTAGTTATGCTCTTTTGTCTTGTCTTCAAGCATCACGAGCATTTTGTCTATAAGTGTGTCCTTTGTTTTTTCTTCAATAATAAAATCGTTGCTTTCATGTATCTGATAGATGAATTTTTTGTAGCGATCAATGCCCATGGCCTTTTGCGAAAAGCCTGATGCACCGGCCGCTTTTGCCAATTTTAAAACTGATACGGCATCCAGCGCACCGGTGATAACGGCAAATTTGGCCTGATAATTTTCGCGTACTAAGCGAGCAATAATTTGGTCGCCGTTGAGCAGTGAGCCCGATTTTTGCAATTCATAATCAACCAAAACAATTTCGGTTTGTTGTTCAAGGGTTTTATAGGCTTCAAAAAAATCTTGTGAGTTCACAAAAACGGCCTTCACTTCAAAATTGTGAGTTACAGTGCCGCGTAATCCTTCCTTATCGAAGTCATGATCTTCGATGATTACTACTCTCGGAGCATTGTTGTTTTCTTTCATTGTATCATACTTTTGCTGTCTTTTGGAAGCGCATTTACGGGAAAACTAAAATTGTATTTCGCTCCGCCGCCGGGCATATTTCGGAGTTCAATTTTTCCGTTTAATATTTCTATGCAGCGTTCCACAACCATAAGGCCGGTGCCTTTTTTTACTTTTTTGAAAATTTCTTCGCCCGGCGGAAAACCCTGAAAGCCGGGGCCGTTGTCTTTTAATTCAAGCAGATATTCTTTTTCGTTTCGCTGAATATCGATTTCTATTTGCGCATGGCTTCTTACTATGTTTAATATATTCTTAATCAGATTGTTGATGATGAATTTTAACAGGTTTTGGTCGCTGTGAATTTGAAAAATTTCCGGCCGAACGATAATTTTTTTGTCGCGGGAATATTTTTCATACACTTCATCAAATCGGTCTATCAGGCTTTTGAAATTGAAGGTAGAGTATTCCGGTTCGGTTTTTATGACAAAATCGCGCGACCATTTCAGCAGACTGTTTATTTCGCGTTCGATTATTTCCGTTTTTCTTACGGCATTTTCCAAATTTTCGTCGCTTGGGTCTTCTTTTATGTGGTATATTTGGTTGTAAATTTCCGTGAACATATTTTTTTGCTCATGCAATAGTGCCCTTTGCCACAGAATCAGGTTGTTATTGATATTCTCTAATTTGCTGACACTTTCCGACAGCTTGTTTTCTTTTTGTCGGAGTTTCTTTTTATCATCCGTAAGCTCTGCCACCGTCATTTCCATTACGCGTTTTTGGGCTTGGATTTTGATTTTTTCTTCAGTCAGTGCTGCTTTCTCCTGTTCCAATTGCCGGTATTTTTTGTTTAACGCTTCGGTATTCATGTTGTCAATGGTATTATGGCCGGTTATACCGGTTCTGCGAACGGTATAGGCGGGTAAAGTTTATCCGGCTCTGTTTTTTATACAAATGTCAAATAAAATAATGAATTTCATAACAATAATTACACCTAAAATATTCCTAAAAAATAATTAGGCTTAATCAAAATAGACGGTATTAACTCCGATGTATTTCCCGTTTTCACCTTTTCTGTGTGCCCAATCGACTTTATTGGGCGGGGTTTTTATTTGTTGAAAAATGACTTCTAAGTAGCCTGCTACACGCGGTAAGTTTTGTGTAACGTATTCAGGGAGATCGTGATATTCAAAAACGATTGAGTCTTCCTTTTCAATCGTTTTGAGATGGCCTTCCGAAAAAAACATATAATAAAATTGCGATATATATGATGCGGCTGTTTTTCTGTCCACACCCGTCAATAAATCGGCATAAAGCCCATCGGTTAAGTATCTTTTGCCGCTGAAAACACCGATTTCATAGAAAGCTTCTTCTCGCTTGCCGTCGAAAAACATGTCCGCTATCAGATGCACCGGAAGTATTCCTGTTTCAAAAGCGGGATACCATTCGCTCGATAGTATTTCCGTTTGATAGTATTTTTTGCTTTCGGGCGGTAATCGCTCCAACCATTCATCGTAGAATGCCGGGAAGTTTTCTTTAACAAAAGCCTTTATACTGTTGATAGTTGTTCCTTTTCCTTTCATATTGTTTTTTTAATCAAAATAGACCGTATTTACTCCGATGTATTTCCCGTTTTCGCCTTTTCTGTACGACCAATCGACTTTATTGGGCGGGGTTTTTATTTGTTGGAAAATGACTTCTAAGTAGCCTGCCGTTCGGGCAAGATTCTCCAACACGCATTTGGGGTGGTTATGGTATTCAAATACTATGGTATTCTTTGTTTGATATGTTTTCATAAACCCTTCCGAAAAGAAAAGATTGTAAAAACTTGCCACGTAAGTCGCAGCCGTAGTTTTATCCACTCCTTTCAGAACATCATCATATACTGCGCTTTGTACAAGATACCGTTTGCCGCTGAAAACACCGATTTCATAGAAAGCTTCTTCTCGATTGCCGTCGAAAAACATATCGCCAAGCTGTCGTACAGGGAGTATTGCTGCTTCATACATTGGATACCACTCACCTGAGAGTATTTCATCAGAAAATATTTTTCTACTTTCAGACGGTAATCGCTCCAACCATTCATCGTAGAATGCCGGGAAGTTTTCTTTAACAAAAGCCTTTATACTGTTGATAGTTGTTCCTTTTGCTTTCATATTGTTTTCTTAATCAAAATAAGCAGTGTTAATACCAACAAATTTTCCGTTTTCGCCTTTTCTGTGTGGCCAATCGACTTTATGGGGCGGGGTTTTTATTTGTTGAAAAATAACTTGCAGGTAGCCGGCTACACGCGGTAAGTTTTCTATGCAATATTCCGGTTGGTCATGGTATTCAAAAACAATAGAGTGTTCTTTTTCAATGGTTTCGAGACGCCCGTCCGAAAAAAACATATAGTAAAATTGAGAGAAATATGATGCCGCTGTTTTTTTATCCACTCCTTTCAATAAATCGGCATATAGCCCGTCGGTTAAATATTTTTTGCCACTAAAAACGCCTATTTCGTAATAAGCTTCTTCTCGCTTGCCGTCGAAAAACATATCGGCAATAAGCCGTGTGCCGATTATGGCTGTTTCATACATCGGATACCACTCGCCTGAAAGTATATCATCGGAAAATATGTTGCGGCTTTCGGCCGGTAATTGTTCAAGCCATTCATCATAGAATGCAGGGAAGTTTTCTTTTATAAATGTTTTAAATGATTCAACGGTGGTGCCTTTTAGTTTCATATATTTTGCAAGGGTTTTATCTGAGTTTATAAAAATAGCAAAAAAAAATGAAAGCAAGGAAAAATTGAGGAGCTGTGTTTAAACGGTTTTTTTTTGGACAATATGCATTAATGCTAACTGTGAGTCTTTTATGTGTTTTTTACAAGTCGCATATTGTGTGTTTAGAAAGGTTCCGGCTTACAAAAAACGATAAAATCGACGCTTGCCGATTCTATCGTTGTTGGTGTTGTTGTTTTTAAGGGGAAAATCCAAATTGGGCGTTGTTGCATGGTTAAAATATGCGTACACAAAACTACGTATATAAATTTCCCGATAAAAGAAATTTCAGCCCTAAAAAAATACTAAAATTTCCCGAATGCTAATTTTCGACTGTTTCATCCTGCTCCCGCCACTCCGGAGACACCACACAAATAAATACTAATTCTTCTTTGTCGATATTCTCAATAAACTGTCGTGATTTGGGCGGAATATAAACAGTATCGCCGACTTGTACAATTTCGTTTTCATCATCAATGTGCATTCTGCCCTTGCCTTGCAGTATGTAATACACTTCCGTTGCGTCTAAGCGATGAGGAAGACTTTTTTTGCCAACCGCCAATCGGGCATGCGCCATGCTGAAATTAATCGGCAGTTTATGGGTGTCGGGGTGGAGCAGTTGACGGAGCGTGGTTTTGTCTCCGGCGGTAAATTCGGGATTGTTTTTGAAACGGGTGATGTGCATAATGTTTTAGAGTTTGTATTTTCTGTACAAATCAAGTTTCGTATTGCGGTTTACCGTATGGTTTTTATTTTTTTTATAAAATTTCTAAAGTTTACCACATATAAGTCATCATTCTCCCACTCTTGCTGACCGTCATATACAATAAAACCGGAAACTTTATGCGGCACTAATTGCTTTGCTAACCACTCGGAAGTATTTTTGAAATGGCTGTGGTAAGTCTGTGCAGATTTTATTTCAGCACTTATGAAACGGTTTCCCGGTTCAATTATCAAATCAACTTCGTTTTTGTGATTATCTCTGTAAAAAAATGAATTATTTTCTTTTCCGCTGTTAAATCGGTATTTCAGATATTCGTTAATAACCATGTTTTCAAACAGATGGCCTCGCAAAGGATGATTTTCAATGTGAGAAATATTTTCAACGCCCAATAAATAGGCAGCAAGGCCGGTATCGTTAAAATATAACTTGGGAGTTTTTATCAGTCTTTTTTTTATATTTTTATAAAAAGGCGGAAGCAGATATATAATATGCGATGCTTCTAAAACTGACAACCATGTTTTTATTACCTTTCCCGATACGCCTACTTCTCCCGCTAATTGATCGTAGTTAATTAATTGTCCGATACGGCCGGCACACAGCTTGATAAAGCGTTGAAATATAAACATATCTTTAATATTAATGAGCAGTCTTACATCGCGTTCAAGATATGTTTGGTAATAAGCCGAGTAGCTGATTGTAGGATTCTGCGCCCGTGCATGAACCGCAGGGTAAAAGCCTTTTAAAAGCAGCTCATTGGTTGGCAGATTAAGGGAAAGTTTCGATAATTCATTTAATGAAAAAGGCATCAATTTAAAAACAGCTGCTCTTCCGGCCAATGATTGACTTACCTTTTCCATCAGCAAAAAGTTGTTACTGCCTGTAAGAATAAACATACCGGTTTTCCCTTGTTCATCAACTATACCCTGCAGGTATGATGCTAATTCCGGAACATGTTGAAATTCATCAATAATGGCTCCCGAATCCTTTATCTTGCTCAGAAAAAGCCGCGGATCTTCCTGAGCCAACTGCCGCGTATCCGGATTTTCCAAATTATAATAGGGTTTGTTCGAGAGCATTTTTGCCAATGTTGTTTTACCGGTTTGTCTGGCACCTGTAAGTATTACGATAGGAAAATGCGATAAGCTGTTTTTTATTATCTCTGATATTTCTCGGGTTACCAACATTTTGTACAAATTTGAACTTTGAGTTCGATTTTGTACAAACTTACAAAATAATTCCGGTTTATGATACAAAAAATATCCCCAAAAGCGCATAATGCTTTTGGGGATTTCTGTTGTATATCTATTCACGGGGAAAGCTTGGGATAAGTCAGCTTAACTTTTCGGTTCCTTTTTCAATTCTAAGCAAAGTTTCCTTTTTCCCTATCATTTCCATAATATCAAAAAGATGAGGACCGCCGCCGGTACCGGTCAGTACTAAACGTACCGGATTCAGAATGGCTCCGAAACCCAATTCATTGCTTTCAATGTATTGCTTAACCGTTTTTTCGGTATTTTCCGAATTAAAATTGTCTTCAGAAATTTTGCTTAAAGCTTCAGCCATGGCTTCCAAGTGCTTGGGCGTGTCGGCTTTCCATCGTTTTTTTACTACTTTCGGATTGTATTCTTCGGGTGTTTTGAAGAAAAACTCCGCCTCTTTAAACAAGTCCGGCAAAAGCGTAATGCGTTCGTGCATTTGCTCCAAAACTTTTATCAGATAATCTTTTTCAACCTTCATACCGCGCTTTTCAAACAAAGGCATATATAGCTCAGCCAATTCGGATGTATTGTACTTTTTCAAATATTCTTCGTTAAACCATTTGGCTTTGTCGGGCGAAAATTTTGCTCCGCCTTTGCTTACGCGATTCAAGTCAAAATTTTCAATCAACTCGTCTAAACTGAAAATTTCTTTATCGGTGCCCGGGTTCCAGCCTAAAAGCGCCATCAGATTCAAGAAAGCTTCCGGTAAATATCCGTCTTCTCTGAAACCGGCTGAAGTTTCGCCGCTTTTGGGGTCTTTCCATTCCAAAGGAAATACGGGAAAACCCATTTTTTCGCCGTCTCTTTTACTGAGTTTGCCTTTTCCGTTGGGTTTCAGAAGTAAGGGTAAATGGGCAAATTCCGGCATCACATCTTTCCAACCCAAACTTTCATAAAGCAAGTAATGTAAAGGAAGCGACGGCAGCCACTCTTCGCCGCGAATCACATGGCTAATTTTCATGTGATAATCATCCGTTACATTTGCCAGATGATAGGTGGGAAGTCCGTCGGATTTGAACAACACCTTGTCGTCTAATTCTTTGGTGTTTACTTTCACTGTTCCCCTTACGATATCGGTCATTTCCACAGTGCGTTCGGCAGGCATGTTAAATCGGATTACATAAGGCTCATCGGATTGCAGTTTTTTCTGCAGCTCATCTTCCGACAAAGTAAAGCTGTTTTTCATTTCACCGCGCGTAACAGCATTGTAATGTCGTACGGAAGAACCTTGTTCTGAAAGCCGTTCGCGCATGGCATCCAATTCTTCGGCTGTGTCAAATGCATAATAAGCTTTGCCTTCATTGACCAATTGCAGGGCATATTTTTTGTATAAATCTTTGCGTTCCGATTGACGGTAAGGCTCATACTCGCCGCCTTGTTTCACACCTTCGTCGGGTGTAATTCCGCACCAGTTCAGAGATTCATTAATATATTTTTCGGCTCCTTCTACAAATCGTGTACGGTCAGTATCTTCTATTCTTAAAATAAAAGTTCCCTTATGTTTTTTGGCAAAAAGGTAGTTGAATAAAGCGGTTCGCACACCGCCTATGTGCAGCGGTCCGGTAGGACTGGGGGCAAATCGTACTCTAATTTTTTTATCCATGATTGTATGTGTTTTTTATAGTTTTCAATTTTCTGCAAAGTTAAGCTTTTGCTTTGTTTATGAAAATCAAAACGGATATATTAATAGGCAGAAATCGGTTTCAGTGCCTGCCATGCCATGCTGCAGCCAAATGCTTGCCATCCCGAACACGCTCCGGCTCTGCTTTTCCCGCTCGCCAAATGGCTGTCATCCTGAACTCGTTTCAGGATCTCCTACCCAAATGCAACGCGGTACAAACCCGAATGGTTGGGGATGCTGAAACCAGTTCAGCATGACTGGTGGAGTTGTTGGCGAAGAAAAAGAGCTGTCGGTTCAGCACAACGGTTTAATTATTGCTGCCATGTTATATGCGTTGTCATCCTGAACTCGTTTCGTGCTTTGCTTTTTTCGCCCGCTACATGATTGTCATCCTGAACTTGTTTCAGGATCCCCTACCCAAATGCAACGCAGTACAAACCTGAATGGTTGGGGATGCTGAAACCAGTTCAGCATGACGGCGGAGTGTTTGCGAAGGGAAAAGAGCTGTTACTCCGGCTGGGTTTCAGGATGACGGTGGAGTTGTTGGCGAAGAAAAAGAGCTGTCGGTTCAGCATGACTGGTGGAGTTGTTGGCGAAGAAAAAGAGCTGTCGGTTCAGCACAACGGTTTAATTATTGCTGCCATGTTATATGCGTTGTCATCCTGAACTCGTTTCGTGCTTTGCTTTTTTCGCCCGCTACATGCTTGTCATCCTGAACTTGTTTCGTGCTTTGCTTTTTTCGCCCGCTACATGATTGTCATCCTGAACTTGTTTCAGGATCCCCTACCCAAATGCAACGCAGTACAAACCTGAATGGTTGGGGATGCTGAAATGAATTCAGCATGACGGCGGAGTGTTTGCGAAGGGCAAAGAGCTGTTACTCCGGCTGGGTTTCAGCATGACGGTGAAGTTGTTGGCGGAGGAAAAGAGCTGTCGGTTCAGCATGATGGGTGGAGTTGTTGGCGAAGAAAAAGAGCTGTCGGTTCAGCACAACGGTTTAATTATTGCTGCCATGTTATATGCGTTGTCTTCCTGAACTCGTTTCAGGATTCGGGAACACGCAAACAGAATAGTAAAAAAGACGAAAAACATGAAGCAAAGCTACGTTTACATAATGAGTAATAAGACTAAAACAACTTTATATATCGGCCTTACTTCAAACCTTGAACGAAGAGTGGCAGAGCATAAAGCAGGTAAGGGTTCCGGATTTACTTCGAGATACAACTTGACAAAATTATTGTATTATGAGCGGATGCAAGGCATGGAAAATGCGATTAAAAGAGAAAAGCAGTTAAAGAATTGGCACAGAGAATGGAAATGGAATTTGATAAAAGAGCAAAATCCGGATTTACTTGATTTGGCTTCCGATTGGGAGCATTAGGTTCTGCTTTTTCACATCCCGTAAAATGCTTATCATCCTAAACTCGCTCTGTGCTCTGCTTTTCCCGCCCGCTACATGCTTGTCATCCTGAACTTGTTTCGTGCTTTGCTTTTTTCGCCCGCTACATGATTGTCATCCTGAACTTGTTTCAGGATCCCCTACCCAAATGCAACGCAGTACAAACCTGAATGGTTGGGGATGCTGAAACCAGTTCAGCATGACGGCGGAGTGTTTGCGAAGGGAAAAGAGCTGTTACTCCGGCTGGGTTTCAGCATGACGGTGAAGTTGTTGGCGGAGGAAAAGAGCTGTCGGTTCAGCATGATGGGTGGAGTTGTTGGCGAAGAAAAAGAGCTGTCGGTTCAGCACAACGGTTTAATTATTGCTGCCATGTTATATGCGTTGTCATCCTGAACTCGTTTCAGGATCTCCTACCCAAATGTAAGGTAGTACAAACCTGAATGGTTGGAGATGCTGAAACGAGTTCAGCATGACGGTGGAGTGTTTGCGAAGGGAAAAAGAGCTGTCACCCGGGTACATGTTTCAGGAACTAAAACCTAAATATTCAAAGCTTAACGAAAAGCAAAAGACAAACCTTCTCAAATACACTTATTACAATCAAATATTCGTGCTTGTTCTTACGTTTTTTTCTTAGATTTTTTATGATGAAATGCAAATTCAGAGTAACAAAAACTTTACTCACATTGAACTATCTCAATTTTCATCAATTTTTAAACATTGCACAAAAAAAAGCTAAGATTTACTAACTTTGCTCATGCGAAAATACCCCTAAATCAGTAAAGTTCGCATTACAAAATTATTTAAATCACAAAGAAAAATTCAATTACGAAATGAGTCAATTTACGCATTTGCATCTGCATACACAATTTTCGGTTCTCGACGGCGCCAATGAAATTTCTAAACTCATGAGCCGTGTAAAAGAGCTGGGAATGGATTCGGTGGCTATTACCGACCACGGAAATATGTACGGAGTGAAAGATTTTCACAAACAAGCCCGAAAGAATGACATTAAACCCATTATTGGTTGCGAAGCTTATTTGGCGCGTAGGGGCAGACACAACAAAACCGAAAAAGAGGACGGCAGAGGCGAGCATATTATACTCTTAGCAAAAAACCAAACCGGTTACAAAAACCTAATGAAATTAGTTTCTGCCGGTTTTACCGAAGGCTACTACTATACACCGAGAATCGACAAAGAACTTTTATTTGAACATTCCGAAGGATTAATTGTTTCCACCGCTTGTTTGGGCGGTCCGGTTCCGCAGGCTATTTTAAAAGGTAATTTGGAAGCTGCCGAGAAAATTGCTGCCGAGTACAAAGACGTTTTCGGCGATGATTTTTATTTGGAAATGCAGCGCCATAAAACGAACAATCCGGATAGAAATACAGAGACATTCTTAAAACAGAAAGAAGTAAACACCGCCATTCTCGATATAGCTAAAAAACTGGACATCAAAGTGATTGCCACGAATGATGTGCATTTTTTGCGCGAAGAAGATGCTGATGCACACAATATTTTAGTATTGCTGAGCACCGGGAAAACACTTAGTGATAACACACAAATGAGCTATTCGGGCGAGGAGTATCTAAAGTCGCCCGAAGAAATGGCCGAAATTTTTGCCGATATTCCCGAAGCCATAAGCAACACACAGGAAATTGTTGCTAAAATTGAAGATTTTGAGCTGGAACGAAAACCCATTATGCCGGCTTTTGAGCTTCCTGAAGGTTTTGACAATGAAGCCGATTATCTGCGACATATTGTTTTTGAAGGTGCAAAAATGCGCTGGGGCGAAATAACTACCGAAATTGAAGAACGGCTGAATTTTGAGCTGGATACCATTATTGGGATGGGATTTCCCGGATATTTTTTGATTGTTTGGGATTTTATAAAAGCTGCACGCGAAATGGGTGTGGTCGTGGGTCCCGGACGCGGTTCTGCTGCGGGATCGGCCGTTGCCTATGTGCTTACCATTACCGATATCGACCCGATAAAGTACGGTCTGCTCTTTGAGCGTTTCCTTAATCCCGACCGTATTTCAATGCCCGATATTGATATAGACTTCGATGATGACGGAAGAGAAAAAATTCTGAAGTGGGTAGTGGATAAGTACGGTGAGAATAGAGTTGCCAATATTATTACCTACGGAACCATGGCCTCCAAATCTTCCATAAGAGATGTTGCAAGAGTTCTGGAGTTGCCTCTCAGCGAAGCCGATCGCATGGCCAAATTGGTACCCGACAGAGTAAAGAATTTATCCCAGGCTTATGATGAAGTTGAGGATTTAAAGAAAGCCTATGAAGCTGCCGACAACAGAGGGCAGGTTTTGGATTTTGCCCGACAGTTGGAAGGCTCCGTAAGGCAAACCGGCGTACATGCCTGCGGTATTATTATCAGCCGCGACGATTTAACCGAGCATGTGCCCGTTTGTACCAGTAAAGAGGCCGACCTTTTGGTTACTCAATACGAGGGCAGTCAGGTAGAAGATATTGGTTTGCTTAAAATGGACTTTTTGGGCCTCAAAACGCTTTCCATCATTAAAGAAGCCGTTGAGAAAATTGAGCATTCCAAAGGAGTGGAAATTGATATTGAGCACGTTAATCTGGAAGATAATAAAGTTTTTGAGCTTTTCTCAAGAGGCGAAACCACAGGCTTGTTTCAATTTGAGTCGGACGGAATGAAAAAGCATCTTCGAAACTTGAAACCAAGTCACTTTGAGGACTTAATTGCCATGAATGCCCTTTATCGTCCGGGGCCCATGGATTATATTGATTCTTTTATCAGAAGAAAGCACGGCAAAGAAAAAATTGAGTATGATTTGCCGGAAATGGAGGAAATTCTTCAAACCACTTACGGTATTACCGTTTATCAGGAGCAAGTGATGTTGCTTTCCCAAAAACTTGCCGGCTTCACTAAAGGCCAAGCCGACTCGCTGCGAAAAGCCATGGGAAAGAAAATCATTTCGATGATGAATGAGCTTCGCGAAAAATTTTACGAAGGCTGCGATAAAAACGGTTATGAAAGGAAAACGGCTGAAAAGATTTGGCACGATTGGGAGAAATTTGCTCAATATGCCTTTAACCGTTCGCATTCGGTTTGTTATGCTTATCTGGCCTATCAGACGGCTTATCTTAAAGCGCATTATCCGGCCGAATATATGGCCGCGGTTTTAAGTCGGAATTTATCCGAAATCACTAAGGTAACAATATTTATGGAAGAAATCCGGCGCATGGGCTTAGAAATCCTCGGGCCGGATGTAAATGAGAGTTTTTATGACTTTGTGGTCAACGAAAATGATGCCATTCGTTTTGGACTCGGAGCCATTAAGGGAGTAGGAAAAGGTGCTGTTGAAGCCATTGTTGCCGAAAGAAAAGAAAACGGTAAATTTAAAAACTTCAATGATTTTGTAGAACGCGTGAACCTTAATACCGTTAATAAACGAACCGTTGAAGCTTTAGTTATGGCCGGGGCTTTTGATAATATTTCAAATATTCCGCGCAGTGCCTATTTCTATAAAGAAAATGATAATACAGCCACTTATGTTGAGGAAGTTATCAAATACGGAGGTCGTTTTCAGGGAGAAGGCGATGCAAGCCAGCACAACATATTCGGCGGAAGCGAAGCCGTGGAAATTAAAAAGCCGACACCACCCCATACTGAGCCTTGGGAGCTGCTTGAGCGTTTAAACAAAGAAAAAGAAGTCATTGGCATTTATTTGTCTGAGCACCCCTTGGATAAATACCGGCTTGAGATAGACCAAGTTTGTACGCCCTTATCCAAACTCTCATCCGGCTTGGATGCTTTTAAAGGACAGGAAATAAAAACCGCCGGCATTATAACGGCGGCACGCCACGCAACCACCAAAACCGGCAAACCATACGGTACATTTGACTATGAGGATTTTACGGGAAATTTTAGAGTGTTCCTGTTTGGAAAAGATTATTTGAACCTTAAGAATTATCTTACCAAAGGCTATCAAATATTTGTTCGAGGCAAAGTAGGCCATCGTTTCGACAGGCCTGACAATGATTTAGAATATAAGATTAGCTCCATAGAGATGTTGACTGATGTAAAAGAAAACATGCTGAAAGATATAACGGTAAAACTTCCCATAGAAAAAATTTCCGATGAACTCATAAAAGAATTTACGGATTTTGTGAAACAAAATAACGGAACGGCCGGTTTGAATTTCTTGGTTTTTGACCCGGAAACTAAAGTTTGGATAAAAATGCATTCACGAAGCAAAAAGGTGAATTTAAACCAATCTTTTGTGAATTATTTAAAAGAAAAGCCGTACATGCAATATAAAATTTCATAGATTCAAAAAATAACATATATGCTTTTCGTAATATTTTGTTATTTTTGCAGTGATATTGAATTTATTAATTTAAAATATATACTATGCCAATAGATGTAACCGACAGTAATTTTGAACAGGAAGTAATAAAATCCGATGTACCCGTTCTTGTTGACCTCTGGGCAGAATGGTGCGGTCCCTGCCGTATGATTCACCCCATTATAGAGGAACTCGAAAAAGAGTACGAAGGACGCGCTAAAATGACTAAATTAGACGTGGACAGCAACCCGCAAACGTCAGCCAAATACGGAGTAAGAAATATTCCTACCGTACTTTTCATTAAAGACGGCGAAGTGGTTGACAAACAAGTAGGAGCCGTACCCAAAAAAGTATTCGCTCAAAAATTGGATGCTATTCTTTAGAAAACGAACTCAATCAAACGGAAGCTCGGTGGAATATTTTTACCGAGCTTTTTTAATTTAAAGAAATTTTTAGTTGCTTTGGTAATCTGAAAGCAATTTTAAGCTAATAATGCGCTTGGTGAAATGCTTTTATGAATTTATAAATATACAGGTCGATGAAAAATTTAAAAGATATCAATGAGCTTAAACAGCTTAAATCGCTTAACTTTCTGGCAAAATATGTGGCCGAAGGTTTTATAACCGGCTTGCATAAAAGCCCCTTTCACGGTTTTTCCGTAGAGTTTGCCGAGCACCGAGCTTATAATGCCGGCGAATCCATAAAAAATATTGACTGGAAACTTTTTGGACGAACCGATAAGCTGTTTGTAAAAAAATATGAGGAAGAAACCAATCTGCGCTGCCATATCTTTATTGATGTTTCTTCGTCCATGTATTTTCCGTACAATGATAAATTACTTCAAAGCAAACTGGATTTTTCCGTAATTTCAGCTGCTGCTTTAATCTATTTATTCCAAAAACAACGCGATGCTTCCGCCTTAACTCTTTTTTCCGATGAAGTGGAATGGCAGAGTGAAGCCAAAATGTCTTCGGTACACATTAATTTTTTGCTCAGCAAGCTTTCTGAAATGCTCAATGTTGAAAAACCGCCTTTAAACAAAGAAACTAAAACTTCCGAAATCCTGCATTATTTGGCCGAAAAAGTACATAAACGTTCGCTTATCATTTTGTTTAGCGATATGTTTACCAAAGAGAATACCGATGAGCTTTTTGAGGCACTCAGGCATATGCGCCACCGAAAACATGAAGTAGTAGTTTTTCATGTAACCGACCACAAACATGAAAAAGAATTTGACTATCAAAACCGTCCCTATAAATTTGTGGATTTGGAAACCGGAGAAACTTTAAAGTTAAATCCGAATGAGATAAGAAACAATTTTTTGAAGAATACCAAAGACTTCTATAAGCAAATAAACCTGCGTGCCGGACAGAACAAAATTGATGTAATAACCGCCGATGTTAATTCCGATTTCAAAACCATACTTCTGCCTTATCTAATCAAACGTTCCAAACTTTATTAATTATAAGTAATAAAAACCGCTCAATTTTATAACCTGTAAGTTATAAAAAATAAAAATATTATTACCCGGAGATTATAAAATCAATTATTATTTTGTATATTTGCCACAAACAGTAAATATGGAAACACTTTTTACAAAACATGTCAGGCGAATAAAGGGTTTAAAGAGTAGCTATCAAAACGAAATAATTGATACCATACCTTGGAAACAGCAATTGGTAGGGCTTACCGGCGCGCGCGGAGTGGGCAAAACAACTTTGCTTTTGCAATACATAAAAAAAACACGGAAATACAGCAGAAAGGCCTTGTATGTTAGCCTGAGCGATATTAATTTCCCTTACGCTTCTTTGTACGAATTGGCTGAGATGTTTGTAAAGCAAGGCGGAGAACATTTGTTTTTAGATGAAATACATAAGTTTCCTAAATGGTCTGAAGAATTAAAAACGATTTATGACGGATTGCCCGAATTAAAAGTATGTTTTACCGGTTCTTCCATATTGGATATTTACAAAGGAAAAGCTGATTTAAGCCGGCGCGCTTTGGTGTTTGATATGCAGGGCTTATCATTTCGTCAGTTCTTGCAGATAGAAACGGGGCAAAACTTACCGGTATATTCGCTGTCTGAAATTATAAACAATCATTATGAGATTGCTCTAAATTTAACGGAAAAAATAAAGCCTTTTGAGTTTTTTGAAAATTATTTGAGATACGGTTATTACCCTTTTTATCTTGAAAGTAAAGCGTATTACGGAATGAAATTGTCCGGTACTTTAACCCAAATAGTGGAGAACGATATGCCCTATTTGTTAAATATTGATTATGAATATATTGACAAAATTAAGCGTTTCATAAACCTATTGGCCAATGATATTCCTTTTAAACCCAATATATCTAATTTGGCCGGTTCAGTGGGGGTGTCATGGAAAACCATTATTCATTATTTACGCTATTTGCATCGGGCAAAAATTATCACTATCATTTTTCCGGCGGGCAAAAATGTCAGTGCTTTGGCAAAGCCCGAAAAAGTGTATCTGCATCATCCCAATTTAATTTTTCTGTTTAAAGAAACCATTGAAAACAAAGGCAGTTTGCGAGAAAGTTTTTTTGTAAATCAGCTTATGTATAAGCACGAAATTCAGATTCCCGGACGCGGCGATTTTTTGCTTGACCGAAAATATACCTTTGAAATCGGGGGTAAAAATAAGGGCTTTAAACAGATAGCAGACTTGCCCGATTCTTATGTAGTTGCCGATGATATTGAGATTGGATTTGAGAACAAAATTCCCTTGTGGTTGTTTGGCTTTTTATATTAATTAGGCACTTTACTAATACAGGTAACTTATTGATATGCAGGTGTTACAAAAGCTGCAATAATTAGAAATATCAAAATGCAAGCTACTAAATCTGATTTTACTTACATTTTTGCATCAATCAATCCCCCTGTCCCCTTCCGAAATAATCGGAACAAGCATTTTCTAAGGGGGAACGACATATTTAACGACATGCTGTAATTTTAATTTTGATATTACTCATATGCCTAATTCAATAAATATATTAGGCGCATGAATACAACAAAAAGCTGCAAACTCCCCTACATGCAGCCCGATTGCAAAATTGTCTTACATCTTAATACTCACATCTTATATCTGATTAATACTTACATCTTACATCTGACTTCGGTTAAAATAAAAATACAAATTACTCTGCGTACCGCGCTCTATGCTTTCCGGGTATTTTTTTATGCGCGGAGCCTGCACCCCCGATATAAACATATTGTCGCCCACAAATACTCTGGCTTCGTCCCATAAATTTCGTTCCAATATTGAATTAATCAGTTTTGCTCCGCCTTCAATAATCAGAGATT
>CAYYQW010000038.1:2097-36499 GCA_964472505.1 uncultured Bacteroidaceae bacterium | reverse complement strand
AAGTCAGGAAGCTTAAATAATTAAAAAGGGTTGTAGATATTGATATTTTCTATCATTTCGAAATCTGTCACATTTCTTGTAATCAAGGTATAATTGTTCAAAACTGCTGTGGCGGCAATTACGGCATCCGGAATTGCAATTTTTCTGTTTTGTTTTAAATCAATGGCTTTGTTTTCTATATCTTTATCAATATATATGACTTGCGCATTACCAATAAAGTTTTCAATTCTCCTTTTCTCCGTTTGAGGTATTTTGTGCCAACCTAATATTTCTATTTTTGTGATTGTTGATATACAGAAAGAATTTTCCAATATCTTATTGATTTTGCTTAGCTGACTTTCGGGAATATCTCCACTTAAATAGTAAATCAGTATGTTAGTATCAATTAGATATTTCGGCTCCATTCTTTTCTAATGTTTTTGATTTCTTCCTCAACATCTAAATTCAGATTAGAGATAACTCCATAATAGTCATTAGGATTGAACTTCCTATCCGGTTTATCCTCATTTTCTTCGGTGCTGATAATTTTTTTTATATACTGCCAATATTTTATCGGAAGAACAACGTATTCTGCTTTTCCTTTTTTATCATAGATATAATTTAAAGACATTTCCATAATATACAATTTAATATCTATTACAAAGATACAAAATAAACTTGAATGTTGAATTCCGTCAGAAAGAATATCGGGCTGTATCAGTTCCTTAAAGGATGTGAATGTATTTGCCGTTTACACATTCGTTTTTTTAAGTTGTAAAAAAGTGGCTTTCCTTATATATTTGAAGAAAATTTTACGAATGGGAAAAGCAAAATATAATTTCGATAAAAAAATAAACCGAAAAAACACCAACAGTGTAAAATGGGATTTGTTGAAACTCAAATTTCGCACGGAAGACATACTCCCCATGTGGGTAGCCGATATGGATTTTGAAATTCCGCCTTGCGTGCAAGAAGCCATACAAGAACGCAGCCAACATCCGGTATTGGGTTATACATTCAGAGACGATTCATATTATCAGTCAATAATAAACTGGAATGAGCGCCGCCACAATTGGACCATAAAAAAAACACACATTTTATTTTCTCCCGGCGTGGTACCGGCAATTAACATGGCCGTAAGCGCTTATACACGACCCGGCGATAAAATTATTATACAACCGCCGGTGTATTTTCCGTTTAAATCGGCTGTATTGGAAAACGGCCGCCAACTGAAAGAAAATAAATTAAAAACCGTAAATAATCGTTTTACATTTGATTTAGAAGATCTGAAAAAACAAATCGACAAACGAACTAAAATGCTAATTCTCAGCAATCCGCACAATCCGGGCGGAACCGTTTGGACAAAAACTGAGCTCACTCAATTGGCTCAAATTTGTTCAGACAATAATGTTATGGTCGTATCTGACGAAATACACTGCGATTTGGTCTTCAAACCCTACGAATTTACTCCTTTTACAAAAGCAGCGGAAAAAACCGGTTGCAAATACATAAGCACAATTGCGCCAAGCAAAACATTTAATCTGGCGGGACTGTCCACATCTTCGGTGATAATACCGGATGCCGAGCTGCGTGATGCCTTTGCAAGTGTTTCGGAAACTTTGCATATTACGAGCGGAAATATTTTTGGCAAAGTCGCCTCTGAAGCAGCATACAGACAAGGCGAAGCATGGTTAAATCAAATGTTGGATTATGTAAACCGGAATATAGATTATGTGGAGGATTTCATAAAAAACAATTTCCCTCAAATTAAAATGATGCGGCCGGAAGCTACTTATCTCGTTTGGTTAGATTTTAGGGAATTGGGCTTAAACCCGAAAGAACTGCAAGAATTTCTCATTGAAAAAGCTCGATTGGGATTAAATGCCGGCCATACTTTTGGCCCCGGCGGAGAAGGTTTTGCACGCATAAATTTAGCCTGCCCGAGAAGCACGGCAGAAGAAGGAATGAACAGATTAAAAAAAGCTTTTTGAATTAGGCACTTTACTATTACAGGTAACTTGTTGATATGAAGATGTTACAAAAGCTGCAATAATTAGAAATATCAAAATGCAAGCTACTAAATCTGATTTTACTTACATTTTTGCATCAATCAATCCCCCTGTCCCCCTTTTCTAAGGGGGAACCACATATTTAACGACATGCTGTAAATTTAATTTTGGTATTACTCATATGCCTAATTCAAAAAGCTTTAAAGTAAATTTAACATAAAACTGAATGGCTCTCAAAAATATTGAATTCAAAGCCAAGGTAAACAATATAGATGTCCTTGAAGAAAAACTGCTCAAACTGTCCCCAAAATACATCGGCACCGACCAACAAACCGACACCTATTATAATGCGCATCGAGGTCGCCTGAAATTGCGTGAAGGAAATATTGAAAACGCCCTCATCCACTACGAACGTCCGGATACTGCCGATGCCAAATTATCTGAAATACTGCTCTACAAACACCTCCCCGATGAAAGCCTGAAAGCCATATTAGAAGCTCAATTCGGCATTCTTACAATAGTCAAAAAAGAACGTAAAATATATTTCATAGAGAATGTAAAATTCCATTTTGACCGAGTAGAACAACTCGGTACTTTTATAGAAACCGAAGCCATTGACGAAACCGGCAATATAAGCATCGAAAAACTTCAGGCTCAATGCGATTACTATTTTAATTTCTTCGAACTATCGCAAGAACAATTGATGAGCGAATCATACAGTGATATGATGAGCGAATGAATTTCTCAAAAAACCTCCCTGTTTTAATACCGTTTTTTGTATATTCGTATTGAAAAGAAAAGAAACAAGATGAAAAAACAAACAAACAATAATCTGAGTAATTTACAACAAGAATTATTAAAATTGTTCTCTTTTGAGCTGCCTGAGAGTGAATTACAAGAGATTAAAGAAATTTTGTCGCAGCATTTTGCAGACAAGCTGCGAAAAGAAACTTCCGACATTTGGAAGGAGAAAGGATATTCCAACAAACTCATGGACGAATGGCTTAATGAAAACAAACAATAACATGGCACTTGGCTTTTTATAAAATTTCCCACTTTCTAAGCTCCTTAACCAACTCCAATAATCAGAACTCCTGACCTGTAAACAGATTATCAATTAGTTATAGTGTTTTGCACGTAAACTGAAAATGTCGCTATTTCTTGACTGGTAAAACCTTATTTTCTTTTTTTTAAACCTTAGTAGAAATGATATTTCCGCACTGTTTTCCAACCTTATTACCTTATTAATTCATTGCAAATAAGGTAATAAGGTTAAAAAAATTGAAGGCATTCATTTTCTTCTACTAAGGTTGAAAATTCTAAAATAAGGTTTTTTTAAACAATTATGAACACTCATAATGAGAAAATTCCTAATTTATGCGATAATGTAGTTTGCGAAAGGTCAGGAGTTCTGATAATTACCCTACTGCCCGCAAGTTTCCGCTATTAATGCAGACGTTCAAAAGTCCTGCGGACGTTTTGAAGTCTTTGCCAACCGGAAATGTTTGAATTTTTAACCGTAAGTTTCCGCAATTTCATCCAAAAGGCCGAAAATTTCATCTTGATCAAGAGAAGTCAGGAGTTTCAGACGCAAAGGTTTGAAATGCGGGAGGCCTTTAAAATAAAGAGCAAAATGACGACGCATTTCAAAAATGCCGCGCGGTTCGCCTTTTAGCCTTATCGACTCCAAAAAATGTTCTTTCGCAATGGCGACTTTTTCTTCAACTGAAGGCTCGGGCATTTCTTCTCCGGTTTCCAGATAATGACGCAGCTCTTTAAAAATCCAAGGCCGGCCTATGGCAGCACGGCCTATCATAATGCCGTCAACTCCGTAGCGGTTTATGGCAGCTTGCGCGGAAGTACCGTCAGTTATATCACCGTTTCCGATTATGGGAATATGAATGGCCGGGTTTTCCTTGATTTTCCCAATCAAGCTCCAGTCGGCAGTACCTTTGTAGAGTTGCGCACGGGTACGCCCGTGAATGGTAAGTGCTTTAATACCGGTATCCTGAAGCCGTTCGGCCAATTGATCAATGACCTTACTGTTATCGTCCCAACCCAAGCGGGTTTTTACGGTAACCGGCAGCTTCACGGCTTTTACAATGGCCTCGGTCATGGCAATCATTTTCGGAATATCTTGGAATATGCCTGAACCGGCACCGCGGCCGGCAATTTTTTTAACGGGGCAACCGAAATTTATATCAATCAAATCCGGTTGAGCTTCTTCGGCTATTTTAGCGGCCTCAACCATAGACTCTATCAAGTGCCCGTATATTTGAATACCTATGGGACGCTCTTCATCCTCAATTTCGAGCTTCGCAAAAGTTTTTTTCACATTCCGAATAAGCGCTTCGGAAGCAATAAACTCCGTGTACATCATATCCGCGCCGAAACGTTTGGCTATGCGCCGAAACGACCGATCGGTAATATCCTCCATGGGAGCCAGCAACAGAGGATAACGCTCTATTGTTGTATTTCCTATTTTCAAATTTGTGCTTTTTTGAGTAATTCCGTCATACTGACTTTGCTTTCCAAAACGCCGGAAAGTTTCTCAATATCAATGCGCTCCTGCTGCATGCTGTCGCGTTCGCGAATGGTTACGGTATTATCTTCCAATGTTTGATGATCCACAGTTACGCAATAAGGCGTTCCAATGGCATCGTTGCGGCGATAACGTTTCCCGATGGAATCTTTTTCCTCGTATTGGCAATTGAAATTAAATTTTAAATCATCCAAAATTTCACGTGCCTTTTCGGGCAAGCCGTCTTTCTTAACCAAAGGCAGAACGGCTACTTTGACGGGAGCCAAAGCGGGCGGAAGTTTCAAGACTACACGCTCTTCGGTACTTCCGTTATCTTTTTGGATTTTTTCTTTGGTATATGCCGCCGAAAGAATAGCCAAAAACATGCGATCCAGGCCAATGGAGGTTTCAATTACATAAGGGACATAGCTTTCGTTTAGTTCCGGGTCAAAAAATTGAATTTTCTTTCCGGAAAATTCCTGATGTTTTGACAAGTCAAAATCGGTGCGTGAATGAACGCCTTCTAATTCTTTAAATCCAAAGGGAAAATCAAATTCTATATCGGTGGCTGCATTGGCATAATGAGCCAATTTATCGTGATCGTGCAGACGGAAAAGTTCCTCATCCATGCCCAAGGCTTTGTGCCATTGCACACGTGCTTTTTTCCAATGCTCGAACCATTCATTGTCTTGTCCGGGACGAATAAAAAATTGCATTTCCATTTGCTCAAATTCGCGCATACGGAAAATAAATTGTCGAGCCACAATCTCGTTTCGGAAGGCCTTGCCAACCTGAGCAATCCCAAAAGGCAATGAGTAGCGTCCGGTCTTCTGCACGTTTAGGTAATTAACAAAAATACCTTGAGCGGTTTCCGGCCGCAGATATATTTTGCCGGCTGTTTCGCTTACGGATCCTATTTCGGTATCAAACATCAAATTAAACCGCCTAACATCGGTCCAATTCTGACTTCCCGATACCGGGCATTTAATTTTATAGTCGATAATGATTTCTTTTATTTTCGACATATCATCGCTGTTCATCGCTTCTTTAAAGCGATTGAGCAGACTTTCTTTTTCTTCGGCACGGCGCAGACATCGGTCATTGGTTTGCAGAAATTGTTCTTTATCAAATTTATCACCAAAGCGTTTGGCTGCTTTTTTTACGTCTTTATCAATTTTATCCTGAATTTTCTGCATCTCATCTTCAATGAGCACATCGGCACGGTAACGTTTTTTTGAATCTTTATTATCAATCAAAGGGTCATTAAAAGCATCAACGTGTCCGGAAGCCTTCCATACCGTCGGATGCATAAAAATGGCGGAATCAATTCCCACAATGTTTTCATTGAGCCTCACCATGGAGTCCCACCAGTATCTACGAATATTATTCTTAAGCTCAGCTCCGTTTTGGCCGTAGTCATATACAGCGCTTAATCCGTCGTAAATTTCACTTGACTGAAAAATAAAGCCGTATTCTTTGGCATGTCCGGTAATTTCTTTAAAATCTTTTTTGCTCATGGTATAGTATTTTTTCGCGCGGCAAAGTTAAAGTTTATTGAATAAAAAAAAAGCCTGTCCGGCAAAGAACAGGCAATTTTATAATTTACATATAATATTCTAATTGAAACTTCCGTATTTAGTGAGATCATCTCTGGGATTCACGCACATAACGGGAATTTTTTCAGAATTTGCAATAATTCTTTGTTCTCCCGCTCCAAGGACGTAATCCTGAAAGCTGATATTTCTTGTTGTTGAAATCATAATCATGTCAGCATCAATGTCTTTGGCAAACTGCACCGCATCGGTTTCAAGATTTTTCCCTTTCAAGTCAACAATTTCATAGTCCACCCTGCGTTCCGAAAGAAATTTTTCGGCAATGGCTATATTAGCATGTATTTTTTTTCTAAAACCGGGGTCACTGCTGGTGTTGTAGCACAAATGGAATTTAGTGCTGTATTGCTTTGAGATAAATTGCGCCCAAGCTAATTTTTCTTTTGTGGAAAATTTAAAATCAACCGGGAAAACGATATTTTCGAATTCCTGATCGCTTTTCGGAGCACCCTGCACAACAATGAAAGGCGCTTTGGAACCAACAATTACTTTCAAAGCCCAGCTTCCGGTAAATTTCTGCATTCCTTTAATACCGTGTGTTCCCATAACGGCGAAAGAAGCATCCGTTTCTTCTATCAACGATGATATTTCAGAAAAAATACTACCGCTTTTAACAACAGTAAAAGGGCGTATTCCGTATTTTTGCTCATAATCGGCAGCAATACTTTCTAATTTCTCTTTGGTTTCTTCCAACTCCGAAGACTTTTTAACGATATTTGCAATAACGACATCGTACTGATAAGCCTTAGCCATTGTCACGGCATGCAAAAATGCATACTCGGCAAGTTCCGAAAAATCCCAAGGTACAATAATGGGGTGGTTATACTCTTCCATTTTGGTTGTATTTTTGTTTTTTCCAAATTTATAAAAAAAAAATGTTTTTCCTTATTTTTTTAAAGTTTTTTTCAGCTTTATGCGATTTTTAGGAAAATTTGCATAAAAATCCGGGATTTTCGGCTGACTGTTTTTAGTTTTCGGACCTTATCTATATATATCCGGCCAAGCGATAAGCAAATAATCCGATTATCTCATGAAATAACAATTTCCAATCATTTAATGTTGCGGCATCGGGAACAATGAAATCCGAAGGAGTCAGGGGAGCCCCTAATCGGGACTCAGCCGGATAAACATCCGGATTAATCCCTTGCTTTTCAAAACATTTTAGGGCTCTGGGCAAATGAAGCGAAGACGTAATCAGCAAAAAAGGGCCGTCTATTTCTTTTTGTTTGATCAGGTCAGCTGTGAATCGGGCATTTTCATAGGTATTTCTCGATTGGCTTTCAAGCAAAATATCGCTTTCGGGAATACGGTTGTTTATCAGAAACTGTTTTATCAGCGGGGCTTCTTTTATTTCATCTCGAAACAAGTAGCCGGAGCCGCCGCTGATGATAATTTTATCAATAACGCCCGTGTGGTATAAATGCAAAGTTTGCATCAATCGGTCGCCGGCCTCGTTAAAAACCGGTTGCCCGGTTCTATGATTGTATGAAGCCATACCGCCCAAAACAATTCCGGCGGAATAATCAGAACCGGTATGCCATTCGGCAGGCGGGATTTCATAAGCTTGCCGGATGCTTCTAAACAAAGCCGTATTTGAAAAGACCAAAAGCACTGTTAATGCAACAAACAGCCGGCGCTTTATTTTTTTTGAATTTTTGACCAAAACAGCTAACAACAAAAGAAACAGCACCCAGACAATAGGTGCTGTTAAAAAGTGTAATATTTTAGAAAGGACAAAAAACAAATTCAAGAATTTTAATATTCCGTTTTCTCCTCAGTTTGCTCCCAGAGCTTAAATGCTTCCAAAGCTTCGTTGCGCATGATTTGGATGTGCGGAAGCTTTCGATTGTCTTTCGGGAGATCAATTTCTTCATAAATAAACGAATCATCAAAGCCAATATTAGCGGCATCAGCCTTTGTGTTGCCGTAATACAGTTTGTCGAGCCTTGCCCAATAAATTGCGCCCAAGCACATGGGACAAGGTTCGCAGGAGGTGTAAATAACGCATCCCGACAAATCGAAATTTTGCAAATTTGCGGCTGCTTTCCGAATTGCATTGACCTCGGCATGAGCCGTTGGATCGTTATCTTTTGTAACGGAATTCGATGATTTTGCTATAATTTCATTATCCTTAACGATAACAGCTCCAAAAGGACCTCCGCCGACCTGAACACTTTCTTTTGAAAGACGAATGGCTTCCTGCATAAAATCGCGGTGTGATTTCTCCATAAATGTATTTTTTTAGTCGCGATTTGCAAAATTAATAAAAAAACACAGGGTTTCTATAAAATAATTCGGCTTGCAAAATATATTTAAAAACCGAGTCTTTAAATATTAGGATTATTAATATCAACCACTTCTTTCACATCCGGAACAGCGCTTTTAATGGCTTGCTCCACGCCAAATTTCATGGTTTGCAATTGCATGGGGCAGCCGTTGCATGCGCCGGTCAGCTGCACTTCAACAGTTAAGTCATCTTTTACGGCAACCAATTCAATATCGCCGCCGTCGGCTTGCAGATATGGCCGGATAGAGCTAAGGGCTGCTTCAATTTTTTCTTTGTATGTTTCTGTATTTGTATTCATTGTATAAATATTTACGGTTATGTAGTAATTTGAACGATTTGCGTAGGATCTAAGTTTTTATTTCGCTCTTCCACAGCTCTCGCTGTATTTTCTGCTAAGTTTCTAAAAGCAATACCGGTAGCGGTATCCTTATACAAAGCCGAAGGTTTTCCTTCATCGCCGTGTTCACGTATGCTTTGTACTATCGGAATTTGTCCCAACAGAGGAATACCTTGTTCATCGGCTAATTTTTTGAGGCCGTTTTTGCCAAAGATATAATACTTATTTTCGGGAAGTTCTGCCGGCGTGAACCACGACATATTCTCAATAAAGCCGAGAATGGGTACTTCAATTTTCTCAGCCTGAAACATGCTTATACCGCGGCGGGCATCGGCCAGAGCCATATCTTGCGGCGTGCTTACAATAAGTGCTCCGGTAACGGGTACGGTTTGAACCATGGTTAAATGAATGTCGCCGGTTCCGGGCGGTAAGTCAATAATCATATAATCCAAATCGCCCCAATCGGCATCGTTAATTAACTGCTTAAGGGCACTTGTAGCCATAGCACCTCGCCAGATAAGAGCATCTTCTTTTTTCACAAAAAATCCTATGGAAAGAATTTTGACGCCGTGCGCTTCTACCGGGACCAGAAGATCTTTCCCGTCTTTATTTTTCATTTCGGGGCGTACATCCTCCACCCCGAACATTTTGGTTTGGGAAGGCCCGTACACATCGGCATCCAACAGGCCGACTTTAGCGCCCTGCTGAGCAAGCGCAACAGCCAAATTAGCAGCTACGGTAGATTTCCCTACCCCGCCTTTTCCGGATGCCACGGCAATAATATTTTTTGTATTCGGAAGCGTGGTTCCTTCATCGGTACGCCCTACCGATACTTTGCCCGTTTCAATTTTTCGGGGCGCAATTTGAATGTCTGTTTGAAGGTTTTCTCCGAAATTCTTTTTAAGCAATTTATCTGCTGCTTTTTTTATGGACTTATTAAAGGGAGAAGCGGGCAAGTTTAAAGTAAAAGCTATTTTGTTATCTTCCACTTCCAAAGCATCAACAGCATTGAGTTCAACAATGTTTTTTTTGCTTTCGGGCTCTTCTATTTCGCTGAGTACCTCTAATACGTTTTGAATATCTGTTTGCATTGTATTGTAATTTTAATTTTGTGCAAATATAAGTATTTGGAATTAATCTAAATAAAAAAAGGGTTTATTTAGGGATGTTTTATAAAAGCTGCGGGTTGAATATTCAGAACTCCTGATCCCACGTAAACAAGGCTGTCGCATTTTTTTTATAAAATCAGGATTCCTACCCCACCGTAATAAATTATGTAAGGTCTGAAATCCGCAAGATGAAAGCATGCCCGTGCTACTGCTCCAAGCAGCCCACACGTTTTGAAGTCCTTCCTTCGACTGCCGCTCAGGAACCGCCGGACGTTCAAAAGTGTTTCAATCTTCGTCAGCCATAAGCCAAAATCTGCGACCTGACTTTCGGCCAAGTCCCCCCGCGGGGGATTTAGGGGGCATTCCGGCAGATAAAAAAACGAGCCGGTTATTAGCTTGTAGGCAATTGCAGAAAAAAAACGACAATTTTAGTTTACTAATATATGCTCATAAATTACTGATAATCAATTTATGGATTAGGAGTTCTGATATTATTATGAAGCTCTGAAATCATATACCGGATTAGCGCATCCGTTGGTAAAACAAAGTAAAGTATTACATAGCCACGAATATTAGTAATTTTCAAAAGCAGTGCGAGTTTGGAGGCTAATGAGCATTAGAATTCATGCCTAAGATTTCTGAGGATTTCTTCAGCCTGAAAATCGGTATAAACCAAGCCCAACAGACGAACTGCTTGAAAAACAGTACTGCAGTAATGATAGTTATATCCTTCTTTTCGAAGTGCATCCTGATATAAATGCGCCATCACTGTAGAAGCCGGGTCATCAACGATATAAACATTTACAAAATCTTTGATTGCAATTTTTTGTCGCAACTGAATTAATCGTTTAATATCTTTAACCAAAAACGAAACGTCAATTTCCCGCAAATCTGTCATTATTTTTTTTACGAGTTCAAGATTTATCTCCTCCAAGCTCATATCAATATACGCTTCATAGTGGTCGATATCCCATTTTCCTGAGAATTTTTGAATCAATAAATTTTCATCTTCAATAATTTGGTAGCGTATAAGCATCCTACACAGGTATTAGTCTATGGCAAAAAACATTATACAAATTAAGAAAATTTTGGAAAACAGAAACGAAAAATTGATGTAATCTTCAAAGTCTCTTTAATTCTACTTTACGATTTTAAAACAGGCTCTGAAAAGAACGAAATATTTCGCCCTTACAGGGCTTTAACCGGCGCGCAACAGTTTCGCAGGGCGTTGCCCTGCGCTAATATTTTTAAGCCTTTCAGGCTAATAATCAAATCAATCTAACTCCGTAAAGTAGAATTAAGCAGGCTCCCACAAATGTGCTTCCAAATTCTGTATTTGATTATCAACAACGGAAATGCCTTCGGCCTCAAGAATTTTCTGCATATATTCCGTTGAGCCAAAATGATTTTTTCCGGTAAGTACTCCATTCCGATTTACTACCCTGTGAGCGGGAATATATTCATCCTGCAAATATGATTTATTAAGCGCAGAGCCAACCATACGAGCTGCCCGGGGCGAACCAATATGAGCAGCAATTATGCCGTAAGTACATACCTTTCCTTGCGGTATGTTCCGTACCGTATCATAAACGCGTTGATAAAAATCTTTGGGCTTTTTGGCCAATTATTCATCTTTAAATTTGAATAAAAACTCTTTCTCCTTTTTACTGAGGCTGTCGTAGCCGCTTTGCGAAATCTTATCTAAAATTCGATCCACTTCTTTTTGCCTTTCGGCCTTATTCTTGTTGAATTCCCAGTCGGACTTTGGTTTCTGAAACCGAGTATATGTTTTTGTGGGTTTTTGTTTTTTATCTGAATTAAATAGATTCTGAACCCAAGTAAAAAAATCATCCAAAAAATTATTAAACTTTCGAGTCATGTCTTTTCCTTTACGCATTTGAACGGCAAACCATATTCCGTAAAGAGCTCCGCCCATGTGGGCAATATGTGCCACACCGTCGCCGCCTACGGCTCCTTCTTTGAGGTTTTGCAAAGCTCCCATAATATCCAATGCCAAAGCTACATAAGCAACATATTTAATTTTTACCGGACCGATAAACAAAAGATGAATTTTAAAATCGGGCTTATATAAAGCTGCCGCAAAAACAACGGCCATCACAGCAGCCGAAGCTCCGACAATTCCCGCTCTGTGTTCCGGAGCCAGCATTTCATTGACAGCCAAATGCACAAGGGCGCCGGCAAAACCGCCAATCAAATAAACCGCCAGCAACTGCTTGTCGTGCAAAAACTGCAGGAAAATTCTGCCAAACCAAAACAACCAAAGCATATTAAACAGAAGGTGTAAAAAACCTTCGTGCAGAAACATATAAGTAACTATAGTCCAAGGCTGATAAAGCACTTCGGAAAAAGAGCCCGGAATGGTTAGAGCGTTCCGTACAGCCGGGAAAAAGGTAGTTAAAATCCAATAAATAACAAAAGCTGAAACATTAACCATTATAAGTTTGGTAAATATATTGCCTTTCTTAAAGGTATTTTGTATATCATTAAAAGTTGATGACATTGTTATTATTTTTTTATGATTTAATAAAAATTACCGGTAGGTTTTCCCCAAATTTTAATAAGAATAAAACCAAAAAGCATTCCGCCAAGGTGGGCAAAATGTGCGATGTTGTCGCCGGGTGTATTGGCTATTCCGTTGAAAAGTTCTAATGCGCCGTAACCGATAACCAAATATTTGGCTTTGATGGGAACCGGTATAAAAATAAAATATAACTCTATATTCGGAAAAAACATTCCAAATGCAAGTAATACACCAAAAACAGCACCGGAAGCCCCTACGGTAGGCACATTAATCATGCCGTTAAGTTCTGCCATTTGTGAATTAACGAAATTCTTTTGACTCAGAATAGCATTATGACCTCTTTCCAAGACCAAATTAATTTCCTCAGCCGACATATCGGCCATCAGAGCTTCGGAGCGAAGGTAAACCACAAAGAAATGTAAAGCTGCCGCACCAAATCCGGTGATGAGGTAATAAATTAAAAAACGCTTTCCGCCCCAAACGCGCTCCAGTATTTGCCCAAAAAGCCACAATGCATACATATTGAAAAACAAATGTATAAAATTGGCATGCATAAACATGTGCGTAACAATTTGGAAAGGCCTGAATGCTTCAGACTTAACATAGAATAATCCAATAACATGTGTTGCTTCGACGCCGGATGTAGCCGTATAGAGAAAAGCCAACAGAAGTACCCCGGCATTAATAATAAGTAGTTTTTTAACTACCGGAGTTATATTCGATAAAAAAGAATTTTGTCCTAACATTACTGATTTTTTTTGAGCTGCAAATTTAATAAAAAAAAAGCGGCTCCGGGCTTTTTTTGCCCCAAACTGAATTATTTTTTCTATTTTTGACGCGCAAACTAAAAACACAAAGAATTCAAAAAGAAAGATGAATCCCGAAACCCCAAAAAGGAATCAGCGAAAAGTGCGCGGTGCTTATTTTATTTCAGTGGTAAGTATTACCATGGTACTGCTGGTTTTCGGATATACTGTATTACTTTTGGTCAACGGAAAAAAATTATCAAATTACATTAAAGAAAACATCGGATTTACGGTGTACTTAACGGAAAATGCAAGTAATGCGGAAACCAAGCGTTTAGAAAAGTTTTTAAACGCTCAGGAGTATTCCCAATCGGTGCGCTACATCTCAAAAGATGAAGCAACATTGATTATGCGCGAAGAACTTGGCAATGACTTTGAAATGTTGCAAATCGAAAATATTTTCCCGGCTTCCATCGATGTAAGCCTCAAAAGCGCTTACGCCGAGCCGGACAGCATTGCAAAAATTCGAAAATCATTAGCTGACTTTTCGGTTATCAGCGATTTTTTTTATCAAAAATCCATGGCTGAACTTATTAATCGAAACATACGAAAAATGAGTCTTTTTGGCTTTGGCTTTACGGCTTTGTTGCTGATAATTACCATTTCGCTTATTAACAACACCGTAAGGCTCTCCATTTATTCCAAGCGTTTTTTGATGCAAACGGCCAAACTTTTAGGAGCCGAAGAGAGCTTCATCCGAAGGCCGTTTGTTTATAATGCTGCAGTATCCGGATTATTGGCCGGCTCGTTGGCTTCCTTGCTGATTGTTTTATCGGTTATTATGCTGCGCAATAATTTTTCTGACCTATTGGTGGTTGAAGGCGAATATGTCAGTGCAGCTGCCATTCTGATTTTCGGAATGCTTATTGCCGGCGTATCAGCCTATATGGCAGCCACAAAATATATACGTTCAAGAACAGACGAACTATTTTTTGAAAACTAAAAAACAAATAATATGAAAAGCGATAAAAACTTTAGCATGCCCCTCGGTAAAGAGAACTACATCTTGCTTGCCATTGGCTTTGCAATAATTGTAATCGGATTTATTCTTATGGTAGGCGGAGGCTCCAAAGACCCAACCGTATTTAATGCCGATGAACTGTTTAGTTTCAGACGTGTTACACTTTCACCCTTACTGATTCTTTTTGGTTTTATTTTTGAAATTTATGCCATAATGAAAAAACCAAAAGACAGTAAAGAAGCAACCGACACAGAAACAAATAACTAAGACCCTTTATACATGGATTGGTTAGAAGCCCTTATATTGGGTATTTTACAAGGATTAACCGAATTTCTGCCGGTAAGCAGCAGCGGGCATCTTGAAATTGGTAAAGCTTTATTGAGTGCCGAAGCATCCGACAACTTGGTTTTTACGGTAGCCGTACACGGAGCCACCGTACTGAGTACCATTGTGGTATTCAGAAAAGACATATTGGAATTGCTGCGCGGCCTGTTTAAATTTGAATACAATACGGAAACCAAATACATTCTCATACTGCTTTTTTCAGCCATACCGGTTCTAATTGTCGGGCTGTTTTTTAAGGATACGGTTGAAAGTTTTTTTAGCGGTAATCTGCTCTTGGTAGGATTGTCTTTACTGGTAACGGCCGGCTTATTGCTCTTTACGCATTGGGCAAAGGACAAATTGCAAAAGGTAAGCTACGGAAAAGCATTCATAATTGGGATTGGACAAGCATTGGCCGTAATACCGGGTATTTCCCGCGCCGGCACAACCATATCAACAGCACTGCTGCTCGGAGTAAGTAAAGAAAAAGCAGCACGTTTCTCTTTTTTAATGGTTTTGGTTCCCATTATCGGAGCTAACTTTTTATCGGCTTTACAAGGTGATTTTACGGCCGCCGACGGCCCCGGAATCGGTGCTCTGCTTATCGGATTTACGGCCGCATTCATAGCCGGCCTTTTCGCTTGCTCTTGGATGATTTCCATTGTAAAGAAAGGAAAACTTACTTGGTTTGCGCTTTACTGTTTCATTATAGGAAGCATTGCCATAATCTACTCACTTGCATAAAACATAACGGCTCATGCCCGAATACTCAGCAGAATACTACAAAGAAGGACAAACTTTATTGATTGACAAACCTAAAGATTGGACTTCGTTCAATGTGGTAAATAAAGTTCGCGGCCATTTAAAATGGGCTTATAATATCAAAAAGATAAAAGTAGGCCACGCCGGAACTTTGGATCCTTTGGCCACCGGCCTTTTAATTATATGTACGGGAAAGAACACAAAAAAGATAACACAATACACCGGTCTGAATAAAGAATATTTTGCAGAAATAGAACTGGGTGTAACTACGCCTTCATACGATTTGGAAACCGAAGCCGATGCCCGTTATCCTTTTGAGCATATAACGGAAGCACGCCTGAAAGAAACTTTGGAAAATCATATCGGGAAACAGGAGCAAATACCTCCGATATATTCGGCCAAAAACATTAACGGTAAACGTGCCTATAAATATGCACGTGAAGGTAAAGAAGTTGAAATGCGTCCGGCAAATATTGAAATTTATGAACTGGAATTGATCAAATTTCATCTGCCTTTTGCAGAATTAAGAATTAAATGCTCTACCGGCACTTATATACGCTCATTGGCACGCGATATAGGATTAGCGCTCAACAGCGGTGCCCGCCTGATAGACTTGCGCCGAACGGCCATAGGCGAATTTTCGGTAAATGATGCAATTGATATTGACAAATTCGAGAAAAATGCTTAACTTTGCAGTTTGATTTTTTTCATTCCATAAAACAAAAGGAACTCCATGAAATTATCTCGTTTTAAGTATGAATTACCCGAAGAGTTAATTAGTCAATATCCCGAAAAAGACCGGGACACCTCAAGGCTGATGGTGGTAGACAGAAAGACCGGCAAAATTGAACACAAAATTTTCAAAGATATTATTGATTATTTTGATGACGGAGATGTATTTGTATTTAATGATACGCGAGTATTCCCGGCTCGTATTCATGGGTTTAAAGAAAAAACAGGCGCTGCCATTGAGGTTTTTTTATTGCGCGAACTGGATCGAAAACAAAGACTTTGGGATGTGTTGGTAAACCCGGCACGAAAAATTCGTATCGGCAATAAACTGTTTTTCGGAGATTCCGAAACACTGGTAGCCGAAGTTATAGACAATACTACTTCTCGCGGAAGAACCCTGCGATTCTTATATGACGGTGAATATGATGAATTTAAAAAAGCGCTTTACGAACACGGGGAAACACCTTTGCCGCGATTCATCAAACGCCCGGTAGAGACTGAAGACAAAGAACGCTATCAAACGCTTTTCGCAAAACACGACGGAGCGGTTGCAGCTCCGACAGCCGGTTTGCATTTTAGCAAAATACTTCTGAAACGATTCCAAATAAAAGGCATTGAAAAAGCATTTATTACTTTGCATGTAGGCTTGGGGAACTTTCGAAACGTTGATGTTGAAGACCTTACGAAACACAAGATGGACAGTGAAGAGATTCACATTCCCAAAGAAACCGAAGAAATTGTAAACCAAGCAAAAGATAAAGGCAAACGTATTTGCGCAGTGGGCACTACCGTAACACGAACATTGGAATCCTCGGTTACAACCTCTAATCGTTTAACTGAATATGACGGCTGGACCAATAAGTTTTTATTCCCGCCTTATGATTTTCGCATACCGGATGCCATGGTAACCAATTTCCATCTGCCCTACTCCATTCCGCTTATGAATGCAGCAGCATTCGGCGGTTATGATTTAACCATGGAAGCTTATCAAACGGCCATAAAAGAAAAATACCGTTTTGGCACCTTTGGCGATGCTTTATTGTTTATATAGATATAAGATATTAGTATTAAGATATAAGTATTAAGATGTAGGTATTAAGATGTAAGACAAGTTTGAATCGGACTGCATGACCGAATGCTTGTAGCTTTAAAGCTTGCCCATAAAAAAAGCTGCTTAAAAAAAGCAGCTTTTTTTATGGGTCTTGTTTCACTTAAAAATCTCTTCTGGCCGCAAAAAACTTATTATTGGATGTGCTGGTTTTAATATGATGGTGCATTTGCTCTTCAAACTCCTCATAAGGCGGACTGATAAACCTCACGCTTATGGGAATATAATAAATATGCGCTTTGAAATCTTCCGAAACAAATTCCTCAACAGCTCGGAGCCTAAGTGCATCTTTTTCGGTGGTAATTACAGCTTTATTCGGACTTTTTATGGCTTTGAATTTTGCAAAAATCTTTTTAAGGTCTTTTTCGTTAAAGTTATGATGATCGGGAAATTTCAGATGAATCAAATCTTTGGTTTTGGTATCCAAAAACTCAACTAAAGGAAGCGAGTTAGCAATACCGGTTACCAATAAAACCGAAGCAGATTCGCTCTGCAAGTCTTCAATCGTACGTATAATCTGTTTGCCGGGAAAAACAGCCTCCAAATGCCGGTACTTTAAGGATGAAAAATATAAAGTCTGGTAGGGTTTTATATTCAGGTTTTCAGCCGTAATACGCATTTCGATGGGTTTTATAGTTTCCGGCGTTTTTGTAATAATAATAATATGTGCCCGGTGCAGTTCAGCTATGCTTTCACGAAGTCGTCCGTATGGCAAAAAATTATCATCTTTCATGGAACGGCCAAAATCTGACAAAAGAATTGAGAATCCGGGTTTTACCCTGCGGTGCTGAAAAGCATCATCCAAAAGAATGACTGAAGTTTCGGGGAAATCTTCAATAATTTTTCGAATGCCTCGTACTCGGTTGCCGTCAACTGCAACGGTTACATCCGGAAATTTCTGTTTAATCTGCAAAGGCTCATCGCCCACATCTCTTAATTGAGAATCGGCATTTACTACATGAAAACCTTTAGACTTTCGCTTATACCCGCGGCTTAAAACAGCCGGTTTGTAATCAGTTTTGAGGAATTTCACCAAGAACTCAGTCATAGGCGTTTTGCCGGTGCCTCCCACCGTAATATTCCCGACGGAAATCACCGGCACATCAAATTCGTACGATTTAAAGACATTTATATCGTACAGCATGTTTCTTACTCGGGTAATAAAACCGTAAAGCAAAGACAGCGGGTATAAAAAAAGAGCTTTTAGAAATTTCAAAATTAATTGTATTATACACTGTTATTCAATATCAATATAGAAGGGAAGTCGTGCTTGCGTACCTTCCATATCTTCCAGTTTTTTTAATCGCTGAATATAAGAAAACAGAAAGCCGGTATGTTCTTTCATACTTTCAATTTTAACTTCGGCTGTGAGCTCTTCAAACATTTTCTGAAATTTATCTTTTTCCGGATAGCTGATAATTCTGTATTCTTCCAATTGGGCTTTTTCTTTTGCAATTTGAATAGCCGTTCCTAAACCGCCAAGTACGTCCACAAGGCCAATCTCCAGAGCATCGGTTCCGCTCCATACGCGCCCTTGTCCTATGGCATCTATTTCATCCGCAGTCATGTTTCGCCCGTCGGCAACATGGTTGATAAAAACCGAATAAATATCGTTAACACCTTTTTGGATATTATCTTTTTCAAACTCTGTCATTTTTCGAGCGGGATTTCCGATATCGGCAAATTTATTGGTATTTACCGTTTCCATACTTATTCCTATGGTATTCATAAGTTCTTCGGCATTAAACAACAGCCCGAAAACACCGATTGAACCGGTAATTGTAGTGGGTTGTGCAACTATGGTATCGGCGGCGCAGGCGATGTAATAACCGCCGGATGCGGCAACATCTCCCATGGAAACAATAAAAGGTTTCTCTTGTTGTGCCAAAATCGTTTCTCTCCAAATAACTTCAGAAGCTAATGCGCTTCCGCCCGGCGAATTCACGCGTAATACAATTGCTTTTATGGTGCTGTCTTTGCGTACTTTACGAATTTCCTCGGCCAGAGATTCCGAGCCTATGGTTTCGGCATCGCTTTTTCCGGTATTTATGCCGCCTTCGGCATAAATGACTGCAATTTTATTATCGCTGAATTTTTCCGTAATCTTGAATTTATTTCCGGCTTTGGCATATTTGTTTAATGCAACATATTCCAAATCTTTTTCCAATTCAGTTTCGGTGAGTTTTCTCAGTTCATCTTCCACCTGGTCTTTGTAGAGCAATGCATCAACCAGCCCATAGTCAAGAGCATTCTGTGCACTGCTGATATAAAGGCTGTCGGCATATTTATTCAAATCCTCAACCGAAATTTGTCGTTGATTACTGATACCTTCAACCATCGTGTTCCAAAAAGTACTGATGTATTTTGTGGTTTGCTCACGATTGGCTTCACTCATTGAGTTTTGCATAAAAGGCTCTACCGCACTTTTAAATTTACCGTAACGAATTATTACGGGATCAATTCCTACTTTATCAAGCATGGATTTGAAAAACATTATTTGTGCCGAAAGTCCCGTAAACTGAACCATACCGGCCGGATTTAAGTAAACTTTATCGGCAACCGATGCCAAATAATAAGACTTATGCGTATAAAGGTCGGCATGTGCTATAATAAATTTGCCGGATTCTTTGAACTCCAGAAGCGCATTACGCAATTCTTCGGTAGTGGCCAAACCGCCTACAAATACTGACGGTTCTATAAAAATGCCTTCAATTTTTTCATCTTGTGCGGCATCTTCCAATAGATTCGTTATTTGGCGAATACCAAGTTTTTTGTTAAACTTCAGGCTTTGTAAATCCGGAACCGTTCCGCTTCTGTCGGCAAGCGGAGTTTTCAACTCCAAGTGAAGAATTGTTTTTTCTTTTAATTCAACCGTTTCATCCCCCGATGAAACAATACCGGCAATTACAATAAAGCCGATTAAAATGACTAACAAGATAGCAATAAACGAGCCGATTAATCCGGCTAAAGTAGTTTTGAAAAAGCTTTTCATAAGGCAACTATTTTTTTAAAAATTATATTTATCTACAAATGTAAACTAAATTTTACACACAAATTTTGTTTACAAACTTAAATTTTGCTAAAAATACATAAAAAAAATATGCCTGCCATAAGATTTTTTTTTAATCTTAAAGCTAATTATTTTTTCTAATTTTGCAAAAGAATCAAAGCAAAACTATGAGCGACATTATACAATTGTTACCGGATTCGGTAGCTAATCAAATAGCAGCGGGAGAGGTTATTCAAAGACCGGCTTCGGTGGTAAAAGAGTTAATGGAAAATGCCATTGATGCAGAAGCCGATACCATTACACTTAATATAGAAGATGCCGGCCGTACTTTAATAGAACTAATTGACAACGGAAAAGGGATGTCGGAAACCGATGCGCGCATGGCTTTTGAGCGCCATGCCACTTCAAAAATAAAAGAGGCTCCGGACTTATTTCATATTCTTACCATGGGGTTCAGAGGAGAGGCATTAGCCTCTATATCAGCCATTTCAGACGTAGAACTTAAAACAAAACCTCAAGACAGTGAGCTGGGTACTTATATTCAAATAAAAGGCTCGCAACTGCTGAATCAGGAAACTGTTTCTTGCAGCCAAGGCAGTGTTTTATCGGTGAGAAGTTTATTTTTTAATGTACCGGCACGACGAAAATTTTTAAAAAAGAATGCTACCGAATATCAACACATTCTTACGGAGTTTCGCAAGGTAGCTTTGGCATATCCCGAGAAAAATTTCCGCCTGATTAATGACGGTGAAATCATATTTGACCTGCGAAGCGGTTCAACGGCCGATCGCATTGCCGGTTTTTTCGGCAAAAACATAAAATCATCTCTGGTGCCGGCATCTGCCGAAACCGAAATGTTGAAAATACACGGATACATTGGCAAACCGGATATTGCAAAAAAACGTAAAGGGGAACAATATTTTTTCGTAAACCGCCGGTTTATGCGCAATCCCTACTTTTTCAAAGCAATAATGGTGGCTTACGAAGACATACTGAAATCGGATTATTTTCCCGCTTTTTTTCTGTATTTCGATATTGACCCCGAACAAATAGACGTAAACATACACCCGGCAAAAACCGAAATTAACTTCGAAAACGCCAAAGGCATTTTCTCCATAATACGCGCCACGGTAAAAAATGCTCTCGGAAAATACAATGTAGTACCTTCCATAGACTTTGACCGGCAAGGAGAACCCGATATTCCCTTATTTAAATACAAAGGAGAGCCTAAGCCACTGAAAGACGATTTCAACGAAAATTATAATCCGTTTGAGGAAGATGATAACAACGGGTTTTCACAAAGAACGGAAACAAATTTCTCACAAAATGATTTCACTGATTCAAAAAGAGACAGCTTTATCAGCAGTTTTGAGAAAGGGCCTTCAAAGGAAAGCCTGTTTTCAGATGCGCAAACCGTAAAACAAGAAAATTATTTACAAATCGGGAACAAATACATTCTTACGGCAGCAAAATCGGGAGCAATGATAGTTTCGCAAAAACGCGCCTACGAGCGCATTTTATACGAAGATTTCTTGAACAAGATAGAAACCGGAAACACGGCAGCTCAACGGCTTATGTACCCCATAACAATACGCTTGAATACACCTGACTTTAAAGATTTCGTTAATATAAAAGACCGCTTAAAACCCTTGGGCTTTGAAATAAGTACGCCGGAAGACAGTGCCATTTGTATTGAAGCTTTGCCTGCGCACTTTGAACGTTTAGATGAAAATTATTTGATAGAACAAATTCTAAACTTACTGAAAGATAATCCGGAGAATCTCGAAGAGGAATTCACTGAAACAATTGCAGCACTTACGGCTCAGAGCGCATCCGTTGGTTACGGGAAAAAACGCCTTGCCGAGGAAGAGATACAATCGTTAACCGAACGACTTTTTGCCTGTCGCATGCCAAACTTTAGTCCGGCCGGTTTGCCGGTAATTAAAATTTTGGAAACGGATGCTTTGGATAAATTCTTCCAAAGATAAGAAGGGAATTCACAAAAGTAAACTAAACTTTACTTTGCTGTTTAGCCGGTACGATTTTATAATACCGTTTTGCCCAGAAAAAACCAATTGCCAATCCGGAAACAATATGCCATATTCCCCACATGGCTGCTATGCCGGCAACTCCGCCCATACCTTCCGGTAATATCTTTTGATTGAAAATAAGCACAAGTGCCAAGCCTGAATTTTGTATTCCGGTTTCAATGGTAATGGTACGGATATTTTTCTTGGCCAGCCGTAAAATTCTTGCACCAAAAAAGCCCATAGTCAGTGCTAAGGCATTATGAACAAACACAACAGGCAGCAAAACATACCAATATTTGAAAAAATACTCCCCGTTGGCACGAATGGCAAAAAATACGAAGCCTATGAATAATATGATTGAAATATTCTTGATAGGCGTGTATATTTTAGATGTGATTTTTGGAAATTTTTGAGCAAACAGCAGGCCCAATACCAATGGAATTCCCATCAATAAAATAATGGTTTGCATGACATCCATAAACGGAATTACAATAGGGTTTTGCAGTGGTAAAGTTCCGATATACAGATTTCCCCAAAAAGTAAAATTCAAAGGAGTCATTAAAATAGAAAGCAAATCGGCAACTGCTGTTAAGCTGACTGAAAGCGCCACGTTTCCTTTGGCCAGGGAAGTTATAAAGTTGGAAATATTTCCTCCGGGGCAGGCTGCCACCAGGAGCATACCCAAAGAAACCGATACCGGCAAATTAGCAAAATAAATAATAACAAAGGTAAGTGCCGGCAATAATAAAAACTGAGCAAAAACTCCTGCTATAAGGGCTTTTGGGCTTTTTGCAATTTCGTTAAAATTGCTGCGCTTCATTCCTAAAGCAATGCCAAACATAATAAAAGCAATGCTGATATTCAAAGCCAAAAGGCTGCTTTCATTAAAATTTAGTTGAACATTATCAAATTCTGCCAATAAACTCTGAAATTTTTCAATCATAGTCTGTTATTTCATCTAAGCATTGCATAATAAGCTCCCCTTCAAAACCTCGCCCTGCCATAAACCGAATAATTTTAGACTTAGCTTTTACGGGAGTTTCCTCTTTCAGTTTCGCCAATTTTTGTTGAATAAGGCTCCTGCACTTTTGCCGATAAGCCTCCGGCGAGATATTATCTGTGTTTTCATTTATAACAGCTTCGGGAATTTGCTTGTTTCTGAGCATATAACGAATTTTGATTTTTCCCCAGCCGTTTAGTTTAAACTTATCTTTTACATAAAATTCAGTGTATCGGCTTTCATCTATAAAATTTTCTTGTTTCAGCCGATGAATAATTTCGTCGGAATCTTTTGAGTCTATTTGCCAGCTCTCAAGTTTTTTTCGGATATCAAAAGCGCATTGTTCGCGTCTTACGCATAAATCAGCGGCTTTTTGAAGTGCTTGTTTTTTCGACAACATAATTGAGCTTCCGTTATTCCGGAAACAAATATACATTTTTTTTTATAACAGCACAGAATAGTATGGAATGCTATGAATTATCTTCATCCGAGTCATTCTCGCCCCGATTGTAGCCCTCCAAACGTCCCTGATATTTCTTTCCGAATTGGTTCCAAATAGTAAGAAATAAACCGGTGATAAGCGGGCCGGCCAAAAAACCAATAATTCCCATCCACATTAAACCGCCGAGTGTTCCGATAAAAATAATGGCCGTATGCATGCCGCTTTTACTGCCGTCTAAACGGGGTCTTACCAGATTTTGATTAATTAAAACTAAACCGGAACCGAGTGCCAAAATAATGATACCTTCGGTATAGTTTCCGAGCAGCAACTGGATAATGCCCATAGGCGCCATTATTGAATTAGTTCCCACCAAAGGAATAACGGAAAGAATAGCCATAGTAAATCCCCAGAAAAAAGGTGAGGGTATTCCGAGAATGGCAAACAGTACGCCGCCGTAGATTCCTTCCAGAGCCCCGAGCATGAAAGTGTTAATAACTACGGCATCGGTAACGCGTTTTACGTTTGAGAGCAACTCCTCTTCGTCTTGATCGGCCATTGGTATTAAGTATTGCAAGCGATTAAGCAGGCTTTTGCCGTCTAAAAGCATAAAGTACATTAAAAATAAAATGACAAAAACGTGGATAATCATCATGGTAACTCCCGTAAAAGTCTGCTGAATCAACTTTACACTAAACTCAGTAGCAGCTCCTACAAATTCATTAATTTTTTCTCCTACCACATCAAAATTTATGGTTCCGACGGTTTTTTCCAAAACGGGGTAATCATCAACAAAGGCCTGTATGTTCTCCTCAGAAAATTCTTCCTGTAACTTAGGCCATTCATTTTTCAGTAATTGATAATTTGAAGTAACTTCCTGCGTAAGCATAAACCCCACAAAAAACAAGGGGATAACAATGGTAAGAATGGCTGTTGCAAGGGTTAATGATACCGCAAGCGAGCGTCGTTTTTTAAACTTTTTCAGCATAAATTTAAACGGACGATTGAAAAGGATTACCAGAATAAGAGCCAAAAAGACATCGGCCAACAAAGGTTTTAATACATGATAAAATCCTACGGAAAGTAAAATAAGAATGAGGAAAAAGAAAATTTCCTGCAAATTGAAATGGATTTTGTTATTGGACATGGCTAAAGCAATTAATTAAGAAAAAGAACCATGCACAAATATAAAACTTTTAGACAATATAACGATAACCAACTCCTTTTACCGTTTCGATATGTTTGGCCGGAATTTTCTTTCGTAATTTGCGAATGTAAACATCAATGGTGCGGTCGCCTACCACAACCGAATCGCCCCAAATATCGTTATATATTTCATCGCGGGTAAATACTTTATCGGGTTTGGAAGCTAAGAGGCTTATGAGCTTAAATTCTTTTTTGGGAAGCGTAATTTCCTTTTCACCGTAAAACACTTTGTATAGCGTTCTGTCGATAAGCAAATCGCCGGCTGTAATGTTTTTAGTTTCGGATTCGGAAGCGATAGAACGTCTTTTGAGCAATGCGCGGATGCGCTTTAAAAAAACATTCGGCTTAATGGGTTTGGTGATATAATCATCGGCTCCGGCATCAAAACCCGCTATCTGCGAATAATCTTCTCCGCGTGCGGTCAAAAAAGCGATTAAAACATCCTGCATGTCGGGAAGCGTACGAATTTTTTGGCAAGCTTCTATACCGTCAAGTTTTGGCATCATTACATCCAGAATAATTAAATCCGGTTTAAACTTAGCTGCTTTTAGAAGCCCTTCGTCGCCATCGGCAGCGGTATGCACCTCATAATTTTCTTTTTCCAAATTAAAACTCAGAAATTCCAGGATGTCTGCATCATCATCCACTAATAAGATTTTTGTTTTCACTGTATATATTTTTATTTAAAAAACAACATAAATATTTTACGAAGCAATGAAAACCTATGCTTTCTCAAGACTAAATGAAAACTTACTTCCTTCGCCCGGCATGCTGGCTAAATTTAGCGATTGCTTATGCCGGTCGATGATATGCTTAACAATTGAAAGCCCTAAACCTGTTCCGCCAAATTCTTTGGACCGACTTTTATCCACTCTGTAGAATCGTTCAAATATTCGGTTTTGCTCCTCTTCCGTTATGCCTATGCCATCATCTATAACATATACCATTACGGTATGGTCAAGTTCTTTCAGAATTATTTTTGCCATTCCGCCCTCTTTTCCGTAATGTATGGCATTCGAGAGCAAATTCGAAATTACGGCGAGTATTTTCTCTCGATCGGCTCTGACTTTTATGTCTGATTTTCGGTGAGGGAATTCCAAATGAATCAATCGCTTTATAGCCTCATGTTCATACATTTCCATAACTTCCAAAACTAACTTGGCTATGGAAAAAACCGTTTTGTTAAGTTTCAATTCACCGGATTCTAAACGTGTAATGGTTTCCAAATCATTAATAATGGAAATCAGGCGATTAATGTTGTTATCGGCACGCTCCAAAAACTTTTTTCTTACTTTTTCTTCCTCTACATCATTTTCCATAAGAGTAGAAACATAACCCTGTATATTGAAAATGGGGGTTTTAAGCTCATGTGAAACATTTCCAAGAAACTCTTTTCGGTATCTTTCGTTGGCTTTAAGCACGGCTATCTCATGCTCCCTGCCCTCTCCGTCGGTTTCTTTTTCTTTGCCGGCCAAAATCAGAATATAAAACAAATAGCTCAAGACAAGTATTAATGCAAATACAGAAACGGAAAAAGAAATGAAATCATTTTGAAAATATTCAATGGTTTCCGGATTGGCCAAAAAGAAAGACAAAAAAATAGTAGTTAATAACAAAACAAAACCCAAAAACAGTAATGTATCTTTTTTCTTCATGTGAAAACATCTTTTTAGACGGGGTGCAAAGTTAGTAAAAAAAAACCGGTCTGATATTCTACTTAATAAATTCACACAAATTTAATATAAAAAAATTTAACCCAATAATAAATAAAAACCTGACAAAGAAAATTTTACCGTTTCATACAGGCATATTAAGACTCAAACAGGCCAAATAAAACCCTAAAATTGTTTGAAAAACCAAGACCGTATTCTTAAATTTAACAATTATTTAACATTACCGTGCAAATTTGCATGGCTTCTGTTTATACATTTGCGCTTCGATATAAATAATAATTATGGAAACTGTATTTATTGTAATGGTCGGGATATTAATTGTATTGGCAATATCCGACTTAGTAGTAGGCGTAAGCAATGATGCCGTAAATTTTTTGGTTTCGGCCATCGGATCAAATGCAGCTCCCCTCAGAGTAATTATGATAATAGCCGGTGCCGGCGTATTATTCGGAGCTACTTTTTCGGGCGGTATGATGGAAGTTGCAAGAAAAGGCATCTTTGTTCCCGATCTTTTCTCTTTCGAGAGTATTATGATCATTTTTCTGGCCGTAATGCTTACCGATGTCATTCTGTTGGATCTGTTTAACAGCCTCGGTCTGCCTACATCAACAACTGTTTCTATTGTATTCGAATTGCTTGGTGCAGCAGTAGCCATAAGCATAATAGTAATGAACCAAAACGAAGAAAGCCTGAATCATTTGGGCGAATACATCAATACATCAAAAGCCCTTGCGATTATTGCCGGTATATTATTATCAATAGTTGTAGCTTTTTCCATTGGAGCAATCGTACAATTTTTTTCACGCTTGCTGTTCTCTTTTAATTATGAAAAAACTTACCGCCAATACGGTGCCGTATGGGGTAGCTTTGCCTTAACTTCTATTATGTATTTCATCGTAATAAAAGGTTTAAAAGGCTCATCCTTTGCAGGTCCGGACAGCCAAATTTATCAATGGACACTTGACAACATTACGATGCTCTTAGCAGGTAACATTGTTTTTTGGATTGCTGCTTTGGCGTTGCTGCAATTTGTATTTAAAATCAATATACTTAAATTCATTATACTGGTTGGCACATTTGCTCTGGCTATGGCCTTTGCCGGCAATGATTTGGTAAACTTCATAGGCGTTCCCATGGCCGGTTTATCCTCTTACAAAGCTTGGGCTGCCTCAGGTGCCGAACCCGGCGAATTTATGATGACGGCTTTGAGCAAGAAAGTCCCAACCGCTACGATATACTTACTCGCAGCCGGAGCCATAATGGTAACCACGCTCTGGCTATCGAAAAAGGCACGCAAAGTAACCAAAACATCCATTGATTTAAGCCGCCAAGGCGACGGAGAAGAGCGTTTTGAATCAACGGCATTATCTCGGGTTTTGGTACGGTTATCCATAGGGGGCTCACAGCTTTTTGAACGCAGCGTAACACCGGCTTTCAAACAAAAAATTGAAGCCCGCTTTATTTTACCCAAAGAAAAGCAAAACAAAAGCCAATCGTTTGACCTTATACGTGCCGCTGTTAATCTTATGGTAGCCGGTATTTTAATTTCGATAGGAACCTCAATGAAACTGCCGCTTTCTACAACTTATGTAACCTTTATGGTGGCCATGGGAACCTCACTGGCCGATAAAGCTTGGGGCCGCGAAAGTGCCGTGTATCGAGTAAGCGGGGTGCTTGCAGTAATATCCGGTTGGTTTATAACAGCCTTAGTTGCTTTTACGGCTGCCTTTATTTTAGCCAATATAATAAACTGGGGCGGTTTGGTATCCGCATTAGTGCTGCTGATTTTGGCCGGTATTTCACTCATCAGAAACCAGTTTGCAGGTAATAAAAAAGAACGCAAAGAAAAACGAGAAATTAAAAGAGAAGAAAAACAACCAACCGACATCCTTTCGCAGTGTACCTACAATGTAGTTAATCTTCTAAATTCAGAACAACAACTTTATAAAAAAACCATGCGAGCGCTTTCTCAAAACAAAAGAAAAACGCTCAAAAAAATGGTAATGGTGGAAACCGTAGTTAATAAACGCGCCAAACGACTGAAAGACAACATCTACGAAACTGTTCAGCAATTGGAAGTAAGCTCCATAGATACGGCTCCCTTCTATGTGCAAGTCATGGATTATCTGCGAGAGATTGCCCACTCGCTGCACTATGTTGTAGAGCCCATATACAAGCACGTTGATAACCAACACAAACCAATTTTGCCGGAGCAGGCCGAAGAATTGGAAAAGCTTGCCGCTCTTAAATCGGAATTGTCCAAAATGATTACGGGAGCCATAAGCAGCAAAAATTTCGATAATTTTGATGCCATAAACGAAAAGCAGGAAGAAATTCTGGATGTTATACAGGGCTTACGCAAAACACAAGTGAAGCGTATTAAACACGGAGACGCCGGCACCAGAAACAGCATGCTTTATTTTAATATACTGACAGAAACCAAAAGCATTGTGCTGTACATGGTAAATCTGGCAAAATCTCAGCGTGATTTCATTACTGAATATACAAAAGCCACTAATTCAGAAAAATAGAATTTTTGTAAAAAAACACAGATTAAACAAGTGCAAAGCTGACTCAATCCGGCTTTGCACTTTTTTATTTCCGCTAAGCATGACAAAAGGTTTGTTAATCTGCCGACAAATGCTTAGTTTTATTTTTTAAACCAAAACGGAATCATTATGCCAAAGCTAAACTGCAAATTTGCGGGGCTGCAGCTTAAAAGCCCAATCATTGCCGGAAGCTCCGCCCTTTCCAATAACATAAAGAACATCATTGAACTGGAAAAACAAGGCGCCGGGGCTGTTGTATTAAAATCCCTTTTTGAGGAAGAAATTCTCGGAGAACACAACAAAATGCTGCAAGATGCAACCGGAACAAATGCCGATATTGAAAACTTGGATTATCTCGATTATCGAATCAAGGACGAAACCCTTACACAATATACAAATCTTATTTCGGAAGCTAAGAAAAAAACACAATTGCCCATTATAGGAAGCATCAACTGTGTAAGTCCCGGCGAATGGATTCATTTTGCTCACACCATAGAAAATGCCGGTGCTGATGCTCTCGAAATCAACCTGTTTATTCCTGCTTCATCCGGAGACTCGGAAAAAGATATTGAAGAAAAACACATTCAAATTGTGCAGGAAGCCATTGCAAACACCTCACTTCCCGTAATTGCAAAAATCAGTCATTACTTTGCCGATTTGGGAGGAATCATCAAGCGACTTTCCGTAAGCGGTATTTCCGGTTTGGTGCTGTTTAACCGTTTTTATATGCCCGATATTGATATCAAAACCGAAACCGTTGTAAGCGAAAACATCTTATCGGAGCCCTCGGATATTGGAATCAGCCTTAGCCGGATTGCACTGTCAGCCAACAAAGTCGAGTGCGATTTAGCTGCTTCTACCGGAGTACACAATGCACGCGGTGCAATCAAACAACTGCTTGCCGGCGCATCTGCAGTACAGGTAGTTTCTGCCCTCTACAAACACGGCGCCGATGCCGTGAAGCTGATTAATGAAGGCCTTTTACTTTTTATGAAAGAAAAAGGCTACGAAAACATCAGCGATTTCAAAGGTAAGCTCAGTTACGGAAAAAATATGAATGCCGGGCTTTTTGAACGTATACAGTTTATGAAGTATTTCTCCAATAAACAGAATGAAAAACATTTGTATTAAAAACCGGCTTATTTTCTCAATAAAATATCGTTCAAAGCCGAATGAATATCCGGATGCTTATGTTTAAAACCGGTATTCTGTATTTTCTTAGATGAAACCGGAGTTCCGTCCAACATTAAAGTTGCGGAGCCTCCAAAAAGCAATTTTAAAATAAATCCGGGCACATTCGGAAGCCGTGTTTTCTTACCCAAAGCGTTATTAAGTGCGTGCGTAAAAGCTTTGTTTGTAACCGGATTGGGTGCTGTGGCATTATAAGCTCCGTTTAATTCCGGATTATCAAGCGCAAAAACAAACATACGGGCCACATCTTCAATATGCACCCAAGGCAATGCCTGTTTTCCGGAGCCGAGAGGAGCTCCGAGCGATTTTTTAAAAATCGGCAAAACTTCTTTCAGCATTCCGCCTTTTTCAGACATAACCACACCGACACGCATCTTGACGGTTCGGATATTCATCTGAGTAAACAAATCAGCTGCTTTTTCCCAAATTTCACAGGTCTGACCCAAGAAATCAGTTCCGGGCGGGTCGCTTTCTTTAAAAACAGTATCTTCAGTTACACTGCCGTAATACCCTATAGCTGAGGCAGAAACAAAACTTAACAAAGGTTTTTGTAAGCGTTCAACAGCGGTTACTAACAACTGGGTAGATTGCACACGACTGTTAATAATACTTTTTTTCTGACTCAAATTCCACCGCTTTCCGGCCAAATTGGTTCCGGCCAAATTTATTATTGCATCGGCAAAACGAATGGCTTCATCCTCAATATAACGCTCCTCAACATCCCACTGAAAAGAATTTACACCCTCAACATGCTCGCTTCGACTCAAAATTGCCACACGATGACCTTGTTCTTCAAGCAGTTCACGCACCGCATTACCAAGCAAACCCGAACCTCCTCCGATTAGTACATTCATAATAGTTATAGATTAGAAATTAATAATAATTAAAACCCCAGTGCGCGGTATCTGTTTTACTCTCAATTGTTAGTTCATCATCTTTAGAAAGCCAAGGGAAGAAATTCAGCCCTGTTTGCATTTCAACCGAATCGATCGTAGTAAAAAACTCCTGAATACGTCGATCATTCAAATTCTCATTCGGCATTAAAAAAGCTATACCTTTGGAAACATCCATATCAACAATAACCTTATAATAATATTCGGGTATGGCAACTTCATTTTCGCCGATAGTCGTTAAATTATCGCTTAATATTCCGGCGGTTACTATATATATTCCGCCGTGATCAATGGCCCACTGCCGAACCTGCATTTCAAGAAAACGCCAGCGCTGCCGATTAAACTGCGGTTCTTGCGGCGACATATTACTCATAAAAAAACTTTCACTCATAACCGTTTCATCCCAACGACAATCGCCGGCCGGCATCAAGTGCCCTCGGTCATAACCGGATCCGGAATAATCATTCAACTCGGCACTGCCGGTAGATATATTCGGGTCTTCCCTAAAATCATCCGTTCGGTCAAAATCTTCGGCAGCAGCCTGTTGTGCTGTTAAGACATAAGCTACCCATTCGGCCTGCTCGTGCAACTCGCTGTATGATAAAGTATAGGCTTTATGCGCAATAATCTCATTTTGGCCGGCTTCCGGCAATTCGGGCTTATCAGGCAAAACGCTGTCTTTATCTTTACAGCCTCCGGCCATGCTGAGAAAAACGCCTAAAAAAATAATTGCTGTTAGTATAAGTTTGTTCTTCATTGATAGTTGTGAATATAGAATGTATATATTTACCCAAAAGTAATATTTTTTTCAGATTTGCGAAAAAAATACAAAAAGGAAGAATAATTCTACTTTACGGAGTTACAATAATTTGATTATTAGCGAAATATTTCGCCTTTTCAGGGCTTATTTTTGTTTTTTAACATCGTAAAACAGAAATAATTTACGGCAGCAAACAAAGATAAGCCCGCAATCTTTTTTAATTTAGCCAAACAAAATTCACACCATGCAAAAATTCACAAGCCTGCAAATAAGCCAAATCACAGACGCTCGACTTAGCGGGCCGGAAGATATAATCATTACTGACATCATTACCGACAGCCGAAAATACGATACCAATCAACAAAAAGCATTTATGGCGCTAATCGGCGAACGCCATAACGGACATGATTATATTGAAGATTTATACCGAAAAGGACTGCGTTGTTTCATTGTTTCGGAGCAGCGCCAAGTGTTCCGGCAGCTTAAAGATGCCGCATTTATTATCTGCGGCAATACGCTTCAAGCCCTGCAAAAGCTGGGGCAATTTTCCGGTGAAAATTTCAGGGGTAAAATCATCGGAATTACCGGAAGCAACGGCAAAACGAGTGTAAAAGAATGGTTGTTTCATCTGCTCAAATACCGGGAAGAAATCATCCGCAGCCCCAAAAGTTATAACTCTCAAATCGGCGTGCCCTTGTCCATGATGCTGCTCGATAATCAATACGATACAGCCCTAATTGAGGCCGGTATTTCCCTTCCGGGTGAAATGGAAAAATTGGAAACAATTATTCGTCCGCAAATCGGAATTTTTACCGGCATAGGCGATGCGCATCGGGAAAATTTTGAGAGTGAAAGTCAAAAAATTATTGAGAAACTGCAACTTTTCAAAAACTGCAAACTACTGATTTACAACAACGAAAACACATCAGCTAAAGCTATTATTCAAACAGAATTGCAAAGCGTGAAAAAATTTTCATGGTCTTCTTCCGACACAAAGGCTGATTTAAAACTCAATTTCAGCCATACAAAAAACGGCAGCATAATAAGTGCTGATTATAAGTCGGAACATTATATTTTCCACATCCGCCAAGACGACTTAGCTTCGCTAAATAATATTGGGCATTGTTTGGCCTATATTTTTTCGCAAAACCTGCAAAAAACCATTCCGCCGGAAGCTTTTGAAACGCTTCCGGATATTGAAATGCGATTAGAACAAATCAAAGGCATTAACAATTGTACAATAATTAACGACAGTTATAATTCCGATATCAACTCGCTTTCCATTGCCTTGGACTTGCTGAAAAAACAAACGGCACAAAAGCAAAAAACACTCATCTTGTCTGACATCAAACAATGCCGCAAACAAAAAAATCAACTTTACAGTCGTGTGGTTCAAATGATTGAAGCGGCCGAAATCGACAAATTTATCGGGATAGGCTCTGAGCTGAATAAATACCGCGACCGGTTTACACAAATTCCGGAAGCTCATTTCTTTCCGACAACCGAAAGTTTTCTTAGAAAAATAAAGGATAAGAATTTTCATCGTGAAGCCATTCTCATAAAAGGAGCCCGGGAATTTACTTTTGAACGCATCAGCCAACGCTTGCAACAAAAAAATCATCGCACCCGATTGGAAATAAATTTAGAAGCTTTCGTACACAACCTGAATTTCTTCAAATCAAAAATCCCAAAAGATTGCCGCATAATGGCTATGGTGAAAGCTTTTTCATACGGAAGCGGAACGCACGAAATCGCCGGCATTTTACAACACGAACAGGTTGATTATCTGGCCGTTGCCATTACCGATGAGGGCGTGCGCCTGCGACATGAAGGCATCAGCCTGCCCATAATGATTATGAACCCCGAAATTTCGAGCCTTGAGATACTACCCGATTATAATTTGGAACCGGAAATTTACAGCTTTGAAATTTTACAAGCTTTGGCTGAAAAAATTCGTATGCAAACCAATATACGTTTGGGTATCCATATAAAAATTGAAACCGGAATGAACCGGCTCGGTTTTGCCGAAAGCGAAATTGACCAACTGATAAAGAAACTTCAAAACATAAAAAACATCAAAATACAATCGGTTTTTTCACATTTGGCAGCAGCCGATGAGCCGGAGCAAGACGATTTTACGCACAGTCAGATTAGTCGTTTTGAGCGCATTAGCCAAAAAATACAAAACGCATTTCCCTACAAAATTATCCGACATATTGCTAATTCATCGGGTACGGAACGCTTTCCCGAAGCTCAATTTGATATGGTGCGGCTCGGAATCGGTTTGTACGGATTCAGTCCGAACAATGCTTCTAAGCTACAAAATGTAAGCAGCCTGATGAGTCGTATTTCGCAAATACGCCACATAAAAGCCGATGAAACCGTGGGTTACTCTCGCGCCGGGAAAGTCAGTCGCGACAGCCGCATCGCCGTAGTTCCCATTGGCTATGCCGACGGCTTGCGCCGAAGCCTGAGCCGCGGAGCGTGGTCGTTCATCGTACGCGGGCGAAAAGCTCCCATCGTTGGAAATATTTGTATGGATATGTGCATGATTGATATTAGCG